>NZ_JBXWKI010000010.1:0-214044 GCF_058190535.1 Serratia sp. CoH_134_PS_4
GAGGGACTTGAACCCTCACGTCCGTAAGAACACTAACACCTGAAGCTAGCGCGTCTACCAATTCCGCCACCTTCGCATTGATGCTGTGCAATATAAATCATGTGGTTATTTGGTGCGAAGAGAGGGACTTGAACCCTCACGTCCGTAAGGACACTAACACCTGAAGCTAGCGCGTCTACCAATTCCGCCACCTTCGCATACCAGAAACATTACCGGAGTAACGCTACCACGGAGGCGAATTCTAGAGATTTTGGCGGGTACGTCAATAGTTATTTCCCCTGTTTGCTGGTGTTTGCTGGAAATATAGCCATATCACTACTTTTGCCGTGCTCAAACAGCCAAATCAGCCAGTCAATCAACACCCTGACCCGTGGCGCAAGGAAACGACCGGGAGGATACATGATGTAAATGGGCATCGGCGGGGGCGGTGTTTCTGCCAATACTTCCACCAATTCCCCATTTTGCAGCCAGGGCGTCAACGAATAGCGAGAAGCTTGTATGAGCCCCAGGCCGGCGCGACAGCCACTGGTGTAGGCATCTGCGCCACTGACGTTTAGCCGGGTGGGGAGTTCGCGTAATTCCACTTTGCCATTCCGGCAAAATTCCAGCGGATAATTGCGGTTGCTGGCGAGGGAAAAGTAACCCACCGCCTGGTGCGGTTGTAATTGATCAATCGACTGCGGCACGCCGAACGTCGCCAGATAGCCGGGTGACGCACAGGTTAGCTGCGGCATCATGGCTATGCGTCGTGCCACCAGACTGTCGTCCTCGGTTTCCCATGCGCGCAGTACGCAATCCACGCCCTCACGCAGCAAGTCGACGTGGGTGTCATTGGCCCCCAGCGACAGGGTGAGCTCTGGATAGCGCTGATAAAAGTCACCCAACGCGGGAATAACGATTTCGCGAGCCAGCGAATGCGGCATATCGATACGTATGTTGCCGGAAGGCTTCAGTTTATGGTGGCTAAACAGTGTGTCCGCTTCTTCCAATGCCCCTAGCAATTGCACGCAGCGTTGGTAATAAAGCGTGCCTTCGCTGGTCACCTGTACCTGGCGGGTGGTGCGGATCAGCAGGCGTACGCCGAGGCGTTGTTCCAGTCGCTTGAGCACATTACTGACGGTGGCTCGTGGCAATTGCAGACGCTCGGCTGCCCGACTGAAGCTGCCCAACTCGACGATACGGGTAAAAATGCGCATGGCCTGGATCTGATCCATCGGCTTCTCCGTATTGTTAGCGATTTATGAACAGTGATGAGCCATTCGCATTATTTATCTTTGCAGGGTAAACAACCAGACTTTGTTGCGTTATCAATCCACGGTATGAGGGCAACACAATGCAACAACGTCAATTAGGCCCCAATGGCCCGACTGTTTCTGCTCTGGGCTTGGGCTGCATGGGGATGAGTGACTTTTACTCAACCGGCAGCGATCAACAGGAAGCCATCGCCACCTTGCATCGGGCGCTCGAACTGGGCGTCACCCTGCTGGATACCGCCGACATGTACGGCCCACACACGAACGAGCAACTGGTGGGGAAGGCAATCAAGGGCAAGCGGCAGCAGGTGTTTTTAGCGACGAAGTTCGGTATTTTGCGCGATCCCACCGATCCCGCCGCGCGTGGCGTCAGCAGCCGGCCGGAATACATTCGCCGGTCGGTTGAAGGCAGCCTGAAACGACTGGGGGTCGATGAAATAGACCTTTATTACCAGCACCGGGTCGATCCGCAGGTGCCCATTGAGGATGTCGTGGGTACCATGGCGGATCTGATCCGTGAAGGGAAGATCCGCCACATTGGGCTTAGCGAAGCGTCGGTTGCTACGCTTGAGCGTGCGCATAAGGTGCATCCGATTACCGCGTTGCAGACCGAGTATTCGCTATGGACGCGTGATGCCGAGCAAGGCGTATTGGCCGCCTGTGAGCGTCTGGGCATCGGTTTTGTTCCTTACAGTCCGCTGGGGAGAGGTTTCCTGACTGGGGCGATCCAGCGGCCGGAGGACCTGGATGCCGACGATTTCCGCCGTAGCAATCCGCGCTTCCAGGGCGATAACTTTGCCCGCAATCTGGCCCTGGTGGCGAAAGTGACCGAGCTGGCGAAACTGAAAGGCGTGGCACCGTCGCAGTTGGCGTTGGCCTGGGTGTTAGCGCAAGGCAAGCATATTGTGCCGATTCCGGGTACCAAACGGCGTCGTTATCTGGAGGAGAACATGGCGGCAGCGGAACTGACATTGAGCCAGGCGGACCTGGCGGCAATCGAGGCCGTGTTCCCGGTGGAGGCAGTGGCGGGCAATCGCTACAGTGCGGAGTCGATGACGTATATTAACGGTTAAATAAAAAGGGCGCCGCGTATGAACGCGGCGCCCTGATACCCGGGGTTAACGGGCGAAATCCGACTTATTTCTTCTTCTTGGTATCGCGTGGCGCACGGGCTACGGTTGCCTGATAAACCTTGAAGCGGCCGTTTTGTGCCAGCACTTCATGGCTGCCAAAGGTGGCGTCCAGAATGTCCGGGTACGGCAGGAAGGCGTTGGCCACGATGCGCAGGCGGCCACCAATCGGCAGGTGTTTCAATGCGCCGCGGATCAAGGTTTCGGCCGCTGTCAGGCTGGTTTGCAGGCCATCATGGAACGGCGGGTTGGAGATGATCAAATCAAAGCGGCCGGTAATGTCGGAATAGACGTTACTGACGATGACTTCACCTTCAATGCCGTTGGCAGCCAGGGTTGCACGGCTGGATTCAATAGCGGCTGCGTTGACGTCGCTGAGGGTCAGCTTCATCTTTGGTGACATTTTGGACAACACTGACGCCATGACACCGGCACCGCAACCCACGTCCAGCACTTTGCCTTTCATGTGTTTATCCAGAGTAGACAGCAGCAGCGAACTCCCAACGTCCAGGCCGTCACGGCTGAACACGCCCGGCAGTGTTTTCACTTCCAGATCGTGTAATTGATAGCTTTCCCACCAGTCTTCCAGTGCGAATTCGGCCTGCGTATCCAGACGACCGTGATACAGGCCACAGCGGCGAGCGCTGTCGATTTTAACCAGTGTGGTGTTGTCTTCGAGCATCTGGTCCGCGCTGCGAACACCGCTGCGGTTCTCGCCGACGACGAACACATCAGCGCCTACGGGCAGCAATGCCAGAATGTTGCACAACTGGAATTGGGCTTCCTGCTTGCTCTTCGGCCAGTAGTAGATCAGCGTATCGCACTCGGCGACGAACGCGGCATCCACGGTCAGACCGAACTGCACGTTGTCACCCATCGCCCGGTTCAGTAACTGCCAGTGATGGTACTGCTGGGTATGGACACGCACATCCGCGGCCTCGAATTGGGCCGGCAGGGCGTCCTGCAGGTCACCGGCAAACAGAACGCGGCGTTCGATAAACTCATCACTGTGGCGCAGCATAACTTCACTGGCGGGGGTTAATGCAGACATCAGGTTTTGGCTCCTAGAAATTAGACCGGGGATTATAGAGCTTTGTGGCGATATGTTCGACGGGTTTATATACCCGTCATCTTTCAAATCGCAGATGTGTTGGCTGCGCGACCTCACCCCAGTCACTTACTTGAGTAAGCTGCTGGGGATTCACTCGCTTGCCGCCTTCCTGCAATTTGAAAGCTATTGGGTATAAAGAGAACCGTTAAGATGAAAGATGACGGGATGTTGGCGCAGGCCGTGCGGGTTTGTTAGCATAGCGCGGCGCATGGCAGGCATGGCGCACCACAACAGGTAGATCCTGACAGGAATCGGCATGGCATCAAAACGCGACTGGCTGTTACAACAACTGGGTATTACGCAGTGGACATTGCGCCGCCCGGGCGTGTTGCAGGGCGAAGTCGCGGTCAGCCTGCCACCCGAGGTGCGCTTGCTGGTTGTGGCGCAGACCTTGCCTGAGCATAACGATCCGCTGTTTTGCGACGTGCTGCGCAGCCTGGGATTGACCCCGGCGCAAACCTACGGCCTGACGCCGGATCAGGTGGCTATGCTGCCTGAGGACACCGAATGCAACAGTTGGCGGTTGGGCGTTGCGGAGCCACTTGCGGTGGCCGGCGCGCAGCTATATAGCCCGGCATTGGCCGAGCTCTCTCTCGATGCGAGTGCCAAACGCGCACTCTGGCAGCAGATTTGTCATCATGAACACTATTTCTACCCTGAACGCGGCCGATCTGGCCACAGCCTTCAAGATTGAGCAAGCCAGCCACGCCTTTCCCTGGACACAGGCCACCTTTACCAGCAATCAGGGCGACCGCTATCTGAATCTGAAGCTGGAATCCGACGGGCAGATGGCCGGTTTTGCCATTACCCAGATCGTGCTGGATGAAGCTACGCTGTTCAACATTGCCATTCATCCAGACTGGCAACGTCGTGGGTTCGGCCGCCAGCTGCTGGAAGCGCTCATTGCCCAATTGGAAACCCGTGGCGTAGTGACGTTGTGGCTGGAAGTCCGCGCTTCTAACCGTGCTGCCATCGCGTTGTACGAAGATCTCGGCTTCAACGAAGTGACCATCCGCCGGAATTACTACCCAGGCACCCATGGCCGTGAAGATGCGATTGTGATGGCGCTGCCGCTAGGTTAGCGGGTAGCCCGCTTCTAACTTTTCCGCCGGGAAAAGCATTGATTGTCACCGGTTGACAAATCAGCGAAAATACCCGGCTATTATCTTTTATTTACCGCTTTGCCTGGCGCCGCGATCGGCGCGTTCTGATGCTTTCGCAGGGCGGACTAACTGTAGAATCTGAAAAACATGTCTCCTAGTGAATTTGCCCGCGAAGTCTCGAAAAGAAGAACTTTCGCCATCATCTCGCACCCCGATGCCGGTAAAACCACCATTACCGAAAAGGTGTTGTTATTCGGACAGGCGATCCAAACCGCCGGTACGGTAAAAGGCCGCGGTTCAAACCAGCATGCCAAATCCGACTGGATGGAGATGGAAAAACAACGTGGTATTTCCATTACGACCTCGGTGATGCAATTCCCGTATCGCGAATGCTTGGTTAACCTGCTCGATACCCCGGGACACGAAGACTTCTCCGAAGATACTTACCGTACCCTGACCGCTGTCGACTGCTGTTTGATGGTGATTGACGCGGCGAAAGGGGTTGAGGATCGTACCCGTAAACTGATGGAAGTTACCCGTCTGCGCGATACCCCGATCCTGACCTTCATGAACAAACTGGACCGCGATATCCGTGATCCAATGGAAGTCATGGACGAAGTTGAGCGTGAGCTGAAAATCGCCTGCTCACCGATCACCTGGCCTATCGGCTGCGGCAAGCTGTTTAAAGGGGTTTACCACCTGTATAAGGATGAAACCTACCTTTATCAGACCGGTAAAGGCCACACCATTCAAGAAGTGCGCATTGTCAAAGGGTTGGACAACCCGGAACTGGACGCTGCCGTCGGTGAGGATCTGGCTGCGCAGTTGCGCGAAGAGCTGGAACTGGTGCAGGGCGCATCCCACGAGTTTGATCAAGATGCTTTCCTCAGCGGTGATTTGACGCCGGTATTCTTTGGTACCGCACTGGGTAACTTCGGTGTGGACCATATGCTTGACGGTCTGGTTGCCTGGGCCCCTGCGCCGATGCCGCGTCAAAGCAGCACCCGTGAAGTGGTCGCTGCCGAAGAGAAGTTCACCGGTTTTGTCTTTAAGATTCAGGCCAATATGGATCCTAAACACCGTGACCGCGTTGCCTTTATGCGTGTGGTCTCCGGCCGCTATGAAAAAGGCATGAAGCTGCGTCAGGTACGTACCGGTAAAGACGTCGTAATCTCTGATGCACTGACCTTCATGGCGGGCGACCGTTCGCACGTGGAAGAAGCCTATCCTGGCGATATCATTGGGTTGCATAACCACGGCACCATTCAGATTGGCGATACCTTCACCCAGGGTGAAGATATGAAGTTCACCGGTATTCCAAACTTTGCACCGGAACTGTTCCGCCGCATTCGTCTGCGTGATCCGCTGAAGCAAAAACAATTGTTGAAAGGTCTGGTTCAGCTATCTGAAGAAGGGGCTGTACAGGTCTTCCGTCCGATTGCCAACAACGATTTGATCGTTGGCGCGGTGGGTGTGCTGCAGTTCGACGTGGTGGTAGCGCGTCTGAAAAGCGAATACAACGTTGAAGCCTTGTACGAGTCCGTCAACGTGTCGACCGCCCGCTGGGTTGAATGCAGTGACGTGAAGAAGTTTGAAGAATTTAAACGTAAGTGTGAACTTAACCTGGCATTGGACGGCGGAGACAACCTGTCTTACATCGCGCCAACCATGGTTAACCTGAACATCACACAGGAACGTTACCCTGAAGTGGTGTTCCGCAAAACGCGCGAGCACTAACAGAACAGCAGGGCGCCTTAGGGCGCCCTGCTGCTATTGAATTCCCTCTCAGCCTGCTAATTAGTAAATTCCCCTCATCAGTTCATTCTCTCTTGTCATCATCAGCAATTTCCCGGCCTTACCTGCTTTTTTTGTCATATGGTCTATATTTAACAGGGCGCTAACTGTTGGGTAAGCGTAATTCACTGAATTTGCTTATAACTGTAGCGAGTTGTTCGGTACTGTTGCCAATTAGAGACAGTATGATGTGATAAATATCAATAACATAGCGATAACATCGATTTTACGGGCAGAGGTTGTCGTTAATAGACGACAGTTTTTAGTTTGAAAAGTAAGCGGTTTTTGTTTTGTTATTGATTTTAAAGTTAATTTTAAAGTTGGCACAGCCGTTGCAACAGTCCAAATGTGGCAACAATCGTTTTACGTGAATATTTGATCGTATAGAAATTGTGAAGTATTTACTGAATGGGCCGCGTTATGGCGGCTGAAGAATCCGTCACCATTTTGGGTTCACAACCAAAGGAAGAGATCGATGAAAAATACTAAATTTGCACAATCACTGATGGCTGTTGTTTTGGGTTCCGTTCTGGTTAGTGGCAGCGCGCTGGCTGAAGATACGCTGCTCAATAAAGCGTCGAGTGCCGCTGATAGTGCGGGTGCCAAAATCGATAGCTCCATGAAAAAAGTTGACGGCTACATGGATGACAGCGCAACAACGGCTAAAGTTAAAAGTGCGTTGGTGGATGATAAAACCATCACCAGCAGCGATATCTCGGTGAAAACCGAGAAAGGGACCGTCACCCTGAGCGGGTTTGTCGGTAGCCAAGCGCAGGCCGAGCATGCGGTAGAAGTGGCCGGTAAGGTTGAAGGCGTTAAATCCGTCAGCGACAAGCTGCACGTGAAAGATGAAAGCAAGCAATCCATGAAAGCCTATGCCGGTGATACTGCGACCACCAGCGAACTGAAAGCTAAACTGCTGGCCGATGACATCGTGCCTTCGCGTAACGTGAAAGTGGAAACCACCGACGGTGTCGTGCAGCTTTCCGGTGAAGTGAAAAGCCAGGCGCAGTCTGAGCGTGCTGAAAGCATCGCCAAGGCTATCGACGGCGTGAAAAGCGTTAAGAACGACCTGGTCGTTAAACCATAAATTTTTAGAACACGTGACAACAAGCACCAAATCCTGGGTTGGTCGTGAGGTTAACCCAGGATGCACCATCAAAAAAAGAAACTGACCTGTAACCTGAGAGAGCCTGACAAGGGCACAGGCTGCGATGTGTTTTTTCACTATGGTAAGGAGAAGCTTATGTTTCGTTGGGGCATTATCTTTTTAGTCATTGCATTGATTGCTGCGGCGTTGGGTTTTGGGACGCTGGCGGGTACCGCCGCTTGGGCAGCAAAAATCGTCTTCGTCGTTGGGATCATTCTGTTCCTGGTCAGCCTGTTTACCGGCCGCCGACGTCCTTAGCTTCTTAAGACAAAGTGTAACAAAGCTTAATCCGTTTTCTCGCAGTAGGGAGGCCAGTCATGAACAGCGATATCATTCTCGGACGCTGGAAACAGTTGAAGGGCCGGGCCTGCCAAGCATTGGCAGAGTGGTCCGACAATGACTGCATTTGGCTGATGGGAAGCAATGACTGCCTCTCTGGTGTACTGCAAGAGGATTACGGAAGAGAGCAAGACGAGGTATCCTCGGGTAAAACGTCTCACTGAGGATTCAGGGTTGGGATACAGAATACCCATCACGCTCGGCAATATAGAACCGCTGGCGTATAAACCTTACCGGCCCGGTAAAATGGCGTTGGTATGTGAAGGGGGCGGGCAGCGCGGTATTTTTACCGCCGGCGTACTGGACGAGTTTCAGCGTGCCCGCTTTAATCCTTTTGATCTGATGATCGGCACTTCTGCCGGCGCGCAAAATCTCTCGGCTTTTATTTGTGGCCAGATGGGTTACGCCCGGCGAGTGATCACGCGTTATACCACCTCTGCTGAATTCTTCAATCCGCTGCGTTTTGTGCGCGGCGGGCATTTGATTGATCTTGACTGGCTCATCGACACTACGTCGCAACAGCTGCCGCTGGCAATGGACGTGGCGGAAAAGCACCTGATCGATGGCCGTGAACTCCTGATGTGCGCTTGCCGCAGCGATGATTTTGAGCCCACCTACCTGTCGGCACAGCGCGAAAACTGGTTGCCAGCCATCAAGGCATCCAGCGCCATCCCTGGTTTTTACCGGATGGGGGTGGAACTCGATGGCGTGAGCTATCAGGATGGCGGTATCAGTGACGCGATTCCGGTTGAAGAGGCCTATCGCCGCGGCGCAGACACCATTGTGGTGATACGCACCGTGCCGTCACAGATGTACTACACGCCGCAGTGGATGAAGCGCATGGAGCACTGGCTGAGCGAGAGTAGCCTGCAACAGATGGTGCGCATCCTGCAACACCATGAGCAAAGCTATCACCGCATCCAGCAGTTTATTGAGAAACCGCCCGGCAAGCTGCGTATCTTTGAAATTTTCCCACCAAAGCCGTTGGCCAGTAATGCCTTGGGCAGCCGTTTGACGTCACTTAATCAGGACTATCACTTGGGTCGCCGTTGTGGACGTTACTTCCTGGCAACCGTCGGTCACTGGTTGGTTCAACAGGATAAGCTGGATGGCATGAAGGTGAAAAAGGCATTGTCGCGCCGTTTGATCCAACCGGAAAACGTTGTCATGCCTTCACCGATCATTACCGACGTCACACACCCGCGCGATCTTGCGGCACAACCGGAAGCCAAGTTGGCTGCGATGGATATTATCCTGCCGGGCGACGTGCCGCCGGGCGAAGGGGGACAGTTGTGAGTCACGACTTCACCGACACACACTGCCATTTTGATTTTCCGCCGTTTTACGGCCATGAGCCAGAAAGCCTGGCTCTTGCCGAGCAGGCGGGCGTGCGACGGATCATCGTGCCGACGGTGACCGCCGATCGCTTTGCCCGGGTTCTGAAGCTGGCGCGCGAATACCCACCGCTGTTTGCCGCTCTGGGGCTGCATCCGCTGTATATTGCCCAGCATCAGGAGCCTGAACTCGAGCAACTGGCGGCATTCCTGGCAAGTCAACCCCCGAAGCTGGTCGCCGTGGGGGAGATCGGCCTCGATTTGTATATGGAAAACCCGCAGTTTGAACGGCAGCAGCGGGTGTTGGCGGCCCAATTGGCGCTGGCTAAACAATACGATTTGCCGGTGATCCTGCATTCTCGTCGTAGCCACGATCAGTTGGCTGCACTGTTACGCCGTACCCCGGTGCCGCGTTGTGGCGTGGTGCATGGCTTTGCCGGCAGCTTGTCGCAAGCGCAAGCGTTCATTCGTCTGGGGTATTACATCGGCGTCGGGGGCACCATCAGTTATGAGCGGGCGCAGAAAACCCGCAACGTCATGGCCCAACTGCCGCTGACTTCTTTACTGCTGGAAACCGATGCGCCGGATATGCCGCTAGCCGGTTATCAAGGCCAGGCCAACCGCCCTGAGCGTGCCGCAGAGGTATTTAAGGTGTTATGCCAACTGCGTGCTGAATCTCCTGATGATATTGCGGCCCATCTGCAACACAACACTCACACCCTGTTTAAGCTCTGAGATGTAAACCCGTCATAAATGTGATGTCCATCACGTTATAAGATTTTCATTTGCTTCCTGTTGTATACATTTGTGACATAAATCGGTGCGGGTGCGGCTTCGCTCCGTATAATCGCATCCCGAAATCACTCATAAGCAACCCTCGCGGTATTACCGGACAGGGATGCATTTCTTTTTTTCGCAACAGGGATACTTTGCATGCAACTCATCATGAGCCTGGTCGGTATGGCGGCGCTGATCGCCATTGCCGTGCTGCTCTCCAGCAACCGCCGCGCGATTAAATTGCGCACCGTTGTCTGGGCATTTGTTATTCAGGTCGCCATCGGCGCGCTGGTGCTGTATGTCCCGGTTGGCCGAGCCATTCTTGGCGGTATGTCGGCGGGTGTCGCTAACGTCATCGCTTATGGCAACCAAGGGATTTCATTTATCTTTGGCGGCTTGGTTTCCGACAAGATGTTTGAAGTCTTCGGCGGCGGCGGTTTTGTTTTCGCACTGCGCGTGCTGCCGGTAATCGTGTTCTTCTCCTCGCTGATTGCGGTGCTTTATTACCTCGGCATCATGCAACTGGTGATTCGTATTTTGGGGGGTGGTTTGCAAAAACTGCTGGGTACTTCACGTACCGAGTCGCTGTCTGCAACCGCCAACATCTTCGTTGGCCAGACCGAAGCCCCGCTGGTGGTACGTCCCTATATCGCTACCATGACCCAGTCTGAATTGTTCACCGTGATGTGTGGTGGCCTGGCCTCGGTCGCCGGTTCAGTGCTGGCGGGTTACGCCCAGATGGGTGTGCCGCTGGAATACCTGATTGCCGCGTCGTTCATGGCAGCGCCGGGTGGATTGCTGTTTGCCAAGCTGATGGTGCCAGAAACCGAAAAAACCCACGATAAAGACGATGCGATGAAGCTGATCGCCGAAGAGGATCGCCCGGCTAACGTGATCGATGCGGCGGCCTCGGGTGCGGCTTCGGGCATGCAATTGGCGCTGAACGTCGGTGCGATGCTGTTGGCGTTTATCGCATTGATTGCGTTGTTGAACGGTATTCTCGGCGGTATTGGCGGTTGGTTCGACTATCCGCAACTGTCGCTGGAACTGATTCTGGGTTGGGTATTCTCACCGATCGCCTTCCTGATTGGTGTGCCATGGCATGAAGCGATGACTGCCGGTTCGTTTATCGGCCAGAAGATTATCGTGAATGAATTTGTCGCCTACATGAACTTTGGCGCTTACCTGCGTCCAGACGATGTGGTTGCGGCTGACGGGCTGCAGGTGCTGTCTATGCATACCAAGGCCATCATTTCCTTTGCACTGTGCGGCTTCGCCAACCTGTCATCGGTGGCGATCTTGCTGGGTGGTTTGGGCAGCATGGCGCCAAACCGTCGTCACGATATTGCGCGTTTCGGTCTGAAAGCCGTGGCTGCCGGTACGCTCTCCAACTTAATGAGCGCAACCATTGCCGGGTTCTTCTTGGCACTCTAAGCCAGATTCTGTCTTGCCCTGGCGCAACATGCTCTATGGCAGGACTCCGCCTATACTCTAAGACGGGCACAGATGCTGTGCCCGTTGTCTTTGTCCGTTTCTTTAGCGAATTTGTGAACGATATCGCGTTATTTTGTGATGCTCTTCACATATAATTCCGGCCTGTTACAGTGTTATTTCATATAGTGTGACTGTGAGCGCGAATCGCCCCGGGCGATCGTGTTCAAATAGCTATTACTGACCCTGCACGAAACGAAGGGTCATGCGCGGTGAGAAGGATCTCAGTGGCCGCCGTGGGAGCTTTGTTCCCCAGCGCTGTCTTCAAGGAACCAAGTCCGCTCGCCAACATCCAGGTTCTCAGTTGGAGAGTTTTATGACCGAACTAACCGCAGCAGCGCAACGTGCGCTGACCTTAATGGATTTAACCACGCTGAACGATGATGACACCGACGAGAAGGTGATCGCGTTGTGTCGTCAGGCGAACAGCCCGGCAGGCCATACGGCGGCCATCTGTATTTACCCGCGTTTTATCCCTATAGCGCGTAAAACGTTGCGCGAACAGGGGACGCCGGATATCCGCATTGCGACCGTAACCAATTTCCCGCATGGCAACGACGATATCGACATCGCGCTGGCGGAAACCCGTGCGGCTATCGCTTACGGTGCTGATGAAGTGGATGTGGTATTCCCTTATCGCGCGTTGCTCGCCGGCAATGAGCAAGTGGGATTTGAACTGGTAAAACAGTGCAAACAGGTCTGTCAGGCGGCTAATGTCCTGCTGAAAGTGATCATCGAAACCGGTGAGCTAAAGCAGGCGAATCTGATTCGTAAGGCGTCGGAGATTGCCATCAAGGCCGGTGCTGACTTTATCAAAACCTCTACCGGTAAAGTGCCCGTCAACGCGACGCTGGAAAGTGCTGAGCTAATGATGTCGGTGATCCGCGATATGAATGTCGCCAAAACCGTAGGCTTCAAGCCGGCCGGTGGTGTTCGTACGGCGGAAGATGCGCTGCATTATCTGCAACTTGCCGATCGTATTCTGGGTGAAGGCTGGGCCGATGCGCGTCATTTCCGCTTCGGGGCGTCCAGCTTATTAGCCAGCCTGCTGACGACGCTGGGCCACAGTGCCGAGAGGTCCGGTAGCGGTTACTGATCGATTACGTCGGCAACGCGCGATACGGCGCCTGCCTGCACCCTACATTCGCTAAAACAGGGGGATGCCTTGTTCCTGGCACAAGAAATTATTCGTAAGAAACGTGACGGTCAGCCGTTGAGCGAAGCGGAAATCCGCTTTTTCATCAATGGGATCCGTGACAATGTGGTTTCCGAAGGTCAGATCGCCGCGCTGGCGATGACCATTTATTTCCACGATATGACCATGCCGGAGCGCGTGGCGCTCACCATGGCAATGCGTGATTCCGGCACCGTGCTGGACTGGAAAAGTTTGTCGCTGAATGGACCTTTAGTCGACAAGCATTCCACAGGCGGTGTGGGCGATGTGACGTCGCTGATGCTCGGTCCCATGGTCGCCGCATGTGGCGGTTATGTCCCAATGATTTCTGGCCGTGGTTTGGGCCATACCGGTGGGACATTGGACAAGCTGGAGGCCATCCCGGGCTTTAATATTTTCCCGGACGACAATGCCTTCCGTAAGATTATTCAGGACGTAGGCGTTGCGATTATCGGCCAAACCAGCTCGCTGGCACCGGCGGACAAGCGTTTCTACGCGACCCGTGACATTACCGCGACCGTGGATTCTATCCCGCTGATCACCGCGTCTATTCTGGCGAAAAAGCTGGCAGAAGGCCTGGATGCCTTGGTGATGGACGTTAAAGTCGGTTCTGGTGCCTTTATGCCAACTTACGCGTTGTCGGCTGACTTGGCACAGGCGATTGTTGGCGTGGCCAACGGTGCGGGCTGCAAAACCACGGCATTGCTGACAGACATGAACCAGGTACTGGCTTCGAGCGCGGGTAATGCGGTGGAAGTGCGTGAAGCGGTGCGCTTCCTTACCGGTGAATACCGCAACCCACGCCTGTTGGAAGTGACCATGGCGTTGTGTGTGGAGATGTTGCTTTCCGGTGCGCTGGCGAAAGACGACGCCGATGCGCGTGCCAAGCTCCAGGCGGTATTGGACAATGGTAAGGCAGCAGAGGTGTTTGGTCGGATGGTGGCTGCACAACAAGGCCCGACCGATTTCGTTGAGCGTTACGACAGCTATCTGCCTGCGGCAACCCTGAGCAAGCCCGTTTATGCCGAGAAGCAGGGCATTATCAGCGCGATGGATACCCGCGCGCTGGGCATGGCCGTCGTGTCACTGGGCGGTGGCCGTCGTCGTGCGACCGACAGTATTGATTACAGCGTGGGCCTGACTGGCGTGGCACGTCTGGGCGACAAAGTGGATTCTCAGCAGCCGCTGGCGGTGATCCATGCCAACGACGAAGAAACTTGGCAGCAGGCGGCCGAAGCGGTCCGCAGTGCCATGACGCTAAGCGACAAAGCACCGGAAGAGACGCCGGTAGTTTACAAACGCATTTCGGAATAAGTATTACCTTTACAACATTTATAGCGGTAGCCAAACTCGCTGCCGCTATACCCAATGAATTTCAAGGTGCAGGTAGGCGGCAACGGAAGGAATCCCAGGAGCTTGGTAAATCCAGTGACTGGGGTGAGTGAAGGCAACCCACACACCTGCGGTTTGAAAGACGACGGGTATACAGGAGAGCATGATGAAACGCACATTTATTATGGTATTAGACTCATTCGGTATTGGCGCAAGCGAAGATGCTGAGAAATTTGGCGATCAGGGTTCCGATACGCTGGGCCATATTGCCGATGTTTGCGCGCGCGGTGAAGCCAACGTTGGCCGTCAGGGCCCGTTGACACTGCCTAACCTGAGCCGTTTGGGCTTGGGTAAAGCGGCGGAAGAGTCCACTGGCACCTTCCCGCAAGGGCTGGATCGCAATGCGGATATCATTGGTGCCTACGGTTATGCCAGCGAGCTTTCTTCTGGTAAAGATACGCCGTCAGGCCACTGGGAAATCGCCGGTGTGCCGGTCTTGTTCGACTGGGGCTATTTCAGCGACGAGCACAACAGCTTCCCACAAGAACTGCTGGACAAACTGGTTGAACGTGCCAATTTGCCCGGCTATCTCGGCAACTGCCACTCATCTGGCACGGTGATCCTCGACCAACTGGGTGAAGAGCACATGAAAACCGGCAAGCCGATTTTCTACACCTCTGCTGACTCAGTGTTCCAGATTGCCTGCCATGAAGAAACTTTCGGCCTGGACCGTCTGTATGAGCTGTGTGAAATCGCCCGTGAAGAGCTGACGGAAGGCGGTTACAACATCGGCCGCGTGATTGCGCGTCCTTTCCTGGGCGACAAGCCGGGCAACTTCCAGCGTACCGGTAACCGCCATGATCTGGCAGTAGAACCACCTGCCCCTACCGTGCTGAAAAAGCTGGTGGACGAGAAGGGCGGTGAAGTGGTGTCGATCGGTAAAATTGCCGATATCTACGCTAACGTGGGCATCACCAAGAAGGTCAAGGCGACCGGTATCGACGCGTTGTTTGACGCAACCCTGATCGAAATGGAAAAAGCCGGTGACAACACCATTGTGTTCACCAACTTTGTTGATTTTGACTCCTCTTACGGCCACCGCCGTGACGTTGCAGGCTATGCCGCAGCATTGGAGCTGTTCGACCGCCGCCTGCCTGAGCTGTTAAAATTGGTTAAAGATGAAGACATCATTATCTTCACCGCTGACCACGGTTGCGATCCAACTTGGCCGGGCACCGACCATACTCGTGAGCACATTCCGGTATTGGTTTACGGTCCGAAAGTAAAACCAGGCTCATTGGGTCACCGTGAGACCTTCGCCGACATCGGCCAGACGGTCGCCAGCTACTTTGGCGTGTCACCGATGGATTACGGTAAATCCATGCTCTAAGCCCCCTATTTCAAGCTGCAGCGTTATTAGCTTTATGCGTGGGCCCCAGTGACTGACTCAAGTCAGTGGCTGGGGACTCGCCCGCGAGTGAGAACACTGCAGTTTGGCGTTCAATGGTTTGGATGTTTGACGTTTTTATTCAATACGATTTCTAAAGGAAGACAATTATGGCTACGCCGCATATTAATGCTGAAATGGGTGATTTCGCTGACGTAGTACTGATGCCGGGCGATCCGCTGCGTGCAAAATACATCGCGGAAACTTTCCTGGAAGGCGCGGTGGAAGTGAATAACGTGCGCGGTATGCTGGGCTTCACCGGGACTTACAAAGGTCGTAAGATCTCTGTCATGGGCCACGGTATGGGGATCCCATCTTGCTCCATTTATGCGCGTGAACTGATTGCCGAATTCGGCGTGAAGAAAATCATCCGTGTGGGTTCCTGTGGCGCGGTTCGTGACGATGTCAAACTGCGTGACGTGGTGATCGGTATGGGTGCTTGCACTGATTCCAAAGTGAACCGCATGCGTTTCAAGGATCATGACTATGCGGCGATTGCCGATTTTGACATGGTGCGTAACGCAGTAGACGCAGCGGCAGCGCAGGGTATCCCGGCGCGCGTGGGTAACATCTTCTCTGCTGATTTGTTCTACACGCCAGATCCAGACATGTTCCAGGTGATGAAGAAGTACGGCATCCTGGGTGTGGAAATGGAAGCCGCCGGCATCTACGGTGTGGCTGCGGAGATGTACGAAGAGTTCGGTTGTAAAGCACTGACCATTTGTACCGTTTCAGACCACATTCTGCGTCATGAAGCGACCACCGCGGCAGAGCGTCAGACCACCTTTAACGAAATGATCGTTATCGCGCTGGAATCTGTACTGCTGGGTGACAAAGCGTAATAACACTGCGGGCGCGGCACCCTGCCGCGCCTCGGATAAATCTATTCATCCTGCCCCACTTATTATTTGAAAAACTTTACCTTATAGGTAATTAGCGCTATTAATCTATTCATCAATCTATTCACCAATCTATTCAATTATGACTACCCTTGAGCAGGTTCTGCGGAATGGCCCGGCTGCGTCAAAAGTGCTTACCGATGCGTTGGGCATTAGCCAACCAACGTTGTCGCGCCGTATTCGCGACCTGGCGGGCAGGGTATTGGCCGTTGGCAAAGGTCGCGCCACCCGCTATGCATTGTGCCGGGTTGTGGGAGGGGAGTCGTATTTTCCGCTGTATCAGGTGGATGAACTGGGCAAGGTTTCTAAGCTGCTCACACTTTATCCTGTCTATCCGGCGGGCTGCTATGCCGTTCAGCATGAGCAAAATGGCGAGTGGCATCTTTATGACGGTTTGCCTTGGTACCTAAACGATCTGCGACCGATAGGCTTTCTTGGACGAGCCTGGGGGAAAGCCGTCTCGCAAGTACTGCGTTTGCCGGAAGATACGCAGCTCTGGAATGAAGATCAGCGCCTATTGGCGCTTTGCCACTTTGGTGACGACATGAGCGGCAACCTACTGCCCGGCAATGGCAGCTATCAACGCTGGTTGGTAAGGGGTCCAGAGAGCGCTGTACCGGTATTGGATAAAAATACTCGTTACGCGGAACTGGCTAAGCAGGCGTTGGCGGGGGAACTGGTTGGATCGTCTGCCGGTGGCGAGCAACCCAAGTTTATCGCTTATGCTGAACTGAAGGGCGGCCGATGTCGTCATGTGCTGGTTAAGTTCAGTTCGGTTCCGACAAACCCTAATGCTCAGCGTTGGAGCGACTTGCTTATTGCAGAGTCACTGGCGTTGCAGGTCGTGGCGGAGGCGGGGTTGCCTGCGGCACAAAGTGACATCTTGCTGGGTGAAGATCGGCAGTGTTTTCTGGAAATTGAACGGTTCGATCGCATCGGTCCCTTTGGTCGGGTGGCGATGGTTTCGTTGGAAGCATTGGATGCCGAGTTTAGCGGTAGTGGTAATGCCAATTGGGCCACAGCGGCTGAAGGGTTATTGAAACAGGGTGTGATAGATCGCCATACCTGTCAGAGAATGGCTCTGTATTGGGCATTTGGCAGGTTAATTGCCAATAGCGATATGCATCAGGGTAACTTGTCGTTTCTACGCCCCGAACAGCGGCCAGTGGTTTTAGCACCTTTGTATGATATGTTGCCGATGGCATTTGCACCAACCAGCAGCGGTAACATGCGTCATCAAGCGGTGGAGATCCGACTGGGCCATGAGGTCAAGGGTGCTGTTTGGCGGCAGGCCGAATTGATGGCGCTGGAGTTTTGGCAACGTGTGTCACAACATGAACCGATCAGCGAAGCGTTCCGCGATATTGCCAAGCAGATGCTGAAACAGGTTCAGGGGCTGAACGAACACATCCAGCGCATGGCTTAAACTGGCTGTCTGCCGGTTTAAGGCTTCCTCTCTTCTTTCTTATCTTCCGGCTGTTCGTCATCGTCATTTTCCACCGTGTTACCCTCATCCAAGGGGGTATTGGCGGTCAGGAGATACGGTGACTGTTGCCAGCGGCTGCGACGGTGTTGCAGTAAGGTTCGGGCCAGAATAATGCCGATCGCCAACGCCAGCAGGATCATCAGGCGCAGCAGGTTGGTGGTGTTGTCCACCTGTTTGGATTCAGTTGCCAGCACGTGGGTATCGAGCGTGATGCGGATAAAGCCAATCGGGCCGTCTTTGCTCTGAATAGACTCCACCAGTTGGTGGTTGAAGTAACTCCCGGCGCGTTTGCCATCAAGCGACAGGCGATCGCGTATACTTATTTGCTCACCGGCATGGGAAATCAATGTGCCGTCAAGCTGATAGACGCTGGCGTCCAGAATACGGCTGTGATCGGTGAGCTGTTTGAGAATGGCATTGATGCGCTGATTGTCGACATCGCTGTCGTCGTCCATCAGGGGAGCAAGGCTCGATGCGACCTGTTTGGTCAGCGTTTGTGCCAGTTCTTCCACCTGTTCGGATCGCGCCAACTGGTGACTCAGGCTAAAATAGGACGCACCCTGCATCAACAAAACCAGTAAAGCCAGGCAAATCAGGATAATAGCAGTGCGGTGCAGGCGGAATTTCAGTTTAGCGCGAGCCATGCAGGTTCCTTGGGCATCTTGGACACTTTATGTTGCCAGAAGCAATGGCGATAGGATAGCTTGATGCGTCGTTTTATCATGCAGTGTTTTTTCAGGAGTTAAGGATGTCGAATAGTCTGACCTATTGCGATCTCCCGGCAGAGATCTCTCAATGGCCGGGTCTTCCCCTTTCGCTGAGCGGTGACGAAGTGATGCCGCTGGATTATCGGGCGGGTCATACCGGTTGGCTATTATATGGCAGAGAACTGAACAAAACGCGCATCACCGATTTCCAGCGTAAGTTGGGTGCGGCGATGGTGATCGTGACCGCCTGGTGTGTTGAGGATTATCAGGTTGTGCGTCTGGCCGGTACGTTGACGGCGCGCGCCAAGCTGCTGGCGGCAGAGAGCGGGCTGGATGTGGCGCCGCTCGGCAAGATCCCGCATCTGCGCACTCCAGGGTTATTGGTGATGGATATGGATTCGACCGCAATTGAGATTGAATGCATTGACGAGATAGCCAAACTGGCAGGCGTGGGCGAGCAAGTGTCGGAAGTCACCGAGCGTGCGATGCGAGGCGAATTGGACTTTACTGCCAGCCTGCGCCAGCGCGTAGGTGCGCTTAAAGGTGCCGATGCCAATATTCTCAAGCAGGTGCGTGATGAGTTGCCGTTGATGCCTGGATTGATCAGCCTGGTGCGTAAGTTACAGGCAATGGACTGGCATGTGGCGATTGCTTCTGGTGGTTTCACTTATTATGCCGAGTACCTGCGCGACAAACTGAAATTGGTCGCGGTGGCGGCCAATGAGCTGGAAATCCGTGACGGCAAGCTGACCGGTGACGTTTTGGGGCCGATAGTCGACGCGCAGTTCAAAGCGGATACGTTAGTTGCGTTGGCCGAAAAGCTGGGCATCCCAATACAGCAAACTGTCGCCATCGGCGACGGTGCCAACGATTTGAAAATGATGCAGGTTGCCGGATTAGGCATCGCCTATCACGCCAAACCGAAAGTGTATGAGAAGGCGCAGGTGTCGATTCGCCATGCTGACCTTATCGGTGTGCTGTGTGTACTGACCGGCAGCCTGAAACACGAAGTTCGCTAAACCCGTCATACTTGAAGCTGCCTCCGCGTTAGCTGCGTGCGCTCACCCCCAGTCACTTACCTAAGTAAGCTCCTGAGGATTCCCGCACTGGCTGCCTTGATGCAACTCCAATTATCTAGCGTATAAAAAATGATTGAGGTAATACGTGGCAAAAGCAGCAAAACGGGCGTTTGTATGTAATGAGTGTGGGGCTGATTATCCGCGCTGGCAGGGGCAGTGCAGCGCTTGTCACGCCTGGAACAGCATTACAGAAGTGCGCCTGGCTGCCGTGTCTTCTTCTTCTCGCAACGAGCGCCTTAGCGGTTATGCCGGCGATGCTGGCATCAGCAAAGTGCAAAAGTTGTCGGATATCAGTCTCGAAGAGTTGCCGCGTTTCTCTACCGGTTTTCTTGAGTTTGACCGCGTGCTGGGTGGGGGAGTGGTGCCGGGCAGCGCGATCCTGATTGGCGGTAATCCCGGTGCCGGTAAGAGTACGTTGCTATTACAAGTATTATGCAAACTGTCCGAACAAATGAAGACCCTGTACGTTACCGGTGAGGAATCCTTACAACAGGTTGCCATGCGTGCCCACCGTCTCGGTTTGCCGACGGGGGGCCTGAATATGCTGTCGGAAACCAGTATCGAACAGATCTGCCTGATCGCCGAGCAGGAGCAGCCAAAGCTGATGGTGATTGACTCCATCCAGGTGATGCACATGGCGGATATTCAGTCTTCGCCGGGCAGCGTGGCACAGGTGCGTGAAACTGCCGCTTATCTGACGCGCTTTGCCAAAACACGCGGTGTGGCGATAGTGATGGTTGGCCACGTGACCAAAGACGGTTCTCTGGCCGGGCCGAAAGTCTTGGAGCACTGTATCGACTGCTCGGTACTGCTGGACGGCGATGCCGATTCGCGTTTTCGTACCTTGCGCAGCCACAAAAACCGCTTCGGTGCGGTGAATGAACTGGGCGTGTTCGCCATGACCGAACAAGGTCTGCGTGAGGTCAGCAACCCGTCGGCCATCTTCCTGAGCCGGGGTGATGAGGTGACCTCAGGCAGTTCGGTTATGGTGGTCTGGGAGGGCACAAGGCCGTTACTGGTAGAGATCCAGGCGCTGGTCGATCATTCCATGATGTCCAACCCGCGGCGGGTGGCGGTTGGCCTGGAGCAAAACCGCCTGGCTATCTTGCTGGCGGTGTTGCACCGCCACGGTGGCTTGCAGATGTCCGATCAAGACGTCTTTGTTAACGTCGTCGGCGGGGTGAAAGTGAGTGAAACCAGCGCCGACTTGGCGTTGCTGATGTCGCTGGTATCCAGTCTGCGAGATCGACCGCTGCCAAACGATCTGGTGGTGTTTGGTGAGGTCGGTCTTGCGGGAGAAATCCGTCCGGTGCCCAGTGGTCAGGAGCGTATTTCTGAGGCGGCCAAGCATGGCTTCAAACGGGCTATCGTACCGCACGCCAACGTACCGAAAAAACCGCCGGCCAACATGCAGGTGTTCGGCGTGAAGAAGCTGGCGGATGCACTTGACGTGCTGGAACAGTTTTATTAATTGCCACGCGGGGTGAAGATTATGCTATTTTGTTTAGCATACTAAACGGAGGGGCTATGCGGCAATTTGATTACCTGAAGGCGTCGATTAAGCAGAAGAACTGTACCCTGCAACAGGTGGCAGATGCCAGTGGCATGACCAAAGGCTATCTTAGCCAGCTGTTAAACGACAAAATC
Organism: Serratia sp. CoH_134_PS_4; assembly: GCF_058190535.1. NCBI lineage: Bacteria > Pseudomonadati > Pseudomonadota > Gammaproteobacteria > Enterobacterales > Yersiniaceae > Serratia > Serratia sp. CoH_134_PS_4. The sequence continues at coordinate 21,254 of NZ_JBXWKI010000010.1, forward strand.
AAAAGCCCGAGCGCCCAGAAACTGGAAGCGCTACACCGTTATCTGGGTCTGGAGTTTCCGCGTCGTGAGAAAAAGGTCGGTGTGGTGTTTGGTAAATTTTACCCTCTGCATACTGGCCATATTTACCTGATTCAACGTGCCTGCAGCCAGGTAGATGAACTGCACGTGATCCTGTGCCACGACGAACCGCGCGATCGGGAGCTGTTCGACAATAGCTCGATGTCGCAGCAGCCGACGGTCAGCGATCGTCTGCGCTGGCTACTGCAAACCTTCAAGTACCAGAAAAACATCCATATTCATTCATTCGACGAGCAGGGTATTGAACCCTACCCGCACGGCTGGAATGTATGGAGCGACGGGATGAAAGCTTTTCTGGAACAGAAAGCCATCGTGCCGAGTTTTATCTATTCCAGCGAGGCGCAGGACGCCCCGCGTTATCGCGAACATTTGGCGATTGAAACCATCCTGATCGATCCAGAACGTTCATTTATGAATATCAGCGGCAGCCAGATCCGCCAGGATCCGTTCCGCTATTGGGACTATATCCCGACCGAAGTGAAACCCTTCTTTGTCCGCACCGTGGCGATTCTCGGCGGTGAGTCGAGTGGCAAATCGACGTTGGTGAATAAGCTGGCGAACATTTTTAATACCACCAGCGCCTGGGAATATGGCCGCGACTATGTGTTCTCGCACCTGGGTGGTGATGAAATGGCGTTGCAGTATTCTGACTATGACAAGATCGCGTTGGGTCAGGCTCAATACGTTGATTTCGCGGTTAAATATGCCAATAAAGTGGCGTTTATCGATACTGACTTTGTTACCACCCAGGCATTCTGCAAGAAGTACGAAGGCAGGGAGCACCCCTTTGTGCAGGCGCTGATTGATGAGTATCGGTTTGATCTGGTGATACTCTTGGAAAATAACACCCCATGGGTGGCGGACGGCCTGCGGAGCCTCGGCAATCCCAACGATCGCAAAGCCTTCCAGCAGTTGTTGGAGGAGATGCTGCGCGCCAATAATATCGAGTACGTGCACGTAGAATCCAGCGGCTATGACGAGCGTTTCCTGCGCTGTGTCGACTTGGTAAAACAGCTGTTGGCGGCCGACGCCAGCCGTTTGATAGCGGCACCTGAAAATCAGCACGTCATTGGTTGATGTCGCCCAATGTGTGATCACCTGGGCAAAATTAGCCGTTAAACGCTGGATTTCACTGTTGTTTAGTTAAGGTTCATTAATCATTTATTAGGTTAAGCGTTTCGTCGAAACAAATGCCGTAGAGACTATGACGTATCGCTTACTTGCTATCTGGTTACTGTTCTATGCCGCTGCCTGGACACTGCTGACTGTTCACCTCGATCCAACCGTGCCTTACGATGCTGTCGAAGCCGTAAACTGGGGCATCAATGCAGAGTGGGGCTCGCCGAAAAACCCGTGGCTAGTGGGTGTAGCGATGCACCCGGTGATTTGGTTGCCCTGGTTGCCGTTAAATATCTATTGGTATGCGAGCCACTTTGTGGCAATCGCCATAGGTATGCTGGGGGTATGGCTTCTGGCGCGGCACCTGAGTGGCAGCACCCGGCTGGCTTGGTTGGCACTGTTGACGCTGAACCTCTCAGGCATCATTAATTTCGATATTATCCCCTATAACGACAACTATTTGCTGGTGATGCTGTGGCCCTGGATGATGCTGTGCTTTCATCTGGCGATCACCCGTTCCGCTAACTGGTGGCTGGCGTTTGCCGTCACGGCGGGTTTGGCGACGATGGCGAAGTACTCAACCTTTGCATTTGTTTATTTCGCTTTCCTGTCGACGCTGTTTATACCCCATATTCGCCGCTGCTACAGACAGCCTCAGTTTTACCTCGCAGTTGCTGCTTGGCTGGCTATTGTCGTGCCAAACCTGGTTTGGCTGTGGCAGCATGACTTTGCCGCATTCAAGTGGGTCGACTCGCAAGTCAAAATGCAGTTAAACCTGGATATGCTGCAATCGCTGCTGTTGGTGTTTTATCCGTCATTGTTCCTGTGGCTGATTTTGCGACGTGCGGGAGTGGTGCTGGCCTGGCCTGACGATCCTTCGATGCGGGTGCTGTTAGGCATCTATCTGTTGCCGCTGGGCATTATTACTTTCTGGTTTTCCTTCAATGTGGGGGGCCGATTGACTGAGTGGCTGCAACCTTTCTTTGTGTTGGCTCCCGCGTTGTTGGTGGGTTGTGTAAAACAACCGCCTCACCGTTCGTTGCGCAGTGCTGTCGTGGGGATGATGTGCGCAGCGCTGGTGATTTATTTGGGTTATGCCGCCATCATGGTCGGCAACGTGCGTAATGCCGGGCAAAAGATGGTGGGGATCAAGGCGTTCAGTGCTGGAGTTGAACAGCGTTGGTTGCAACATTACGGAATGGAATTAAATTATGTCGGTGGCGCTTATTTATCACAATGGATGACGGTGTATGCCGCTTCGCGCCCGGAGACGATTACGCGTTGGTCCAATCATGAGCGGCCGAACATTTATAACGCCCATGTCAGTTATGCGCAGATTGCGCAGCACGGGGCCGTGCTGTTTGGTCACTTGGGGGAGTCCTGTGAGCAAACGGATTTCGATGGCGCTCTGGCCAGTTGGCCCAAGATACGCATTGACGTGCAGCAAAGCCTGCCGTTCCAAGCCGATCCTAAAGCTGCGCCGCAACCGGTGTGCATTGCTTTTGTGCGGCCGGAAAAGGCGCGTGACGCCATAACGCCACGCGCTTTGCCTCATCAGTAAACAATCACCAATTTGCCCTGCATATGGCCGTCGCGCAGTTTTTCATGCGCGGCGGTCAGGTTGTCTACCGTCAACCCATGCAGCGTCTCACTCAGGGTGGTGCTTAACTTCCCTTCGTCGAGCAGCTGCGCGACGTGCTTGAGGATCTCACCTTGCTGGGCAATGTCCGGCGTGTTGAACATGCTGCGGGTAAACATTAATTCCCAGTGCAGTGCCGCACTTTTCAACTTCAGGGCGCTCTGGTCCAGCGGTTGCGCATTTTCTACGATGGTGCAGATGTGGCCCATCGGCGCGATCAAGTCAGACATTGCTTTCCAGTGACCGTCGGTGTCGTTCAGGCAAAGAATATAATCCACGTTCTCAATGCCTTGCTGTGCAAGGTTGCCTTTCAGATCGTGATAATCAACGATCAGATCGGCGCCGCGCTCCAGGCACCAGGCTGCTGATTCCGGGCGTGAGGCGGTTGCAATCACCTTCACCTGGCTGCGCTGTGCGGCAAAGGGGATCGCCAGCGAACCCACGCCACCGGCACCGCCAATAATCAACAGGGTTTTCCCTGCTGCCGCGTCCTGAATTTTCAGGTGTTCGAACAAAGCCTCCCAGGCGGTCAGGGCAGTCAGCGGCATGGCGGCGGACTCTGCCCAGTTCAGGCTGCGCGGCTTGTGGGCCGTGATACGAGAGTCAATCAACTGAAGGGTGCTGTTGCTGCCTGGACGAGTGATATCGCCGGCGTACCAGACCTCGTCGCCGGGTTTGAAGCCGCTGACGCTGCTGCCCACGTCAACCACGATACCGCTGGCATCCCAGCCGAGGATGCGCGGCTGTTGCAGGCCACTTTTTTGCAGGCCAGCGTGGACCTTGGTGTCCACCGGATTGACCGACACCGCTTTAACGTCCACCAACAGATCGTATTGACCGGGAGTGGGCTTTTCCGGGGTGATCTCAATGAAGGCTGCGGGGTTTTTTGGGTCTACGGCAATGGCTTTAATCGGCATGACTGTGCTCCTTTCGAATGAATAGCCACAGTGTAGACCTCTTGATGGGGAGTGATAAGATGGACAATAACTAACTAAGTGTTCGTTTGAGGTGAACAATGCGGTTTAAACAGTTACAGGACATGGCGCTGTTTGCGCTGGTGGCCGAGTGCGGCAGTTTTACCGCCGCCGCCAAACGCGCCGCTTTGCCAAAATCCAGCGTCAGCCAGCGGATTAGCCAATTGGAACAAACGCTGGGCCTGCGGTTACTGAATCGCACCACCCGTCAGCTCAACCTGACCTTTGCCGGTGAGCGTTATTTGGAACACTGTCAGGAAATGCTCACCGCCGCCGAACGGGCAGACCTGGCGCTGCAACGGTTGCGTGATAATCCCAGCGGCCGGTTACGTATATCGACCCCCGCAGGCTTAGGCGCAACCTTGTTACCGCGGCTGACTGCGGATTTTCAACGCCAATATCCAGATGTCTCACTGGAAGTGTCGGTGTCTGATGCGATGGTAGATATGGTGCAGGAAGGGTATGACGCAGCGCTGCGGACCGGCAAGCCACAGGACTCTTCACTGATTGGCCGCCGTTTGGGCCATGCGCCACGTTATTTACTGGCCTCATCGGCTTATTTGGCGCAGCACTCACCGATCCTTCACCCGCAGCAGTTGCAGCAGCATCGGTGTATTGCACACAGTTCCTGGCCGGCCTGGAACCTGCGCCGGGGGGATGAATATTTCCGTTGGCAGCTGCCGACGCGGCATATTACCGATAACCTGCTGTACGCGCGTGAATGTGCCATTGCCGGGGCCGGGATAACCCTCTTGCCGGCATTTCTTAGCCGTGAGGTGGTCGCGCAGAAGCAGTTGGTAGAAGTGCTGCCGGAATGGCAGGCAGAAGGTAATGAGCTGTATTTGGTCTATCCGAGCCGCAAGCTGAATTCGCCGGCGCTGGCCTGTTTTATTGACGTTGTGCTGCAACACCCGGTATTTGACGATTACGCCCGCGAGCTGGCGCGGGATTAAAAAAGGCGCCGCATGCGGCGCCTTTCGGATTACTTGGCGATTCTTTTGTACTTGATACGATGTGGCTCAAGCGCTTCAGCGCCCAGCGTACGTTTCTTGTACTCTTCGTATTCGGTGAAGTTGCCTTCGAAGAATTCGACGTTGCCTTCATCCTGGTAATCCAGAATGTGGGTGGCGATACGGTCAAGGAACCAACGGTCGTGCGAGATAACCATCGCGCAGCCTGGGAATTCCAGCAGGGCGTTTTCCAACGCGCGCAGGGTTTCGATGTCCAGGTCGTTGGTCGGTTCGTCGAGCAGCAGCACGTTGCCGCCAACCTGCAGCAGCTTGGCCAGGTGCAAGCGGCCACGCTCACCACCGGACAGCTCGCCTACGCGTTTGCCCTGATCGACGCCCTTGAAGTTAAAGCGGCCGACGTAGGCACGGCTTGGCATTTCAGTGTTGCCGATACGCATGATGTCCTGACCGCCGGAGACTTCTTCCCAGACGGTTTTGGCATTGTCCATGCTGTCGCGGAACTGATCGACCGAGGCCAGCTTAACGGTATCGCCCAACACGATGCTGCCGGAATCAGGCTGTTCCTGACCGGACATCATGCGGAACAACGTCGATTTACCGGCGCCGTTCGGGCCGATAATGCCGACAATCGCGCCCTTAGGTACTGCGAAGGTGAGATCGTCAATCAGCACGCGGTCGCCGTAAGACTTACGCAGGTTGCTGACTTCAACGACTTTATCCCCCAGGCGTGCGCCAGGTGGGATAAACAGTTCGTTGGTCTCGTTACGCTTTTGGTATTCAGTGCTGTTCAGCTCTTCAAAGCGCGCCAAACGGGCCTTGCCTTTAGACTGACGGCCCTTAGCGCCCTGACGAACCCACTCCAGCTCTTTCTCAATGGATTTACGACGAGCGGCTTCAGAAGAGGCTTCCTGTGCCAGGCGAGCGTCTTTTTGTTCCAACCAGGAAGAGTAGTTACCTTCCCATGGAATACCTTCACCACGGTCAAGCTCGAGGATCCAGCCGGCCACGTTGTCGAGGAAGTAACGGTCGTGCGTGATCGCCACAACGGTACCTTCGAAGTCGTGCAGGAAGCGTTCCAGCCAAGCCACGGATTCAGCATCCAGGTGGTTAGTTGGTTCGTCGAGCAGTAGCATGTCCGGTTTTTCCAGCAACAGGCGGCACAGCGCTACGCGTCGACGCTCACCACCGGAAAGGTTGGCGATTTTCGCGTCCCATTCTGGCAGGCGTAACGCATCGGCGGCACGCTCAAGCTGGGTATTCAGATTGTGGCCATCATGAGCCTGAATGATCTCTTCCAGGCGGCCCTGTTCAGCGGCCAGCTTGTCAAAGTCAGCGCCTTCTTCAGCGTACAGCGCGTACACCTCATCCAGGCGTTTCAGAGCACCAACCACTTCCGCCAGCGCCTCTTCGACCGACTCGCGGACGGTATGCTCCAGGTTCAGTTGCGGTTCCTGTGGCAGGTAGCCGATTTTAATCCCTGGCTGCGGGCGAGCTTCACCTTCGATATCGGTATCGATGCCAGCCATGATGCGCAGCAGGGTGGATTTACCCGAGCCGTTCAGACCCAGCACACCAATTTTGGCGCCAGGGAAGAAGCTCAGAGAGATATTTTTCAAGATGTGACGCTTCGGCGGAACCACTTTGCCGACGCGATGCATGGTATAGACGTATTGAGCCACGTTGCTCTAGCCTCTCTATATCAGTTTTTATACCCGTCATACTTGGTGCTGCATCTTAGTTGGCTGCCTGCATTTACCCCTGTCACGGACTACGCGTACGCTCCGGGGATGCATTTAGTTGCCGTCGCGATGCAACGCCAATTATTTGGGGTAGATAGGATGTCTGGCTGCGGAGTGTAGCCCGTTTCGAAAGCGGATCCCAGACATCACTCCGCGATCGCCAAGTATAACTCTTTATGCGCCCGTGAAGGCGCATATTGGTTGCTTAAGGCGTGACGACGATCGCGACGCGGCGGTTTTCCGCACGACCGCTGGAAGTGCGGTTATCGGCTACAGGATCGCGCTTGCCCATACCCCGCGTTTCAATATTGGCGCGAGGAATGCCTACGCTGGCCAGCAAGTCGGCGACGGCATCGGCACGGCGCAGCGACAGCTGATCGTTATAGCTGTCTTCACCGTAATTGTCGGTATGCCCGTCCAGACGGAATTGGGTGATGCCAACGCTCATCAGTGCGCGACCCATTTTTTGTACCGTTTCGGTGCTTTCCGGGTTCAGCTTGCCGACGTTATTACCAAACAGTACTTTGTCGGACAGTCCAAATTCCCAGCCGTTATCCGTCAGTTTGAATCCCTGTGACTGCAACAGCGCAATTTGCTCAGGGGTTAAGCCCTGCGGTTTGCTCTGGCAGCCGGCAAGGGCTAACAAGGCGATAAACATCATCGTCAGCAGTGAAAAACGGCGTTTTAGTGTTTGCTGTATCATAATCAAATCCCTAGTTTTATTTTATATACCCGTCATTCTTGATGCTGCATCTGTGTTGGCTGCGAGCGCTCGCCCCAGTCACTGACTTCAGTCAGTGCTTTGGGTCTGACGTTCTGGCCGCCTTGATGCAACGCCAATGATGTTGGGTATCGCCGGGGCTTTATTTCTGTATTGCTAGCCGCCAGCCTCCGTTATAACGATGTTTTGCCTGGTACATGGCATCGTCAGCTTCGTGCAAGAGCCCCTGAGGCGTTACCGCATGTTCAGGGTAAAGCGCAATACCGATACTCAGAGAGGAAATCACCGTCTCGTTGTTCGGCAAAATTACCGGTTGGGTCATGCAGTCGATAATGTTATCGGCAATTTGCAGCACATCTTCCGTAGTGTGGACCGGCGCCAACAATACGGCGAACTCATCACCTCCTAAACGTGCCACCAGATCGCTTTCACGCAGTTGCGCGCGAATACGCCCGGCAATGGTGGTCAGTACTACGTCGCCGGCGGCGTGCCCGTAGCTGTCGTTAACTTCCTTGAAGCGGTCGCCGTCTATAAACAGCACCGCCAGTTTTTCTTTTGGCTTAATGTCTCCTAACGCACGGCTCAGTCGGCCTTCAAAGAACGCGCGGTTTGGCAAACCGGTAAGGCTGTCATGGGTCGCCCGGTGCGTCAGTGAGTCATTTTCCTGTTTCAGATGCGCTTGCCAGGCTTCCAGCTCGTCGAGCAGGCCGTTAAAGTCACTGCTCAACTCATGCAGTTCGGCAATGGGGGCAGAAGGCACCCGCAGACCAAATGTACGATCGCGTCGCACCGCATGTGCCACGTTAGCAATATCGTCCAATGAGCTGACAATCCCTAGCAACATGCGGCGGGAAAGAACCAATGAGCACAGCGTACTGAGCACCAGACAGGCGAGCATCCCCACCATACCGCGCAGCAGGAAGCGCAGTAGGCTACCCCCATGCCCGCTAAGCCACACTTTACCGACCACTTTGCCTTCATGTGTAATCGGCAGGATCACCGGTTCCGGTAGCGCCCAGTGAGCGACGACTTGCTCCATACCGTGTAAAGGACCGTCTTTAGGATGACGCCAACTGGCGAGCACCTTGCCGTTATTGTTCAGGATTTTTGCTTCTGACACTTCCTCATTGGAGGCGATCAGCACCAGCGCTTCGCGTGCGGCGGTGCGGTCTTCAAACACGACAGCAGCTTCGACGGTATAGCTGATGGAGCGCGCGATCAGGTGCAAGTTGTGGTTGGCATAGGCACGTAGCGCAAACAGCGCGACCAACGTCAGGAAAATCCCGGCGGTGCCGACAGCAATCAACGCCAGTGCAAGATGTACGCGTTGCAACACCCCGCCCAGCGTAGGTCGTGATTGACCCGATCTGTTCTTGCGCAACCACTTCATAACGGAGGCGCCTGTTTGCGTGCCAGTTGAAGCACGTTAGGGTGAACACGTACGCCGCTGCGTGCCAGTGCGTCAAGGTTCACTTTAAAGCTGGCGGTGTCACCTTCGATCTGCAGGCAAAACGCGCTGCCGGCAGAACATTCACCGTCGTTCTCACTGATGCTGAGAATGGAACGTCCGCTAATGCGTTGCATAAAGTTCTGTTTTTGGCTGGCGCTGACATTACCCAGATAGATCACATCACAGCCGGTGCTCAGCAGTGGACTATCGAAGGGAATACGCTCAGTTTTGATTGGCCGAGGGGCGCTCAGTAGAATGGGATCGAACAGGCCCTTGTCATACTGGGTTGGCGCCGTCACGCATAACCGTATCGGGTTGGGTTCACTGTTCCAGCGTGCGTAGCTGATAATGCCAACGACCACGGTGGTAACAGCATGGGTGCGATTTTTATAGGGATCGGCCGTCTCGGGGCTGGCTAAACTGGGAAAGACCAGCAGTGTGGCAAGAAGCAGCGACAATAAGCGACCATAATTTAGACGTGCGCAAATGAAACTCATAAATGAGTTTTTTGCGCAGGTTGCCAATAACGCGGCATTATTCGCCATCTTCATCTGCCATTCCTGCCCACGTCCGCGCACTGTTGCGGCAACGTAACAATGAGAAGCCTGACCCGGTTGAAGGGATAATTATCTTACTGAAAACTGTCAATCGCACTGCCTGATGAACACTATCTAACCCATAATTGGCGCGGATTGTATTATAAGATATCTCGGTTGCGCGCTTTATGTGCCGTTTTCTCGGAATTATCTTATCTTTTTTTAACAGTATAAAAACGTGCACCCGAGTTTGCCAGGCGTTTTCAGCAAAGTTGGTGCAGCAGGTCAGGGATTCAGCGGTTTGCGCAACATCGTTCTTTCGTTGTTCCGACAGTGGAATTCTATGGTGGCTAATAATTTCAAATGACTTCATCTTATTATCGACGTCGTCATTAATAATGGCTGAGCGCGTCATTTTTCAGTGATAACACCTGGCCAAAATGATTAATACGGCAGAAATTGCCGCCAGCTTTATTTTATTTGTCAGCGACGGTAAACCTTTTTTACCTATAGCCCATCGTGACGATAAACTTCTTCTACAGTAGTGAATGGATAAGCAATCGTGCTGTCTATGATAGATGGCTGAGCCGGTCGCTTAGCGCACCCTTTTGTTCTGGCGTGATGACGGTGATTTTCCACGACAGGACGTGAAACACTCGGAGAGCCGATTTCCCCGTCCGTTGACTGCTGGCGTAGCGCGGCAACGGGGGGCGTCGTCTCTGGCAACACATAAGCATTAGCGAGGAAAGAGTCAGTATGGTCAAGGTAGACAAGTGGCGGTTTTGGGCTGTGGGCCTGTGTCTGACGGCATTTTCGGGCGCGACATTGGCGGATTCCCTGGATGCCCAGCGTCAACGTTACCTGCAGATTAAGCAGGCGTGGGACAGTAATCAAATGGGTGTCGTGGCACAACTGATACCGACGTTGCGCGATTATCCACTTTACCCTTACCTGGAGTACCGCGAGCTGACGCAAGATCTCAGCCAGGCGGGGTTCTCTGAGGTGAATGACTTTATTAAGCAGCACCCGACACTGCCGCCTGCCAAATCGTTAGCTCCGCGCTTTGTTAATGAGCTGGCACGGCGTGAAGACTGGCGCAGTCTGTTGGCTTTCAGTCCACAGGCGCCGAAACCTATTGCTGCGCGTTGTAATTATTACTACGCCAAATGGGCCACGGGCGATCAGCAGGCGGCCTGGAGTGGTGCAAGCGACGTTTGGATGAGCGGCAAATCGTTGCCGGGCGCCTGTGACAAGCTGTTCAGCGTTTGGCAGGGGGCGGGTAAGCAAACGCCGTCGCTTATCCTGGAGCGTATGAAGCTGGCACTGAAAGAAGGGAACAGCGGATTGGTGAACAGCCTTTACCGCCAGTTACCCTCAGATTATCAGACAATGGGCGACGCACTGGTACGGCTGCAAAATGATCCGACGACGGTGGAGTCCTTTGCTCGCAGCGTGGGGCCGACTGACTTTACCCGGGCGGCGACCAGCATCGCTTTCGAACGTCTGGCGCGTCAGGATGTCGAAAACGCCCGCGCGATGATCCCAACGCTCGCTCGCCTGCAAAAAATGAGTGACAGCGAACGACTGGGGTTGGAAGAAGCGGTGGCGTGGCGTCTGATGGGCAGTGACGCTACCTTTGAACAAACACAATGGCGCGATAAGGTGATCCTGCGCAGCCAATCCCCCACGCTACTGGAACGCCGTGTGCGCATGGCGCTGGGTAATGGCGATCGCCAAGGCGTAACGACCTGGTTGGCTCGCCTGCCAGAAGAGTCACGTAATAAAGATGAATGGCGCTATTGGCGTGCGAGTATTTTGCTGGACGAGGGCAAACGCAGTGAAGGTGAAGAGATCCTGCGTCGCCTGATGACTGAACGCGGCTTTTATCCCATGGTAGCGGCGCAAAAGCTGAATACGACTTACCCGGTTATGGTCGCTGTGGCGGCGAAACCTCGCGCGTCGCTGGTGGACGGGCCGGAAATTGCCCGTGTGCGTGAGTTGATGTATTGGAATATGGACAATCTGGCGCGCAGCGAGTGGACTTCCTTTGTGGCCAGTCGCAGTCGTCCAGAACAGGAAGCGCTGGCGCGTTATGCTTTCGAGCAGAAATGGGCCGATCTTAGCGTGCAGGCGACCATCGTCGGTAAGTTGTGGGATCACCTGGAAGAGCGTTTCCCGGTGGCCTGGCCGCAAGAGTTCCGTGCTGCGACCGACGACAAGGGGATAACGCCGAGCTATGCCATGGCGATTGCCCGCCAAGAGAGCGCCTGGAACCCAAAAGCGCAATCCCCGGTGGGGGCGAGCGGCCTGATGCAGGTTATGCCGCGAACCGCGCAGCATACCGTTGAAATGTACAATATTCCGGGTTACTCAAGCCCAAGCCAATTACTTGACCCGCGGGTCAACATTACCATCGGCACCAGTTATCTGGAGTACGTTTACCAGCAGTTTGGGCGAAACCGTATTCTGTCGTCGGCGGCTTATAACGCTGGCCCATCCCGCGTAAACACCTGGTTGGGCAACAGTGAAGGGCGAGTCGATGCGGTGGCGTTTGTCGAAAGCATCCCGTTCTCGGAAACCCGTTCTTACGTGAAGAACGTGTTGGCTTACGATGCATTTTATCGCTATCTCATGCACCGACCAGCCAAAGTGCTGACCGATGCGGAGTGGCAGAGGCGTTATTGATTTTGACGGCGCTATGGTATGCTGCTGTACTAGTTAAATAGTATGGTGGCTTGCCATGACGCAATTATCACTTAACGACCCGGCTCTTTCAGAACAAGGTAATGAGGATTGGCTGCGCTTTGTTGCGCTGCTGCAAAACGCGTTTGCACAAGAACTGCATCAGCCTCTGATGCAACTGCTGCTGACGCCAGATGAACGCACGGCGTTAGGCACGCGGGTACGGATCATCCAGGAACTGATGCGCGGTGAGATGAGCCAGCGTGAGCTGAAAAATGAACTGGGGGCAGGCATTGCCACTATCACCCGGGGTTCGAACAGCCTGAAGGCGGCGACACCGGCGCTGAAGCAATGGCTGGAACAGCAGCTGTTGGGCGATACGCAGTAGCGTAACGCCCAACAGGGCTACTTCTGCGGCGCGTTATTGTGGTTTTGGTAGATTGAATTGTGGAAGGGCACCAACGCCAGCAACAGCGCCTGATGGTAAACGCTGGTGCGGCTTAACCGCCCATCGGTAAAGATGCCGATAGCGCCGCCCTGGCGTTTCACTTCAGCATTGCCGGTGATGGCCGCCATCTCGCTCCCCAATTCGCGACCAGCGCGAATTCCCTGTAAAATTGTCTCTGGTAACATCAGGCTGGCTGAGCGCGATTCGCCGCGGGTGTGTGGGTTTTCGACCGTCATCCAGGCGAAAGTCATATTCTCTTCGATACCTGCTTCCACGCCGACCCAAAAGTCGGCTTCTGGGCGTACTTGCCGCGCTTCCATTACACGCTGGCGTGCCCCGGTGCGGGTTTCGAGATTACCTATGGGTTGCAGTGAGACGCCGCTGGCGACGTCGACTGATTCAATACGGCATTGGCCTGCGCCAAAGGTGTCATCAAAAGCCAACTGAATAGCCTTGATCTTTGCCGGGTTGGTAGTGGCAGCGACAACATGATACATAACGGGTTTGGCATCCTTAAGCTAAGAGCCTATTCAAACGTCAGGCATGTGCGAAAGCGGTTTCTGACGAAGATAAACTCAGGTTTCACGCAGTATAACGGAAAAGCAAAATGTTACAGGTATACCTCGTTCGCCACGGCGAAACGGAATGGAATGCGGCTCGCCGTATCCAAGGCCAGTCCGACAGCCCGTTAACCGCCAACGGTGAACATCAGGCTCGTCTGGTTGCCCAGCGTGTCAGCAAACAAGGCATTACGCATGTGATTACCAGCGATCTCGGGCGCACCCGACGCACTGCACAAATCATCGCAGAGGCTTGCGGCTGCGAGGTGATTAACGATCCACGTTTGCGTGAGTTGCATATGGGGGTGCTGGAAGAGCGCTTGATCGACAGCCTGACGCCGCAGGAAGAACAGTGGCGCAAGCAGATGGTCGATGGTACTGCGGACGGGCGCATCCCTCAAGGCGAATCCATGAGTGAGTTGGGCGAACGTATGCGTGCGGCATTGGAAAGCTGCCTGATGTTGCCTGAGGGCAGCAAACCGCTGATCGTCAGCCACGGTATCGCTTTGGGGTGTTTGATCAGCACCGTACTCGGATTGCCGGCTTATGCTGAACGCCGCCTGCGCCTGCGTAACTGTTCGCTGTCGCGTGTCGACTATCAGCAGAGCCCATGGCTGGCTTCTGGCTGGATCGTTGAAACCGCGGGCGATGTCACGCATTTGGACATGCCCGCGTTGGACGAACTGCAACGCTAACGACGGATCGGGATCAAGTAGTCGCAGTTGATCTCGGTTGGCGGTTGAGGTGGCCTACGGTCACCTTTTGGATAAAAGCGCTCAATGTCGTGCCCTTTACGGCGCGTGAGTTTGAGTGCTGGCAGGCAGGTGCCATACAGGGTCAGAATAAAGTCTTGTAGGCCTGAAGCCGGGCCTTCGTAGCTGAACATGGCATATTCGCCGCCTTGCAGTACGAGCGGCTGGCCTGCCTGTATTTTTGCCGGCACGTGATCAGGCTCCAGCGCTGTGGTGTACAGCACTTCCTGCTCGTCATCCTTTTCCTGGCTTGGGCGCGAATGATGCAACCCGTACAACACCGGTGGCAGCGTGTCTGCTTCGCCCAGATATTGGCGCCAGAACTGGGAACGCAGCTCGGTACGGAAGTTGGATATTTGCTCAAGTGTGCAGGAATAGCTTTGCGTCAGGCCAATCAGATGCTGTTCCGGCAGAGAGATAAACTCAGGCTGCGGCAGGGTAAAGGCACCCAGGCGAATTGGCGGGCAAATGCCGAATGCGCTCCAGTCTTCTGCACGGCGATATAGCGCTGGCGTTTGCGCAAACTGTTTTTTAAATGCGCGTGTGAATGTCTGCTGCGAGTCGAAGCGATACTGTAAGGCGATATCCAGAATAGGTCGGCTGGTTAAACGCAGCGCCACCGCAGCTTTGGATAATCTCCTTGCCCGGATATAAGCGCCGATGGCGTTACCGGTAATATCTTTGAACATCCGTTGTAAATGCCACTTGGAGTAACCCGCTTTAGCCGCCACGTTGTCTAGCGACAAGGGTTGGTCCAGATGGCTTTCCAGCCAGCTAAGCAGATCACGAATGATACCGGCTTGATCCATAGATCTTCCTCGTAGAGCTTTAGGGTAAGGACCCGAACTGTTTATTCATTACGCTGGTGCTTTGCGCTATCAGACCAATCCATGAGCCATTTTGCGTAGCACTCTTTACCTCTTGCTGCGGGTTGCGCAAGAGTTGGATAGGGGCACACCTTAAACGGGCGAAAAGAAATAACGACGCCGCATAATAGCAATTTTTTTCCTCCGAGACTCCCAAAGATTTTTTTCACGCTCTGTGCTAAAAAGATCGGTGCGGACCAGAAGAAAACCTATTCTGTGACCTAAAACATAAACAATATTGATTGCCAGCGCCTATTTCTTTAGGTTCTGGCTATTGGAGTTAAGTGAATGAAAAAAGGATGGATATTTTTGTTTGGTTTAGTTTGCGCAACAGTAAATACGGCGCAGGCTGAACAGGTTGGGTCAGTCGACACGGTATTCAAACTCTTTGGTCCAGACCACAAAATTGTCGTGGAAGCGTTCGACGATCCTGATGTCAAAAATGTAACTTGTTATATCAGCCGGGCAAAAACCGGTGGCATTAAAGGCGGGCTGGGATTAGCGGAAGACACTGCGGATGCGGCCATTTCTTGCCAGCAGGTTGGGCCCATTGAGCTGAACGATAAAATTAAGAATGGCAAGGCGGAAGGTACCGTCGTGTTCCAGAAACGAACATCCTTGGTGTTTAAGAAGCTGCAGGTCGTGCGTTTCTACGATGCGACACGCAATGCGTTGATTTATCTGAGCTATTCAGACCGAGTGGTGGATGGTTCACCGAAGAACGCGTTGAGTGCGGTGCCGATCATCCCTTGGGGTGAGGCAAAATAAGATTTGGGGTTCGAGGGAACCCCAACTATTTAACGCGGGAGACTTACTCTTCCAGATCGCCGCAGAAACGGTAACCTTCACCGTGAATGGTGGCGATAATTTCTGGTGTGTCAGGCGTTGATTCGAAGTGCTTGCGGATGCGACGGATGGTCACGTCCACGGTACGGTCATGCGGCTTCAGCTCACGGCCGGTCATTTTCTTCAGCAGTTCGCCACGGGATTGGATCTTGCCCGGGTTTTCGCAGAAGTGCAGCATGGCGCGGAATTCACTGCGCGGCAGTTTGTACTGTTCGCCAGCTGGGCTGATCAGTGAGCGGCTATTGATGTCCAGCTCCCAACCGTTGAATTTATAGCTTTCAACCAGGCGGCGTTCTTCGCCGACGCTGCCCAGGTTCATGGTACGAGACAGCAGGTTGCGTGCGCGAATGGTCAGTTCACGCGGGTTGAACGGCTTGGTGATATAGTCATCAGCGCCGATTTCCAATCCGAGGATCTTATCAACTTCGTTATCACGACCGGTCAGGAACATCAGCGCGACGCTAGCCTGTTCACGCAGTTCGCGCGCCAGCAGCAGGCCGTTTTTGCCTGGCAGATTGATGTCCATGATAACCAGATTGATATCATTTTCAGACAGGATGTTGTGCATTTCTGCACCATCATTGGCTTCATGAACAACGTAGCCTTCCGCCTCGAAAATGCTCTTCAGGGTGTTACGAGTGACTAACTCGTCTTCGACAATCAGAATGTGCGGGGTCTGCATATTTGCTACCTAAAATTGCCAACAAAATAGAAAATAGGAAGTACAGAAGTCTTTGTTTTCTTGGCGGAGGGCAGAGATTAGCGCTCACGTTCCCTCTTAACAAATGACTACAGTACGTAAACTCGTTCTTGATGCACTTTCCATCTCATGTCAACAAGATCGCTAGCTTGGTGGGGGTGCTATTCCCTACAACCCCAAAGGTGCCAAAACGGCGCATATCCTAACCCTATTAACAGCAATATAACAGTGCGTACCGAATTCATCACCCAACAAAACTAAGCTTTGTTGACATATATCAAATTCAATTGTAGCACGTTAACAGTTTTGTGAAAAACACTTACAGAAATGCCAGTTTAAGTCACAGAAGCATAAATTCTGTGTACGATTCAGCATTGTCGCGCCTAATGGGGTAGAATTATCGGCTTATTGATAAAGGGGGGCTTTTAACACTTTGATTTATAATGGTAGTAAATCATAAGCAGCAATAATATGTATTACGCTCTCTTTATCAGGCCAATAACGCATTTAACCCTATCTATCGTGGCTGTCGGGATTATTGTTGCACGCTTGTAAATATAATCAGACTATCCTGAACAGTCAAAAACTCGCAATCCCTCATTCTGTGGAGTATTGATGCAGCTTCATATTGTTTTAGTGGCTCCGGCACGGCCGGAAAACGTCGGCGCTGCGGCGCGGGCGATGAAAACCATGGGCTTTACTTCGTTACGTATTGTCGATAGCGACGCGCACTTGCAGCCGGCGGCGCGCTGGGTCGCCCATGGGGCAGGGGATATCCTTGACGGCGTGCAAACTTTTTCAACGCTCGAGCAGGCACTGGCGGATGTTGATTTCACGGTAGCGACCACCGCTCGCAGCCGCGCACGCTTCCACTATTACTGTACGCCCCAGCAGTTACTGGGTCAGTTGGACGAACGCCGTGAGTGGGTAGGCCAGGCTGCGCTGGTGTTTGGTCGTGAAGATTCCGGTTTGACCAACGAAGAATTGGAATTGGCCGATCTGCTCACCGGTGTGCCAATGAAGGCGGATTACCCCTCCTTGAATCTTGGCCAGGCGGTGATGGTGTATTGCTACCAACTGTCAGCGCTGATGGACGTTAGTGCACCGCAGGAGCCGGTGGCTAACGAAGGCCAACTTAAGGCGCTGCGTCAGCGTGCCGAAGGTTTACTTGGCGCATTAGGGGTCAGTGATGACCAAAAATTGCGAGACTGGCTGCATCAACGGCTCGGTGCTTTGCAGCAGCGGGACACGGCGATGCTGCATACGTTGTTGCACGACATCGAAAAAAAACTGACAAAGTGATACCCACAAACATGGCTTATTATGCAGTGTGATCCACTGCAAAATTGCTTGCTGTCTGTGTTTTTATTCTGTCATTTGGCTTTTCAGCTCTCTCATTGCTCAATGGCCCCTTTGGGGAATAAATAAGCAAAAATAAGAAATAATTTGACTTGGGATAGCGATTGCTTTAACCAATAGAGGGGACAGAGTATTTAATGAGACAGACAGAAAAAATGCGAAACATCAGCCTGAACACAACAATTATTACCACCACCGATACCACAGGTAACGGGGCGGGCTGACGCGTACAGGAAACAAAAGAAAAAAGCCCGCACCTAACCAGTGCGGGCTTTTTTTTCGGCTTAAATTCGGGAGAGATAAGAAATGCGAGTGCTGAAATTTGGCGGAACCTCGGTAGCGAATGCAGAACGTTTTCTGCGCGTCGCCGACATCATGGAAAGTAACGCACGTCAGGGACAGGTGGCCACGGTATTGTCCGCTCCGGCTAAAATCACCAACCACTTGGTGGCGATGATTGACAAAACGGTAGCTGGGCAAGACATTCTGCCAAATATGAGCGATGCAGAACGCATTTTCGCTGACTTGCTGAGCGGTTTGACACAGGCATTACCTGGCTTTGAATATGATCGTCTCAAGACCTTGGTCGATCATGAGTTCGCTCAACTCAAGCAGGTACTGCACGGCGTTGCACTGCTCGGACAATGTCCGGACAGCGTGAATGCGGCTATCATCTGCCGCGGTGAGAAGCTCTCCATCGCTATCATGGAAGGCGTTTTTCGTGCCAAAGGTTTCCCGGTCACGGTGATCAACCCGGTAGAGAAATTGCTGGCCCAGGGGCACTATCTGGAATCTACGGTGGACATCGCCGAATCCACACTGCGCATCGCGGCGTCGGCGATTCCTGCGGATCACATTGTGCTGATGGCCGGTTTCACCGCCGGTAATGATAAAGGTGAACTGGTGGTGCTTGGCCGTAACGGTTCTGATTACTCTGCTGCGGTGCTGGCTGCTTGTCTGCGTGCCGACTGTTGTGAGATCTGGACTGACGTCGATGGTGTCTACACCTGCGATCCACGCACCGTGCCGGACGCCAGGTTGTTGAAGTCGATGTCGTATCAGGAAGCGATGGAGCTTTCCTACTTCGGCGCCAGCGTACTTCACCCCCGCACTATCGCCCCGATTGCCCAGTTCCAAATCCCTTGTCTGATTAAAAATACCGCCAACCCGCAAGCACCAGGCACGTTAATCGGCGGTGAAAATCTGGATACCGATACCCCGGTTAAAGGCATCACCAATCTGAACAACATGGCGATGATCAACGTTTCCGGGCCAGGGATGAAGGGCATGGTCGGCATGGCTGCGCGGGTGTTCGCCGTGATGTCGCGTGCAGGTATTTCGGTGGTGCTGATTACCCAGTCCTCTTCCGAATACAGCATCAGCTTCTGTGTGCCGCAAAATGAACTGCAGCGTGCGCGTCGTGCACTGGAAGACGAGTTCTATCTTGAACTGAAAGATGGGCTGCTGGAGCCGCTGGACGTCATGGAGAAACTGGCGATTATTTCGGTAGTCGGCGATGGCATGCGTACTCTCCGGGGGATTTCGGCCAGTTTCTTCTCGGCACTGGCGCGCGCCAATATTAACATTGTCGCTATTGCCCAAGGGTCTTCAGAACGTTCTATTTCGGTTGTGGTGAGCAATGATTCCGCGACGACCGGTGTTCGTGTCTGCCACCAGATGTTGTTCAACACCGATCAGGTGATTGAGGTCTTTGTCATCGGTGTCGGTGGCGTGGGTGGCGCATTGATCGAGCAGATTTACCGCCAGCAGCCGTGGTTAAAACAAAAGCATATCGATCTGCGCGTGTGCGGGATCGCCAATTCCCGCGCCATGTTAACCAACGTACACGGCATCGCTTTGGAAAGCTGGCGCGACGAGCTGGCCGGTGCACAGGAGCCGTTCAATCTTGGCCGTTTGATTCGTCTGGTGAAGGAGTATCACCTGCTGAACCCGGTGATTGTTGACTGTACCTCCAGCCAGGCGGTTGCCGATCAATATGCGGATTTCCTCGCCGACGGTTTCCACGTAGTGACGCCGAACAAAAAGGCCAATACCTCGTCGATGAACTACTACCAACAATTGCGCACCGCCGCAGCCGGTTCGCGCCGCAAGTTCCTGTACGATACCAACGTCGGTGCGGGCCTGCCGGTGATCGAGAACTTGCAGAACCTGTTGAACGCGGGTGACGAGCTGACGCGTTTCTCCGGTATTCTCTCCGGTTCGCTGTCCTTTATTTTTGGTAAGTTGGATGAAGGGATGTCGTTGTCGGCGGCGACTCAACAGGCTAAGGAAAAAGGGTACACCGAACCGGATCCGCGGGATGATCTGTCCGGTATGGATGTCGCGCGCAAGTTGTTGATCCTGGCGCGCGAAGCGGGCTACAAACTGGAGTTGGCGGATATCGACGTGGAGTCGGTGTTGCCGCCGTCCTTTGACGCTGCTGGCGATGTAGATGCTTTTATGGCGCGCCTGCCGGAGCTGGATAACGAGTACGCCCGCAACGTGGCCAATGCTACCGAACAGGGCAAGGTATTGCGCTATGTCGGCGTGATCGAAAATGGCCGCTGTCAGGTACGTATAGATGCGGTAGACGGCAACGATCCGTTGTATAAAGTGAAGAACGGCGAGAACGCCTTGGCTTTCTACAGCCGTTACTATCAGCCGTTGCCGTTGGTGCTGCGTGGCTATGGCGCCGGTAACGATGTGACCGCAGCGGGTGTCTTTGCTGACTTGCTGCGCACACTGTCATGGAAGTTGGGAGTTTAATATGGTTAAGGTGTATGCGCCGGCCTCAATTGGCAACGTAAGCGTCGGTTTCGACGTCCTGGGCGCCGCGGTATCCCCGATCGACGGGACTTTGCTGGGCGATTGCGTCAGCGTAGAGGCCGCCGAAACGTTCAGTTTGCAGAATGCCGGCCGTTTCGTCAGCAAGCTGCCGGACGACCCGAAAGAGAATATCGTTTACCAATGCTGGGAGCGTTTCTGCCAGGAGATGGGTCAACAGATCCCGGTGGCGATGCGGCTTGAGAAGAATATGCCGATAGGTTCCGGGTTGGGCTCAAGTGCCTGCTCAGTGGTTGCAGGATTGATGGCGATGAACGAATTCTGCAACCGCCCATTGGATAAAATGACCCTGCTGGGCCTGATGGGCGAGCTGGAAGGCCGTATCTCCGGCAGCGTGCATTACGATAATGTGGCGCCTTGCTACCTTGGCGGCCTGCAGTTGATGCTGGAAGAAGAAGGCTTCATCAGCCAGGAAGTGCCATGCTTTAAAGACTGGCTGTGGGTGATGGCCTATCCAGGCATCAAGGTATCCACCGCCGAAGCGCGTGCGATCTTGCCCGCGCAGTATCGTCGTCAGGACTGTATCAGCCACGGCCGTTATCTGGCGGGCTTTATCCATGCCTGCCACACCCAACAACCGCAGCTGGCCGCCAAGCTGATGCAGGATGTGATTGCCGAACCGTATCGCACCCGCCTGTTGCCGGGCTTTGCCGAGGCGCGCAAGGCTGCGCAGGATATCGGCGCGTTGGCCTGCGGTATTTCCGGCTCAGGCCCGACGCTGTTTGCCGTTTGCAACGACCGCGCGACCGCGCAACGCATGGCCGACTGGCTGACTCATCACTATCTGCAAAACGACGAAGGTTTTGTTCATATTTGCCGTCTGGATACCGCAGGCGCACGACTACTGGGATAACGCATGAAACTGTACAACCTTAAGGATCACAACGAGCAGGTCAGCTTCGCACAGGCGATCAAACAGGGCCTGGGTAAACAGCAAGGGCTGTTTTTCCCGCTGGAGCTGCCGGAATTTGAGCTGACGGAAATCGACCAGTTGCTGGAACAGGATTTTGTCACGCGCAGCAGCCGTATTCTGTCGGCGTTTATTGGTGATGAAGTTTCTGAAGAAGCATTGCATAAGCGTGTGGCGGCGGCCTTTGAGTTCCCAGCGCCGGTCGCGCAAGTCGAAGATGACATTGCCTGTCTGGAACTGTTCCATGGCCCAACGCTGGCGTTCAAAGACTTCGGCGGCCGCTTTATGGCGCAAATGTTGGCGGAAGTCGCGGGCGATCAGCCTGTGACTATTTTGACCGCGACGTCTGGCGATACGGGGGCCGCGGTAGCGCATGCGTTCTATGGCCTGAAGAATGTGCGCGTAGTGATTCTGTATCCGCAGGGCAAAATCAGCCCGCTGCAGGAAAAGTTGTTCTGTACCCTGGGTGGCAACATCCATACCGTGGCGATCGACGGCGACTTCGATGCTTGCCAGGCACTGGTGAAGCAGGCATTTGACGATCAGGAATTGAAAGACGCTCTGCATTTGAACTCGGCTAACTCTATTAATATCAGCCGGCTGCTGGCGCAGATTTGTTATTACTTCGAAGCGGTAGCGCAACTGCCGCAAGAAGCACGCAATCAGTTGGTTGTCTCGGTGCCTAGCGGCAACTTCGGTGATTTGACTGCCGGTTTGCTGGCAAAATCGTTGGGCCTGCCGGTGAAGCGTTTTATCGCAGCGACCAATGCCAATGATACTGTGCCGCGTTTCCTGACTCACGGGCAGTGGCAGCCGCACGCCACCGTGGCGACGCTGTCGAATGCGATGGATGTTAGCCAGCCGAACAACTGGCCGCGGGTAGAAGAACTGTTCCGTCGTAAGATCTGGCAACTGAAAGAGCTGGGTCACGCAACGGTCAGTGACGAGACCACCAAGGACAGCATGCGTGAGCTGGCGCAATTGGGCTATCTCTCCGAACCTCATGCGGCAATTGCGTACCGCGCATTGCGCGACCAGTTGCAGGACGGTGAGTTTGGTCTGTTCCTGGGGACCGCGCACCCAGCCAAGTTTAAAGAGAGCGTAGAGGAGATTCTGGGTCAGGAACTGCCATTGCCAAAAGCATTGGCACTGCGTGCCGATTTGCCGTTGCTGTCTCATAACCTGCCAGCTGGGTTCAGCGAACTGCGTAAGTTCCTGATGGCCTTACCAGCCTGATTCTGATGAGCTCATAAAATCAAAAAGCCGTCATTACGACGGCTTTTTTGTGGGCGAGGTTTATTACTGCTCTGGGCGTTTGAACACCAGTTCGTTGCCCTTGGAGCCGGCTTCATCAAAGGCGTAGCCTTCGAGGTTGAAGCCAAGTAGCTGTTCGCGCTGGGTCAGGCGGTTTTTGATGATATAGCGGCTCATCAACCCACGCGCCTTCTTGGCATAGAAGCTGATCACTTTGTATTTGCCGTTCTTCTCGTCGAGGAACACCGGTTTAATCAGTGTGCCGTGCAGTTTGGCTGGTTTCACGGATTTGAAGTATTCGTCTGACGCCAGGTTGACTACCACGTCGTCCCCCTGTTGTTCCAATGCCTCGTTGAGCTTTTTAGTAATTTGCTCGCCCCAGAAACTGTACAGATCCTTGCCCTTGGCGTTTTCCAGTTTGATGCCCATCTCCAGACGGTAAGGCATCATCAGGTCGAGCGGACGCAGCACGCCGTACAGCCCGGACAGCATGCGCAGATGCTGTTGGGCAAAATCAAAGTCGTCTTCGCTAAAGTCTTGTGCGTGCAAGCCAGTATAGACATCGCCTTTAAAAGCCAGCAGTGCCTGGCGGGCATTGTCGGGGGTAAATTTTGGCTGCCAGTCACCAAAGCGAGCGGCGTTCAGCCCGGCCAGTTTGTCGCTGATGCCCATCAACGTAGAAATTTGTACCGGCGTGAGGTCACGGCAGATTTTGATCAACTGCTTAGATTTATCCAGCAGCTCCGGCTGTGTGAAGCGTTCTGTCGCCAGCGGGCTTTCGTAATCAAGAGTTTTTGCAGGTGAAATAATAACGAGCATGGCCAGATCCTGTTTATCCAAGAACGAGTACTGTAGCAAAAAGCGCGGAAAAAAGGGCAATGGGTGTGATAGGCAGGGCGCGTGCCAGACGCGCCCGCAAAAAATTAATGCTTGTCCCACACGCCCGGTTCAAGCTGGGATTTCAGTTCGGGGAAGCGATTGGCGTCGAACGTGGGCAATTGCCCCAGCGTTCGCTGACGGTGGTAATCATTCGCCAGCTTCAGCGCTACCCGTGACAGCAGCAAGATTGCTGTCAGGTTGGTAATGGCCATCAACGCCATTGAGGTATCTGCCATTTTCCATACCACAGGCAGTTCTGCCTGCGCGCCAAACATCACCATGCCTAGCGCGGCGCAACGGAAAATCAGCAGACCCGCCGGGTGATTGCGTTCCAGAAAAACCAGATTGCTCTCGGCATAGGCATAGTTGGCAATAATAGAGGTAAAGGCGAAAAAGAAAATGGCGATGGCCACAAACGGCGAGCCCCAACTGCCGACGGCGGCGGAGAGTGCCCGCTGTGTCATGTCGATACCACTGATGTTGGCTACCGGCTGGTCCAATACACCAGAGGACAGAATGATTGCGGCGGTCGCGCTGCAAATCACGATGGTATCAATAAATACCCCGAGCATTTGTACATAGCCCTGAGAAGCAGGGTGCGGAGGATAGGGGGAAGCGGAAGCCGCCGCATTGGGGGCAGAACCCATGCCGGCCTCGTTGGAAAACAGGCCGCGCTGAACGCCCTGAGTCATTGCCTGCGAAATACCGTAACCGACGGCACCTGCTGCCGCTTCCTGTAGCCCGAAAGCGCTTTTGACCACCAGTGACAGGATAGCCGGCATATGCTCAATGTTATGACCAATCACCCAGAACGCCAGCAGCAGGTAAGCGGCCGCCATCAAGGGGACGATCAACTCAGCTACGCGGGCGACGGAACGGATGCCGCCAAAGATCACTGCGCCGCTCAGGATCACCAGGCCGATACCGACATACAGAGGTTCTATATGGAAGGCGACGGCGGAAGCCTGAGCGATGGAGTTGGCTTGCACGGCGTTGAATACCAGGCCAAAGGCAATGATCAAAAAGATTGAGAACAATACGCCCATCCAGCGCATGCCCAGACCTTTCTCCATATAATAAGCCGGACCGCCACGGTAGTTACCCTGGTCGTCTTTGGTTTTGTAGAGCTGCGCCAGGCTACTTTCTACAAAGGACGTGGCCATGCCGATAAATGCCACAACCCACATCCAGAAGATGGCACCAGGGCCACCGGCGGTGAGGGCGATCGCTACTCCCGTCAGGTTACCGGTGCCAACACGGGCCGCGAGGGTGGTACAGAGCGCTTGAAAGGAGGAAATGCCAGCACTGTCGCTCTTGTTGCTGTGTTTCAGTATCGAGAACATGTGGCTGAAATGGCGGACCTGAATAAAGCGGGTGCGCAGCGTGAAATAAATGCCTGTACCCAACAGCAAATAAATCAGTACCGAACCCCACAAGATATTATTGATAAAATTCATTAGGTCCGTCACGGATCCCTCCTTGTTGAAATTTGTTGCGCACCACGCCGCATCCACCGCGGGTGAAAAGACATTGATTGAATTTTTACAAGAGCTTAGCTGAGATCAGCCGGAGTCTGAGCAATTGAGATTTTTCTCAGATTTTGTCACCCATTGCACTAATTTTCGCGAATTTAACATAATTTATTCAATCGATAGCACGTTATTGCCTTTTCATCAGCTCGGGAATGGCGAAAGATAGTGGCGTAAACGGTTGCTCGCTCAAGGATAAAACGGGCGTCGCCAGGCCGTGATTTTCCAGCCTTGCACCGGGCCTTGCGCATGTTATTATCAGGGCAGGGCATGGTTGAACGATGCCAAAAGTTCATGCACACACGATGAGATAATGCCAACATGACCGATAAATTAACTTCCCTGCGCCAACTGACTACCGTGGTTGCAGATACGGGCGATATCGCGGCAATGAAGCTGTATCAACCGCAAGATGCTACGACCAACCCTTCGCTGATCCTCAATGCAGCCCAAATTCCTGAATACCGCAAACTGATTGACGAAGCCATTGCCTGGGCACGTGAGCAGAGCAGCGATCGCGAACAGCAGATTGCCGATGCCGCCGACAAGCTGGCAGTCAACATCGGTCTGGAGATCCTGAAACTGGTGCCGGGCCGTATCTCCACTGAAGTGGACGCGCGTTTGTCTTACGACACTGAAGCCAGCGTTGCCAAAGCCAAGCGACTGATCAAACTGTACAACGATGCCGGCATCAGCAACGATCGTATCTTGATCAAACTGGCTTCTACCTGGCAGGGCATCCGCGCCGCGGAGCAGCTGGAAAAAGCAGGCATCAACTGTAACCTGACACTGCTGTTCTCCTTCGCTCAGGCGCGTGCCTGTGCTGAAGCTGGCGTGTTCCTGATTTCTCCGTTTGTTGGCCGTATCCTCGACTGGTACAAAGCGAATGGCGACAAGAAAGAGTTCGCGCCAAACGAAGATCCAGGTGTGGTTTCCGTTACTGAGATTTACCAGTATTACAAAGAGCACGGTTACAAAACCGTGGTGATGGGCGCGAGCTTCCGTAACGTCGGCGAAATCATCGAACTGGCTGGCTGTGACCGTCTGACCATCGCCCCTGCGCTGCTGAAAGAGCTGGCAGAAAGCGAAGGCACGCTGGAGCGTAAACTGTCCTACACGGGCGAAGTGAAAGCGCGTCCTACAGCGTTGACTGAGCCTGAGTTCTACTGGCAGCACAACCAGGATCCAATGGCCGTTGAGAAACTGACCGACGGTATCCGCAAGTTTGCCGTAGACCAGGGTAAGCTCGAAAAAATGATCGCCGATCTGCTGTAATTTTCGCAATCAGCGCAGAAAAAGGTGGCTTAGGCCGCCTTTTTTTATGCCCGCAGATCCCGGTAGCGGGCAGACACTTTATACTCTCTGGATTCATAACAGGGCGGGAAATGAACCCGCCCGAACCCCATCAGGCTGTAGAGGTTACGCATGGACATATTACGTATTGGTTTGGTTTCCGTTTCTGACCGCGCTTCTGGCGGCGTTTACCAGGATAAAGGCATACCGGCGCTGGAAGAATGGCTGGCCACATCGCTGGCGACGCCGTTCAAAGTGGAAACCAGGCTGATCCCCGATGAGCAAACGTTGATCGAACAAACCCTGTGTGAGCTGGTGGATGAAATGGGCTGCCATTTGGTGCTGACGACCGGCGGTACCGGCCCGGCACGCCGTGATGTGACCCCCGATGCCACGTTGGCGATTGCCGATCGCGTGATGCCCGGCTTCGGCGAGCAAATGCGTCAAATCAGCCTACACTATGTGCCAACGGCAATTCTTTCGCGTCAGGTGGGGGCGATCCGCAAGCAGGCGTTGATCATCAATCTGCCGGGGCAACCCAAGTCGATCAAGGAAACGCTGGAAGGGGTTAAGGATGAGCAGGGTAAGGTGGTTGTGCACGGTATTTTCGCCAGCGTGCCGTACTGCATACAGCTGCTTGAAGGACCTTATGTGGAAACGCATGCCGCGGTGGTAGCAGCATTTCGTCCTAAGAATGCGCGTCGCGAGATAAACCTCTAAATTTCAGCGATATGTGGGATAAATTCCAGCCGATCTGGTGTGAAATAAATTTGCCGTTATAGTAAGGATTCGTTTACAGAAAGCCTCTGGCTTTTATTTTAACAGTCTCCTCCGACGGTACTCTATGCCTCTCGATAATAATCGCCGGTTAAACCGGCAAGACTACAAAACTCTGACGTTAGCCGCCTTGGGCGGTGCGTTAGAGTTCTATGACTTCATCATTTTTGTCTTCTTTGCCGCGGTTATGGGTGAGCTATTCTTCCCGGCAGATATGCCGGAATGGCTACGCCAGGTACAGACCTTCGGCATCTTTGCCGCAGGCTATCTGGCGCGCCCGCTGGGTGGCATCGTGATGGCGCACTTTGGCGATCGGGTCGGCCGCAAAAAAATGTTCAGCCTGAGTATTTTACTGATGGCGTTGCCTACGTTGGGCATGGGTCTGTTACCGACCTACGCCAGTATTGGCATTGCCGCACCACTGCTGCTGCTGCTGATGCGCGTGCTGCAAGGGGCGGCTATCGGTGGTGAGGTACCCGGCGCATGGGTGTTTGTTGCCGAGCACGTGCCGCGCCGTCGTATTGGTTTTGCCTGCGGTACGCTGACTGCCGGTCTGACCGTCGGTATTTTGCTGGGGTCGTTGGTGGCGACGGTAATCAATACCACGCTCAGTCAACAGACCATTATTGACGGCGGTTGGCGCCTGCCGTTCCTGCTGGGCGGTATTTTCGGTCTGGTGGCAATGTATCTGCGCCGTTGGTTACAGGAAACGCCAATATTTATCGAGATGCAGGCGCGGAAAGCCTTGGCGGAGGAGCTGCCGCTGAAATCGGTGGTACTTAACCATCGCAAAGAGGTTGTGGTGTCAATGCTGCTGACCTGGCTGTTGTCCGCCGGCATTGTGGTTGTGATCCTGATGACGCCGACCTATTTGCAAAAACAGTTCGGCATCGCCCCGGCGCTGTCACTGCAAGCTAACAGTATCGCCACCATTATGCTGATTGCCGGTTGTATTATTGCGGGGTTGTCGGCGGATCGTTTCGGCGCCAGCAAAACCTTTATCGTTGGCAGCTTGCTGTTGGCTGGCTGCAGCTGGCTGTTTTATCGGACGGTGGGAGAGCACCCGGAAATGCTGTTCGCCTGCTATGCGCTGGTAGGTTTCAGCGTGGGTGTCGTCGGGGCTGTACCCTATGTCATGGTGCGGGCTTTCCCAGCGGAAGTGCGGTTTACCGGGATTTCGTTCTCATATAATGTTGCATACGCTATTTTCGGGGGTTTAACCCCAGTATTTGTGACGTTGATCATGAAGTTAACCCCGTTAGCGCCTGCTTACTATGTACTGGCGCTGTCAGGTATCGGGTTGCTGCTGGGAATGTACCTGCACCGTGACCTGAACAGTGAGACCAAGGCGCAGCGTGCCCGCTCTTACAGCTAAAAAAAAGCCCTGCAATAAGTGCAGGGCTTTTTGTTTCAGACGGCGGTGATTATGCCGCTGCCCGAATGGGTTCTACATTGTTGACGTCGGGTTCGCCAATCGGCAGAACCTTACGGCCAAATTGCTCGTTGAGCACTTCTGCCATTGCCAGGTAAATGGCACTGGCACCGCAGATAATGCCTTCATAACCAGCAACGTTCAGCAGGGCATGATTGCCCGTGATATTGCCGATCGCCAGCAAGGCGAACAGCAGCGTCAGGCTGCCGAACACAAACTGCAGCACGCGGTTAGCGCGCAACGTGCCGAAGAACATGAACAGAGTGAAGACACCCCACAGCGCCAGATAAATACCCAGTACGCTGGCGTCGGTCGGTTCGGCCAGACCCAGGCGCGGCAGCAGCAGCAGGCCCACCAGGCTCAGCCAGAAGCTGCCATAAGAGATAAAGGCAGTCATGCCGAAGGTGTTTCCCTTCTTGTATTCCAGCAGGCCGGCCATAATTTGGGCCAACCCACCGAAGAAAATCCCCATGCTGATAATGGCGGAATTCAATGGGAAAAAGCCCGCGTTGTGCAGGTTCAGCAAGACGGTGGTCATCCCGAAGCCCATCAGGCCGAGAGGGCCGGGATTCGCCAACTTGTTGGTGTGCATAAGTCCTCTGCAATAACAGAAAATTAACGGAAATAGCGAAGTAAATATATAAATGCTCTGAATGGCCGAAAAATCGATAACTTCCATCAGAGTGCGCGGCATCATAATGATCCCCGGAACAGGAAACAATGATCTGAGTGACGATAAAAAAGAAATTTTTTTCGCCTTGCCCCTTGATGCTGAGTTGGATGGCCCCATCTTATTTGCAACCGCAGTTGCTGACCGCGGCTAAGACTGAAATGTTGGGCAGTTGAAAAACAAAAATTTGCCCGCATATAGGTTAGCAACCTGACCGAATATGAATTTATTAGTGGAGACGTTTAGATGGGCAAAATTATTGGTATCGACCTGGGTACTACCAACTCTTGTGTAGCTATTATGGATGGTGGTAAAGCGCGCGTGCTGGAGAACAGCGAAGGCGACCGTACTACACCTTCGATCATCGCATATACCCAGGATGGTGAAATTCTGGTTGGCCAGCCTGCTAAGCGTCAGGCTGTTACTAACCCACAAAACACCCTGTTTGCGATCAAGCGCCTGATTGGCCGTCGCTTCCAGGATGAAGAAGCACAGCGTGATAAAGACATCATGCCGTACAAAATTGTGGCTGCTGATAACGGCGACGCATGGGTTGAAGTGAAAGGCCAGCGTGTAGCACCACCGCAGATCTCTGCTGAAGTGCTGAAGAAAATGAAGAAAACGGCGGAAGATTACCTGGGCGAACCGGTAACTGAAGCGGTTATCACTGTTCCTGCATACTTCAACGACGCACAGCGTCAGGCAACTAAAGACGCCGGTCGTATCGCAGGCCTGGAAGTAAAACGTATCATCAACGAACCGACTGCTGCTGCCCTGGCTTACGGCCTGGACAAAGAAGTTGGCAACCGTACCATCGCGGTTTATGACCTGGGTGGCGGTACTTTCGATATCTCTATTATCGAAATCGACGAAGTTGACGGCGAAAAAACCTTCGAAGTTCTGGCAACCAACGGTGATACCCACTTGGGTGGTGAAGACTTCGACAGCCGCCTGATCAACTACCTGGTGGAAGAGTTCAAGAAAGAACAAGGTTTCGATCTGCGCAACGATCCGTTGGCGATGCAGCGTCTGAAAGAAGCCGCTGAGAAAGCGAAGATCGAACTGTCTTCCGCTCAGCAGACCGACGTTAACCTGCCGTACATCACTGCAGATGCGAGCGGTCCAAAACACATGAACATCAAAGTGACCCGTGCAAAACTCGAGTCGCTGGTTGAAGATCTGGTAGCGCGTTCTATCGAGCCGCTGAAAGTGGCACTGAAAGACGCAGGCCTGTCGGTTTCCGACATCCAGGACGTGATCCTGGTGGGCGGTCAGACCCGTATGCCAATGGTTCAGAAGAAAGTTGCTGACTTCTTCGGTAAAGAACCACGTAAAGACGTTAACCCGGACGAAGCCGTTGCGGTGGGTGCTGCGGTACAGGGCGGCGTGTTGGCCGGTGATGTGAAGGACGTTCTGCTGCTGGACGTTACCCCGCTGTCGCTGGGTATCGAAACCATGGGCAGCGTGATGACTCCGCTGATCACCAAAAACACCACGATCCCGACCAAGCACAGCCAGGTGTTCTCTACCGCTGAAGACAACCAGTCTGCGGTAACCATCCACGTGCTGCAGGGTGAGCGTAAACGCGCTAACGATAACAAGTCACTGGGTCAGTTCAATTTGGACGGTATCCAGGCTGCTCCGCGCGGTATGGCGCAGATCGAAGTCACCTTCGACATCGACGCCGACGGTATTCTGCATGTGTCTGCTAAAGACAAGAATACTGGCCGTGAGCAGAAAATCACCATCAAGGCTTCTTCTGGTCTGAACGAAGAAGAAATCCAGAAAATGGTGCGTGATGCTGAACTGAACGCCGAAGCGGACCGTAAGTTCGAAGAGCTGGTGCAGACCCGTAACCAGGCTGACCACCTGATCCACGGCACCCGTAAGCAGTTGGAAGAAGCGGGCGACAAACTGCCAGCAGAAGACAAAACGGCTATCGAAGCGGCGCTGAAAGATCTGGAAACCGCGGTTAAAGGCGAAGATAAAGCCGATATCGAAGCGAAGACCCAGGCTCTGGTGCAGGTTTCTGGCAAACTGCTGGAAATGGCTCAGGCGCAGCAGGCACAACAAGGTGCTGATGCTGGTGCTGACAACGCGGCGCAGAAAGACGACGACGTGGTTGACGCTGAGTTCGAAGAAGTTAAAGACAAAAAATAATCGCCCTTAAGCGGGCACGTAACGGCCGAGAGGCCGTTACTGGAAACCAGCACGGGCGTCGAGGCAACTCTGCGCCCGTGCACGCATGTTAAGGGTTACAGAAATAATGGCGAAGAAAGACTATTACGAGATTCTCGGCGTCTCCAAGACGGCGGAAGAGCGTGACATAAAAAAGGCGTATAAGCGCCTGGCGATGAAATACCATCCTGACCGTAACCAGGATCAAGACGCCGAAGCCAAGTTTAAAGAGATCAAGGAAGCGTACGAAGTCCTGACCGACGATCAAAAGCGTGCAGCTTACGATCAGTACGGCCACGCCGCTTTTGAACAAGGCGGTATGGGTGGTGGCGGTGGGTTTGGCGGCGGCGGTGCCGATTTCAGCGACATCTTTGGCGACGTTTTCGGCGATATCTTTGGTGGTGGCCGCCGTCAGCGTGCCAGCCGCGGTTCTGATCTACGTTACAACATGGAGCTGTCCCTTGAGGAAGCGGTTCGTGGCGTAACCAAAGAGATCCGTATCCCGACGCTGGAAGAGTGTGGCGTTTGCCACGGTAGCGGTGCAAAACCAGGCAGCTCGCCAGTGACTTGCCCAACCTGTCACGGCCAAGGCCAGGTGCAAATGCGCCAGGGCTTCTTTACCGTGCAGCAGGCCTGTCCGCATTGCCATGGCCGCGGCCAAATTATCAAAGACCCGTGCAACAGCTGCCATGGCCACGGCCGGGTAGAGAAAGCCAAAACGCTGTCGGTGAAAATCCCGGCCGGCGTTGATACTGGCGACCGCATCCGCTTGGCGGGTGAGGGGGAAGCCGGTGAACATGGCGCACCAGCAGGCGATCTGTACGTTCAGGTTCAGGTGAAAGCGCACCCGATCTTCGAACGCGAAGGGAACAACCTGTACTGTGAAGTGCCAATCAACTTCGCAATGGCAGCATTGGGCGGTGAGATTGAAGTGCCAACGCTGGATGGCCGCGTGAAGCTGAAAGTCCCGTCAGAAACCCAGACGGGCAAACTGTTCCGCATGCGCGGCAAGGGTGTTAAATCGGTGCGTGGTGGCAGCCAGGGTGACCTGCTGTGCCGCGTGGTGGTGGAAACTCCGGTTAACCTGAACGACAAGCAGAAGCAATTGCTGAAGGAACTGGAAGAGAGTCTGGGTGGCCCTTCTGGTGATAAAAACAGCCCACGTTCGAAGAGCTTCTTCGACGGTGTGAAAAAGTTTTTTGATGACCTGACGCGTTAAGCTGTTGTTCTGTTAGCGTACTGCATAACCCCGGCGTCAAAACCGGGGTTTTTTATTGGCCGTGGACGGCTAATAATCCTACAAAAAATGTGACACCTGTCGTATATAGATCGGTTTTTACGATCATTAAAGCATTTATAAACGTATTTTATCGAGCTAAATCGCCGTCTATACTCATTCCATTACTTTGTTTGCGGAGCTGTTTCTACTTCGCGCATCTCTGGAGAGACGTATTGTGACCAATATCATTCGTCAATTTTTACGTCAGGAAGCCGCAGGCGGCATTATCCTGATCGTAGCCGCGATTATCGCGTTGATCATGGCCAATACCCCAGCCCAGGGGATTTATCATGCTTTTCTCAATTTACCGGTCATGGTGAAAGTGTCCTCACTGGACATTGCCAAGCCGCTCCTGCTGTGGATCAACGACGGCCTGATGGCGATCTTTTTCTTGGTGGTCGGGTTGGAGGTCAAGCGTGAACTGATGCAGGGTTCACTGGCCGGGCGTGATAAGGCGGTGTTTCCCGCTATTGCTGCGTTGGGCGGCATGTTGGCACCGGCACTGATTTACCTGCTGTTTAACGGTGCCGATGAGGTTACCCGTCAGGGCTGGGCGATCCCGGCGGCAACGGATATTGCGTTTGCCCTTGGGGTGATGGCGTTGTTGGGGAACCGCGTACCAACCAGCCTGAAAGTGTTCCTGCTGGCGCTGGCGATTATCGATGACCTGGGTGTGATCGTGATTATCGCACTGTTCTATACCCACGAAGTGTCGATGGCGGCTTTAGGTGTAGCAGCCGCGTCTGTTGCGGTGCTGGCATTTATGAACTGGCGTGGCGTGGGCAAAACGTCGCTTTACATGATTGTCGGCCTGGTGCTGTGGGTGGCTATCCTCAAGTCCGGGGTACATGCGACCCTGGCTGGGGTAATTATTGGCTTTATGATCCCGTTGAACGTGAAGAAAGGCCCGTCACCGTCGGAGACTCTGGAGCACGAGCTGCACCCATGGGTGGCGTTCCTGATACTGCCGCTGTTCGCTTTCGCCAATGCGGGTGTTTCATTGCAGGGCGTGTCACTGAGTGGGCTGACCTCACTGCTCCCGGTCGGTATCGCAGCGGGTCTGTTCATCGGTAAGCCGTTGGGTATCTTCATCTTTAGTCTGCTGGCGGTGAAGTTGGGCATTGCCAAGCTGCCTGAAGGAATTGGTTTCAAACAGGTGTTTGCCGTTTCTGTGCTCTGTGGTATTGGTTTCACCATGTCAATTTTCATCGCTTCGCTGGCGTTTGGCGATGCGGATGTCGTACTAAGCACTTATTCGCGGCTGGGTATCCTGATTGGGTCAACCACGGCGGCGGTGGTTGGATACGGTCTGTTGCGCATGTCGTTGCCACGGGTCAGATAACCCCTTTAGGGGATCCTCTGTTCGTAAGTACCGATTACAATAGCTGGTCGGAGCTGTGCAGTATGAAATATGTGCAGCTTCGGCCATTCTGTTTGGGACGAATGCAGCAACAGGTTGTCTGAAACAGGGAAAGGACATTAGTCGCTCGTCAGGGTCTATCGTTTAGCCTGACGAAATGTTAAGGAGAGCACCTCGTGAGGATGTCGCATATTAACTTTAATCACCTTTACTACTTCTGGCAGGTCTGCAAGGAAGGTTCGGTGGTCGGCGCCGCTGAAGCACTGTTTCTGACGCCGCAGACCATCACCGGCCAGATCAAAGCGCTGGAAGAACGTTTGGACGGTAAGCTGTTCAAGCGTCAGGGGCGTGGGCTGGTGCCTTCTGAATTGGGGCAGCTGGTTTTCCGCTACGCCGACAAAATGTTTATGCTCAGCCAGGAAATGCTGGATATCGTCAATTATCGCAAGGAATCTAACCTGCTGTTCGACGTCGGGGTCGCGGATGCGCTGTCCAAACGCTTGGTGAGTCAGGTTCTGGAGACCGCGGTGGTGGTGGATAATGAACAAATCCATCTGCGCTGCTTTGAGTCGACGCACGAGATGCTACTGGAACAGCTCAGCCAGCATAAACTCGACATGATTTTGTCAGATTGCCCGGTGGACTCCAGTCAGCAGGAAGGGTTGTTTTCACTCAAGCTGGGTGAATGCGGTATCAGTTTCTTTTGCCGTCAGCCCGCGCCGGACTTGCCGTTTCCCGCTTGTCTTGAACAGCGTAAGCTGCTTATTCCAGGCCGGCGTTCGATGCTGGGGCGTAAGCTGCTTAACTGGTTTAACACGCAAGGTATTCAGGTAGAGATCTTGGGCGAGTTCGATGATGCGGCCCTGATGAAGACCTTTGGCATGTACCACAACGCGATCTTCGTTGCGCCGACGCTGTATGCGCAGGATACCTATAACGATGATGACGTGGTGGAGATTGGGCGTATTGATAGCGTACAGGAAGAGTACTACATCATTTTTGCCGAACGAATGATCCAGCATCCAGCGGTACAACGGGTATGCAACAAGGATTTTTCCGCGCTGTTTACTTACTAACGCGGTGAAAACTGCAGACGTAAAAAAACCGGCCTGAGCCGGTTTTTTTATCAAGCAGACAACGTAATGCTTATTGCATTGCGTTGATACGCGCAGTCAGATTTGACTTATGGCGTGCTGCTTTGTTTTTGTGGATCAGGCCTTTAGCTGCCTTGCGGTCCACGATTGGTTGCATCACGAGGAATGCGTTTTTTGCAGCTTCTTTATCGCCAGTTGCGATAGCAACTTCTACTTTCTTGATGTAGGTACGCATCATAGAGCGGCCGCTAGCGTTGTGCTTACGACGTTTCTCAGACTGTACGGCGCGTTTCTTAGCTGATTTGATATTAGCCAAGGTCCAACTCCCAAATATATTCTATTGAGGACAATTCGAAGGCCGAGGAATATCCCCTTTTAGTCTTCGTTTGTCAACGGATTTGTGCAAATAAGCGCCGTTTGTACGGGCGGCACTTGCTACGTTGTGATGGGGCAGGATTTTACCAGCTTCGGTCATGGGAATACAGTGTTTCGCGAGAAAATTCGCCAATGAATTGCTGTATTGGCTGCAAGCTGTTGGTCGTGGTCGATAATCAGCGGCATGTTGCCGGATAAACTGCGGTTGGGGCGTTTCACCTGCAGATTATCTCCGGTATGGTATGTCTATTACACAAAGGCACCAATCGCGGGTTAACCTTAACCGCTGTACAAGGTATAATCCGGCGATTTCCACTGTTTTGAGCCAGCTATGGAGCTAATTCGCGGCATTCACAATATCCGGGCACGCCACCATGGTTGTGTGCTCACCATCGGCAACTTTGACGGCGTACACCGCGGTCACCAAGCGTTGCTGGAGCAGCTGAAACAAGAGGGGCAACGCCTCGGGCTGCCAGTGATGGTCATGATCTTTGAGCCGCAACCGCTGGAAATGTTTGCAGCGGACAAGGCACCGGCCCGACTCACGCGCTTGCGTGATAAAGCCAAATATCTGGCGCAGGCGGGCGTTGACTACCTGCTGTGCGTCAAGTTTGACCCGCGTTTCGCCGCCAACACGGCACAGGCGTTCGTTGCCGAGTTGCTGGTGGAAAAACTGGGTGTGAAATTCCTGATGGTCGGGGATGATTTTCGCTTTGGCGCGACGCGTCAGGGCGATTTTCCGCTATTGCAAAAAGCCGGGATAGAATACGGCTTTGAAGTGATCAGCACGCCGACCTTCCGTGAAGGCGATCAACGTATCAGCAGTACGGCGATTCGCAATGCACTGCGCGATGATGATCTGGCACAGGCTGAAACGCTGTTGGGTCATCCGTACAGTATTTCAGGCCGAGTAGTACACGGTGATGAACTGGGCCGTACCATCGGCTTCCCCACGGCCAACCTGCCGCTGAAACGCCTGGTTGCTCCGGTCAAAGGGGTTTATGCGGTGGAGGTGTATGGCCTGGGGCCTGAACCGCTGCCTGGCGTAGCCAATATTGGTACGCGACCAACCGTTGCCGGCGTGCGCCAACAGCTGGAAGTCCATCTGTTGGATGTCACAATGGATCTTTACGGGCGCCATATTGACGTGGTGCTCCGCGCGAAATTGCGCAATGAACAGCGTTTTGCTTCGCTCGATGCCCTGAAGCAGCAAATCGCCAATGATGTGGTGACGGCCCGGAAGTTCTTCGGGTTAAAAACACTGGTTTAATCGTTTACCCTAAGTAATTCGAGCCGCATCGCGGCGGCAACCGCGCGAATCCCGATGGGCTTGCACAGGCAAGTGATTTGGATAAGAAAGGGCGGCCCACAAAGATGTGGCTTGAAGTGCGACGGGTAAATAGCCGAAAACGGAAACGAGAATCTCATGAGTGACTACAAGAATACCCTGAACTTGCCGGAAACAGGGTTCCCGATGCGTGGCGATCTGGCCAAGCGTGAACCTGGCATGCTGCAACGTTGGTATGAACAGGATCTGTACGGGATCATTCGTACTGCCAAAAAGGGCAAAAAATCCTTCATTTTGCATGACGGCCCTCCGTATGCGAACGGCAGCATTCACATTGGTCACTCGGTTAACAAGATTCTCAAAGACATTATTATCAAGTCAAAAGGGATGTCCGGTTTCGATTCGCCTTATGTTCCAGGTTGGGACTGTCATGGCCTGCCGATCGAACTGAAAGTCGAGCAGCTGTACGGTAAGCCGGGCGAGAAACTCACCGCGGCGGAGTTCCGTGAGAAATGCCGTGAGTATGCCGCTGAACAAGTTGAAGGCCAGAAAAAAGACTTCATCCGTCTTGGCGTGCTGGGCGACTGGGATCACCCGTACTTGACCATGGACTTCAAAACCGAAGCCAATATCATTCGTGCGCTGGGTAAAATCATCGACAACGGTCACCTGTTGAAAGGTGCCAAGCCGGTGCACTGGTGTACCGATTGCCGCTCTTCACTGGCGGAAGCGGAAGTCGAATATTACGACAAGACGTCACCGTCTATCGATGTGGCTTTCCACGCGGTTGACGCGGCTGCCGTGGCGGCCAAGTTTGGCGTCACCAGCTTCAATGGCCCGGTCTCTTTGGTTATCTGGACCACCACGCCGTGGACCTTACCGGCTAACCGCGCTATCTCTCTGCACCCGGAATTTGCTTATCAGCTGGTGCAGGTCGACGGCCAATGCCTGATCCTGGCGGCTGAACTGGTAGAAAGCGTGATGAAACGCGCCGGTATCAGCGCGTGGACCGTGCTGGGCAGTTGCAAGGGTGCCGATCTGGAGCTGATGCGTTTTGAACACCCGTTCATGGGCTTCGACGTACCGGCGATCATGGGTGAGCACGTCACGCTGGACGCGGGTACCGGTGCGGTACACACCGCCGGTGGCCACGGCCCGGATGACTTTGTCATCAGCCAGAAATACGGTTTGGAAATTGCCAACCCGGTGGGGCCGAACGGTTGCTATCTGCCGGGCACTCATCCACTGCTGGATGGCAAGTTTGTGTTTAAGGCCAACGATCTGATTGTTGATCTGCTGCGTGAGAAGGGTGCATTGCTGCACGTGGAGAAACTGGTTCACAGTTATCCCTGCTGCTGGCGTCACAAAACGCCGATCATCTTCCGTGCAACGCCTCAGTGGTTCATCAGCATGGATCAAAAAGGCCTGCGCAAGCAGTCGCTGGAAGAGATCAAAGGCGTGCAGTGGATCCCTGAATGGGGCCAGGCACGCATCGAAACCATGGTCGCTAACCGCCCGGATTGGTGTATCTCACGCCAGCGTACCTGGGGCGTGCCAATGTCGCTGTTTGTGCATAAAGACACGGAGCAACTGCACCCACGCAGCGTAGAGCTGATGGAAGAAGTGGCCAAACGTGTTGAGCAGGACGGTATTCAGGCATGGTGGGATCTGGACGCCGCTGACATTCTTGGCGCGGAAGCTGCCGACTATGTCAAAGTGCCCGATACCCTGGACGTGTGGTTCGACTCCGGTTCGACCCATTCTTCCGTGGTTGATGTTCGTCCTGAGTTCAATGGTCATGGCGCTGACATGTACTTGGAAGGCTCCGACCAACACCGTGGCTGGTTCATGTCATCACTGATGATCTCCACCGCCATGAAGGGCAAAGCACCCTATAAAGAAGTACTGACTCACGGTTTCACCGTTGACGGTCAGGGCCGCAAGATGTCCAAGTCCATCGGCAACACCATCAGTCCGCAAGACGTGATGAACAAGCTGGGGGGGGACATCCTGCGTCTGTGGGTGGCTTCTACGGATTACACCGGTGAGATCGCGGTATCTGACGAGATCTTGAAACGTTCTGCCGATTCCTATCGCCGCATCCGTAACACCGCGCGCTTCCTGCTGGCGAATCTGAACGGATTCGAACCAAGCACGGATTGTGTGGCTCCGGAAGATATGGTGGTACTGGATCGCTGGGCCGTGGGTCGTGCTCTGGCGGCACAACAGGATATCGAGCAGGCTTACGCCAACTACGATTTCCATGAAGTGGTACAACGCCTGATGCAGTTCTGTTCTGTCGAGATGGGGTCCTTCTACCTGGATATCATCAAAGATCGCCAGTACACCGCGAAGAGCGACAGCGTCGCCCGCCGCAGCTGCCAGACTGCGCTGTTCCATATCGCAGAGGCATTGGTGCGCTGGATGGCACCGATCATGTCGTTCACCGCTGATGAAATCTGGGCTTTCCTGCCGGGCAAACGCGCGCAGTACGTGTTCACTGAAGAGTGGTACGACGGCCTGTTCGGTCTGGCCGAAGGCGAAGGCATGAACGATGCCTTCTGGGCTGAGCTGCTGAAAGTACGTGGCGAAGTGAACAAGGTGCTGGAACAGGCTCGTGCTGACAAACGTCTCGGTGGCTCGTTGGAAGCCGCGGTAACGTTGTATGCCGATAGCGAACTGGCTGAACGTCTCAACAGCCTGCAGGATGAGCTGCGCTTTGTGTTGCTGACCTCCGGCGCTCGCGTTGCACCTTTGGCTGATGCGCCAGCGGATGCACTGACGTCAGAACTGGTGAAGGGCCTGAAAATCGCCTTCAGCACTGCAGAAGGTGAGAAGTGTCCGCGCTGCTGGCATTACACCACCGATATCGGTTTGGTGGCGGAGCATGCAGATCTCTGCGGCCGCTGTGTTATCAACGTAGCCGGCGACGGCGAAAAGCGTAAGTTTGCCTAATGAGTAAACCAATCTGTTCGACTGGCCTGCGCTGGCTGTGGCTGGTAGTAGTCGTGTTGGTACTGGATTTTGCCAGCAAGCAGTGGATCCTCGGTAACTTTGTGCTGGGCCAGTCCCAGCCGCTGATCCCGTCGTTCAATCTGTTCTATGCGCGTAACTACGGTGCTGCGTTCAGTTTCCTGGCCGATCATGGCGGCTGGCAGCGTTGGTTCTTCGCCGGTATTGCGGTGGCTATCGTGGCGGTGCTGCTGGTGATGATGTACCGCAGTCAGGCGCAGCAGAAGCTGAACAACATTGCCTATGCTTTTATCATCGGTGGTGCGCTCGGTAACCTGTTCGATCGCTTATGGCACGGTTTTGTCGTCGATTTTATCGACTTCTACGTAGGCGATTGGCATTACCCGACCTTCAACCTTGCAGATAGTTTTATTTGCGTAGGGGCGGCGATGATAGTGCTGGAAGGCTTCTTGTCGCCGGCGAACAAAAGCGCAAAGAGCAAAGGTGAGTAATATGACGGCTCAGGTTAACGGCAGCAGTGAAGTGTTGGTGCACTTCACGCTGAAACTGGAAGACGGTTCGACCGCAGAGTCTACCCGCAGCAGTGGCAAACCGGCGCTGTTCCGTCTGGGTGACGGCAGTTTGTCCGAACCGCTGGAAGCACAACTGCTTGGTTTGAGTGCGGGCGACAAATGTGCTTTTACCTTACAGCCGGAAGCGGCATTCGGTGCAGAGAACCCGGATCTGGTCCAGTTCTTCTCACGTCGTGATTTCGCGGAAACCGGGGTACCGGACGTCGGCACAATTATGCTGTTTACCGCCGTTGACGGTAGCGAAATGCCAGGCGTGGTACGTGAAGTGGCGGAAGATTCGATTACCGTTGATTTCAACCATCCGCTGGCGGGCCATCCGGTAACCTTCGATATCGAAGTGCTGGAGATCGATCCGCAGCAGGAGGAGACGCATGCAAATATTGCTGGCTAACCCACGCGGCTTCTGTGCTGGGGTTGATCGTGCGATCAGTATCGTTGAACGTGCGCTGGAAATTTATGGCGCACCTATCTATGTGCGCCACGAAGTGGTGCATAACCGCTATGTGGTAGATAGCCTGCGCGAGCGCGGGGCGGTATTTATCGAAGAAATTACTGAAGTGCCGGATGGGTCGATTTTGATCTTCTCGGCGCACGGTGTTTCTCAGGCGGTACGAGCAGAAGCCAAAGCGCGTGATTTGACCATGCTGTTTGATGCCACTTGCCCATTGGTGACCAAAGTGCATATGGAGGTGGCGCGAGCCAGCCGCCGTGGTACCGAGGCGATCCTGATAGGCCATGCGGGCCATCCAGAAGTGGAAGGCACCATGGGCCAGTACAGTAACCCTAAAGGGGGCATGTACCTGGTCGAGTCGCCAGATGATGTGTGGAAGCTGCAGGTGAAAGATGAGAGCAACCTGTGCTTTATGACGCAAACCACATTGTCGGTGGATGACACGTCTGACGTGATTGATGCTTTGCGCAAGCGCTTCCCGAGCATTATCGGCCCGCGTAAGGACGATATCTGCTATGCCACCACTAACCGCCAGGAAGCGGTACGCAACCTGGCGGGTGATGCAGATGTGGTTTTGGTTGTGGGGTCGAAAAACTCCTCTAACTCTAACCGGTTGGCAGAGCTGGCTCAGCGTGTCGGCAAGCCGGCATATCTGATCGACTCTGCGGCTGACATTCAGGAAGCCTGGCTGAAAGATGCCCGTAATATCGGTGTCACTGCCGGCGCATCCGCACCTGACGTACTGGTTCAGGATGTGATCAGCCGCCTGAAGGCGCTGGGGGGTGTCAACGTGCAGGAAGTCAGCGGCCGCGAAGAAAACATCGTGTTTGAAGTGCCGAAAGAGTTGCGGGTTGATATCAAGCAGGTTGAATAAGCTTCAACGCCAAATAAGATAACGGGGAGCCTAGGCTCCCCGTTTTTCGTTTGGGAGTGAGAGCCAAGAAATAGAGGAATTGAGTTTTGGGTAGGGAAAGGGAACTGATTCAAATTTTATGTTATTCAAAGTCAAATTCGTTCTGATAATTTGAATTAAAGATGAGAAATTACTTATATAGAAAGTCAGGGAGTTATTAAGGATAATATCATTAGTCTGCAATCTAAATTAACTCTGGTGCTGGTCAGCAATATGCCGAAAAGTTAAATAACTAAATTAAGTGACGTTACGGATACTTCTTATTTTATTAAGTTCTGAACTGATCTAAGGAATGCTTCTCGTTTTTCTGTAAATAGATTTTCATATGCTCTAATAAGCGGCGAACTTTTAATGGTTGGCTGTCCCTTCTTGGCATAATCGCATAACAATTAATGTCGGGTAATCGCCACTCGGGTAACACCTCTACCAAATCACCGTTGTGTAATTCACGCTCAACGTTGACAAAAAAATTCCGGATGATTCCTTTGCCGGCCAGTGCCAATTCTTTCATCGCCATGCCGTTATTGGTAAATAAACGTCCGGTCATTCGTAACCTGTGCTCTGCGCCGTCCTGATGGAGCAGGCGGACAAACTGCGGGTTGCCCAAGGGGGTAAAAGTAACCCATTGGTGGTGAGTCAGTGACTGCGGGCTATCGGGTATGCCGTGGTTGGCAAGGTAGACTGGAGAAGCGCACAGGACTTCGCGAAAGCGCGCCAGCCGGGTCGATACGTAGCTGGAGTCGGCCAATACGCCACCGCGGATGGCCAGATCAATGCGTTGGCCTATCAGGTCGATTTTTTCGTCATGAATTTCTAATCTCAGTGTGATTCGCGGGTGATCATCAAGGAAGCTTTGCAGCGCCGGCACCAGATAATGGGTGGCAAATTCCGTGGAGGTGGCGACGCGCAATTCCCCAGCCAGTTCACCGCGCAACGCAGCGATACGCTGCTGGCCCCGTTCGGCTGCATGGATCATCAGTACACAATCCTCATAAAAACACAGCCCGGCCTCGGTCAGGCTCAGTGAACGCGTAGAACGTAGAAGTAATTGAATGCCCAGTTCGTTTTCCAGCAAGCGGATATGCTGACTGACGGCGGAGGTAGTAATGCCTAATTCTTTGGCTGCCATGCTGAATGCGCCGCAATCGACAACTTTAGAAAAAATGGCCATGCGTTTTAGAATATTACTCATAGTTTGTTAAGTTCAACTTAACCAAGATTGTGAATTATACGGGCTAATAATATAGCAGTTTCTCTTCTATATTGCCTGAAGCAGATAAATCGTGAGGGTAAGACTTATTTCCCGATCGTCATCTCTATTTTTGATAAGTCTTATTGCGTTTGCGAATAAATTGCCTGCGCCACATCTGAACAGGAGTTAATTGTGGATAGTGCTCGTATTGAAACAATATCGTTAAAAATCCTTCATGAGCTATTGCAATACCGACGTCGATTCCCAGGAATGGAAACGTCAAACGCTGAGGAAGAACATGCCGTTTCTCAGGTACAATTACCGCGTATCCGGGCATTTATTGAAAACCAACAACGCATTGAATTTGTGCTCCCCGCCTTCCCAACAAAATCACCTAATACTAATAAGGTAATTGGTTCGGTGCCCGATATGGCAGAACGGCTGTCACTGATATTCCTTAATTCTCTCTGCCAGCGTATTCAGCTTTATTACCCGCCAGGGGCGCATATCGTCATCTGTTCTGACGGCCATGTCTTTGGCGATTTGATCCGCGTCAGCGATGACGCCATTAATCACTATCAGCGCGAAATCGAAAACTTGTTACATGAGGTGGGGGCAACTCACCTGAGCGTGTTCAACCTGGGCGATGTGGAAGGCCTGGCCGAGCATACCGGCGATTACGATCTCCTGCGTCAACTGCTGGTTGACGGTTATGCCGAATCGGAAACGGCGATCAAACAACAGTTGATGCAGGATGAGCAGGGGTTACAGCTGTATCGCGCCATCACCCGCTTCTTGTATGAAGACAGTCAGCTTCCTGATTACGTTGGTTCCAACGCGGCACTGCAAAAAGATGCCAAACAGCGTGCCTGTGGCGTGATACAGCGTAGCTGGGCCTGGGGCAATTTGTTGGCCCAGCATTTCCCATCGGCGATACGTTTGTCTATCCACCCGCAGCCTGCGGACAGCCTGAAAATGGGCATTCATATGATGCCGACCAAAGATGATTGGCTGACCCCGTGGCACGGGGTGGCGGCTAACATCAACGGACAGTTTGTCCTGATGAAGCGCAAGGATGCCCAGCAGTTGGCGGGTGAACTGGTGACGATCCGCGGAACACCCAGCCATTACCTGATCGAACAG
Source organism: Serratia sp. CoH_134_PS_4 (assembly GCF_058190535.1). Classification (NCBI taxonomy): domain Bacteria; kingdom Pseudomonadati; phylum Pseudomonadota; class Gammaproteobacteria; order Enterobacterales; family Yersiniaceae; genus Serratia; species Serratia sp. CoH_134_PS_4. The sequence continues at coordinate 65,100 of NZ_JBXWKI010000010.1, forward strand.
CCTCAAATGGCGTAATTGGCCACATTGCGCCCGCAATCTTGGTGGGCGTCTTTTAACGGTACGGTTGCCGTGTGAGCAGCAAATTCGATTCAAGGAGAGTTACTGATGGATAATCAAACACTGAACTGCCGCATTGAACTGAATACCCCCTTTGGTGCGGTACTGACCCCTATGCACCCTGGGCAACACATCAGCGAACTGCCCGTGGCTGCACTGCGGGCATTGGCGCAGCAGCATCACCTGCTGGTGTTGCGCGGCTTTGGCTCCGGTTTTACCGATCCACAGGTACTGACGCATTATGCCGAGGGGTGGGGAGACATCATGATGTGGCCGTTCGGTGCGGTGCTGGACGTGAAAGAACACCCGGGCGCCAAGGACCACATTTTCGATAGCAGCTATGTGCCACTGCATTGGGATGGTATGTACAAACCGACCATTCCTGAATTTCAGCTGTTCCATTGCGTCGCGGCACCTTCACAGGATGAAGGCGGACGGACGACCTTTGTGGATACCACGCGGTTGTTGGCCAATGCCGACGAATCACTGCTGGCCCAGTGGCTGACGGTATCGATCTCCTACCGTATTAAGCAGGTGGTGCATTATGGCGGTGAGGTGTGCTCGCCGCTGGTGGTGACGCATCCAAGCGGCCACGGGCAGATCATGCGCTATAACGAGCCGCCGACCGAAGGCAAGAAATTCCTGAACCAGCACGCCCTGGAATACCACGGTGTACCGCAAGATCAACAAGAGGCTTTCCATCAGACGCTGCAGCAGCATTTGTACGATCCGCGTCACTATTATGCTCATCAATGGCAGCAGGGCGACGTCGTCATTGCGGACAACTTCTCGTTATTGCACGGCCGTGAAGGGTTCACTGCCCGTTCCGCACGTCATTTGCAGCGCGTGCATATTCAGAGTAACCCGGTGTGTGCCAATTTGGCGCTGAAGCCGGCTAACGCAGAGGCTTAACCCGTTATGGCACGTATTCTGATGACCCGGTGGCAACGCCGGGTCATGTTTATCCGATGCTGAGCATTGCTCGATACCTGATTGCGCAAGGGCATCAGGTTCGGGTGATGACCGGTGCCCTGTTTCGTGAACGTGCAGAAGCGGCTGGCGCACAATTTATCGCCTTTGATGAGCGGGTAGATTTTGATTACCGCTGTCTTGAGCAGCACTTTCCAGAGCGCGCTGCGCTGCCCCCGGGTAATGCGCAGATGGCGTTGGCGCTGAAAGATTTTTTTGCTGCGCCGATCCCGCTGTTGGATCAGCAATTGCGCGCCGCGATCGCGGCTGAGGCCACGGATTTGTTGATGGTGGAAAACTGCTTCTATGGCGTGTTACCACTGCTGCAAAGGGTGGACCGTCCTCCGGTGATCGGCATCGGCGTGACGCCTTTGTCGTACTCTTCAACGGATTCGATCTTCTACGGGCCGCGAATACCCCCCGGGTTATTGCCACGCGATTTGCTACGGGAGCAACTGGTGGATGACGCGACCCGTTTGCTCATCGATGAAGTGCACCAGCGCTTTGATGTTGCGATGGCACAATCCGGCGGTAAACCGCTGCAACAGGCGTTTACTGATGCACTGATTGGCGGTTGCGATCGATTCTTGCAACTGGCTACCCCGGCGCTGGAATATCCCCGTGACGATTTGCCTGACAGCGTGCGTTTTATTGGCCCGTTGCGCAGTGCCGCGGCGGCGGATAAGACACCAGACCTGTGGGATGAGGCCGACCGTCGTCCGCTGGTGATCGTCTCGCAGGGCACGCTGGCGAATGTCGATCTGCACCAGTTGATAGTCCCAACGTTGAAGGCGCTGGCGCAGTTACCTGTGCGAATTTTAGCGACCACCGGTGGGCGTTCAGTTGAAGCCTTGCAGGCACTTTTGCCTGCTAATGCCAGGGTGCAGGCGTTTATCTCTTTTGATCACTGGTTGCCGCAGGCGGCGTTGTTGATCACCAACGGCGGTTACGGTTCGATCAACGCCGCGTTGGATCACGGCGTACCCTTGATTGTAGCCGGTACGGGCGAAGATAAACTCGAGGCCGCTACGCGGGTGGTCGCTGCGGGATGTGGGATAAACCTGCATACCAGCACTCCAGATGAAGCACAGCTGAGGCAGGCCGTACAACAGATCCTGGTACAGCCGCTGTATCGACAGCGTGCGGCGCTGGTCCAGGCCGACTATGCGCGCCATGATGCGCTGGCGGCAATCGCCGAGGAAGTGGCGGCCTTAACCGGTTAAGCAGCCCGTCTTATCACCTCTTAGGCACCCTTCGTGGTGCCTTTTTTTATGCAGATTCAACCAGTCAAAACTGCATGATTATGTATCACCCTGAATTGGCGTGTATTGCAGCGAATGTTAACCTATTGACAGCATTACTGATGAAAAGCAGCCAATATCATAATTTTCTAATTATGAAATGAATCCTCTGGTGGTGATAAGGTGTGGCAGTTAACCTGAACCCATATCCCCATCATATTTGAAGTGGCATCTGTGTTGGCTGCGTTCGATCACCCGTAAGAGTACGTTCATCGGGAAACGCGCCTTTGCGGCCTGGGTGTCGCTCTGAATTATCTCGGGTGCTGATATCACAATGACAAGAGAGCATGTATGACTGATTCACAAATCCGCATTGCGATTGCGGGTTCCGGCGGCCGCATGGGCCGTCAATTGATCCAGGCGGTACAACAGGTGCCTGGCGTGGTACTGGGTGCGGCGATTTCACGCCCGGGTTCAAGTCTGATCGGTGTTGATGCGGGTGAGCTGGCAGGCATAGGCAAGTTGGGCGTGGCCGTGAGCGACAGCCTGGAAAGCGTTGTCGGTGATTTTGATATTCTGATCGACTTCACTCGTCCGGAAAGCTCCCTGGCGTATCTGGCTTTCTGTGTCGAACACAAAAAAGCTATCGTGATAGGCACCACCGGTTTTGATGATGCGGGCAAAGATGCCATCCGCGCCGCTGGCGAGCAGATTGGCATCGTGTTTGCCGCTAACTTCAGCGTGGGCGTTAATCTGGTGCTGAAACTGTTGGAAAAAGCAGCCCAGGTGATGGGGGATTATACCGACATTGAAATTGTTGAAGCGCATCATCGCCACAAGGTGGATGCCCCGTCGGGGACTGCGTTGGCGATGGGGGAGGCGATTGCCGGTGCGCTGGGGCGTGATCTTAAAGAGTGCGCCGTGTATGCACGTGAAGGTTATACCGGCGAACGTGACCCAAAAAGCATCGGCTTTGCCACTATCCGCGCTGGCGACATTGTCGGTGAACACACTGCCATGTTTGCCGACATTGGCGAGCGGGTAGAAATTACCCACAAAGCCTCCAGTCGTATGACTTTTGCCAGTGGAGCAGTTAAGGCCGCTATTTGGTTAAGTAAGCGTGATAAAGGCCTGTTTGATATGCGTGATGTACTGGGTCTTGACCAGTTGTAATTAATTTATACACCATCGTGATGTGGTTGTATTAATCATAATTATATGATTAAAGGACAATAATTTTATTGTCCTTTTTTTTAACACTGAAAATGATGGTTTAGATTATTTCTGTGTTCTTGATGTGTTTTTATGTGTGTTTTAATGGGTTATTTCATCCATAATAGGCTTTGATGATGTTTTAAACCCCGTATTTTAGCGTCGCTAGTGCAATTTTTTGTCATCCCATCCCGCAACCGTTTACCAGCCCGAGTTTAGCGGTGTTTTTATGGCTGCTGGGGCTATTAAACGCCGAGAAGTGCAAAAATAAGAGAAAAAATGGCGCTTTGGGTAGACAAGCGGAGCACTCATCATTAAAATGCGCCCAATTTGCCAAAAATTGACCTTGAGGGCGGTTTTTGCATTGATTTAGATCGCGATATCTGAATTAATATGCAAATATTGTGATTGATTATTCCTTGGAGGGTGTTTTGATTAAGTCAGCGCTATTGGTTCTCGAAGACGGAACCCAATTCCACGGTCGGGCCATCGGGGCAGAGGGTACGGCAGTGGGGGAAGTGGTCTTCAATACGTCGATGACCGGTTATCAAGAAATCCTCACTGATCCTTCCTACTCCCGCCAGATCGTTACTCTTACTTATCCCCATATCGGCAATGTCGGCACCAATGCTTCCGACGAAGAATCCTCCGCAGTACACGCCCAAGGCCTCGTCATTCGTGACCTCCCACTGATTGCCAGCAACTACCGCAACGAAGAAGGTCTGTCTGATTACCTGAAGCGCCATAACATTGTGGCGATTGCCGATATTGATACCCGCAAGCTGACTCGTCTGCTGCGTGAAAAGGGTGCACAGAACGGTTGCATCATCGCCGCTGACACGCCGGATGCCGCTCTGGCATTAGCGAAGGCCAAAGCCTTCCCGGGTCTAAAAGGCATGGATCTGGCCAAAGAAGTGACCACTCAGGAAGCTTACAGCTGGCAGCAGGGGAGCTGGACACTGGAAGGCGAACTGCCGGAAGCCAAAGCAGCCTCTGAACTGCCATTCCACGTCGTGGCATATGATTACGGCGCCAAGCGTAACATCCTGCGCATGCTGGTGGATCGCGGTTGCCGCCTGACGGTAGTACCCGCACAGATGCCGGCAGATGAAGTCTTGAAGATGAATCCGGACGGCATTTTCTTGTCCAACGGCCCTGGCGACCCAGAGCCATGTGATTACGCTATCACTGCGATTAAACAGTTCCTGGAGACCGACATTCCGGTGTTCGGCATCTGCCTCGGTCATCAGTTGCTGGCACTGGCGAGCGGCGCAAAAACCGTGAAGATGAAGCTTGGTCACCACGGCGGCAACCACCCGGTGAAAGACCTGGATAACGACTGCGTCATGATTACCGCCCAGAACCACGGTTTTGCAGTGGACGAAAATAACTTGCCGGCCGAACTGCGCATCACGCACAAATCCTTGTTTGACCACACGGTGCAGGGCATTCACCGCACCGATAAAGCAGCGTTTAGCTTCCAGGGTCACCCTGAAGCCAGCCCGGGCCCACACGATGCCGCGCCGCTGTTCGATCACTTTATCGAATTGATCGAGACTTACCGTTCTAACGCCAAATAATCAGGAGCAAAAAAATGCCAAAACGTACTGATATAAAAAGCATCCTGATCCTCGGCGCTGGCCCGATTGTTATCGGTCAGGCGTGTGAGTTCGACTACTCGGGTGCTCAGGCGTGTAAAGCGCTGCGCGAAGAGGGTTACCGGGTCATTCTGGTGAACTCCAACCCGGCCACGATCATGACTGACCCGGAAATGGCTGATGCGACCTACATCGAGCCAATTCACTGGGAAGTGGTGCGTAAAATTATCGAGAAAGAGCGTCCAGACGCCGTGCTGCCGACCATGGGCGGCCAGACTGCACTGAACTGTGCGCTGGAGCTGGAACGTCAAGGCGTACTGGCCGAGTTTGGCGTGACCATGATTGGCGCGACCGCTGATGCGATCGATAAAGCGGAAGACCGTCGCCGTTTTGACGTGGCAATGAAGAAAATCGGTCTGGACACCGCGCGTTCAGGCATCGCACACAACATGGAAGAAGCGCTGGCAGTTGCCGCTGACGTTGGCTTCCCATGCATCATCCGCCCTTCCTTTACTATGGGTGGCACCGGTGGCGGCATCGCTTATAACCGCGAAGAGTTCGAAGAGATCTGCGAACGCGGTCTGGACTTGTCACCGACCAAAGAACTGTTGATTGACGAATCGCTGATCGGCTGGAAAGAGTACGAGATGGAGGTGGTGCGCGATAAGAACGATAACTGCATCATCGTCTGTTCGATCGAAAACTTCGACGCCATGGGTATCCATACCGGCGACTCCATCACCGTGGCGCCAGCACAGACATTGACCGACAAAGAATACCAAATCATGCGTAACGCCTCGATGGCGGTGCTGCGTGAAATTGGCGTCGAAACCGGTGGTTCCAACGTGCAGTTCTCGGTTAACCCGAAAACCGGCCGCTTGATCGTCATCGAAATGAACCCGCGCGTATCTCGCTCCTCGGCGCTGGCGTCAAAAGCCACCGGCTTCCCGATTGCCAAAATCGCCGCCAAGCTGGCGGTGGGCTACACCCTCGATGAGCTGATGAACGACATCACCGGTGGCCGTACCCCGGCTTCGTTTGAACCGTCAATCGACTACGTTGTGACTAAAATTCCTCGTTTCAACTTCGAGAAATTTGCCGGTGCCAATGACCGCCTGACCACCCAAATGAAATCGGTCGGCGAAGTGATGGCTATTGGCCGCACCCAGCAAGAGTCGCTGCAAAAAGCGCTGCGCGGCCTGGAAGTGGGCGCGACCGGTTTTGACCCGAAAGTGAGCCTGGATGATCCGGAAGCCTTGACCAAAATTCGTCGTGAGCTGAAAGATGCTGGCTCCGATCGTATCTGGTACATCGCTGACGCCTTCCGTGCCGGCCTGTCAGTTGATGGCGTATTCAACCTGACCAACGTTGACCGCTGGTTCCTGGTACAGATTGAAGAGCTGGTGCGTCTGGAAGAGCAGGTTGCCGAAACCGGCATCAACGGCCTGACTCAAGAGTTCCTGCGCACCCTGAAGCGTAAAGGCTTCGCTGATGCGCGTTTGGCGACTTTGGCTGGCGTCGCCGAAAGCGAAATCCGCAAACTGCGTCACGGTTATGGCCTGCACCCGGTATACAAACGTGTGGATACCTGCGCAGCGGAGTTCGCTACCGATACCGCTTACATGTACTCCACCTATGAAGAAGAGTGCGAGTCCAACCCGACCAATGACCGTCCGAAAGTGATGGTGCTGGGCGGCGGTCCGAACCGTATCGGCCAAGGCATTGAGTTCGACTACTGCTGCGTGCACGCCTCGCTGGCACTGCGTGAAGACGGTTACGAAACCATTATGGTCAACTGTAACCCGGAAACCGTGTCTACCGACTACGACACCTCCGACCGCCTGTACTTCGAGCCGGTGACGCTGGAAGACGTGCTGGAAATCGTGCGCATCGAGAAGCCTAAAGGCGTGATCGTGCAGTACGGTGGCCAGACCCCGTTGAAGTTGGCACGTGAGCTGGAAGCTGCCGGTGTGCCGATTATCGGCACCAGCCCGGATGCGATTGACCGTGCCGAAGACCGTGAACGTTTCCAACAGGCGGTGAACCGTCTGGGCCTGAAACAGCCTGCTAATGCTACCGTTGCCACTATCGAACAAGCGGTAGAGAAAGCGGCCGGTATCGGTTATCCGCTGGTGGTGCGTCCTTCCTATGTGCTGGGCGGGCGTGCGATGGAAATCGTCTATGACGACATCGACCTGCGTCGCTACTTCCAAAACGCCGTCAGCGTATCCAACGACGCTCCGGTACTGCTGGACCGCTTCCTGGATGACGCGGTAGAAGTGGACGTCGACGCAATCTGCGACGGTGAGCGGGTGCTGATTGGCGGCATTATGGAACACATTGAACAGGCTGGCGTACACTCCGGTGACTCCGCGTGCTCACTGCCGGCGTACACCCTGAGCAAAGAAATTCAGGACGTGATGCGTCAACAGGTTGAGAAACTGGCGTTTGAGCTGCAGGTTCGTGGCCTGATGAACGTGCAGTTTGCCGTGAAGAACAACGAAGTCTACCTGATTGAAGTCAACCCACGTGCTGCACGTACCGTGCCGTTTGTCTCCAAGGCTACTGGCGTGCCGCTAGCCAAGGTGGCTGCGCGTGTGATGGCAGGTAAAACACTGGCTGAGCAGGGCGTAACGGAAGAAGTTATCCCGCCGTACTACTCGGTGAAAGAAGTGGTATTGCCGTTCAACAAATTCCCAGGCGTTGACCCGATTTTAGGGCCAGAAATGCGCTCTACCGGGGAAGTGATGGGCGTTGGCCGCACCTTCGCAGAAGCTTTCTCCAAAGCGATGCTCGGCAGCCAGTCAGGCATGAAAAAACAGGGCCGCGCACTGCTCTCTGTGCGTGAAGGCGATAAAGCCCGCGTGGTGGACCTGGCCGCAAGCCTGTTGAAACAGGGCTTCGAGCTGGATGCCACTCACGGCACCGCAGTGGTGCTGGGCGAGGCGGGAATTAACCCGCGCCTGGTCAACAAAGTGCATGAAGGCCGTCCGCACATTCAGGATCGTATCAAGAATGGCGAATACACCTACATCGTTAACACCACGGCCGGTCGTCAGGCGATTGAAGACTCCAAGCTGATTCGCCGCAGCGCACTGCAGTACAAAGTGCATTACGACACAACCCTGAACGGCGGCTTTGCCACTGCGATGGCGCTGAAGGCAGATCCGACCGAGCAAGTGACGTCGGTGCAGGAGCTGCACGCACGCATCGGCAAGTAATTCGATAATGCCGTAAGCCCCAGGGCGCTGCAGCTGCAGCGCCCTTATTTTTTTAACTTGTTCAGGGAATTTGTTGTCTTGAATTAGAAATTTCCGCTATCAATCATTCAGCAAACTGTCACCCTGTGTGATTGGTATATGCTTGATGTATTAGCATGGAACGAAGGAACGACGACAACATGATTCTCATTATTTACGCCCATCCCTATCCCCGGCATTCGCATGCCAATCACCGTCTGCTACAGGCAGTGAAGGATATTCCTGAGGTGGAGGTGCGCTCGTTGTACGAGCTGTATCCCGACTTCAATATCGATATCAATGCCGAGCAGCAAGCCTTGGAGCGCGCCGATCTGGTGGTGTTGCAACACCCGATGCAGTGGTACAGCCAACCGCCGTTACTGAAACTGTGGATCGATAAAGTGCTGGAACATGGCTGGGCTTATGGCCATGAAGGCAATGCCTTGGTGGGTAAAGATGTGCTGTGGGCAGTAACCAGCGGTGGCGATGAACACCATTTCGAGCTGGGCGATTACCCCAACTTTGCAGCACTGGCACAACCGTTGCAGGCGACCGCATTGTATTGCGGCATGAATTGGCTGCCGTATTTTGCCGTGCATAACACCTTTACCTGCAATGAGCCGGCGTTGATGGCCGCTGGGGAAGCCTATCGCCAAAGGCTGATAACGTATCTGATGGAACACAGCGAACCCGTTGAGCAGGGAGTCGAAAATGGATAATCACCAGATGATGATTGAGGGGCTGATCTATTTAGGATCGGCCGCATTGTTTGTGCCGATCGCAGTGCGGCTTGGACTGGGCTCTGTGCTGGGCTACCTGATTGCTGGCTGCATTATTGGTCCCTGGGGGCTGAAGCTGGTTTCCGACGCTGAGTCGATCCTCACCTTTGCCGAGATCGGCGTGGTGCTGATGTTGTTTATCATCGGCCTGGAGTTGGATCCGAAACGGCTTTGGACGTTGCGGGCATCGGTGTTTGGCGGCGGTATTATTCAGATGGCGTCGTGCGGGCTGGCGCTGAGCGCGTTTTGTTATTTCCTCGGACTGGACTGGAAGGTGGCGCTGCTGATCGGTCTGACTCTGGCATTGTCTTCCACCGCGATTGCCATGCAGGCCATGAGTGAGCGTAACCTGACGCCATCGCCGATTGGTCGCAGCGCGTTTGCGGCGTTGTTATTCCAGGATATCGCGGCGATCCCTTTGGTCGCGATGATTCCGCTATTGGCCAGCAGCGGTACTGCGACCACGTTGGCATCATTCGCCCTGTCGGCTGCCAAGGTGGTTGGGGCATTGGCGACGGTGGTACTGCTTGGTCGCTATGTCACTCGACCGTTGCTGCATTTTGTCGCCCGTTCCGGTATGCGCGAAGTCTTCAGCGCCGTAGCACTGTTCCTGGTCTTTGGTTTTGGCATTCTGCTGGAAATGGCCGGGCTGTCGATGGCGATGGGGGCTTTCCTCGCTGGGGTGATGTTAGCGAGTTCTGAATACCGCCACGCATTGGAAAGCGATATTCAGCCATTCAAAGGGCTGTTACTCGGGCTGTTCTTCATCGGTGTCGGCATGTCTATCGACTTCGGCACCCTGTTCCACCACCCGTTGCTGATCGCGTCGCTACTGCTGGGCTTTATGCTGATTAAAGCAGCGTTACTGTGGCTGATTGGGCCGTGGCTGGGGGTGCCAAAACGTCAGCGTGGCATGTTTGCCATCTTGTTAGGTCAGGGCAGTGAGTTTGCTTTTGTGATCTTTGCGGCTGCGCAACTGGCTGGGGTCTTGCCGCCAGAATGGGCTAAGTCATTGACGCTGTCAGTGGCCCTGTCGATGGCGATGACCCCCTTGTTGTTGGTCGTGGCCGCCCGGCTTGAGAAGAACGCGCCGAAAGATGAACGTCCGGCGGATGAGATTGACGATGAGAATGCCAGCGTAATCATTGCCGGGTTTGGTCGCTTCGGCCAGATTGCCGGCCGTTTATTGCTGGCCAATGGTGTGCATACCGTGGTGTTGGATCACGACCCAGACCATATTGAAACTCTGCGTAAGTTCGACACGAAAGTATTTTATGGCGATGCCACCCGTGCCGAACTGCTGGAAGCGGCGGGGGCAGAGCACGCCAAGGTGCTGATTAATGCTATCGACGACGTAGAGGCCAACTTGCAACTGACCGAACTGGCCAAGCGGCATTTCCCGCATCTGAAGGTGGTGGCGCGTGCACGTGACGTTGATCACTGGTATCAGCTGCGGCAGTTGGGGGTGGAAAGCCCGGAACGTGAAACCTTTGAAAGTTCACTGCGTATCGGTCGTGAAGCACTGGAGCTGCTGGGGCTTGATGCCTACGAGGCACGTGAGAAAGCCGATACCTTCCGGCGTTATAACCAGAAAATGCTGGAGGAAACGCTGGAGAATTACCAGGATACAGAATTCCGCATTGCCAGCTTGCAGCGGGCCAAAGAGATGCTCAGCGCTGCTATCGAGCAGGACCAAAATCGGCTGGCGAGAGTACAGCAAAGTGGTTGGCGTGGCAGTATTGACGGTAAGGCACCGGAGGATGAGGTGGTAGAAGCCAAGGGATAATCATGCTGATATTGACCCAAAGTACGGGGTGTTGCGGTTAAGCGGCAAGTCCATGAATCCCCGGGAGCTTGGTGAGCCAAGTGACCGGGGTAAATGTATGCCGTCAACAACGCGGCAGCGACAGGTAAGAAGGGGCAATTAACTGAGCGCGACCTTGATACCCAAGGCAATCAGCATGCCGCCCAGCACTTTGTCGACGATCTTCTGGGTCTTTTCCAGCCCACGGCGTACCGGCCCGCTTTGTATCAGGAATACCAACGCCGGCCACCAGAGGGCAGACAGCCCAAGAATAATCCCTGCGTACCAGAGTTTTTCGCCCAGCCCAGAGTTGATCTGCAGTACCTGAGTGAATACCGCCAGGAAGAATAACGTGGCTTTTGGGTTAAGCAGATTACACAGATACCCTTGTACAAAGGCGCTTTTCAGGCTCACCTGCTGTTGCGGTAGATTACTGACATTCATCTTGCTGCCACCGCGTGACAGTAACGCCTGAATACCAACCCAAATCAGGTATACCGCCCCCGCGTATTTCAGCACATTAAACAACCAGGGTGTGGTCGTGATCACCACCGCCAAGCCGGCGACACAGTAAGACATATGGGTCGCGACACCGCAGAACACACCGAAGGCGGTCATCATGGCAGCCAGCCGCGGATAACGGGCCGCGTTTTTGATCACCAGGAAAAAATCCGGACCTGGCGATAGCATCCCTAAAGCGGCAATACCGGCAACGAACAGCGAAGTTTCAAGCATGATTTGACTCTCTGCACAAAAGGCCCAATTGCGCTGATAATAACGCCGCTTCTCCTGATGCGCATCAACCAAATGAGGTAATGTTTGACTCTATGATAAACATTCCTGCCCGCCGTCTTTCAAGCCGCAGTAGTGAAAGCCAGAGGGTCTACTCAGCGCGAACCCCGGGACATTATGCAACAGCCGACAACGACAGACATCCCGCCGCCACAGCGGCAACAACGTGAAATCACTCGGCTGTGCATTCAGTGTGCTTTGCTGCTGTTACAACATGGCGCTGAAAGCACGGTAGTGGAGCAGTTATCGACTCGGCTGGGGATGGCGCTGGGGATGGACAGCGTGGAAAGTTCGATCTCGGCCAATGCGGTCGTGCTGACGACGCTCAGTAAAGGTGAATGCCTGACCACGACACGCAAGAATGTTGACCGCGGCATCAATATGCAGATGGTGACCGAGGTACAACACATCGTCATTTTGGCGGAGCATCGGCTCGCCGATGCGCATGACGTAGCCCGGCGTTTCGAGAAAATCCGTCCGCTGCGTTACCCACGCTGGTTGGTCGTGTTGATGGTGGCGCTGTCTTGCGGCTGCTTCAGCGTATTGAACGGTGGTGATCAAAAAGCATTTGCAGTCACCTTTATCGCCAGTGGCCTGGCGATGTCTGTGCGCCAAATGTTGACGGCTCGTCATATGAATCCGCTGATTAACTTTTGCCTGACGGCGTTTGTCGCTACATCGGTTTCCGGCCTGCTACTGCGATTGCCGGTGTTTAGTCAAACCTCCACGGTGGCGATGGCGGCCAGCGTACTGCTGCTGGTGCCCGGATTCCCGCTGATTAACGCGGTCGCCGATATGTTCAAGGGGCACATTAATACTGGTTTGGCGCGTTGGGCGATGGCGAGCTTGCTGACGTTGGCCACCTGTATCGGTGTAGTGATGGCGATGGCGCTATGGGATCTGCGGGGGTGGTCATGAGTTTGCTTTGGGCCTTACTGCAGGACATGTTGCTGGCGGCGGTGCCGGCGCTGGGCTTTGCCATGGTATTCAACGTGCCGCTGCGTGCCTTGCGTTATTGCGCATTGTTGGGCGCGGTGGGCCACGGTTCCCGTATGCTGATGATGCACGCAGGAATGAACATCGAATGGGCGTCGCTGCTGGCAGCTATTTTGATTGGCATCATCGGCATTTATTGGTCTCGCTGGCTGCTGGCACACCCAAAGGTGTTTACCGTGGCAGCCGTGATCCCGATGTTCCCCGGTATCTCCGCGTATACCGCGATGATCTCAGTGGTTGAGATTTCGCATTTGGGTTATAGCGAGGCGCTGATGGCCACGATGATGAGTAATTTTCTCAAGGCCTGTTTTATCGTCGGCGCGTTATCGATCGGGCTGTCATTGCCTGGGCTTTGGTTGTATCGCAAACGTCCCGGCGTCTGAGGATTTACGGGCAAGAAAATATGGGTATTAGTTATGCTGATAAGAGCTATCTTATATATTCATATTGCTTGATTAGCCTATCGACGGCAGATAGGGCTTTACGTATAGTGTGAGCAATTTTGCTGCCTACACAGGGTTTAACAATGATTATCAGCCTGATCGCTGCCTTGGCGGCGGATCGCGTTATTGGTATGGAAAACGCCATGCCGTGGCACCTGCCAGCAGATTTAGCGTGGTTTAAACGTAACACGCTGAATAAACCGGTTATTATGGGCCGTAAAACTTTCGAGTCCATTGGTCGCCCGTTGCCGGGGCGCCATAATATCGTTTTAAGCAGCCGTCCTGGCAGTGAAACCGGGGTGACCTGGGCGACGTCACTGGACGAAGCACTGGCCGCTGCTGGCGATGTCGAAGAAGTCATGGTGATGGGGGGGGGGCGTATTTATACCCAATTCCTGCCACGCGCCAACCGCATGTACCTGACGCATATCGATGCCGAAGTCGGTGGTGACACCCATTTCCCGGACTATGAGCCGGACGAATGGGAAACTTCGTTCAGTGAGTTCCACGATGCTGACGAGCTGAATTCTCACAGCTATTGCTTCGAGATTTTAGAACACCGCTAATCACCGGGTGTTAGCCATATCCTCCAAAGGGCGCAAGAGATTGCGTCCTTTGTCGTTTCTGCGGCAAAAGGTTTTCTGACTTTCAACTGTAACATTTTCGTCACATTTCCTGATTAGTATGAAGCCCAACTCTGAGCGCCCGGCAACTCTGGTGAATCTTGATCGCGGCGCCATATTAAAAAAGGAAATAAACCTATGACGACTAAAATTGAGCAATTAGATGCCGATCGCCTGACCGACCCCACCCGCCGCAAGTTACTGCTGGGCAGCGCAGGTGCCGTTGGCCTGGCCGGTTTCCTCGGCGGCGGTATTTGGACCCTATCCGCCGACGCATTGGCAGAAGATTTACCGCCAAACAAGCTGTTGGGCTTCAAGGGCATTGCAGCCTCAACCGCGGATGAGGTGGCGATTGCACCGGGATATCGCGCGGAGGTGCTGATCTCTTGGGGGGAACCGTTGGTTGAGGGCGCTGCCGCTTTTGACCCGCAGGGCAATAACAGCGCCGCCGACCAGGAAAAGCAGTTTGGTGATAACAACGATGGCATGAGTTTCTTCCCGATTGATGACAATCACGGCGTGATGGCCATCAACAACGAATACGTTAATGAGCAGTATCTCTTTGCCCATGGTGGCACCAAAGCCACCAGCCTGGAGGACGTGCGTAAATCACAAGCCGCACATGGTGTTTCCATTGTTGCGGTGCGCCGCGACGGTGACAGCCAACGCTGGGAAGTAGAGCGTCCGTCACGCTATAACCGCCGTATCACGGCCAATACCGAAATGCAGTTCAGCGGCCCGGCTGCCGGCCACCCGTTGTTGCAGACGGCGGCTGATCCTAGCGGACGCAAGGTGTTGGGCACCTTCGGCAACTGTGCTAACGGGAAAACGCCCTGGGGCACTTACCTGACCTGCGAAGAGAATTTTGATACTTATTTTGGTACTCACCAGGCGGATTACAAGACGACGGCAGAACAGAAACGCTACACGCTGAAAGTGAGCGAACCGGAGCGTAACTGGCCGGATTATGACGAGCGTTTTGATGTGGCGAAAAATCCAAACGAATTCAACCGCCACGGTTGGATTGTCGAAATCGACCCAATGAATCCAACGTCGACACCGATCAAACACACCGCTCTGGGGCGCTTCAAGCATGAAAATGCTGCCGTTACTGTCGCAAAGGATGGCCGCCTGGTTGTTTACATGGGGGACGATGAGCGTGGTGAGCACATTTATAAATACGTTTCCAAGGGTGTGGTTGACGTGGCTAACCCTGCCAATAATCGTACCCTGTTGGACGAAGGCACGCTGTATGTGGCGCAGTTTGATGGCGATGCCGCCGGGACGCCGTTGAAGGGCACAGGGCGTTGGATTGCCCTGGAGTTCGGCAAGAATGGGCTGACACCGGAAAATGGCTTCCGTGACGAGGCTGAAGTGCTGATCTTCGCCCGTAAAGCGGCGGCGCAGGTTGGGGCAACCAAAATGGACCGCCCGGAATGGATCGCGGTCAATCCTCACGATGGTCGAGCCTATTGCACGTTAACCAATAACAGTAAGCGTGGCGAAGAGGGCATGCCGCTGAACGCGGCGAACCCGCGCCCGAATAATGTCTACGGTCAGATTATCCGTTGGGATGAAGGTGGCGATGCCACGGCGGCGTCATTCACCTGGGATATTTATGCATTGTGCGGCAACCCTATTGCGCACCCGGAAGGGGTGAATCGCGGTACGCCCAATATTACTGCGGACAATACCTTCAATAGCCCGGATGGCTTGGGCTTTGATAAATCCGGTCGCCTGTGGATCCTCACTGACGGTAAATACAGTAATAAGGGCGACTATGCTGGGCAAGGGAACAACCAGATGTTGGTGGGGGATCCACTCAGTGGTGAGATTCGTCGCTTTATGGTCGGCCCGAAATCCTGCGAATTGACCGGTATTACCTTCACTCCGGATTACAAGACGATGTTTGTCAACGTACAGCACCCGGGCGAAGAAGGCGATTCCCATTTCCCGAACAACAGTCCGCGCCCGCGTTCGTCAGTATTGATGATTACGCGTGAAGACGGTGGTGTTATCGGGGCTTAAGGCGAAAACAGTGGGGCGGCTTTAACTGCCCCACTCTAATTATGACGCGACCTGTTGGTGCACGCTGTCCTGAGAATCACGGCGGTGAGCCGGTTGGGTAAAGTACTGCTGATCTTCCCAACGTAGCATGGTCAGATCGCCCCCCCAACAACAGCCGGTATCAAGGCCAATAACGCCTGCGGGTGTGCCCTTACCTTCCAGTGATGCCCAGTGACCAAAGATAATGGTGTAATCGGCATCAACCAATCGCGGTAATTCAAACCAAGGCTTGAGCGGGGCAGGCGCTGTGCCTGGCGCATCTTTGCAGATCATATCAAGCTGGCCGTTCGGGAAGCAGTAACGCATGCGTGTCAGGGCATTGGTGCTGAACCGCAGGCGAGCCAATCCGCTCAGCTCTGGGCTCCAGTTGTTCGGCATATCACCGTACATGGCGTCGAGGAACAGCGGATAGCTGTCGCTGCTCAATACGGCCTCGACTTCACGGGCGCAGATTTGTGCCGTTTCAATGTCCCATTGCGGAGTGATCCCGGCATGTGCCATCACCAGTTTGAGTTGCTCATCCACTTGCAGCACCGGTTGGCGGCGTAGCCAGTTGATAAGCTCATCAGCGTCAGGGGCTTCCAGCAACTGAGTGATGCGGTCTTTGGGCTTATTACGACTGATGCCGGCATAGACAGCCAACAGGTGCAGATCGTGGTTGCCCAGGACCATACGTACCGCAGGGCCGAGTGAACGCACGTAGCGCAGCACGTCCAACGAGCCGGGGCCGCGGGCAACCAAATCGCCGGTCAGCCACAGGCGGTCATGCAGAGGATCGAAAGCAACTTGGGCCAATAGCGACTGCAGTTCATCAAAACAGCCATGAACATCGCCGATGAGATATGTCGACATAGAATTAGTGAATCAGTGTTGGGATAGCTAAGCGGAACACGGGAATAGCGGTCTGGAACGGTTGACCCTGATGATCAACCATTTCGTAATGGCCTTCCATGGTACCCAGTGGCGTTTCAAGGATAGCGCCGCTGGTGTATTGGAATTCTCCCCCAGGTGGAATGAGGGGTTGTTCGCCAACCACGCCTTCACCCTGAACTTCAGTCTGACGGCCATTACTGTTGGTAATCAACCAGTAACGCCCAAGCAGTTGCACGTTGAAACGCCCCAAATTGCGGATGGTGATGGTATAAGCGAAGACGTAACGTTCTTCCTCAGGTATCGATTGTGATTCCACATAGACACTTTGTACCTGAATACATACACGGGGCGAATCAATCATGACCACTACTCCTTATTGCTGCGGCGCGGGATTGGCTGAAAGCCAGTTAGCCAGCTTACAGTATTGCGCCACAGAAATATTCTCTGCTCTAAGTACCGGATCGATACCCAATTCCGTCAGTTGCTCTGGCGTGAACAGATCACCCAGGCTGTTGCGGACCGTCTTCCGGCGCTGGTTGAACGCCTGAGTTGTAATCCGGCTTAGCATACGTACGTCACCCACCGGGTTCGGGTTCACAAGGTGCGGAACCAGACGTACCACAGCGGAATCCACTTTTGGCGCCGGGGTGAAAGAGGTCGGTGGCACTTCCAGCACCGGGATGACATTGCAGTAGTACTGCGCCATTACGGTTAAACGCCCGTAGGCTTTGCTGTTTGGCCCAGCAACCAGACGATTGACGACTTCTTTCTGCAACATAAAGTGCATGTCGCGGATGGCCTGAGTATAGCTGAAAAGGTGGAACATCAGCGGCGTCGAAATGTTATACGGCAGGTTACCAAACACGCGCAGCGGTTGGCCAGCCTGCTCGGCCATTTCGGCAAAGTTCACCGTCATGGCGTCTTGCTGGTGGATGGTCAGTTTGTCTTTCAGCTGTGGGTGATTCGCCAGGCGAGCCGCCAGATCGCGGTCCAGCTCAATCACTGTCATGCGGTCCATGCGTGCGCCAACCGGCTCGGTCAATGCACCCAAGCCGGGGCCGATTTCAACCACCGCTTCACCCGGCATGGGATGAATGGCGGAGACAATGCTATCGATGACAAACTGATCGGTTAAAAAGTTCTGTCCAAAGCGTTTGCGGGCAAAGTGCCCTTGGTGGACTTTATTATTCATTACAATTAATTATCATTTTAATGGCGAGATTCAAGGCCGTTTTGAAACTGCCTGCATCGGCGGTGCCGGTGCCTGCAAGTTCTAAAGCGGTACCGTGGTCGACCGAGGTACGGATAAAAGGCAAACCGAGGGTAATATTTACCGCCCGGCCGAACCCTTGGTATTTTAGCACTGGCAGACCCTGATCGTGATACATCGCCAGCACAGCATCGGCATGTTGCAGATACTTGGGCTGGAACAGGGTGTCTGCCGGCAGTGGGCCAATAAGATGGATACCTTCAGCACGCAGCGCGTCGAGCGCCGGGATAATGGTATCGATCTCTTCGCGGCCCATATGGCCACCTTCTCCGGCATGCGGATTCAGGCCACAGACATAAATTTGTGGTTGTGCAAGGCCAAATTTGGTTTTCAGGTCATGGTCGAGAATATGGATGACTTCATGCAGACTTTGCTGGGTGATAGCGCCAGGCACAGCCAATAAAGGCAGGTGAGTGGTCGCCAACGCCACGCGCAGCTCTTCCGTTGCCAGCATCATCACGACACGATCGCAGCCGCTGCGATCGGCAAAGAATTCGGTATGGCCAATAAAGGGGACACCGGCATCATTGATCACGCCCTTGTTCACCGGGCCGGTGATCAGTGCGGCGAATTCGCCATTCAGACAGCCGTCGCAGGCGCGTGCCAGCGTTTCTACGACGTAGGCGCTATTGCCCACGTTCAATTCACCTGCTACGACCGCATGAGCGAGCGCGACGGGTAATACCGTCAGCGTACCGGCTCGCTGTGGCTGGGCAGGCTGTTGAGCTTGATAGTCGCGCAGCTGTAACGGCAGGTTTAACTGCCGGGCGCGCTCAAGCAACAAGGCCGGATCCGCGCACACCACCAGTTCAACAGGCCAATCCTGTTGTGCCAGCACTGCCACTAAATCCGGCCCAACCCCGGCAGGCTCGCCGGGGGTGATTACGATGCGATTATTGTTGTGCATTACCGTCAAGGATCTTCACGTAAGCCTGAGCACGTTGTTCCTGCATCCAGGTTTGCGCTTCTTCTGCAAACTTGCGGTTGAACAGCATGCGGTAAGCACGGTCTTTCTGCGCCGCGTCGGTTTTATCCACCTGACGCGTATCCAGCAACTGAATCAGGTGCCAGCCGAAGGAAGAGTGCACTGGTTGGCTGATTTCGCCTTTACTCAGTTTCATTAAAGCATCGCGGAAAGCAGGATCGTAGATGTCTGGAGAAGCCCAGCCCAAATCACCACCCTGAAGTGCAGAACCTGGATCTTGAGAAAGCTGTTTGGCTTCGTCAGCAAACTTGGCGCGGCCGCTCTTAATTTCTTCAGCAACGGCTTGCAGTTTTGCACGAGCCTGATCGTCGGTCAGCACCACGGAAGGCTTCAGCAGAATATGGCGTGCATGAACCTCGGTGACGGATACCGACTGGTTGGCGCCGCGGATATCGTTCACTTTCAGAATGTGGAAGCCGACACCGGAACGGATTGGGCCGACCACATCGCCTTTTTTGGCGTTAACCAGTCTTTCAGCGAACAGCGTAGGGATTTCCTGCAGCTTGCCCCAGCCCATGTTGCCGCCTTTCAGCGCCTGGGAGTCCGCGGAGTAGGCGATCGCCAGCTTGCCGAAGTCGGCACCGCCGTTGATTTCACCCATCAGTTTTTTCGCCAAGGCTTCTGCGTCGTCAACCTGTGCCTGCGACGGGTTTTCCGGCAGCGGGATCAGGATGTGACTGATGTTCATTTCAGTATCGCTACCGTTCTGAGCGCCAACCTGCGTTGCCAGTGAGTCCACTTCCTGAGGCAGGATGGTGACGCGTCGGCGAACTTCGTTGTTACGCACTTCAGAAATCAGCATTTCCTTACGGATCTGCGAACGGTAAGTGTTGTAGTTCAAGCCTTCATACGCCAGACGGCTGCGCATCTGATCGATGCTCATTTTGTTCTGTGCAGCGATGTTACTGATGGCTTTGTCCAGATCGGCATCGGAAACGGTAATGCCCATTTTCTTGGCCATCTGCAGCTGGATGTTATCCATAATCAGGCGTTCAAGGATCTGGTGACGCAGTGTCTTGTCATCCGGCAATTGTTGCCCGGCTTGCTGCGCATTAAGTTTCACCGACTGCAACAGGGTGTTTACGTCGCTCTCAAGCACAACGCCGTTATCCACGACGGCGGCGACTTTATCCACTTCTTGGGGTGCTGCGAACGCGGTATTGGCGCAAACCACCAATCCGAGAATAAGCGTTCTCCAGTTCTTCATACATTTCCCATTATGTAATCCGCAAATGCGGGTGAAAGTTCTCGTTTTCAAAGTGTTACAAAGCATCAAAATGCACGCTGATAAGGCAGAATGCCGGAACGCAACATTTCTGCGGAGCCCAGACTGTGATCGCTGCTCAGGCCACGCAGTTCGACGTTGAATGAAACTTTGTTGTCATAAACGCTGGTATTGTTACTGTTATTCCAGTCGGTGATCTTGCGCTCATAGCCCAAGGTTACCGCCCAACAGCAGGTGTTGTACTTCACGCCGAGCAGCTGATCGGCTGATTGTTTTGCACGGGTGTCGTAGTAATAAGCCCCTACAACTGCCCAGCGATCGGCAATCGGCCAACTGCCGGTGACGCCCACTTGCGAAATACCGTCCTGATAAGCCGGAACCTGCGTGGTATTCAATGCCGTCTCAATATACTCCGGCGTAGCGTAACGGTAGTTCAACTGCAGTACGCGTTCAGAATCCTGACGGTATTCCAGTACGCCATTACCCAATGAGATGCTATTGAGACGCGTGTCGTACTGCAGACCGCCACGGAGACCCCAACGATCGTCAATCTTCCAATAGCTATCGCCAGCCCAAGCCAGGCTGCCGGTATCGTCATTGTTGTCGTAACGCGTAGTCTGGTCACCGGTACGGGAACGGCTGAAGTAGTAGATTTGACCAACGGAAACATTAAAACGTTCAACCAGCGCGTCATCATAAATACGCGAGGTCAAACCGGTTGAAACACGGTTTTGTGACGCGATGCGATCCAGGCCACTGTAGGTGCGGTCACGGAACAGGCCTGAGTAGTCGGTTTGCAGCAACGTGGTGTCGTAGGTGTAGATGTTGCTTTGGTCACGATACGGCACATACAAATACTGTACGCGCGGTTCGAGGGTTTGCGTATAGCCCTCAGACCAGTTCATTGGGCGATCGAACACCATCTTGCCATCGACTTTGAACTGCGGCAGCACGCGGTTGACCGAGTCTTCCAGGCCTGGGGCGTTGTTGCCAGTGCGGTTCTTGTAGTTGGTGGCAAAACCGTCAGGAATATCCTGCTGATAGTGGGTTGCCAGCAGTTTGGCCTCGGTGTTCAGGCTGCCCCAACCGTTGGTCAGCGGCAGGCTTAGCGTCGGTTCCATATGCAGACGAGTCGCGTCAGGGCTGTATGGGTTAACGCTAATGAACTTGGCTGCCTGGCCGTAAATGTGGAAATCGAACGGCCCGATATCGTCTTTGTAGTAGTTCAGGTCCAACTGTGGCTGAACTTTATAAGAGTCCGATTGGCTGCGGTCGGTATCGTCGTAGATCTGGAACTGTTTGGAGCTTAAGGTGGCGTCCCAGTTATCAATGGCGTAGCCGACGCTGAATTTCTGCGTCGCGTAACCGTCGGTGGTGGAACCGTATTTAGAGTCCAAATCGGTAAAGTATTTGGAGTCGCTGACCTTGGTGTAGTCGACGTTGAAACGCCACACCTTGTCCATCACGCCATTGTGGTTCCAGTAGAACAACCAACGCTTGCTGTCGTCAGGGTTGTCCTTGCTGTATTCCTTGTCGTTCGGCAACCAGTCGAATTCCATCAGGCCCAAACCAGGCTGCACCAGATAACGGAATTCGTTCTGCAACTGCAGACCACGCCGGGACATATAGTGCGGTGTGATGGTGGCGTCGAAGTTCGGCGCAATGTTCCAGTAATACGGCAGCAAGAACTCAAAACCATTGCTGCTGCCATATTTTGCATTCGGGATCAGGAAACCGGAGCGACGTTTATCACCCACCGGCAATTGCAGATAAGGGCTGTAGAATACGGGCACGCCGCCAATTTTGAAGCGCGCGTTCCAGATTTCTGCGACCTGCTCTTCGCGGTCGTGGATCACTTCGGATCCGACGACGCTCCAGCTGTCGTCGCCAGGCAAGCAGGACGTAAAGGTGCCGTTTTCCAGAATGGTGTAGCGGTTGGCGCCGCGCATCTTCATCTTGTCGGCGTCGCCACGGCCCTGACGGCCTACCATCTGGTAGTCGCCTTCATAGACGTCGGTGTCTTTATTGTTCAGGTTAGACCAGGCTTTCGGACCTTTCAGTTTGATCTGATTGTCGCTGTAGTGCACGTCACCGGTCGCCGTTACGGTGCGTACCGGCTCGGTTTGTCCTGGGTTTTGCGTCTGGTTCAGCTCAACCTGTTTGGCAGTCAGGGTACTGTTGCCTTGCTCAATGTTCACGTTACCGGTGAACAGCGCGCTTTTTGGATAATCGGCGCGGGAGTCATCGGCGTGAATAGTGACGGGTTGGCTGTTCGGATCGCCGCTGACCAGCGGTTTGTCATAAACAGGTACGCCGAGCATGCATTGCTCAGCCAGGTCAGCCAGCGCGTGCTGACTGTAGAGTGCCGTCCAAATCAGTGTGGCCAGCAGTGTTGGGAAACTTTTTTTCATACGCGGTTTTGGTGTTCCGTCATCAGAGGCGTCATGTCCGGCAAACGGTCAGAGACTATATCACTCATCTGCGTTGCGCTAGTGTTAAATCCGGCCGTTTACTTGCGTCGTCGATAGGCGCAAAGATAAATGACAGGTATGATAATCGAAATCCTGGGAAAAATCGCCTTAACCCTTACCTAAGACGGAAGGGAGCAGTCGGCTTTCGGCATGATAATTGAGGAGTATATGCAGTATTGGGGAAAACTGCTCGGGGTCATCGTGGCCATTTGGGCTGGCGCGGGATTCTGGGGTGTAGTTTTGGGGCTGATTGTCGGTCATATGATTGACACTGCGCGCAGCAACAAGCGCAGCCGGGGTTTTTTCGCCGACCAGCAAACGCGGCAAACGCTGTTTTTCCGCACCACTTTTCAGGTGATGGGTCACCTGACCAAATCAAAAGGACGTGTTACCGAGGCGGATATCCAGATCGCCAGCCTGTTTATGGATCGCCTGCAACTGCACGGAGAAGCCCGTACCGCGGCACAGCAGGCATTTCGTGAAGGTAAACAGAGCCAGTTCCCACTGAGAGAAACGCTGCAGCAGTTCCGCAGCATCTGTTTTGGCCGTTTTGACCTGATTCGGATGTTTCTGGAAATTCAAATTCAGGCGGCGTTTGCCGATGGTTCGCTGCATCCAAACGAGCGCCAGGTGCTGTACGTCATCGCTGAAGAATTGGGCATTTCGCGTGCGCAGTTTGATCAGTTCCTCAGCATGATGGAGGGCGGGCGCCAATTTGGCGGCGGTCAGCAAGGCGGGCATTCGCAGGGCGGCTACCAGCAAGCGCAGCGTGGGCCTACTTTGGATGACGCCTGTAAAGTGCTGGGTGTCAGCAGCAGCGACGATGCGACCACCATTAAACGTGCTTACCGCAAGCTGATGAGCGAGCACCATCCAGACAAGCTGGTGGCGAAAGGTTTACCGCCACAAATGATGGAAATGGCCAAGCAAAAGGCGCAGGAAATTCAGGCGGCCTACGACCTGATCAAGCGTGAGAAAGGCTTCAAATAACGATACCCGTCATACTTGAAGCTGCCTCTTTGTTGGCTGCGCCTGCTCCCCCCGGTCACCTGGCTGACCAGGCTCCTGGGGTGAGCAAGGTTGCTGTTTAGGGTATCGCCGTCCGATGGGGTTAGAAATCCGGTTCAACGCGGAAATGCATCGGCGTCTGGAAAGCAGGGTGGGTAATGCGCAGCTCTTGCGCATGCAACTGTAAACGTGGCGCCATGGCCTTGGCTTCTGGTGTGGCATAAAAACCGTCACCGAGGATCGGGTGGCCCAATGCCAGCATATGAACGCGCAACTGGTGTGAGCGACCGGTGATCGGCATGAGTTTTACGCGTGTGCTTCCATCGGCATCTCGTGACAGCACAAGATACTCCGTTTGCGCTGCTTTACCCGTCTCGAAACACACTTTCTGCAACGGCCGATTAGGCCAGTCGCAAATCAGCGGCAAATCCACCAGACCTTCATCGTGCTCCAGATGACCCCAGACCCGTGCGATATAGGACTTTTTCGGCTCGCGCTCGCGGAACTGGCGTTTTAGCTCACGTTCAGCGGCTTTATTTAACGCCACCACAATCACGCCACTGGTTGCCATATCCAGACGATGCACCGACTCGGCGGCCGGAAAGTCTGCCTGAATGCGTGTCATCAGACTGTCTTTGTTTTCCGGCGCACGGCCGGGTACCGACAGCAGACCGCTCGGCTTGTTGACCACGATAATGTGCTCATCCTGATACAGGATATGCATCGGGCCCTGTGGGGGATTGTAGGGTTCCATCTTGTTGGCTCCGCTGAAAGTCACAATAGGGGAACCGCAGCTCCCCCCTTGCGCCAGGTTACTGGTGAGTGACAACCACCAGACGGATCGCGTCCAAACGCCATCCCGCTTCATTCAGGTTAACCAACACCTGCTTACGGTTGAACTCCAGCGCTTCGACTTCGTCATCACGGATGTTCGGGTTGACGGCCTT
Organism: Serratia sp. CoH_134_PS_4; assembly: GCF_058190535.1. Lineage (NCBI taxonomy): Bacteria > Pseudomonadati > Pseudomonadota > Gammaproteobacteria > Enterobacterales > Yersiniaceae > Serratia > Serratia sp. CoH_134_PS_4. The sequence goes on from NZ_JBXWKI010000010.1 coordinate 89,699, forward strand.
CAGGGCTTCCAGACGTGCCAGCTCGGTGCTTAGCTTGTCATCCGCTTCCTGTTTTGCTTGCTCGATCAAGGCACGGGCCTGTTCTTCAACCAGGCTTTCTGCCTGTTGCAGCATGGCATGCACATCTTGCTGCACGGCATTGACCAGCTTGCTGGAGGTGTGACGGTTAACTGCGTTCAATTGGCGGTTGAAGCTTTCGAATTCAACCTGCGCCGCCAGATTGGTACCTTTGCGGTCCATCAACATACGGATTGGCGTCGGTGGCAGGAAGCGGGTCAGTTGCAGGTGCTTCGGCGCTTGCGCCTCAACCACGTACACCAGCTCAACCAACAAGGTGCCGACAGGCAGCGCCTTGTTTTTCAGCAGAGAAACGGCACAGCTACCGGTATCCCCAGACAGGATCAGATCCAGGCCGTTGCGGATAATCGGGTGCTCCCAACTGACGAACTGGGCATCTTCACGTGAAAGCGCTTGCTCACGATCGAAGGTGACGGTGCAGCCATCCTGTGGCAAGCCCGGGAAGTCAGGTACCAGCATATGATCGGACGGTGTCAGGACGATCAGGTTATCGCTGCGGTCGTCCTGGTTGATACCGACGATGTCGAATAGGTTAAGCGCAAAGCCCACCAGGTTGACGTCGTTGTCCTGATTGGCAATGGCTTCAGCCAACGCCTGCGCTTTTTCGCCGCCATTGGAGTGCATTTCCAGCAGGCGATCGCGGCCCTGCTCCAGTTGCACCTTCAGTTGGTCGTGCTGCTGACGGCAGGTGTGAATGAATTCATCCAGGCCTTCCTGCTCGGTGGGTGACGCCAGGAAACCGATCAGTTGCTCATAACCACTGTCATAAATGGTACGGCCGGTTGGGCAGGTATGTTCGAAGGCATCGAGCCCTTCGTGGAACCAACGGCCCAGTACCGCCTGAGCGGTGTTTTCCAGGTATGGCACCATGATTTGAATGTCATGCATCTGGCCGATACGGTCCAGACGGCCAATACGTTGTTCCAGCAGGTCCGGGTTAAACGGCAGATCGAACATCACCAGGTGGCTGGCGAACTGGAAGTTACGGCCTTCAGAGCCGATTTCCGAGCACAGCAGCACTTGGGCACCGTCTTCCTCTGAGGCGAAGTAAGCGGCGGCGCGATCGCGCTCGATAATCGACAAGCCTTCATGGAACACGGCGGCACGGATAGCTTCTCGCTCACGCAACACCTGTTCCAATTGCAGTGCAGTGGCGGCCTTGGCGCAGATCACCAGGACTTTTTCGTTGCGGTTGCTTACCAGGTAATTCAGTAACCATTCAACACGCGGATCGAAGTTCCACCAGGTGGCGTTTTCGCCTTCAAATTCCTGATAGATTTGCTCTGGATAGAGCATGTCGCGTGCACGTGCCTCAACGGTTTTCTTTGCACCCATGATGCCAGACACTTTAATGGCGGTCTGGTACTGAGTTGGCAGCGGCAGCTTGATCTGATGCAGATTACGGTGCGGGAAGCCTTTGACCCCATTACGGGTGTTACGGAACAGCACGCGGCTGGTACCGTGGCGGTCCATCAGCATGGTAACCAGCTCCTGACGCGCCTGCTCGCTGTTTTCACTGTCGCTGTTGGCGGCTTTTAACAGCGGTTCAATGTCTTGTTCGTCGATCAGCTCGCCGAGCAGGTTCAGCTTGTCATCCGCCAGGCGCTCACCACTGAGCAGCAAGGTGACAGCATCCGCCACCGGGCGGTATTTCTGCTGTTCTGCGACGAATTCGTGGTAGTCGTGGAAACGGTTCGGATCCAACAGGCGTAAACGCGCAAAGTGGCTCTGTTGGCCAAGCTGTTCTGGGGTTGCGGTCAGCAGCAGTACGCCGGGGATATGCTCGGCCAGCTGTTCAATCACCTGGTATTCGCGGCTTGGTGCGTCTTCGCTCCAGGCCAGGTGGTGTGCTTCATCGACGACCAGCAGATCCCATTGGGCATCGGCCAGTTCTTCCAGGCGCTGCTTATTACGGCGCACGAAGTCCAGCGAGCAGATGACCAACTGTTCGGTTTCAAACGGGTTGCTGCTGTCGAGTTTGGCCTCTGAGTAACGGCTGTCGTCGAATAGTGAGAAATAGAGGTTGAAGCGGCGCATCATTTCGACCAGCCACTGGTGCTGCAACGTTTCTGGTACCACGATCAATACGCGCTCGGCACGGCCTGCCAGCAGTTGCTGGTGGATGATCATACCGGCTTCAATGGTTTTACCCAGGCCCACTTCATCTGCTAACAGAACGCGTGGGGCATGGCGCTGGCCGACTTCATAGGCAATATGCAACTGGTGAGGGATCAGGCTGGCTCGCATGCCGCGCAGACCGGCAAACGGCAGGCGATACTGTTCGCTCTGGTATTTACGGGCGCGGAAACGCAGCGCGAAGCGATCCATACGGTCGATCTGGCCGGCAAACAGGCGGTCTTGCGGCTTGCTGAAGGTCAGCTTACTGTCCAGCAGCACTTCACGCATTGCCACACCGCTTTCCTGGGTGTCCAGGCGGGTGCCAATATAGGTCAGCAGGCCGTTATCCTCTTTGACCTCTTCCACCTGCAGCTCCCAGCCTTCGTGGTTGCTGATGGTGTCGCCTGGGTTGAACATCACGCGGGTGATTGGCGAGTCATTTCTGGCATAGAGGCGGTTTTCGCCGGTTGCGGGGAAAAGCAGGGTAATCATGCGCGCATCCAGCGCCACGACAGTACCCAGTCCTAATTCGCTTTCCGTGTCGCTGATCCAGCGTTGACCAAGTGTAAAAGGCATATATTGTCGGCTCGATTCTTTTTAAGTAAGTCTTGTTACCGGGTTTAGAACACCGCGGTACCCGTATCAAACGTCTGCTAATCCCGATTTATTTTTATATGGCGGGCAATAGCTATTCATCCCATGCATACATCGTTAGACGGCATGGGTGAAGTGTGGTCCAGAATTTGGGAAGGGCGCTATGGTAATGGAAGGCGACGCGTTCGTCACCTGCAAAACCTGATGATTTTTCTTAACCCTTCGCCAAAGCCCGCGGGACGGGCTGAATGTCAAAACAACCCCATTTGCCCGGTCACCAGCGTGGTAAAATCGTCGTGCAAGAATGGGAGTATAGCGTCTGCCACGGGTTGTAACTGGCGCTCCAGATAATGGGGGTAATCAATTGCCGATTGTTGGGTCTCCAGCGGCTCTGGCCCGGCAACGGTCATGACATAGCTGATCCAGCCGCCATTCTGGTATTGAAGCGGCCGACCCTGCTGACGATTATAGTCGTCGGCGATGCGTGCAGCACGGACATGTGGCGGTACGTTGCGCTGATATTCGTCCAGTCTCCTGCGCAGGCGTTTGCGGTAAACGAGCCGATCGTCGAAATCGCCGTTCAGTGTTTGGCTCACGTATTCCCGCACAAAATCCTGATACGGCTGCCGTTTAAAAATGCGTTGGTAGAGCAGTTGCTGGAACTGCTGCGCAAGCGGTGTCCAGTCGGTGCGCACGGTTTCAAGGCCTTTGTAAACCATCTCTTCACGGCCATCAGCGCTTGCGATCAGCCCAGCATAGCGTTTTTTACTGCCCTGTTCGGCACCACGAATGGTCGGCATCAGGAAACGCGAGTAATGGGTTTCGAACTCCAGCTCCAAGGCATTATCCAGCCCATACTGCGCCTGTAAATGTTGTTGCCACCATTGGTTTACGTGCTCAACCAGCGTCCTGCCGATTTGGGCGGCCTGCTGCTCGTCATGGGGTTGCTTGAGCCAAACGAAGGTGGAATCTGTATCGCCGTAGATGACCTGGTACCCCTGCGCTTCGATCAGTTCACGCGTTTGGCGCATGATCTCGTGGCCACGCAGGGTGATCGACGAGGCCAGGCGGGGATCGAAAAATCGGCAACCGCTCGATCCCAATACGCCATACAGCGCATTCATGATGATCTTCAATGCTTGGGATAACGCTTTGTTCTGCTGACGTTTTGCCGTTTCACGCCCCTGCCAGATCTGCTCGACGATCGCCGGCAGGCAGTGTTTGCTACGTGAGAAGCGCGCGTTGCGGAAACCGGGCACTGAATCGACATCGCTCGGGTGTTGCATGCCTTCCACCAGCCCGACCGGATCGATCAGAAAGGTGCGGATGATCGACGGATACAGACTTTTGTAATCCAGCACCAGCACTGAATCATACAGGCCGGGTTGTGAATCCATCACAAAACCGCCGGGGCTGTGTTCTTCTGGCTGTTCGCCGAGGTTGGGGGCGATAAAACCCAGCCGGTGCATGCGTGGCATATACAGATTGCTGAAGGCCGCGACCGAACCGCCACTGCGATCGGCCGCTAACCCGGTGACCGTGGCGCGCTCCAGCAGAAAGGTCAGCAACTCGGTTTTGGCAAAAATCCGCGTCACGAGCTCACAATCTTTTAAGTTGTAGCGTGCCAGTGCCGGCTTATCTTCGGCGAAGCGTCGGTCGATTTCGGCCATCCGCTGATAAGGGTTGTCGATCGACTTGCCTTCCCCCAGCAGTGTCTGGGACACGTGCTCGAGACTAAAAGAAGGGAAGTTCCAGGTGGCAGATTTCAACGCTTCGATGCCATCGATAATCAATCGACCGGCGGCGGAGGCGAAAAAGTGATTTTGTTTGAAACCGTGCTCACGCCACTCGAGCGGGTTACCCCCACGGCCTAACCGTAATGGGATCTGGTAGCGCTCAGCGTGTTTTTGCAGTACGCGTAGATCAAACTGCACCAGATTCCAGCCAATGATGGCGTCGGGGTCGTGCTGTTCCAGCCATTGGTTCAGGCGTTCTAACATCTGCGGGCGGCTTACGCAGTACTCCAGAGCAAAATCCAGCGTCTCATTGCCACCGTTGGCTGGCCCAAGCATGTAGACCTGGCGCTGTCCGCAGCCTTCCAGTGCAATAGAGTACAGCTCACCGTGAGCGGTGGTTTCAATGTCCAGCGAGACCAGCTTCAGTACAGGGCGGTATTCTGGTGCGGATTTCATTTTACTGTTGAGCAGGGGGCCACTGCCATTCGGTTGGCCACTGAACCACACCGGTGCGGTGATAAAGCGCTCCATCAGGTAGCGTTCCGGCGGGCGAATATCGGCTTCGTAGACATTGACGCCGCCGTCTTTCAGCAGCCTTTCCAGTTTGATCAACTGACGGTGTTGGCGGCAGTACAGCCCCAGGACCGGGCGGTGATGAAAATCAGTCAGCGGTAAGGGTTTTAGCTCCCATTGCCGCTCTTCGCGCAGCAACAGCTCAGCACGTTGGCGCTGTTCGACAGGAATGAAGGCGACGGAGGTCTGCGGCGACAGGCGAATTTGCTGTGGCCCATTGTCGGTCGCCAGCCAAAACTCCACCTCGGTGCCAGCCGGCGTATCACGCCAGTGGCGGGTGAGCAGGAAACCCTGTTGGAGTGACATCACGCTGTTCCTGAGAGGCTAAGCTAAAGGGAGAAGGACATAAATTACAGTATGGGTTTTTATACAGTCATTGTCCATTGCCGTGCAGTCCTGCCAAAAAACCCTACAATTCACCGGTTGACTCGTTCCCGGCTGCACCTGACAATCCCACGCCCACGCGCTTTGGATAACCAGCAGAGGTTTAATGGAAGCCTATTTACAGCATTTAATTACCCAGTCTTTGGCTTTCACTCTGATGGTCGTCATGCTTGTCGCGTTTTTGGAGTCGTTGGCGTTGGTTGGGTTGTTGTTGCCCGGCACGGTGATGATGGCCAGTATCGGCGCCTTGATTGGCAGTGGTCAGGTTGACTTCTATTACGCCTGGGCGGCGGGCATTGCCGGTTGCTTGCTGGGCGACTGGATCTCTTACTTTATCGGTCGTGCCTTCAAGGGGCCGTTGCACCGGTGGTCATTCCTGAAAAAGAACAAGGCGATGCTCGACAAAACCGAGCATGCGCTACATCAGCACAGTATGGCGACCATTCTGATTGGCCGTTTTATTGGCCCGACGCGTCCACTGGTGCCGATGGTCGCCGGGATGCTGGATTTACCGCCGTACAAATTCGCATTGCCGAACATTATCGGCTGCATCACCTGGCCACCGGTCTATTTTTTCCCGGGTATTCTGGCCGGCGTGGCGATCGACATTCCTGCCAGCGCCAACAGTGCGTTATTCAAATGGTTGCTGTTTGCGGTGGTGATGCTGGTTTGGCTTGCCGTCTGGCTGAGCTGGCGTTGGTGGCGTGAAGGCAAGCGCAGCGCCGACCGCTTGAGCAACTGGCTGTCGCCGGTGCGACTGCGGATGGCCTGCGTGCTGAGTTGGATCCTGGCGCTCGGCACCTTTTATTATCTGTCCCTGCAACCACTGATGCCGGTTTATCGGCACCTCTTGTGGAAGGTATTAGCAGGACAATAACAAGGGGGCGTAACGCCCCTTTGTACATTACTGGAAGAATGCCTCTAACTGTTCGAACACCCGCACGTCCTCGCTGTGGCGTTTTACTTGCAATACATCTTCGAGTTTCTCTACCTGACTTATCATCTGCATCAGTCGTTGATCGTCCGCCACCAATAGCCAGATGCGGCTCTGTTTACCGTCTTTCAGCGGCAGACACAGAATGCCTTCCACGTTAAAGGCGCGGCGGGCGAACAGACCGCACACATGCGACATCACGCCGGGATGGTTACGAACCGTCAGTTCCAGGATCACCTGCGGGTTATTGTATTGTTCTGACATGGCTTATTCTCCAATCATGTCGATATTAGCGGCACCCGGCGGCACCATCGGGAAGACTTTTTCATTGATATCGATCAGCGCGTGGATCAGACAAGGCCCTGGGCGCTGGAGCGCTTCTGCGAGAGCTGCCTGTGGATCTTCCGCGGCGTTTAAATCGCAGGTGTCCAACCCGAAACCGGCAGCAATCTTGATAAAGTCGGTGCGCTTGGGGTAGGCGGCGGCAAAAATGCGCTGTTGATAAAACAGGGTTTGCTGTTGATGTACCAGCCCCAACGCCTGGTTGTTCATCAGGATAATTTTCACGTCCAGATTGTGTTCGACGGCAGTAGCCATTTCCTGAATGTTCATCATCAGGCTACCGTCACCGGAAAAGCACAGCACTTTACGCTGTGGTTCTGCCAACGCGGCGCCAATTGCGGCTGGTAGGCCAAAGCCCATGGTCCCGAGTCCACCAGAGGTCAGCCACTGGCGCGGACGGCTCAGCGGATAGGCTTGTGCTACCCACATCTGATGCTGGCCCACGTCGGTGGTGATAATGGCGCTGTCATCTACACAGCGTGCGGCAGCGAGCACCAGCCCGTAATGGCTCAGCGGGTCTTCGGCGTTCGGCATACTGAACGGGAACTCGCGCTTCAGGCCGTTGACGGTGTCCAGCCATTCACTGCGTGGCTGTGCCTCAATCAGTGGTAACAGTTGCTGCAACACCTGACCAACGTCGGCATGAATGGCAATATTGGCCTGTTTCACCTTACCCAGTTCGGCACGGTCGATATCCACATGGATGATGCTGGCGTTCGGGCAAAACTGTTCGGTTTTACCAATCGCCCGATCGTCAAAGCGGGCGCCCAGTACGATCAGCAGATCGGCTTCTTGCAGTATAAAGTTAGTGCTACGTGCCGCATGCATCCCCAGCATACCCAGCGACAGCGGATGCTGAACCGGCATGGCGCCGAGTGCCATCAGCGTCATGGTGGTGGGCAAGTTGGCGCGTTCGGCCAATTCAACCGCCTGTTGGTAGGCATTGGCGCAGATGATACCGCCACCCAGATACAGCACCGGGCGCTTGGCCTGGTTGATCATTGTCGCCGCCTCAGCCACCGCGGAGGCTTCAAAGGCGGGAGCCGCATCGGGAATGGCGATCGGGGGCAACTCATCCAAATCGATAACCGCAGTTTGTACGTCTTTAGGCACGTCGATCCACACTGGGCCTGGGCGACCGGACTCTGCGATACGGAATGCATCGCAGATCACTTGCGGCAATTCGCGGATATCGCGTACCAAATGGTTGTGCTTGGTGATAGGGATCGAGATGCCGTAGGTATCCACTTCCTGGAAAGCGTCGGTGCCAATCATCGAGGAAGGCACTTGGCCGGTGATACATACCAGCGGAATGGAATCGAGCTTGGCGTCGGCGATGGCGGTGACCAGGTTGGTTGCACCCGGTCCGCTAGAGGCGATGCACACCGCCGCTTTGCCGTTAGCACGCGCCATGCCTTGTGCCATAAAGCCTGCGCCCTGTTCGTGGCGTGCCAGTACGTGGTGAATGCGAGTGCTTTGGCCCAGTGCATCATACAGTGGCAGTGCTGCACCACCGGGAATGCCGGCGACGGTGGTAATACCCTGCCGTTCCAGCAGATGAACGATCAGCTGTGCGCCGGTGAAGCGGTTACCTTGATGTGGCGTGCCCGAAATTGCCATGTTCCTATCCTTTCTCAAGGCCGGTTCGCTTTTCTGGGCAGGGGGCTAAAACTAAAAACCCCGCCCGGTTTGCGCCGGCGGGGTTTGGGAATCGATGCGTTGATTCGGACCCTACGGCGCATTGCCGACGACCACCACCACACGCACGACGACCACCGCGGCTGGTAGCGCGGTAATTAGTAGGGTCGAAGTCAGCGAGGATGCGATCACAGGGAACCTTATCATCAGTAAAAAAAGTCAGGTTTTTATAAAACCACAGGCGCAAAATTCGCACAACAGGTTTATTTTCACAGCATAAAAAACGCGCGTCAGATCACGCTTTGTTCGCGATGCCGAGTACCTTGGCCTCTGGGGCGCTGCCGTCCAGTAGTGCCAGCGTCGGGCCGTCATAATAAATGCGGCCGTCGACCACGAGTAAGGTGCGCGGCGCGATCCGCGCGGCATCATCCAGATTGTGGGAAACCATCAGCAATGTCAGGGAGCGCTGGTCGCAAACCTCCTGCAGTAGCTGCAACATTTCATTGCGCAGTGCGGGATCGAGCGCTGAGAAAGGCTCGTCGAGCAACAGGATAGGCTGTTGACGGATCAGGCAGCGGGCCAAGGCTGCACGCTGGCGCTGGCCACCGGATAGCTGTGACGGCAGGCGCGTCAAATGTTCTTCCAATCCCACTTGTCGCGCGATGTGTGCCAACTGTTGCTTCTGTTCTTCCTTCAGCCGCAATCCGGGATCCAGACCTAATCCGATGTTCTGTGCCACCGTCAAATGGGCGAACAGGTTATTTTCCTGAAACAGCATAGAGACGGGGCGTTTAGCCGGTGGCGTAGTGGTGTGGTCGCTGCCATTGAGCCGCAGCTTGCCGCTGGTGGCAGACAGGAACCCGGCGATCAGGCTAAGAAGCGTGCTTTTTCCTGCCCCGCTGGGGCCAAGCACCGCGACACGTTCGCCCGGCTCAATGCGCAGATCAAAGCGCATGGGCAGGTGTTCATATAGGTAGGTCAGTTTTTCAAGATCTATCATGGCGGCCTGGTAAACGTTCGATCAAGGTAAACAGTAGGAAGCACAACAGTAGCAGCAACAGTGCGGTGACCGCGCCGTCATTACTGCGATAGGCGCCAATCTGTTGATACAGGTAAAAAGGTAGCGTACGGAAGTGCTCGTTGCCGAACAGGGCCACCACGCCAAAATCCCCGAGTGACAATACGCAGGCGAAGGCTAACGCCTGTGCCAGTGGGCTGCGTAATGCTTTGAGTTCGATCCAGCGTAGCCGTTGCCAACCGTGGATATCCAGTGACAAACACAGCGGGTTGTAACGTTCAGCGAGGTCGCGCATGGGGTTTTCCAGCACTTTCAACGCATAAGGCACTGCCATCAACGCATTGGTGAGGATAACCAGCGCATAGGGCGATTGCGGTAGCCCCAGGGTATCGCTTAACAACAAGAAGAAGCCGGTAGCCAGCACGATACCCGGCATTGCCAGGATCACCATGCCGCTCAGTTCCAACGTATGGCCAAAGCGTAATCGCTGTTGCAGCTTTAATTCACGGCTACTCCACAACAGCATCATCGTCAGCATGACACAGAGTGCGCCTGCACCGAGCGCGATGCGTAGCGAGGTGAACAACGCCTGCCAGAGCACCTGTTGTTGTAGAACGCTGACCAGTGTTTGATTGGCCCCGTCGGCAATGACGGCCAGCAGCGGGGGTAACAGCAACAGCAGCGCGGCGGTAATCAGCAGAACATCACTGGTGCGGCGCCACAGGCTATCTTCCGGATTGCGCCAACGGTGGGCATGGGTGCTGCCAACGGGCAGCGCCTGACTCAAACGCTGACTGAGCACCACCAGGCCCAGACAGCATGCCAGTTGGATAAGAGCCAGCAGTGCTGCACGGCTGAGATCGTAGTCATAACTGAGTGCCTGATAGATAGCCAGTTCGATGGTGGTGGCTTGCGGCCCGCCTCCCAGTGATAGCACGGTGGCGAAGCTGGCGAAGCACAACATAAAGATCAGCGCACCGCTCGGCAGAATTTGACGACGCAGCGCTGGCCACTCGACAAAGCGGAATTGCTGCCAACCGCTCATGCCAAGCTGGGCCGCCAGTTGGCGTTGCTCGACCGGAATGTTTTCCAGTGCCTGTAACAGTAGCCGGGTCGCTAAAGGCAGGTTGAAGAACATGTGGGCTAACAGGATGCCCTGCAGGCCGTAAGGGGAGAAACTGTAGTCAATGCCGAGCCAGCCGCATAGCGCGGCCAACCAGCCTTGTCGGCCATACACACTGAGCAAGCCGAATACGGCTACCAGTACGGGCAGCACCAGCGTCATGGCACACAACCGCAGCAGCAGTTGACGACCAGGAAAACGGCGGCGGTATAGCGCACGTGCCAATAGGATTGCGGGCAGCACCGAAATCAGTGCAGACAGCAACGCCTGCCAGAAGGTGAAACGGACCACATGCCACAGGTAGCTGTCTTGCCACAGGCCGCGCCAGTCGCTTTCCGGCGCGTGTCGCCACAGAGAACCCATCGCCAATACGGCGATGGTCAGGATCAGACCTGCGGCCAGTAGCCCCGGCCATAGCCAATGCGGGATCAGTGGCTGACGGCGGTTTGCCATGCTCGGATCCAGTTGCCGCGTTGTTTAGCCACGTCTTCTGCACTGTATTGCAGCGCTGTCTGCGGTACGGTCATTTGCTCAAAACCTGCGGGTAATTGGGTTTTTATCACCGGGTACATCCAGTTGCCTGTTGGAATGGTGTTCTGGAACGCCGGAGTGACCATAAATTGCATAAAGCGCTCGGCCAGCGCCGGTTGTTTGCTGGCTTTGAGTTTGCCCGCCACTTCGACTTGCAGATAGTGGCCTTCGCTAAAATTGGCCGCAGCGTAGCTGTCTTTCTTCTCTTCAATAAGATGATAGGCCGGGGAGGTGGTGTAGCTGAGCACCAGATCGCCTTCACCTTTCAGGAACAAACCGTAAGCTTCACTCCAGCCCTTTGTCACGGTGACGGTTTTTTTCGCCAGTTTCTGCCAAGCTTCGGGGGCTTTGTCACCATAGACTTTCTGCATCCACAGCAGCAGGCCCAGGCCCGGAGTACTGGTGCGCGGATCTTCGTAAATCACTTTCCATTTTTGATCGCTGTCGACCAGTTCTCGCAGGCTTGTGGGTGGGTTCTTCAGTTTTTCTTTATTGTAAACAAAGGCAAAGTAACCGTAGTCGTAAGGCACGAAGGTTTTATCCTGCCAGCCGCCAGGCACACTCAAGGTTGCGCTGTTAACGCCGCTTGGCGCGAATAAACCGGTTTGTTGCGCGGCCTGCAGCAGGTTGTTGTCCAATCCCAGAACCACGTCGGCGGCACTGTTTTTGCCTTCCATGCGTAAACGGTTAAGCAGTGAGACACCGTCTTCCAGGGCAACGAATTTCAGCTCACAGTCGCACTGGGCCTCAAAGGCCTTTTTGACTGCCGGGCCAGGGCCCCAGTCGGCAGCGAAAGAATCATAGGTATAGACCGTCAGCGTGGGTTTGGCGAACACCGGTGCGGCGCTCAACAACAGTAATAAGGGCAGGCTTTTTTTGACCACTTTGCACTCCTGAACATTTAGGGGGCAAAGGTATCTGAGGGGGCGAATGGCGGCTGCCGGTTCGCTAGGCTCAAATCCCTCCGCCGGTATTGACCGGATCAGGTTCGACGGGTTTATACCCTTCATACTTGACGTTGCAGCGGTGTTGGCTTCTCTCTCCCCCCAGTCACATAGGAATTCTATGTTCTTGGGGATTCGCTCGTTTGCCGCCTACCTGCAACTCCAATTATTTTGGGTATATCTCAGCAATAATTCGTTTTTTGCACCCCGTTGAGACGGCGCCATTGTAAAGACTAACGCGCGCTGGTGAAAGATGCTTATGCTTCCGGTGGCGCAAACCACGCGGATTTAAAATCAAACCAGCCGAGGGTGTTCATCCGCACGCCGCGCATACTCCGTTGACCGTGCAGCTGTAGCCAGTGGTGGAACAGCGGATGCAACTGATGACTGCTGACCAGGCGTTGACCAAAATCGGCCAGCGGTAAGGCATTGGCGCGCCATAGCATCGCATCCTCTGCGAGATCTTCATTCATGCAGTGCTGCATTAGCGGCAACTCATACAGCGTGGCGAACAGTGAGAATTCCAGCGGCAGATAGAAGTTGGCGCTGCCTAGCCACACATCGCTGATCGCATCGCCTTTGTGCCAGGTGTCGTACTCGACGCTCTGAATCTTCAGCTTGATACCCTGCTGCGCCAGCAAAGGTTCGATCGCCTGTTGAATGGCGTGGAATTCCGAGTGTTCGCTGTAGAAGGTCAGCGTCAGTTCGGTTAATCCAGGTGGTTTGGGTTGCAGGGCCAGCGCACGGTTATGATGCCAGCGCGGCAGAATGCCATAGGCGGGAGACCAATAGCGTTGGTAGATAGGCCCGGCGTTGCTCAGCAGTGAAATGGGGTTAATCAACTCACACAGCCAACTGCGAATGGCCGGATCTGCCGCCAATGGGGAACGTTGATCGAACAACAGGAAATAGCAGCCTTCTTCCAATCGGCTTTCCAGCTCATTTTTGCCGGTATCGTCAGCTTGCAGTTGTACGCCTGAATGTACCAGTTCTTCTGTCACTTCCGGCAATACCCAGATATTTACCTCATCGATCAGTGCCCGGTAACCAAAGTAATCGTCGAAGGCGTGAATTTTCATCTGACTGCGGTGGTTCCTTTCCACACTGTACGGCCCAGTGCCGATTGGATGGCGTGAGAACTCTGGCAGACTCTGCCACTCACGCGGGAGGATCATGGCGTGCACAGAGCCCAGCAACCAGGGGAGCCAGTAGTCGGGGCTGAGCAGGTGCACGTCAATCACGTATGGCGTCGGTGACGTCACTCGCTCGATATGGGAAAACAGGGGCTGTGGTGTCAACCGACTGAGCGTGCTGATGACATCCTCCATTTCCAGTTCACGCCCATGGTGAAAATGGATCGCCGGACGTAGATAAAAACGCCAGTGCAGCGGTGTTAACGCTTGCCAATGATGCGCGAGATCTGATTCTAGTTCCCCGTTTTCCTCATTTATACGCGTCAGTCCGCTGAAAATCTGCCGTGCCAAATGGGTTTCCGAACGTCGTAACGCCGAACCGGGCAACAGGTTGTACAACTGGCGATAGTAGAGCACACGCAGAATGTGTTTACCCTGACGAAAGCTGCGCCCCAGTTGCGAGAGGAGCATCTGTCGCACCACATTTTTATCGCCGACCAATTGCACCAGTTGATCGATGCGGTCTTGTTCCAACAGGTCTTCCGCCCGCTGCTGCTGCAATGCCAGGCCAGTATAGTGGAAGGTGAGCCGCGAACGTTTGCCGCGCCCCGATTCCGCTTGCCAGGTCAGCCAGCCTTGCTGCTGCATGGCCCCAAGTAGCGAACGCACGTGACGACGTGAGCAGGTGAGCGCGTCGGCCAGTTCTTGCAGCGTGGTCTCTGTCGGCTCGCCATGGCAGCGTTGCCACAGGCGAATGAACTGCTGTTGCAATCTGGAGGTGGACATAAAAGAGGAACGCTCCGGCATCAACTCATCAATTTATCTTTCCCTATATTACGCCGATAATTTTCCTCAATGAAAGGGGGAGGGCGACGGATGAAAGTTTTCTTGTCAAAACAGTTCTATCAGCGCTACTTCAGTGCGGTACGCCGGCAGCACGCCGACTGGCTGGGCCTGGTGCCTGAACAGGCACGATTGGACATGTTGGCCCACCTGACCCAGTGGGACATTAAGAGCATGACGGACAAGCAATACCGCGAGCACCTCTGAGGCTCCGGTAATGAAAGTGTTTCTGAGTAATGGTGTTGTTCACCAGCCAGTGGGGTCATACCCACTGGTTTTTTTATTGTGGGCCATGGGGATGCTCTTGCAATTTTTCTCCCGTAGCCTAAGGTTCTGTCTTCCGCTTTAGGGCCAGGGAACGATGATATGAAACGCCAGCGCTGGCTGCCACGCCGCTTTAATCCTGTCTTTGCCGCTTTCTTGCTGATCGCGTTTCTTTCCGGCATTGCCGGGGCACTCTTGGCGCCGACGCTGAGCCTGTTCCTGACCACTGAAGTTAAGGTGCGACCGTTATGGGTTGGCCTGTTCTACACCGTTAATGCCATTGTCGGTATTGCCGTCAGTTTTCTGTTGGCCAAGCGTTCGGATACGCAGGGTGACCGGCGTAAGTTGATTCTGATGTGCTGTGTTATGGCGATCGGCAACTGTCTGCTGTTTGCCTTCAATCGTGACTATTTGACGCTGATTACCGCCGGTGTGCTGTTGTCGGCTATTGCCAATACGGCGATGCCGCAAATTTTCGCGCTGGCGCGAGAATATGCTGACAGCTCGGCGCGTGAAGTCGTGATGTTCAGCTCGGTGATGCGTGCGCAATTGTCGCTGGCATGGGTGATTGGTCCGCCGCTGTCGTTTACGCTGGCGCTGACTTATGGATTTACCGTGATGTTCGTGATTGCGGCGACAACCTTTGCTGTCTGTGCACTATTGGTGTGGTTTACCTTGCCATCAGTGCCGCGTGCTGGGCAGCAAGCACAGGACGATGCGCTTGCCAATACGGCCTCTGCCCCTATTGCCCCCGTGAGTGCCTGGCGTAACCCTGATGTGCGGCGCTTGTTTATCGCCTCGATGCTGATGTGGACGTGCAATACGATGTATATCATCGATATGCCGCTCTAC
Source organism: Serratia sp. CoH_134_PS_4 (assembly GCF_058190535.1). Taxonomy (NCBI): domain Bacteria; kingdom Pseudomonadati; phylum Pseudomonadota; class Gammaproteobacteria; order Enterobacterales; family Yersiniaceae; genus Serratia; species Serratia sp. CoH_134_PS_4. Next base: position 104,804 of record NZ_JBXWKI010000010.1, read on the forward strand.
ATTACCGCGGATTTGGGGCTACCGGAGAATCTGGCGGGTCTGCTGATGGGGACAGCGGCGGGGTTGGAGATCCCGGCAATGCTGCTGGCTGGCTATTACGTCAAACGCTTCGGCAAGCGCAACATGATGCTGTTTGCTGTGGCAGCGGGTATTTTGTTTTATGCCGGGTTGGTGATGTTTAAATTCAAGCTGGCACTGATGGTGCTACAGCTATTCAACGCCATATTTATTGGCATTATCGCTGGCATCGGCATGCTGTACTTCCAGGACCTGATGCCGGGACGGCCGGGAGCAGCGACGACGTTGTTTACCAACAGCATCTCTACCGGTGTGATTTTGGCGGGTGTACTGCAGGGGGCATTGGTGGAAAATCTGGGCCATTATGCGGTGTATTGGTTCGCGACCGTCCTGGCTGTGGTGGCGTTATGGGTGAGCGCTCGCGTGCGGGAAGTGTGAGTTTTAACGTCAGCAACATTGACGCATGTCATTGAGAACATGACGCCAACCCCCCAAGCTAAATGGAACACGGAGCGTGACTGCTGCGCTCCCGCCCATCTTGTTGCTGAGATGCCGATCCGTTTAGAAAAGTGGGTATGTTATGGATAAACTAACACCGCTCAAACCTGTCCCTTCTCTGTGTGCCCTCGCTGCGACTTTGCTAATTTGGTTTGTGATCCCTGTGCCTGATGGGGTAGAGCCCAATGCCTGGCATTTGCTGGCGCTGTTTATCGGCACCATTATTGCCATCATCGGCAAAGCGATGCCGATCGGTGCCGTTTCAGTGGTGGCCATTGCGCTGGTGGCCGTGACCGGCGTTACCCATCCCGGCAATCCAGGCGCGGCGCTGAATGACGCGCTGAGTGGATTTTCCAACCAATTGATCTGGCTGATTGGTTTCTCGATTATGATTTCTCTTAGCCTGAACAAAACCGGGTTAGGTGCACGTATTGGCTATTACTTTATTTCGCTGTTTGGCAAAAAGACGCTGGGGATCGCCTATGCATTGACGCTGGCTGAGACCACGTTGGCACCGGTAACGCCAAGCAATACGGCCCGTGGCGGCGGGATTATCCACCCGATCATGAGATCGATCGCCGATAGCTTTGGCTCCAAACCCGAGTTGAATACCTCCGGTAAAATTGGCCGCTATCTGTCATTGGTAAATTACAATATCAACCCTATCACTTCTGCGATGTTTATTACCGCTACGGCACCTAACCCCTTGATCGTCAGTTTGATTGCCAAAGGTACCCATGGCAACTTTGAACTCTCCTGGTCTATGTGGGCTGTTGCGGCTTTGGTACCGGGATTGTGCTCGCTTATCGTTATGCCATTGGTGATTTACCTGTTGTATCCACCGGACGTGAAAAGTACCCCGGATGCACCACTTTTCGCCCGTGAAAAACTGCAGGCATTGGGACACATCACATTACCCGAGAAAATCACCTTGGCGGTATTTGCCTTGCTATTGGTGATGTGGGCAGGTATCCCGGCGATGATCTTTGGACCGGCCTTGTCGGTAAACCCAACCACTGCGGCGCTGATTGGTCTGGCGGTGCTATTGGCTACGGGGGTGTTGAGCTGGGAAGACGTGCTGAAACACAAGGGCGCTTGGGATACCGTCGTGTGGTTCTCTGCGCTGGTGATGATGGCCAGTTTCCTTGGTAAGTTGGGATTGATCAGTTGGCTGTCGCAAACGGTGGGCAACGGTATCGATCACATGGGCATGAGCTGGGTCGGTGGCACGGTACTTCTGACCATTATCTATCTGTACTCGCATTACTTTTTCGCCAGCACCACCGCACACGTCACTGCCATGTTCGCCGCGTTCTTTGCTGCTGGGGTTGCGCTGGGTGCCCCGCCTGCATTGCTGGGACTGATCCTGGCGTTCTCTTCTTCACTGATGATGTCACTGACTCACTATGGCACGGGAACAGCACCGATTATTTTCGGCTCTGGCTACGTGACGCTAGGGGAGTGGTGGAAAGCCGGTTGGGTGATGAGCGTGGTTAACCTGTTGATTTGGATTTTGATTGGTGGGGCGTGGTGGAAGTGGCTGGGTTATTGGTGATACCCGTCATACTTGAAACTGCTGCTGTTTGGGTTGTGTAAGGGGCCCCTGCCACTGAGTTTACTCAGCTCCAGGGGGCCCCTTGTCGTATTGGGAGTATTAGCCGATGATCAGTTCAGAAACGCAGGCTGCTGCGCTTCGTAGCGGGAAATATCGGCTTCGTGTTGCAGCGTCAAACCAATACTGTCCAGCCCGTTGATCATGCAGTGGCGGCGGAAGCTGTCAATCTCGAACGGATAGCTTTTACCGCCAGCGTTGACGGTCTGATTTTCCAGATCGACCACGAACTCGACGCCTTCGTTGTCTGCCACCAGTTTGAACAATTCATCGACTTCTTGTTCGCTCAGTGTGACAGGTAACAACTGGTTATTGAACGAGTTGCCATAGAAGATATCAGCGAAGCTTGGTGCAATCACGACTTTGAAACCGTAATCGGTCAGTGCCCACGGCGCATGCTCACGTGAGGAGCCACAGCCAAAGTTTTCACGCGCCAGCAGGATACTGGCCCCCTTGTAACGCGGTTTGTTCAGCACGAACTCTGGGTTCGGTTGTTGACCGGCATCGTCGAGAAAACGCCAGTCGTTGAACAGATGCTGGCCGAAACCTGTGCGCGTGACTTTCTGTAAAAACTGTTTTGGGATGATGGCGTCGGTATCGACGTTAGCCGCGTCCAGAGGGACGACTAAACCGATATGCTGAGTAAATTTAGACACGTTAGCCCCTTAGTGAATATCACGGATATCGGCGAAATGACCGGCAACGGCAGCCGCAGCAGCCATAGCAGGGCTGAGCAGGTGCGTACGGCCACCACGGCCCTGACGCCCTTCAAAGTTACGGTTGCTGGTGGATGCACAGCGTTCGCCGGGGTTCAGACGGTCGTTGTTCATTGCCAGGCACATTGAGCAACCCGGCAGACGCCATTCAAAACCGGCTTCAATAAAGATTTTATCCAAGCCTTCAGCCTCTGCCTGCGCCTTTACTGGGCCGGAGCCGGGCACCACGATAGCTTGAACGCCGTTGGCAACCTTGCGTCCCTTGGCGATCGCCGCTGCGGCACGCAGATCTTCGATGCGCGAATTGGTGCAAGAACCGATAAACACTTTGTCGATCGGCACTTCAGTCAGTTTGATACCCGGTTTGAGATCCATGTAGGCCAGTGCCTTCTCGGCAGAGGCTCGTTCGACAGGATCGCTAAAGGATTCCGGTGCAGGGATCACCTGATTGACGGCGATCACCTGACCTGGGTTAGTACCCCAGGTGACCTGTGGCGCAATATCTTCTGCGCGTAAGGTCACCACGGTATCGAATTTGGCGTCATCATCGGACTTCATCGTACGCCAGTAAGCGACAGCCTGTTCCCAGTTGCTGCCGGTCGGCGCAAACTGGCGGCCCTTCAGGTAATCAAAGGTGGTGTCGTCCGGTGCAACCAGCCCGGCCTTGGCACCCATTTCAATCGCCATGTTGCACAGGGTCATGCGGCCTTCCATGCTCAGCGCTTCAATCGCTTTGCCGCAGAATTCCACTACGTGACCTGTACCGCCAGCGCTGCCAGTTTTGCCGATGATCGCCAGCACAATGTCCTTGGCGGTAATGCCTTCGGCAGCGTCGCCGGCGACTTCAATTTTCATCGTCTTGGCGCGACCCTGTTTCAGGGTCTGGGTCGCAAGTACGTGTTCGACTTCCGAGGTGCCAATACCGAATGCCAGCGAGCCAAAGGCGCCGTGCGTTGCGGTGTGGGAGTCTCCGCACACGATGGTCATGCCCGGCAGCGTCATGCCCTGTTCAGGGCCGATGACGTGCACGATACCCTGGAACGGGTGGTTCAGATCGTACAGGGAGACACCGAATTCAGCACAGTTCTTGATCAGCTCCTGCATTTGAATTCGTGCCATCTCGCCGCTGGCGTTGATGTCTTTGGTTTGGGTCGAGACGTTGTGATCCATGGTGGCGAACGTTTTGCCCGGTTGACGAACTTTGCGGCCCATGGCGCGCAGGCCATCAAACGCCTGTGGCGAAGTGACTTCGTGCACCAAATGACGGTCGATGTATAACAGCGGCGTTTCGTTTGGGGCTTCGTACACCACGTGGGCATCGTACAGCTTTTGATATAAGGTCTTGGCCATGTTATGCCCCCTGAGCTACAAAGCGGGCGATGATGTCGCCCATTTCATCGGTGCTGATGGCGTTACCTGTACCGGCCAGATCGGCGGTGCGGTAGCCCTGTTCCAGCGCCTGGTTTATCGCGCGCTCTACGGCATCAGCCGCGTCGGCGGCACCCAGGCTGTATCGCAACAGCAGGGTGGCCGACAGAATCTGAGCGATTGGGTTAGCGATACCTTTACCCGCGATGTCTGGCGCAGAACCGCCAGCCGGCTCATACAGACCGAAACCTTGCTCGTTCAGGCTGGCGGATGGCAGCATGCCCATTGAACCGGTGATCATGGCGCATTCGTCGGACAGGATGTCGCCGAACAGGTTGGAGCACAGCAGCACGTCGAATTGGGACGGATCTTTAATCAGCTGCATGGTGGCGTTGTCGATGTACATGTGCGACAGCGACACGTCCGGGTAATCTTTAGCAACCTGATTGACCACTTCCCGCCACAGGATTGAGCTTTGCAGGACGTTGGCTTTGTCGATAGAGGTGACTTTGTTGCGACGCTTACGGGCGGATTCAAAGGCGATGCGTGCAATGCGTTCAATCTCGAAACGGTGATAGACCTCAGTGTCGAAAGCACGTTCCTGCATGCCTTGGCCCTCACGGCCTTTCGGCTGGCCAAAGTAAATACCGCCGGTCAGTTCGCGCACGCACAAAATATCGAATCCCCGGGCGGCGATGTCGGCGCGCAGTGGGCAGAATTCTTCTAAGCCTTGGTACAAACGCGCGGGACGCAGGTTACTAAACAGCTTGAAGTGCTTACGCAGTGGCAGTAACGCGCCGCGTTCTGGTTGTTCGGCGGGGGGCAGGTGTTCCCATTTCGGGCCACCCACGGAGCCAAACAGAATAGCATCGGCTTGCTCACAACCCGCAAGGGTAGCCTGGGGCAGTGGGCTGCCATGACGGTCGATGGCGATGCCACCGACGTCATATTCGGCTTCGGTGATGCGGATATCAAAGCGCTGACGCACTGCGTCCAACACTTTACGCGCCTGGGCCATTACTTCTGGGCCGATTCCGTCTCCGGGTAAGACGGCAATGTGGTAAGTCTTCGTCATGTTCACACCGTTTCCTGATTATTTTGATGTTTGCTTTGCTGCAGACGCTGTTTTTCTTTTTCTACCTGCTGAGAGCGCCAAATATTATTCAATACGTGAACCATCGCCTTGGCTGAGGATTCCACGATGTCGGTCGCAAGGCCCACGCCGTGGAAGCGACGACCGTTGTAGGACACGACAATATCAACCTGGCCCAGTGCATCACGGCCTTGACCTTTGGCCGTTAACTGGTATTTCACCAACTCGATTGGGTAACCGGTAATGCGATTGATAGCTTGGTAAACTGCGTCAACCGGGCCGTTGCCTGTGGCCGCTTCGGCTTTTTCTTCTTCACCACAGATCAATTTCACCGATGCGGTCGCCATGATGCTGCTGCCTGACTGGACGCTGAAATAGTCCAGGCTGAAATGCTCTGGCTCTTCTTGCTGCTTATTAATGAAGGCCAATGCCTCCAGATCGTAATCGAACACTTGGCCTTTCTTGTCGGCCAGCTTCAGGAATGCGGCGTACAGGTTGTCCAGGTTATAGTCCTGTTCCTTATAGCCCATTTCTTCCATACGGTGTTTTACCGCAGCACGGCCGGAACGGGAGGTCAGGTTCAGTTGCACATCTTTCAGACCAATGGTCTGCGGTGACATGATTTCGTAGTTTTCACGGTTCTTCAGGACACCATCTTGGTGGATACCGGATGAGTGTGCGAAAGCATTGGAGCCCACGATCGCCTTGTTGGCCGGGATCGGCATGTTACACAACTGGCTGACAATTTGACTGGTGCGGAAAATTTCCTGGTGGTTGATATTGGTGTGCACGTTCATGATGTCCTGGCGCACTTTGATCGCCATGATCACTTCTTCCAACGAGGTGTTGCCTGCACGCTCACCAATGCCGTTCAACGTCCCTTCAACCTGGCGCGCACCTGCCTGCACTGCGGCGATAGAGTTGCCGACTGCCATACCCAAATCGTCATGGCAATGGACAGAAATAATGGCTTTATCGATATTGGGGACGCGGTTGTACAGGGTGCTGATGATGCCGCCAAACTGGTTCGGCGTGGTGTAACCCACGGTATCCGGGATATTGATCGTTGTCGCGCCAGCATTAATCGCCGCTTCCACCACACGGCACAGATTATCGATGGGAGTACGGCCTGCATCTTCACAAGAGAACTCTACGTCGTCTGTGTAATTGCGAGCACGTTTCACTGACCGAATCGCCATCTCCAGCACTTCATCGAACGAACGCTTCAACTTTGATTCGATGTGCAGGGTTGAGGTGGCCAGGAAGACGTGAATACGAAAGGCTTCGGCGACACGCAATGCTTCGGCCGCGACGTCGATATCTTTATCGACGCATCGGGCCAATCCACACACACGGCTATTTTTGATCTGACGGGCGATGGTTTGCACCGATTCGAAATCACCCGGTGAAGAGACTGGGAAACCGACTTCCATGACGTCGACCCCCATTCTTTCCAGTGCCATCGCTATCTGAATCTTCTCTTTCACGCTCAGACTGGCTTGCAGCGCTTGTTCACCATCACGCAGCGTTGTATCGAAAATAATGACTTGTTGGCTCATCAGGGCGTTCCTTATCGTGTTTATTTCACGCTAAGCGGGTAAAAAAAAACCCGCGCAGTAGCGCGGGTTTGTTATGTCGTGGGCTGAATCAGCTCTGAACTTCGTCCACTGGCATACCGCGCAAAGAAGATGCGTTAAGTAGTAGGCCTAGTAGACGATGTGTACGGTTCATAGCGGTTCACGTTCTCAAAATAATGTCGTTGTCTAATTTGATACGTTATTGGCTTGGCGCTGTCAACACCTGATTGAAAATGGGGATAGTCTTTACATACGTGGTTAACGGCGTAACGCTTTAGACGATAATTCGGTAAAAAATGATGTTGCCAGAGAAAAAATCATGAGTGATTTGCGGGCCTCTTAGCATAAATTAACTGAATATATATTGTCGTAATTGCTTCTGATTTACATTTGGTTAATATTGAAAGTGCGTAACCATCGCTCTCGCGATACTAAAAGAGTGTTTTTGATTTTTTGCATTCCTATTGTCAATGTGTTTGTGCTTTTTATTGTTCCAGTGAATGTGTTAGACGATCTGGCTATCAATAGGTAAGAATCAGATGTTTGACAGGTTATGCTTTTGTATTTTATTTTCTTGGGGTATGAACAGTTAATGGTGAATGTGTCAGGTGATGTTATAACTGCGAGTTATATTGTGACTGTTTGTTAGGTTTCTAATGCGGATTTTCTGTCTGCAACCAAGAAAATAATCGAGATATACGTCAGTACTTAATCTTTAATCACGTTTTTATATGGGATGATGCTCAAGCCATTTTTTAAATAGAGGCGATGGGCAACTAACTTTTCGTGTGTGATTCAGAGAGTGATGTTTCAATCATTGTTTTGATTATATTCGTTTGAGTTATCTAAATAGGACTTAGTGGAGTGAGATATGTCGGAATTAAATTCAGAGGTTGTTATTGATCAATGTGTGAGTGAAATACACCTGCGTAGCGTCGATCTGAACCTGCTCACGGTGTTTGACGCGGTTATGCAAATGCAGAACATTACGCGGGCGGCAAGCTTTTTGGGGATGTCACAACCCGCGGTGAGTAACGCTGTCGCGCGTTTGAAACTGATGTTTAATGACGAGCTTTTTGTGCGATGTGGGCGCGGCATTCAGCCCACAGTGCGTGCCAAACAGCTGTTTGGCCCGATGCGCCAGGCGTTGCAGCTTGTGCAAAATGAATTGCCAGGGGCGGAATTTGAGCCTGTGACCAGCGAGCGCATTTTCTCTGTTGCATTGTGCAGCCCGCTTGATTTGCGTTTGGGGGCGGCAATAATCAACCGCGTGAAAGAAATGGCACCGCAAATACATTTGAAAATAAATTCTTATATAACAAGTAACATTGACAACCAATTGCGTTATCAGGATGTGGAGTTTGTCATTGGTTATGCAAACTTTGAATCTACAGAGTTTAACAATGTTGTGCTTTTTGAGGATGAGCTGACGTTAGTCTTAGCCCAGAAACATCCGAGAATTGACGCTAACATCACACAGGAACAACTTTTATCGGAACAGCACGCTGTAGTATCGCTTGAGGGGTTCTATTCATTCAGTAAACCTTACTATATAAAAGAAACGATGCGGCGTGTCATCACCCAGCAGTGTACGGACTTATATAGTGTACTGAGCATTGTCTCCAATACAGACATGGTGGCTATTGTTCCTGCTTGGTTAGCTCAGCAGCAAGCCGAAAAATTACAGTTAAGATGTATTCCCTTGCCTTGGATTGAGGAAAAAGTAACATGCTATCTTTCTTGGCATGAATCAGCCGAACGCGATAAGGGGCATCAATGGTTGAAATCCATGCTGAGTCAGCCCGAGACCACTGAGTAAGTAACGGGTTATTACCCCCTAAGGCGGCTATCTCCCGATTGGGGGAATAATTTTTGCTGTTTGTTTATTAGGAATTACCTTGGGCTTATCTAAGATATATCTTGAGTTAAGTCTTTTTCATTAACCACTTCTTTATTTTTTCGATAGTTTTAGCAAAGTTTTTCAATGCGAAATTATATCCTGATATTTTAATTACGATTGGTGTTTTTACCTGTTGGTAAGGTGCTGCTGCCTGACATGCATTTCGTAGCCTGAATCAAACCTTTTAACCTTCTTTCTGTCCAAATGAATGGACGTGATGAAATTAATCTTGGTTTTGGCGCACACTTCGACGCTGAAATCTCTTTTCCCGCTGCCAGAGAGTAGGTAGACTGCGCGAAAAAAAGTAAACACGTGTAAGCTGAGATGCGGGATATGTCGTCCTGCCCAAGGTTAACTGTTTGATTCATTTCAGGCTTAGAGCGCTATGATCAATAATCTGCTGCAATACCATTTAACTCACCGTATACAGCATCAAGTTTCCCACCGTGCCGATCGCACAGCTTTTCGCCAATGGTCACCTGATGGTGAGACACAGCTGACCTGGCGACAGGTCGACGCGCATATCAGTCACATCGCGAGTGCGTTACTGGCATTGGGCATTGACGTACAGGAACGTATCGCCATTTTTGCCAACAACTGCATGGCTTGGTCACTGGTTGATTTGGCGATTCTGCAATTGCGTGGCGTTAGCGTGCCGCTGTATGCCACTAACACGGCGGCTCAGGCGGCTTTTATCATCAATGATGCTGATGTACGCATTCTGTTTGTTGGTGAGCAGGCCCAATTGGATGCCGCTATTGCATTGCGTGGCGTATGCCCGCAACTAAGCCACATTATTGTGTTTGATGACGCTGTCGATCTGCACGGCTGTGAAATTGCACAGCACCTGAGTACCTTCGAGCGTGAAGCTGACCTTGCCGCTGTTGAATCGCAGCGGCAGCAGCGTATCGCCGATTGCGATTTGGGCGATCTGTTCACACTGATCTATACCTCTGGCACCACCGGTGAACCAAAAGGGGTCATGCTGGATTATCGTAATCTGGCTGCGCAACTTTACCTGCACGATGAGCGACTGACGGTGAATGAAGAGGATGTTTCTCTCAGTTTCTTGCCAATGTCACATGTGTTTGAACGCGCCTGGAGCTTTTTTATCATGCATTCCGGCGCCCAGAACGTATTTTTGCCCAATACCGACTGGGTGCGTGAAGCCATGGCGTCGGTGCGTCCGACACTGATGTGCGCCGTGCCGCGTTTCTATGAAAAAATCTTCAGTGCAGTGCATGAAAAGGTGGCACGTGCGCCTTGGCTGCGTCGTGCGCTGTTCCATTGGGCCATTGTCTGCGGTGAGCGCAAATTCTTGCAGGAACGCGCCGGTAAACCTTTAGGTAAGCTGTTTGATCTTTCCCATCGCTGGGCCGATAAGCTAGTGCTGAGTAAGCTACGTGGCATTCTTGGCGGGCGGGTGCGTTTCTTGCCAGCGGCAGGTGCCAAACTTGACGACAACGTCATTCTGTTCTTTCAGGCGATGGGCGTTAACATCAAGTACGGTTATGGCATGACTGAGACGTGCGCCACCGTTTCCTGTTGGGAAGAAAGTGACTTCCGCTTTGGCTCAATTGGTAAACCCTTACCGGGAATTGAAGTGCGTATTGGGCAGGAGAATGAAATCCAGGTACGTGGTCCAATAGTGATGCGTGGTTATTTCAATAAACCATTGGAAACGGCTGACAGCTTTACTGAAGACGGTTGGCTGAAAACGGGTGACGCCGGCGCCATTGATGAAGGCGGTAACCTGTTCATTACCGAGCGCCTTAAAGATCTGATGAAAACCTCTGGCGGTAAGTATATTGCGCCGCAGATGCTGGAAGGCACGTTGGCACAGGATCGTTTTATCGAACAGGTGGCTATCATCGCCGATGCGCGTAAATTTGTTTCTGCTTTGATTGTGCCCAGCTTTGAGTCTCTGGAAGAGTACGCCAAGTCCATCAACCTGAAGTATCAGGATCGTATCGAGCTGTTGCGCAATAGCCATATCCTGGACATGTTTGAAAGCCGCCTGCGTGAGATGCAAAAAGAGCTGGCGCGTTTTGAACAGGTAAAAAGGTTTACCTTGTTGCCTGCCGCTTTCTCTATGGAGTTGGGCGAATTGACGCCAACGCTGAAACTGCGCCGCAAGGTCATTTCACAGCGCTATCAGCGTGAAATCGATTCTATGTACCAGGAGTAGATCCGCTATTGTCGCCGGGCGGATTGTTCGGCGAAAAAAACAGCATAATCCTTGCCTGATATAGTTCTGTAATTCCTCGCCTGACTGAAACAATGCCTAGCTTGATTTGCCCGTGGCTAGTGCATTGTTTCTGTAAATTCCCCGATCCCCAGCCTGTAGCAGTAACCCTTCACTCGTTGCGTCATTTTGCCGTTTGCCTGCCTCATATTCTGACGTTATGTTAATGGGTTATAGTCAATCCATAAAAATTTTGGGGTATTGCCCCACAGCAGGCGTCACGTTCCGGCGCCAGATAAGAATAAGTTAGCCTGGAGGCAAACCCATGGAGATGTTGTCAGGAGCCGAGATGGTCGTCCGATCGTTGATTGATCAGGGCGTTAAGCATGTATTCGGTTATCCCGGCGGGGCGGTGCTCGATATTTACGACGCCCTGCATACGGTTGGAGGAATCGATCATATATTGGTTCGTCATGAGCAAGGTGCCGTGCATATGGCCGATGGCTATGCACGTGCGACCGGTGAAGTGGGGGTGGTGTTGGTGACGTCCGGCCCCGGGGCAACCAATGCGATCACGGGTATTGCGACTGCCTATATGGACTCTATCCCTATGGTGGTGCTTTCCGGCCAGGTTCCCAGCTCACTGATTGGTTACGATGCTTTCCAAGAATGTGACATGGTCGGGATTTCCCGTCCGGTGGTAAAGCACAGCTTCTTGGTGAAACGCACCGAAGATATTCCCGGCGTACTGAAGAAAGCTTTTTATCTGGCTTCTACGGGCCGTCCTGGTCCCGTCGTGATTGACCTGCCGAAGGACATCGTGGGCCCTGCGGTGAGAATGCCTTATGCTTACCCGGATGAAGTGAGTATGCGTTCCTATAATCCAACGGTGCAGGGGCATCGTGGGCAGATCAAACGCGCATTGCACACCATTTTGTCGGCCAAAAAACCCGTCATGTATGTCGGTGGTGGCGCGATCAACTCCGCCTGCGACGCAGAACTGTTGGAACTGGCAGAAAAACTGAGTCTGCCGGTCACCTGTACCCTGATGGGGTTGGGCGCGTTTCCTGGTACGCATCGCCAGAGCGTTGGCATGCTCGGTATGCACGGGACTTATGAAGCCAACAAAACCATGCACAATTCCGACGTGATCTTTGCCGTCGGCGTGCGTTTTGACGATCGTACTACCAATAATCTGGCCAAATACTGTCCGGACGCAACCGTACTGCACATCGACATCGACCCTACGTCAATATCCAAGACGGTTGACGCCGATATTCCCATTGTCGGCGATGCCAAACAGGTGTTGACCCAGATGTTGGAGCTGTTGGCGCAGGAAGACAAAGCGCAGGATCACGACGCGTTGCGTGATTGGTGGCAGTCAATTGAGCAGTGGCGTGCGCGCGACTGTCTGGGCTACGACAAAAACAGCGGTACCATTAAACCGCAGGCAGTGATCGAAACCCTGCACCGGCTGACGAAAGGGGACGCTTATGTGACCTCCGATGTCGGTCAGCACCAGATGTTCGCCGCACTTTACTACCCATTCGATAAGCCGCGTCGTTGGATCAACTCCGGTGGGCTTGGCACCATGGGCTTTGGTCTGCCGGCGGCACTGGGCGTAAAGCTGGCGTTGCCTGACGAAACTGTGGTGTGCGTGACCGGCGACGGCAGCATCCAGATGAACATTCAGGAACTGTCCACCGCACTGCAATACAACCTGCCGGTGATCGTAGTGAACCTGAACAACCGTTATCTGGGCATGGTGAAACAGTGGCAAGACATGATTTACTCCGGCCGCCACTCCCAATCTTATATGGATTCCCTGCCGGACTTTGTCAAGCTGGCAGAGGCGTACGGCCACGTAGGCATTGCCATTCGTACGCCGGATGAGCTGGAAAGCAAGCTGGCGCAGGCGCTGGCCGAAAAAGAACGCCTGGTATTTGTCGATGTGACCGTCGATGAAACCGAACATGTCTATCCAATGCAGATTCGTGGTGGAAGCATGGACGAAATGTGGTTAAGCAAAACGGAGAGGACCTGATCATGCGCCGTATTTTATCTGTATTGCTGGAAAACGAGTCTGGTGCGTTATCGCGTGTGGTGGGGTTGTTTTCTCAGCGTGGTTACAACATCGAAAGCCTGACGGTTGCACCGACTGACGATCCCACGCTCTCACGCATGACGATTCAAACCGTCGGTGATGAGAAAGTGCTAGAGCAGATCGAAAAGCAACTGCATAAGCTGGTCGACGTGCTGCGCGTTAGCGAACTGGTGCAGGGTGCACACGTTGAACGTGAAATCATGTTGGTGAAGTTACAAGCCAGCGGTTATGGCCGTGAAGAAGTGAAGCGCTGCGCTGATATTTTCCGCGGCCAAATCGTTGATGTCACCGCCACGCTTTACACCGTTCAGTTGGCCGGTACCAGCGATAAGCTGGATGCTTTCCTTAACGCGGTGCGTGAGGTGGCCGAGATCGTTGAGGTGGCGCGCTCCGGTGTGGTTGGCGTGTCGCGTGGCGACAAAATCATGCGTTGAAGTTCGACGTAGTAGGATTTAGGGGCGCGGCACGGGCTGCGCCCTTTGTTTTTCGGTGTTTTTTGCCTGTTTGCTGGCACCTTTCGGCAAAAGCGGTTGCTCAGCAGTGTTTTCTGCTGTTAGATCGCAGAGGCTGGATTGAATACCCGCACAGGATGCGATGGTTAATCCAAGTATATACTCAAGATAATTGGAGCTGCATCAAGGCGGCAAGGGAACGCATCCCGATGAGCTTACTGTGGTAAGTGATTCGGATAAGTGAGCGTAGTCAACGCAGGGGCAGTTTCAAGTATGACGGGTATCGCTTTCACTTCTATTTTTAGCGTCAAAAGGGGTTAACGTGAAACTGGATGAAATCGCGCGTCTCGCAGGCGTTTCGCGCACCACGGCCAGTTATGTCATCAACGGCAAGGCGAAGCAGTATCGTGTCAGCGATAAAACCGTCGAAAAAGTGATGGCCGTGGTCAGGGAGCACAACTATCACCCAAATGCCGTCGCGGCAGGATTACGCGCTGGGCGGACCCGTTCAATCGGTTTGGTGATACCGGATCTGGAAAATACCAGCTATACCCGGATTGCCAACTATCTGGAGCGCCAGGCGCGTCAACGCGGCTACCAGTTGCTGATTGCCTGTTCGGAAGATCAGCCGGATAACGAAATGCGCTGTATTGAGCACCTGCTGCAACGTCAGGTCGATGCGCTTATCGTTTCCACCGCCTTGCCACCGGAGCATCCGTTCTATCAGCGTTGGGCTAACGATCCCTTGCCGATTATCGCTTTGGACCGAGCGTTGGATCGCGAACACTTCATTAGCGTCGTCGGGGCTGACCAAGAAGATTCTTTCGCGTTGGCGCAGGAACTGCGTACCTTCCCGGCAGAGTCCGTTCTGTATTTGGGGGCGCTGCCGGAGCTTTCCGTTAGCTTCCTGCGTGAACAAGGCTTCCGCCAGGCCTGGCAGGATGACGAACGGCATGTTGATTATCTGTATGCCAACAGCTATGAACGTGAAGCTGCGGGGGTATTGTTTGCCGAATGGCTGAAAACGCATCCAATGCCACAAGCATTGTTCACCACTTCATTCTCTTTGTTGCAAGGGGTGATGGACGTCACGCTGAAACAACGTGGCCGCTTGCCGACCGATCTGGCCATCGCCACCTTTGGCGATCATGAGCTGTTGGACTTCCTTGAATGCCCTGTTTTGGCGGTTGCGCAGCGGCACCGGGATGTGGCCGAACGCGTGCTGGAGCTGGTCTTGGCCAGCCTGGATGAACCACGTAAACCTAAACCAGGTCTGACGCGAATTCGTCGTAATCTTTTCCGCCGCGGTAGCCTGAGCCGGAAATAATCTTCAGGCAGGAGTGCTGTTTCGCACTCCTGCTGAATCCCTTTATACGTACCCCGCCACTCTGAACAACTTTCTGCAATATTCGAGAAAGTAGCCATACACCACGCCCATCGCCATTGAAACCACCGCGTTGCTGGCTACTGCCGTCATGATTTGCTGTCCGTCGGCACCCACACTCCACAATATGGCCGCGTAAACCGGCGATTGGAAACTGACATAGGCCAGCAAGTCGGCAAGGTTGCGCAGTAAAAAAGGATGGCCGCGAAGGCGTTTGGCGACGCCGATAAAGGCATCACGATAGCGGCCATAAGGCCAGGCGATCAGGATATTGACGGGGATCGACAGCAAACGAGATGAAAGCGACTGCTGGAAACTCATGCCGGATACCAGAATTTCTATTGCCATACCGGCAATGAAACAGTACACCACCAGTGCAAAGGTATCGGCGGCGGCGCTACGCCAATGTGGGACAGGCGAAAGCATAATGCACTCTCCGTGATTATTGGTTAATGTTCTGTTAATTATTTAATTTTTAGTTGTTAAATCTGGTTTTTAATTCTTTATGTAGTTTACGCTTTCGTCATGCGTTGATTAAGTAGTCGAATATTTTTATTTGAGTGCCTTGTGTGGTTTTTGTGCTGAGAGAATGGAGAAGAATATGGCGCGAAGGG
This sequence comes from Serratia sp. CoH_134_PS_4, assembly GCF_058190535.1. Taxonomy (NCBI): domain Bacteria; kingdom Pseudomonadati; phylum Pseudomonadota; class Gammaproteobacteria; order Enterobacterales; family Yersiniaceae; genus Serratia; species Serratia sp. CoH_134_PS_4. The sequence goes on from NZ_JBXWKI010000010.1 coordinate 120,325, forward strand.
ATTAAAAAGGGATGCATTCTAACTATTCAATAAAAAACAATGAGTTGTGTTGGTTTTGGTCACGAAGCAATTATTCTCACTAAAAATTGTGGGAATAAATGATGTAAGGAAATGAAACCATAATTGTAAACAGGTGTTTTGAGAATAATCTTACTAAATTGATTTAAATCGAAATTGGCTCGCCTCGTAATATCCGAGTGATTTATTTTCCTGCCGGACTGATCACTGGCGCATTAATTGAAGTAAAATAGCGCCCGTCTTGGAGTGAAATAACCATTGAGCGTTATTAACTCAATAGCTTATGACATATTTTACCTTTAGGGTGAGGTGACGCTGGGCCTTGCCCGCTGCGGCTCGCGCGGGGTTACAGGGTTGTGATTGCCGAGCTGAAAAATGAGACATCGATTGCAGAAGGAAGTATTGAGTTAATTAATCGCCGATTTGTCAGGTTTTTAATCACGTTCTTTCCGCTTAGAAAATTCTCCCCGTTTATCATGATGTTAATTTTTAATCATCTAATAAATCGCGTTCCTTTCGCGAGCTAGCTCCCAAAATGACCGAAGAAATATTGCCAAAGCGCTGGCGCTCTGGCTTGACAAGGTTTTCATACCCTCCGTAAACTCCATTATGTGGGAATTTGTGGGGTAAAGTGGTGAAAACGGTCGTGAAGGGGTAACTCAGGAATGTTCCGTGGAGCAACGATGGTTAACCTCGACAGCAAAGGGCGGCTTGCCGTACCGACCCGTTATCGGGATTTGCTGAACGAGCAATCGCAAGGCCAAATGGTCTGTACCATTGACCTCCACCAGCCCTGCCTGCTGCTTTATCCACTGCCCGAATGGGAAATTATTGAACAAAAGTTATCCCGTCTGTCGAGTATGAATCCCGCCGAGCGCCGCGTTCAGCGCCTGTTGTTGGGACATGCCAGTGAGTGTCAGATGGACAGTGCCGGTCGGTTGTTGTTAGCCACTACGCTACGTCAGCACGCCGGGCTTACAAAAGAAGTGATGCTGGTCGGGCAGTTCAACAAGTTTGAGCTGTGGGATGAACAGACCTGGTATCAACAAGTCAAGGATGATATTGACGCAGAACAGTCGACTCAGGAACCGTTGTCTGAGCGGCTACAGGACTTGTCGCTATAAGCATGTTGGAAAATTACAAACACACTACCGTACTGTTGGATGAGGCGGTTAACGGCCTCAATATTCGCAGTAACGGCATATATATCGACGGTACTTTTGGCCGCGGTGGTCATTCGCGTCTGATTCTGTCCCAGCTAGGGCCGGAAGGACGTTTGCTGGCAATTGACCGCGACCCACAGGCGATTGCAGCCGCCAAGTCTATTGAAGATCCTCGTTTTAGCATCGTACACGGCCCCTTCTCCGATTTGTCACACTATGTGCGGGAACGCGAATTAGTGGGGCAGATTGACGGTATTTTGCTCGACCTGGGCGTTTCTTCCCCACAGCTTGATGACGCAGAACGCGGATTTTCCTTCATGCGTGACGGTCCGCTGGATATGCGCATGGACTCATCGAGCGGCCAGTCGGCTGCTGAATGGTTGATGAAAGCAGAAGCAGACGACATTGCCTGGGTGTTGAAAACCTTCGGTGAAGAGCGTTTCGCCAAGCGCATTGCTCGCGCCATCGTAGAAAGAAACCTCGTTGAGCCAATGACACGAACCAAAGAACTGGCTGATTTGATCGCCAATGCCAGCCCGTTCCGGGATAAGCATAAGCATCCGGCAACCCGCAGTTTCCAGGCGATCCGCATCTATATCAACAGTGAACTGGAAGAGATTGAACGTGCGCTGGACGGCGCGTTGGAAGTACTGGCACCACAGGGACGCCTGTCTGTCATCAGCTTCCACTCGTTAGAAGATCGCATTGTTAAACGCTTCATGCGCCATCATAGCCGCGGTGCTCAGGTACCTGCGGGTATTCCGCTGACTGAAGAGCAGCTGCGCAGCATGGGCGGGCGCACGCTCAAGGCGCTGGGCAAGATGATGCCTGGCGATGCCGAAGTCGCAGAAAACCCACGTGCGCGCAGCTCGGTGCTGCGTATTGCCGAGAGGATGTCAGCGTGATTGGCAACGAGCGTCACGGTTTGGTCGGGGTCATTGGCGGTGATTTGCTGCGCAACGCCAAGATCCCATTGATTTTGCTGATTGCTTCGCTGGTATCTGCGGTGTTCGTGGTGACCACCGCGCACCGCACGCGTTTATTGACCGCCGAACGCGAACAGCTTGTTTTAGAGAGAGACGCTCTGGACATTGAGTGGCGCAACCTGATTCTGGAAGAGAATGCTCTTGGGGATCACAGTCGGGTAGAGCGTATCGCTACTGAAAAACTGCAGATGCAACATGTTGATCCATCGCAGGAAAATATCATCGTTAAACAATGAATGGTTTAACTGAAATCATTACACGGAGTAGAAAGGGAACGCATGAAAGCAGCACGGCCCGGTAAGTTGAAACGCCAGGAAGATCAAGCCAGCTTTGTAAGCTGGCGTTTTGCGTTGCTGTGCGGCTGTATTTTGCTGGCGTTGGTAGGGTTGATGCTGCGCGTGGCTTATTTGCAGGTGATTAACCCAGACCGCCTGGTGAAAGAAGGCGACATGCGTTCACTGCGCGTGCAGGAAGTCCCGACGTCACGCGGTATGATCAGCGATCGCTCAGGCCGTCCGTTGGCGGTGAGTGTCCCGGTAAATGCTATCTGGGCTGATCCGAAAGAACTGAATGAGCGCGGTGGCATTACGCTGGACAGCCGTTGGAAGGCGCTGTCTGATGCGCTGAATATCCCGCTGGATCAGCTTTCTACCCGCATTAATGCTAACCCCAAGGGGCGCTTTGTCTATCTGGCGCGCCAGGTAAACCCGGCGATCGGCGATTACATCCACAAACTGAAACTGCCGGGGATTTATCTGCGTCAGGAATCACGGCGCTACTATCCTTCCGGCCAGGTGACTTCGCATATTATCGGCGTAACCAACATTGACGGGCAGGGGATTGAAGGCGTTGAGAAGAGCTTCGATCGCTGGCTTACCGGGCAACCGGGCGAAAGGACCGTGCGTAAAGACCGTTATGGCCGAGTGATTGAAGACATCTCTTCAGTTGACAGCCAGGCCGCGCATAACCTGGTTCTGAGTGTTGATGAGCGCCTGCAAGCGCTGGTTTATCGTGAGCTGAACAACGCTGTGGCGTTCAACAAGGCTGAATCTGGTACCGCGGTACTGGTGGATGTGAACACCGGCGAAGTGTTGGCGATGGCCAACAGCCCCTCTTACAACCCGAACAATATGGCCGGTACGCCGAAAGAAACCATGCGTAACCGTGCTATCACCGATATTTTTGAGCCTGGATCCACCGTGAAACCCATGGTGGTCATGACGGCATTGCAGCACGGCATTGTGAAAGAAAACAGCGTGCTGAATACCGTCCCTTACCGTATCAACGGCAAGGAAATCAGGGACGTTGCGCGTTACGCGGAACTCTCCCTGACCGGGGTCTTGCAGAAGTCGAGTAACGTCGGCGTTTCACGGCTGGCGTTATCGATGCCGTCCTCAGCGTTAGTAGATACTTACTCTCGTTTTGGATTGGGAAAAGCGACCAATTTGGGGCTGGTCGGAGAAAGCAGTGGCATATACCCAAAAAAACAACGGTGGTCTGACATAGAGAGGGCCACCTTCTCTTTCGGCTATGGGCTAATGGTAACCCCGTTACAGTTAGCGCGAGTCTACGCAACGATCGGCAGTCTGGGCGTTTATCGTCCGCTGTCGATTACCAAAGTTGATCCACCGGTTGCCGGTGAGCGTGTCTTCCCTGAGCCTCTGGTGCGCACCGTCGTACACATGATGGAAAGCGTTGCCTTACCGGGCGGCGGTGGGGTGAAAGCCGCGATCAAGGGCTACCGTATCGCCATCAAAACCGGTACAGCCAAAAAGGTTGGCCCGGACGGTCAATACGTCAATAGATACATCGCTTATACCGCTGGCGTTGCGCCAGCCAGTAATCCCCGTTTCGCTCTGGTGGTGGTGATCAATGACCCGCAGGGTGGGAAATACTACGGTGGTGCGATCTCCGCACCGGTGTTTGGCGCGATCATGGGTGGCGTATTACGCACCATGAACGTTGAACCGGATGCGTTGCCCACCACAGAGAAAAGCGATTTTGTAATTAACAGAAAAGAGGGTTCAGGTGGCCGATCGTAATTTGCGCGACTTACTCGCTCCGTGGGTGCCGACGGCGCCCGGGCGCGCGCTGCGGGAAATGACATTAGACAGCCGTATTGCGGCTGCCGGGGATCTGTTTGTCGCCGTTGTCGGCCATCAGACGGATGGACGCCGCTATATTCCGCAGGCTATCGCGCAGGGTGTTGCCGCTGTGATTGCCGAAGCCGAAGGACAGGCAGAAGACGGCGCTATCACTGAAATGCATGGTGTGCCGGTGATTTATCTGAGCCAACTCAATCAACGTCTGTCCGCACTGGCCGGGCGTTTTTACCATGAACCGGCTGAGCGTCTGCGCTTGGTCGGCGTTACCGGTACCAACGGCAAGACCACCACGACTCAATTGCTGGCTCAGTGGGGCCAACTGCTGGGTGAAACCAGCGCCGTAATGGGTACCGTTGGTAATGGCTTGCTGGGCCAAGTGTGCCCAACTGAGAATACCACCGGCTCTGCGGTGGATGTTCAACACGTGCTAAACGAGCTGGTCGATCGCGGCGCCACCTTCGCCGCGATGGAAGTTTCTTCTCACGGGTTGGTGCAAAACCGCGTGGCGGCGCTGCCGTTTGCTGCTGCGGTATTCACCAACCTGAGCCGTGACCACCTGGATTACCACGGTGACATGGCCAATTACGAAGCGGCCAAGTGGTCGTTGTTCGCGAACCACGAAGTGGGCCAGGCGATTATTAATGCGGATGACGAAGTTGGTCAGCGCTGGCTGAGTAAGTTGCCGGACGCGGTCGCCGTGACCATGCAGGATAATCTGCAGCCAGGTTGCCATGGCCGTTGGTTGAAAACGACCTCCGTCAATTATCACGATAACGGTGCCACTATCCACTTCAGCTCAAGTTGGGGTGATGGTCAGATTGAAAGCCGTCTGATGGGCGCTTTCAACGTCAGTAACTTGTTGTTGGCATTGGCAACCCTGTTGTCGCTGGGTTATCCGCTGGACAAGTTAGTGGCAACCGGCCACGAGCTGCAACCGGTCTGTGGCCGTATGGAAGTGTTTAACGCACCGGGTAAACCGACAGTCGTGGTTGATTATGCCCACACTCCAGACGCGCTGGAAAAAGCGCTGGAAGCCGCACGTCTGCACTGCGCAGGGCAATTGTGGTGTGTCTTCGGCTGCGGCGGCGATCGCGACAAAGGCAAACGTCCGTTGATGGGCGGCATTGCTGAGCAATTTGCCGATCGTGTGGTCGTGACCGACGACAACCCGCGTACCGAAGAACCGCAAGCGATCATCAAAGATATTTTGACTGGACTGCTGGACGCAGGGAGCGCCTTGGTCATCCATGGCCGCGCTGAAGCGGTCACCAGCGCCATTATGCAAGCAAAAGAACACGATGTGGTGTTGGTGGCAGGCAAAGGCCACGAGGACTACCAACTGGTTGGAAATCGCCGTCTGGATTACTCCGATCGTACCACCGTCGCACGTCTTCTGGGGGTACTGGCATGATTCCTGTCTCCCTTCGGACACTGGCCGATGTATTGGACGCTGAGTTGATCGGCGCCGATTGCCAAATCGTTGAGGTGACGACAGATACCCGTCAGGTGACCGCTGGTTGCCTGTTTGTGGCATTGAAAGGTGAGCGTTTCGACGCGCATGATTTTGCTGTTGATGCGGTTGCCGCAGGTGCGGGCGCTTTGTTGGTCAGTAAGCGCTTAATGGTAGATGTTCCGCAACTGGTGGTGAAAGACACGCGTTTGGCATTGGGGCAGCTCGCAGCATGGGTACGCCAACAGGTGCCCACTCGCGTCGTGGCGTTAACCGGCTCATCGGGCAAGACCTCGGTGAAAGAAATGGCGGCGGCCATTTTGCGTGAGTGCGGTGAGGTGCTCTATACCGCCGGTAATTTCAACAATGACATTGGTGTGCCGTTGACGCTGCTGCGTTTGCAACCGCAGCATGACTTTGCCGTGATTGAGCTGGGCGCGAACCATATTGGCGAGATTGCTTACACCACGGCATTAACCTGTCCACAGACGGCTCTGGTGAATAACCTGGCAGCTGCGCACCTGGAAGGCTTCGGCTCTTTGGCCGGCGTCGCCCAGGCAAAAGGCGAAATCTTTGCCGGTTTGCCGGCTGACGGCGTGGGGATCATCAACGCCGACAATAACGACTGGCCACACTGGCAGAGCACGCTGAGCGGCAAAACCGTCTGGCGTTTCTCACCGCAGGCGGCGGAAGGTGTCGATTTCTTCGCCAGCGATGTGCAGGTGAATGGCAAGGGGACGCAGTTTACGCTGCACAGCCCATTCGGTACCGCGCCTATCGCGCTGCCGCTGCCGGGCCGTCATAACGTCGCCAATGCGTTGGCCGCAGCGGCGCTGGCCATGTCGGCAGGCGCATCGCTTGAGGCTGTGCGTCAAGGGTTAACAAATTTACAGGCAGTACCGGGGCGTTTGTTCCCGATTGCGCTTTCTGAACATCAACTGCTGCTCGATGACAGCTATAACGCCAACGTCGGTTCCATGACCGCTGCAGCGCAGGTACTGGCAGAAATGCCCGGCTACCGGGTGATGGTGGTTGGGGATATGGCAGAGTTAGGGGCGGAAGCTGAAGAATGTCACCGTCAGGTGGGCGAAGCTGCTCGGATGGCGGGAGTCGATAAAGTGCTGGGTGTGGGGCCGTTAAGCCAGGCGCTGATTGATGCCTCCGGTAACGGCGAACATTTTCAGGATAAGGCAGCAGTGATCGCGCGCGTGGCGGAATTACTGTCAGAACATGCGGTAATTACCGTGTTAATCAAGGGTTCACGTAGTGCCGCAATGGAGCAGGTAGTACGCGCGTTACAGGAGAAAGCACCATGTTAGTTTGGCTGGCCGAGCATTTGGTCAAATATTATTCCGGCTTCAACGTCTTTTCCTACCTGACGTTCCGAGCCATTGTCAGCCTGCTGACCGCGCTGTTCCTTTCCCTGTGGATGGGGCCGCGGGTGATTAAACGCCTGCAGGAAATGTCCTTTGGCCAGGTCGTGCGTAACGACGGCCCAGAGTCGCATTTCAGCAAACGTGGTACGCCGACCATGGGCGGCATCATGATTCTGACCTCCATCACTGTTTCAGTCTTGATGTGGGCTTACCCGTCCAACCCTTACGTGTGGTGCGTGCTGTTCGTACTGGTGGGGTATGGCATCGTTGGTTTTGTTGATGACTATCGCAAGGTAGTACGCAAAGACACCAAGGGGCTGATTGCACGTTGGAAATACTTCTGGCAATCGGTGATTGCGCTGGTGGTTGCTTTCGCCATGTATGCCGTAGGAAAAGACACGCCAGCCACCGAGCTGGTTGTGCCGTTCTTTAAGGACATCATGCCGCAACTCGGCCTGTTATACGTGTTGCTGGCGTACTTTGTGATTGTGGGGACCAGCAATGCGGTCAACCTGACCGATGGGCTGGATGGCTTGGCGATTATGCCAACGGTGTTCGTCGCCGCGGGCTTTGCGCTGGTGGCTTGGGCGACCGGTAACATGAACTTCGCCAACTACCTGCACATTCCGTATCTGCGCCACGCCGGTGAGCTTGTGATTGTCTGTACCGCCATTGTCGGTGCTGGCCTGGGCTTCTTGTGGTTCAACACCTACCCGGCTCAAGTCTTCATGGGCGATGTCGGTTCACTGGCATTGGGCGGCGCACTGGGCACCATTGCGGTGCTGCTGCGCCAGGAGTTCCTGTTACTGATTATGGGCGGCGTGTTCGTGGTTGAAACGCTGTCGGTCATTTTGCAGGTGGGATCGTTCAAGCTGCGCGGGCAACGTATTTTCCGTATGGCACCGATTCACCACCACTATGAATTGAAAGGCTGGCCGGAACCACGCGTGATCGTGCGCTTCTGGATTATTTCGCTGATGCTGGTGCTGATTGGCCTGGCGACGCTGAAGGTGCGGTAATCATGGCAGACTATCAGGGTAAAAAAGTTGTCATCATCGGGTTGGGCCTCACCGGCCTGTCCTGTGTTGATTTCTTTATGGCGCGCGGCGTGACGCCACGCGTTATGGATACCCGCGTATCACCGCCAGGGCTGGATAAGCTGCCCGACAGCGTAGAGCGCCATCTGGGCGATTTGCATCAGGACTGGCTGTTGGCGGCGGATTTGATCGTCGCCAGCCCGGGCATGGCGTTGGCGACCCCGGCGTTGAGCGCTGCGGTGGACGCTGGCGTTGAAGTCGTTGGCGATGTTGAGCTGTTTTGCCGCGAAGCCCAGGCACCGATCGTTGCCATCACGGGTTCCAACGGCAAAAGCACGGTTACCACCCTGGTGGGCGAGATGGCAAAAGCAGCCGGTTGGGCGGTGGGCGTCGGCGGCAATATCGGGCTGCCTGCACTGAGCCTGTTACGCCAAGAGTGCCAACTGTATGTGCTGGAGCTGTCGAGCTTCCAACTGGAAACCACGTCCAGCCTGCATGCGACTGCAGCGACCATTTTGAATGTCACCGAAGATCATATGGATCGCTACCCGTTTGGCCTGCAGCAGTACCGTGCCGCCAAGCTGCGTGTCTATGAAAATGCGGAAGTCTGCGTGGTGAACGCGGACGATGCGCTGACCATGCCTGTGCGCGGTGCTGATGAGCGCTGCGTTAGCTTTGGTGCGGATGTGGGTGATTATCACCTGAACCGTCAGCAGGGCGAGACTTGGCTACGGGTTCGCGGAGAGAAAATTTTAAACACGCGCGAGATGAAGCTGACCGGCCGTCATAACTATACCAATGCGCTGGCAGCGTTGGCATTGGCTGATGCGGTGAATATCCCACGGGCTTCCAGCCTGAAGGCGTTAACGACCTTTACCGGATTGGCGCACCGCTTCCAACTGGCATGGGAACATAACGGCGTACGCTGGATCAATGATTCTAAAGCAACCAACGTTGGCAGTACCGAAGCGGCGCTGAATGGTTTGCAGGTGGATGGGACACTTCACCTGTTGCTGGGTGGTGATGGTAAATCTGCCGATTTCTCCCCGTTGGCGCGGTACCTGCAAGGCGATAATGTCCGTCTGTACTGCTTTGGTCGTGACGGTGAGCAGTTAGCGCAACTGCGGCCGGAGGTCGCTACGCTGACCGATACCATGGAGCAGGCGATGCAGGCGATTGCCGGCCGGGTGCAATCTGGCGATATGGTGCTGTTGTCACCGGCGTGTGCCAGCCTGGACCAGTTCCGTAATTTTGAAGTGCGCGGTGACGAGTTCGCCCGCTTGGCACAGGAGCTCGGCGGATGAGACTACGCTTGCCGAACTTCGGGCTGACTGAGCTGTTTAAGAACTGGGTCGCGGGGTCGCGCGATAACGACTCGGTCAATATGGTGCTGTATGACCGTACCCTGTTATGGCTGACCTTCGGGTTAGCCATTGTCGGTTTTGTGATGGTGACGTCGGCGTCAATGCCGATCGGCCAACGTCTGGCGGACGATCCTTTCCTGTTCGCGAAGCGTGATGCCTTGTATCTCGGGTTGGCGTTTGGCTTGTCGATGGTGACGCTGCGTATTCCGATGGAAGTCTGGCAGCGCTACAGCAATGTCATGCTGTTGATGTCGATTGTGATGCTGTTGATCGTATTGGTGGTGGGTAGCTCGGTAAACGGGGCATCGCGTTGGATCGCGCTGGGACCGTTGCGTATTCAGCCGGCGGAGCTGTCCAAGCTGTCGCTGTTCTGTTATCTGGCGAGCTACCTGGTCCGTAAGGTTGAAGAGGTGCGTAGCAACTTCTGGGGCTTCTGCAAACCGATGGGCGTCATGGTCGTGTTGGCCGTGTTGCTGTTGGCACAGCCAGACCTCGGTACGGTGGTGGTGCTGTTTATCACTACGTTGGCGATGCTGTTCCTGGCCGGTGCCAAAATGTGGCAGTTCCTGGCGATTATCGGCTCCGGTGCTTTTGCGGTGGTGCTGCTGATCATTGCAGAACCTTACCGTATGCGTCGTGTGACGTCGTTCTGGAATCCCTGGGCCGATCCGTTCGGCAGCGGTTACCAGTTGACTCAGTCTCTGATGGCCTTTGGTCGCGGCGAATTCTGGGGGCAAGGGCTGGGCAATTCGGTGCAGAAACTTGAGTATTTGCCGGAAGCACACACCGACTTTATCTTCTCGATTTTAGGCGAAGAACTGGGCTATATCGGTGTGGTTTTCGCATTGTTAATGGTATTCTGCGTCGCTTTTCGTGCGATGTCGATTGGCCGCCGCGCGTTGGAGCTGGATCAGCGCTTTTCCGGCTTTTTGGCCTGTTCAATTGGCGTGTGGTTTAGCTTCCAGGCGTTAGTAAACGTTGGTGCCGCAGCCGGTATGTTGCCGACCAAAGGTCTGACGTTGCCGCTGATAAGCTACGGTGGTTCGAGCCTGTTAATTATGTCGACGGCAATCGTGCTGTTGTTGCGTATTGATTATGAAACGCGTCTGGCTAAAGCCCAGGCGTTTGTGAAGAGGTAAGGGATGAGCGGGAAACCTAAGCGTTTAATGGTGATGGCAGGCGGTACCGGCGGGCACGTGTTCCCGGGGCTGGCGGTCGCTCATCATCTGATGGCGCAAGGCTGGCAGGTGCGCTGGCTTGGAACCGCAGACCGAATGGAAGCCGATCTGGTGCCAAAGCACGGGATCGAGATTGATTTCATCCGTATTTCTGGCCTGCGCGGCAAAGGGCTGAAAGCCCAGCTGAGCGCACCACTGCGTATCTGGCATGCTGTACGCCAAGCGAAAGCGATTATGCGCAGTTACCAGCCGGACGTGGTGCTGGGCATGGGCGGTTATGTTTCTGGCCCCGGCGGTTTGGCTGCATGGATGTGCGGCATTCCGGTGGTGCTGCATGAGCAAAACGGCATTGCTGGCCTGACCAACCGCTGGTTGGCGCGCATTGCCAAAACCGTTTTGCAGGCGTTCCCTGGTGCGTTTCCGAACGCGGCGGTTGTGGGTAACCCAGTCCGTACCGATGTACTGGCATTGCCGCTACCGGCAGAGCGACTGAACGGGCGTGAAGGGCCGATTCGTGTGTTGGTGATTGGCGGAAGTCAGGGGGCTCGAGTGCTGAATCAGACAGTTCCTGAAGTCGCAGCGAGATTGGGCGATAAAATAACGCTCTGGCATCAGGTGGGCAAAGGGGCTCTGGAAACTGTGCTGCGCGACTACGAGAGGGTAGGGCAGACACAGCATAAGGTGACCGAGTTTATTGATGACATGGCCGCTGCTTACGCCTGGGCTGATGTTGTGGTGTGCCGTTCCGGTGCTCTGACCGTCAGTGAGATCGCAGCAGCAGGCCTGCCGGCGATCTTTGTGCCATTCCAGCATAAAGACCGTCAACAGTATTGGAATGCCCGTCCGCTGGAAGAAGCCGGTGCGGCGAAGATTATCGAGCAGCCGCAGTTCAACGCCGATGTGGTGGCGGAGCTGCTGGCAAGCTGGGATCGTCCGACGTTGCTGGCGATGGCCGAGAAGGCCCGCGCGGTAGCCATTCCTGACGCCACTGAACGCGTAGCGGCGGAGCTGGTGCGAGTCGCTAAATAATATGCAGGGGTTCGGTACACCGGGCCTGAATTAAAGAATGTCATGTAGGGGCCCGGTATGCCGGACCCGGATTAGAGAGAGTGATGAATACACAACAACTGGCGAAACTACGTACTATCGTGCCCGAGATGCGACGCGTCCGGCACATTCACTTTGTCGGCATCGGTGGCGCCGGCATGGGTGGTATCGCCGAAGTGTTGGCTAACGAAGGTTATCAAATCAGCGGTTCTGACCTGGCGCCAAACCCGGTAACCCAACAGTTGAGTGCGCTCGGGGCGACGATTTACTTCCATCACCGCCCGGAGAATGTGTTGGATGCCAGCGTAGTGGTGGTTTCTACCGCCATCTCTGCCGACAACCCGGAAATTGTTGCCGCGCGTGAGGCGCGTATTCCGGTGATCCGCCGCGCGGAAATGCTGGCCGAACTGATGCGTTTCCGCCACGGCATTGCCGTGGCCGGTACGCACGGCAAGACCACCACCACGGCAATGGTATCGAGCATTTATGCTGAAGCTGGCCTGGATCCGACCTTTGTCAACGGTGGGCTGGTGAAAGCGGCGGGTACCCATGCACGTCTGGGGTCCAGCCGTTATCTGATCGCGGAAGCGGATGAAAGCGACGCGTCGTTCCTGCATCTGCAGCCGATGGTGGCGATTGTCACCAATATCGAAGCCGACCATATGGAGACTTACCAAGGCGACTTCGAAAACTTGAAGCAGACGTTTATTAATTTCTTGCACAATCTGCCGTTCTACGGCCGTGCGGTGATGTGTGTTGATGACCCCGTAGTGCGTGAATTGCTGCCGCGTGTGGGTCGCCATATCACCACTTACGGTTTTAGCGAAGACGCTGATGTTCGCATCGAAAACTATCGCCAGGTTGGGCCACAGGGCCACTTTACGCTGAACCGTCAGGACAAGCCGTTGTTGACGGTGACCTTGAATGCACCGGGTCGCCACAATGCGTTGAATGCGGCAGCGGCAGTGGCGGTAGCGACAGAAGAAGGGATCGATGACGCAGATATCCTGCGTGCGCTGGCAGGTTTCCAGGGCACCGGTCGCCGCTTCGATTTCTTGGGCGAGTTCCCGCTGACGCCGGTTAACGGCAAAGAGGGTACCGCAATGCTGGTGGACGATTATGGCCACCACCCAACAGAAGTGGACGCTACGCTGAAAGCAGCGCGCGCGGGTTGGCCGGATAAACGATTGGTTATGATTTTCCAGCCGCATCGTTATACCCGTACCCGTGATTTGTACGACGACTTTGCTAACGTATTGTCGCAGGTGGATGTGCTGTTGATGCTGGACGTGTACTCCGCGGGCGAAACGGCAATCCCAGGGGCGGACAGCCGATCGCTGTGCCGCACTATCCGCAGCCGTGGCAAGTTGGATCCGATTTTGGTTTCCGATCCAGACACCGTGCCGGAAACCTTGGCGCAGTTGCTGCAAGCAGATGACCTGGTATTGGTGCAAGGTGCCGGTAACGTGGGCAAGGTGGCTCGAAAACTGGCCGAGCTTAAGCTGCAGCCGCAGAAAAAAGAGGAGGAACACCATGGCCGATAAAGTTGCCGTACTGCTGGGTGGTACCTCCGCTGAACGTGAAGTGTCATTGCAATCTGGTGCCGCCGTCCTGGCCGGATTGCGTGAAGCCGGTATTGATGCGCATGGCATTGATATTCGTGACTTCCCGGTAACCCAGCTCAAAGAGCACGGGTTTACCAAAGTATTTATCGCGCTGCATGGCCGCGGTGGTGAAGACGGGACTCTGCAGGGGATGCTGGAGTTTCTTGAACTCCCTTATACCGGCAGTGGCGTGATGGCGTCGGCGCTGACCATGGACAAATGGCGCACCAAGATGGTGTGGCAGTCGATGGGTTTACCGGTGGCAGCTTATGTGGCACTGAACCGTAAGCAGTATGTTGGTGCTGAGAAGTCTGCGCTGATTGCTCGCATCGACGCTCTGGGCCTACCGCTGATCGTCAAGCCGAGTCGTGAAGGATCGAGCGTTGGCATGAGCAAAGTCACTGAGCGTGCCACTCTTGAAGGGGCGCTGGAAGAGGCTTTCCTCCATGACGACGACGTGCTGGTCGAAAAGTGGCTGAGCGGCCCGGAATACACGGTTGCGATGTTGGGCGATCAGGTATTGCCTTCAATCCGTATTCAACCGGCTGGCGTGTTTTATGACTATCAGGCCAAGTATATTTCGGACGATACGCAGTATTTCTGTCCGAGTGGCCTGGGGGCGGAACAGGAAGCCGAAATGGCTGCCCTGGCGTTACGCGCCTACCGTGGGCTGGACTGCAGCGGCTGGGGCCGCGTGGATGTGATGCAGGATAGCGATGGCAGCTTCTATCTGCTTGAGGTGAATACCTCGCCGGGCATGACCAGTCATAGTCTGGTGCCGATGGCAGCGCGCCAATCTGGTTTAAGCTTCTCGCAGCTGGTAGCGAGAATTTTGGAATTGGCCGACTGATATGTCGCAAGCTGCCCTGAATGCGCGTGAACGCGAGGTGGATAATAACCCGCGCCGCAGCAATGGAACCCAATTAGCGGGAATGATTTTCCTGCTGATGGTGTTGGGAACGATCCTGTGGAGTGGCTGGGCGGTGATTGGCTGGATGAAAGATGCCAGCCGCCTGCCGCTGTCACGACTGGTGGTGACCGGTGAACGTCACTACACCACCAACGACGATATTCGCCAGGCAATTTTGGCGTTGGGATCGCCGGGTACGTTCATGACGCAGGATGTGGATATCATCCAGCAGCAGATTGAACGCCTGCCGTGGATCAAGCAGGCCAGCGTGCGCAAGCAATGGCCGGATGAGCTGAAAATCCACCTGGTGGAATATGTCCCGGTAGCGCGCTGGAATGATTTGCACATGGTGGATGCCGAAGGCAAGTCCTTCAGCGTGCCAGCAGAACGAATTGGCAAACAAAAATTGCCGCTGCTCTATGGTCCGGAAGGGAGCGAACAGGATGTTCTGGAAGGTTATCGGGCCATGAGCAGCATGCTAGCAGCCAGCAAATATACGCTGAAAATGGCGGCCATGAGTGCCCGCCATTCCTGGCAGCTGGCTTTGGATAATGATGTTCGGCTGGAGCTGGGACGCGACGATCGCACCGGACGCCTGCAGCGCTTTATCGAGCTTTACCCGGTATTGCAGCAGCAGGGGCAGGCTCAGAGTAAGCGAGTCAGCTATGTCGACTTACGTTATGAGTCCGGCGCATCGGTAGGTTGGGCCCCAGTGTTTATCGACCCGCAGGCAGCAGGCGATCAGCAAAACAGTAATCAGCAACAGAATCAGGCACAGGCAAAACAACAATGATCAAGTCGACGGACAGAAAACTGGTAGTTGGGCTGGAGATCGGTACTGCAAAAGTCTCCGCATTAGTAGGGGAAGTTCTGCCCGATGGCATGGTCAACATTATCGGGGTGGGCAGCTGCCCGTCTCGCGGTATGGATAAGGGTGGCGTTAACGACCTTGAGTCGGTAGTGAAGTGCGTACAGCGCGCTATCGATCAGGCCGAATTGATGGCTGATTGTCAGATTTCTTCGGTTTACCTCGCATTATCGGGTAAACACATCAGTTGCCAGAACGAAATAGGGATGGTTCCTATTTCCGAAGAGGAAGTGACACAGGAAGATGTCGAGAACGTAGTGCATACCGCTAAATCGGTACGCGTGCGTGACGAACACCGCATCCTGCACGTCATCCCTCAGGAATACGCTATCGATTATCAGGAAGGCATCAAAAACCCCGTTGGGTTGTCCGGCGTGCGTATGCAAGCCAAGGTGCATCTGATCACCTGTCATAACGACATGGCGAAGAACATTGTTAAAGCAGTAGAACGTTGCGGTCTGAAAGTAGACCAACTTATTTTCGCCGGTTTGGCTGCCAGCTATGCAGTCCTGACCGAAGATGAGCGCGAACTCGGTGTTTGTGTGGTGGATATCGGCGGCGGCACCATGGATATGGCGGTGTACACCGGCGGTGCGTTGCGCCACACCAAAGTGATCCCTTATGCCGGGAACGTGGTCACCAGCGATATCGCCTACGCCTTCGGCACGCCGCCGACAGATGCGGAAGCGATCAAAGTTCGACACGGCTGTGCGCTTGGGTCGATTGTTAGCAAGGATGAAAGTGTAGAGGTGCCAAGCGTTGGGGGGCGTCCTCCTCGTAGTCTGCAAAGACAGACACTGGCTGAAGTTATTGAGCCACGCTACACCGAACTGTTGAATCTGGTTAACGATGAAATTTTGCAATTGCAGGAGCAACTGCGTCAGCAAGGGGTGAAGCATCATTTGGCAGCAGGTATTGTGCTGACCGGTGGCGCTGCCCAAATTGATGGCCTGGCAGCTTGTGCGCAACGGGTGTTCCACACCCAGGTACGCATCGGCCAACCCTTGAACATCACGGGTCTGACGGATTATGCGCAGGAGCCTTACTACTCTACGGCGGTAGGTCTGCTGCACTATGGAAAAGAGTCTCACCTGAGTGGTGAGGCAGAAGTAGAAAAACGCGCCTCAGTGGGCAATTGGTTTAAACGCATCAATAGCTGGCTGAGAAAAGAGTTTTAATGTTTCAACAAAGAGATCATGCTGAGTAATCTTTTTATGATCTCGCAGCGACAGGCACAAAACGGAGAGAAACTATGTTTGAACCAATGGAACTAACCAATGACGCGGTGATTAAAGTCATCGGCGTCGGCGGTGGCGGTGGCAACGCCGTTGAACACATGGTGCGCGAGCGCATCGAAGGTGTTGAATTCTTTGCCGTTAATACAGACGCTCAGGCGCTTCGTAAAACGGCAGTTGGCCAAACCATCCAGATCGGTAGCGGTATTACCAAAGGTCTGGGGGCAGGCGCGAACCCTGAAGTGGGTCGCAATTCAGCGGAAGAAGACCGTGAAGCCCTGCGCGCCGCACTGGATGGCGCAGACATGGTCTTCATTGCAGCCGGCATGGGCGGCGGTACCGGTACCGGTGCAGCGCCAGTTGTTGCTGAAGTGGCTAAAGATTTGGGTATTCTGACAGTGGCCGTGGTGACTAAGCCTTTCAATTTTGAAGGCAAGAAACGCATGGCATTCGCTGAGCAGGGTATCGCAGAATTGTCCAAACACGTGGACTCATTGATCACTATCCCGAACGACAAGTTGTTGAAAGTTCTGGGTCGTGGCATTTCTCTGCTGGACGCGTTCGGCGCGGCCAACGACGTACTGAAAGGTGCGGTGCAGGGTATTGCCGAACTGATCACCCGTCCAGGCCTGATGAACGTTGACTTCGCTGACGTGCGCACCGTGATGTCCGAAATGGGCTATGCGATGATGGGTTCTGGCGTTGCCTGTGGTGAAGACCGTGCTGAAGAAGCGGCGGAAATGGCGATCTCCAGCCCACTGCTGGAAGACATCGACCTGTCCGGTGCTCGCGGCGTGCTGGTCAACATCACCGCAGGCTTTGACCTACGTCTGGATGAGTTCGAAACCGTGGGTAACACCATTCGTGCTTTCGCTTCCGACAATGCCACCGTGGTTATCGGTACCTCATTGGATCCGGAAATGAACGACGAACTGCGCGTGACCGTGGTTGCGACGGGTATCGGCATGGACAAACGTCCAGAAATCACGCTGGTGACCAACAAACAGGCTAGCCAGCCAGTGATGGATCATCGCTACCAGCAGCACGGCATGTCGCCGTTGCCGCAGGAAGTGAAACCTGCCGCCAAGGTAGTTAACGATCCGACTGCGCAGCCTAATAAAGAGCCCGACTATCTTGATATTCCTGCTTTCCTGCGTAAGCAGGCAGACTAAGAATATCCTGAGAATTTGGAATCTCCGCTCTTTGTGCTAAACTGTCCCGCCGGCCATGCTGTATGCTTGGTCGGTAGGATTGATAACATTGCGAGATAAAACGATGATCAAACAAAGGACATTAAAACGTATTGTTCAGGCGACGGGTGTCGGTTTACATACCGGCAAGAAAGTCACGCTGACAATGCGCCCCGCGGCGGCTAATACCGGGGTCATCTATCGTCGCACTGACTTGAATCCACCGGTTGATTTTCCGGCTGATGCAAAATCCGTGCGTGATACCATGCTCTGTACTTGCCTGGTGAATGAGCATGACGTGCGTATTTCTACCGTTGAGCATCTTAATGCCGCGCTGGCTGGGTTGGGCATCGACAACATCGTTATCGAAGTTGACGCCGCCGAGATCCCAATCATGGACGGTAGTGCTAGCCCGTTCGTCTTCCTGTTGCTGGATGCCGGCATCGAAGAACTGAACTCTGCGAAGAAATTCCTGCGTCTGAAAGACACCGTGCGTGTTGAAGATGGCGACAAGTGGGCTGAGCTGTCCCCGCATAACGGGTTCCGCCTGGACTTCACCATCGACTTCAACCACCCGGCGATCGACGCCAGTACGCAACGCTACCGCCTGGATTTCTCTGCCGACTCGTTCGTGCGCCAAATCAGCCGTGCGCGTACATTCGGTTTTATGCGTGACATTGAATACTTACAGTCGCGTGGTTTGGCGTTGGGCGGCAGCTTTGACTGCGCCATCGTGGTAGATGACTATCGCGTTCTGAACGAAGATGGCCTGCGTTTTGAAGACGAATTTGTTCGTCACAAAATGCTGGATGCTATCGGCGATCTGTTCATGTGCGGCCACAACATCATTGGCGCGTTTACCGCGTACAAGTCTGGCCATGCGCTGAACAACAAGCTGCTGCAAGCCGTTCTGGCAAAACAGGAAGCGTGGGAATACGTCACTTTCCAGGACGAAGCAGAAATGCCACTGGCATTCAAAGCTCCGTCTACCGTATTGGCATAAGTCGATACCGCTGATTACTTATCACGACTGGTCGCGTTGGCACTCTCTCCGGCCAACGACGCCAGTCGTTCCAATATCTTGCGCAGTTTTTCTGGGCTTCTGCTCGCCAATCCCCTTAATTCTTTAGCACTTTCCTGACTCAGATGACGCATCGGTGCGCTCGGCTGTGCATTTCCTGCATTTTTTGCGGTGCTCTGCGCAAGGTTGCTCCCTTTTGCCATCAAGGCCGGATTAATCCTGATGTCGATCGACGACAATGATGGTAGAATTTGCGCTCGTAGTGCAGATAATAAAGCCGGTTGTTCGTAGCGTAGGCGCATCATCCAGCTGGCATTTGCTGTTTCTAGCACTAAAATACCCTGTCGGAAATTCGCGACGCGGCACCAAGGATGCAGTTGAACCGGTAACAGACCTTTCACTGCACGGTTAAGCTTAAGCAGCGCCACTGCGCGTTGCTGGACGTTATGCAGCGGCCCTTTGTCTTCTGCAGACGCGTCGTCGAACAGGGAATCTAATAATTGTGGACGGCTATCGCGCATAATGGGCTCCGGCGGATAATAAACTCGTGATCGGTATTCTAAATCGTTGGCGACAATTTGGCAGACGTTATTTCTGGCCCCATCTCCTGTTAGGGATGGTTGCGGCCACGCTTGGCGTACCTTCAAATCTGTCCGGCGCACCTGATCAAGCCGCTCTGCCGAGTACCTCGTCCAGCCTGAACCGGCAAAATTCCGCCAGTAATGCCTTTAAGAGCCTGGCGTTACTGCAAGAAGCGCATCGCCGCCCGACCTTCAGTGTCGATTACTGGCACCAGCATGCGCTTCGCACTGTCATTCGTCACCTTTCTTTTGCTCTTGCGCCGCAGGCCGTCTATGCGCGCGTGCAGGAAAACGAAGCGGAAGTGGCTGAACCCCCTTTGCAGGTAGCGCAACTGGCGCTGCTTTCTACGCTTAACGCGCTGCTGACGCATGAGCCGAAGCCGCCAACCATCATTCGTGATACCCACCATGCCGTACTGCCTGCCTTTGCGCAGCATCAGACCGGGTTGTGGCTCGCACAGGTGCAGGGCATTCGCGCCGGGCCCGCTGCCCTAATCTGATTTTTGCCCGCCGGGCGACAAAAAACCTAAAAAATAACAGCAAATTGACTGCCTGTGTTGGCCGTCATGACAGAGATATCAAACATCATGTTAGTGAAATTATTGACCAAAGTTTTTGGTAGCCGTAACGATCGTACGCTGCGCCGCATGCGCAAATCGGTTGAGCTGATCAACCAGATGGAACCGGACATGGAAAAACTGTCCGATGACGAACTGAAAGCCAAAACCAACGAGTTTCGTGCGCGCCTGGAAAAGGGCGAAGTGTTGGAAAACCTGCTGCCGGAAGCTTTCGCGGTCGTGCGTGAGGCCAGTAAGCGCGTATTCGGCATGCGTCACTTCGACGTACAGCTGTTGGGCGGTATGGTACTGAATGATCGCTGTATTGCAGAGATGCGTACTGGTGAAGGTAAAACTCTGACCGCAACCCTGCCGGCTTACCTGAACGCCTTGAGTGGCCGTGGTGTGCATGTGGTCACCGTGAACGACTATCTGGCACAGCGTGACGCCGAAAACAACCGTCCATTGTTCGAATTCCTCGGTCTAAGCATCGGCATTAACCTGCCAGGTATGCCAGCACCGGCTAAGCGTGAAGCCTATGCCGCAGACATTACCTACGGTACCAACAACGAATACGGTTTTGACTACCTGCGCGACAACATGGCATTCAGCCCTGAGGAACGCGTTCAGCGTAAGCTGCACTATGCGTTGGTGGATGAGGTTGACTCCATCCTGATCGATGAAGCGCGTACTCCTTTGATCATCTCGGGTCCGGCTGAAGACAGCTCGGAGATGTACATCAAGGTTAACAAACTGATTCCTAAACTGATTCGTCAGGAAAAAGAAGACTCAGATACCTTCCAGGGTGAAGGTCACTTCTCGGTTGACGAGAAAGCGCGTCAGGTACACCTGACCGAACGCGGTCTGATCCTGATCGAAGAAATGCTGATGGACGCCGGCATTATGGATGAGGGGGAGTCACTGTACTCACCAACCAACATTATGCTGATGCACCACGTAACGGCTGCGTTACGCGCCCACGTACTGTTCACCCGTGACGTTGACTACATCGTAAAAGACGGTGAAGTCATCATCGTTGATGAACACACCGGTCGTACTATGCACGGTCGTCGCTGGTCTGATGGTCTGCATCAGGCAGTTGAAGCCAAAGAAGGCGTGGAAATCCAGAACGAGAACCAAACGCTGGCATCGATCACCTTCCAGAACTACTTCCGCTTGTACGAGAAGCTGGCCGGGATGACCGGTACTGCCGATACCGAAGCCTTCGAATTCAGCTCTATCTATAAGCTCGATACCATTGTGGTGCCGACTAACCGCCCAATGTTGCGTAAAGATATGCCTGATTTGGTCTACATGACTGAACTGGAGAAGATTGGCGCTATCATTGAAGACATTCGTGAGCGTACCGCAAACGGCCAACCAGTACTGGTTGGTACGATTTCAATCGAGAAATCTGAAGTGGTTTCGCGTGAACTCGAGAAGGCCGGTATTGCCCATAAGGTGTTGAACGCCAAGTTCCACGCCATGGAAGCGGATATTGTTGCGCAAGCCGGGCAGACGTCAGCGGTTACTATCGCCACCAACATGGCGGGTCGTGGTACCGATATCGTCTTGGGCGGCAGCTGGCAAGCAGAGATTGCCCAGTTGGAAGATCCAACTGAAGAACAAATTGCTGCAATTAAAGAGGCCTGGAAAATTCGCCATGATGCCGTGTTAGCCGCAGGTGGCTTACACATTATTGGTACCGAGCGTCATGAATCTCGCCGTATCGATAACCAGCTTCGTGGCCGTTCTGGTCGTCAGGGGGACGCCGGTTCGTCCCGTTTCTACCTGTCGATGGAAGATGCCCTGATGCGCATTTTCGCCTCTGATCGCGTTTCCAACATGATGCGCAAACTGGGTATGAAAGAAGGTGAGGCCATTGAGCACCCGTGGGTCACCAAAGCCATTGCCAATGCACAGCGCAAAGTGGAAAGCCGTAACTTCGATATCCGTAAACAGCTGCTTGAATACGATGATGTGGCCAACGATCAGCGCCGTGCTATCTACAGCCAGCGTAACGAGCTGCTGGACGTGTCTGACGTTAGCGAAACCATCAGCAGCATCCGTGAAGATGTGTTCAAAACCACCATCGACGCTTATATTCAGCCAGAGTCACTGGAAGAAGAGTGGGATGTTCAGGGGCTGACCGAACGCCTGAAGAACGACTTCGATCTGGATATGCCAATTGCAGAATGGTTGGATAAAGAGCCAGAGCTACACGAAGAAACGCTGCGTGAGCGTATTCTGGAAACAGCCAAAGAAGAGTACAAACGTAAAGAAGAAGTTGTTGGCGCCGAGATGATGCGCAACTTCGAAAAAGGCGTGATGCTGCAAACGCTGGACTCACTGTGGAAAGAGCATCTTGCGGCCATGGACTACTTGCGCCAGGGTATCCACCTGCGTGGTTATGCGCAAAAAGATCCTAAGCAGGAATACAAACGTGAGTCTTTCAACATGTTTGCGACCATGCTTGAGTCACTGAAACATGAAGTGATCAGCGTGCTGAGCAAAGTGCAGGTGCGGATGCCGGAAGAGGTTGAAGCACTGGAACAGCAACGCCGCGAAGAAGCTGAGCGCTTGGCTAAACAGCAACAGTTGAGCCATTACGAAGAAAACGCGCTTGTTACCGAAGATCCTGATGCACCAGCGAGCGCAGAACGCAAAGTTGGCCGTAACGATCCTTGCCCTTGCGGTTCCGGTAAAAAATACAAGCAGTGCCACGGCCGTCTGCAGAAGTAAATCCGGCGGTGTGTAACCAATAAAACCCAGGGGTTCAGCATGCTGAACCCCTGTTTTTTGGGCGAACTGCGGCCCTAATGAATGAATCAATCAGGAGAATGCGATGAAACACCTGAACATTGCTGTCGGCATCATTCGTAACGCCCAGCAGGAAATCTTTATTACCCGGCGAGCGGCCGATTCACATATGGCCGGTTTTTGGGAGTTTCCAGGCGGTAAGATTGAGCAGGGTGAGACGGCGGAACAGGCGCTTAAGCGTGAGCTGCTGGAGGAGACCGGCATTGAGGCCGAACGTGCAGAGCTGCTGGAAGTCCTTGAGCACCACTTTAGCGATCGTATCGTGACGTTGAATTTTTATTTGGTGGAGAGCTGGGCGGGCGAGCCGTTTGGCCGTGAAGGGCAGCCAATGCGCTGGGTGAAGCAGGCTGATTTACGGGAGGAAGACTTCCCAGAGGCCAATGTCAGTATTATTAAACTGCTGGTGGCGCAGGCTAACGCTGCGCAGTAAAGCAGCCGGCCTGGTAAATGCCAGGCCGGTAAGCACGACGATCAGCGATCGTCTGCCTCGCTCCAGTCTTCGCTTTCTGACAAATCACTGCTGCTGGGAATGCGTTTTTCTTCATCAGCCCATTCGCCCAGATCAATCAGCTGACAGCGTTTGCTGCAAAATGGGCGGAATGGGCTGACTTCACCCCATACCACCCCTTTGCCACAGGTTGGGCATTTCACTACGGTCGTCATATCAGTTCCTTACACCCTTCCAACGTATGAAAGGTTTTTATTTCATTGGGTTAACAACAGGCCAACTCAAAGGTTAATCGCTCCGGCACTGTGCCAAACTCACTGTCCAGCGGCAGAAAGCGGATCGCATAGCGCGTCTTGTGGCCAGAAATCTGTGGGTAAAGCTGGTGGGCCAGGTTGATGCGCAAGCGCAACAGATCGGCCCCTTCAGCGTTATCCTGGAAGAAGCCATTCAGACTGATTTGATTGCGAAATGACCCGGATTGGCGAATAAGATCCAGCACCATGGTCAGTGCCTGGTTCAGCGGTTCGAGCGTTTGCAGCCACTGACTGACGTCGTCATTCCGTTCCTGCTGAGGCGCATGCATCCACATGTGCAACGTTGGTAAGTCAAAACTGCAACAACCGCCAGGGATGCTCAGACGTTGGCGCACCAGGCTAATCAGCCGGTCTTCACGCAGCGATTGTCCGAGGCGCGGGGCGGACATCAGGGCAGCAGCACAGTGTTTTAACTGGTTGCGCAACTGATCCACCAGCGACATATCAACGCCCGGCACATCGGACCATGCCAGCAGTTTTTGCTGCTGACGTTCCAGCTCTTTCAGTAACTCAGTGCGTACTTCGCCACGTTCCAGTACGTCCAGCAGATCGGCAATGGTACGGAAGAACGTCAAGGCGATGGCTGTTTCACTCAATGCGCGCTGGCCGTGCAACTGTTGCAGTAAAAACTCCATACGCAACCAGGTGCGCATTTTTTCATTCAACGGGTGTTCAAAAAGAACGCTTGGGGAAACATCACTCATTCAGTTTAATCCTGTCGGGTCGCTGATGCCGCCAGCTCAAGGTAACGGCGATGCAGTGCGGCAACTAATGGCTCTATCCCCTGAGCAGCGCCGCTATTATCAATTATGTCATCAGCAGCGGCCAGACGCTGTTCACGCGTGACCTGTGCGGACAGTATGTTCTGCGCCTGCTGACGGCTGATACCGTCGCGGGCAATGGTTCTGGCCAACTGAGTTTCACTGTCAACGTCGACCACCAACACGCGGTCAGCACGCGCCTGCAGGTTATTCTCCACCAGCAGTGGTACGACCCAAAGTGCATAGGGGCTAGTGACTTGCGCCAATTGGCGTTGGGTTTCCTGATGAATCAGCGGGTGCAGCAGTTGGTTTAGCCAGCGTTTTTCATCAGGGTTACTGAAGATACGCTGACGCAGTGCAGCACGGTTAAGTGTGCCGTCAGGCTGCAACATTTCATTACCAAAACGATCGGCGATGGTTGCCAGAGCCGGGGTGCCTGGCTCAACAACTTGCCGCGCAATGACGTCAGCGTCGACCACCGTCACGCCGTGGCGTGCAAAGGCATCCGCTACGGTTGATTTACCGCTGCCGATACCTCCTGTCAACGCAACAATGTAGGCCATGGTAGGAAATGCACCTGGTATTCATAAAAAAATAATAGACGAATCATAAAGCGATCGCGCAGAAGTGCAAGTCAGCAGGTGGCGCTTGTCTGGTCGCTAGCGTTGTACGTTGATAAAAACCGCAGCCAGAAAGGAAAAATGAGCGGGAGCTCACATTGCGGTTTCGCAGGTAAATTTGTCGGATTGTAGCGTAAATAATCGAGAATTCGCAGTCTTGTCCGGGGATTATTAGCGCGTATGATAGCGTCACTGGAACTGGCATTAATCTATACCCGCCATTCTTCAAGTTACAGCGTTGCTGGCTGAAACTTCAACTTTATAGGGTATAGGTTCGAATACTCTCTGCGATCCGTCGCCATAAACCAGGAAATCATTAGTCATGCGTATTGAAGAAGATTTGAAGTTAGGCTTTAAAGATGTGCTGATCCGTCCTAAACGTTCTACGCTGAAAAGCCGTTCAGAGGTTGAGCTGGAACGTCAGTTTACCTTTAAACATTCTGGCTTGAGCTGGTCCGGTGTGCCAATTATTGCCGCCAACATGGACTCAGTCGGCACCTTCAGCATGGCAGAGGCCCTGGCTTCCTTCGACGTTCTCACTGCCGTACACAAACACTACACCGTTGAGCAATGGGCCGCGTTTGTGCAACGCGTCCCGGCCTCAGTGCTGCGCCACGTTATGGTTTCAACCGGTACCTCCGACGCCGATTTTGTGAAGATGCAGCAGATTTTGGCTCTGTCTCCGGGGCTGAAGTTTATCTGTATCGACGTCGCTAATGGTTACTCAGAGCATTTTGTCGCTTTCTTACAGAAAGCGCGTGAGGCCTGTCCAAAACATGTGATTTGTGCCGGTAACGTCGTCACTGGCGAAATGGTTGAAGAACTTATCCTGTCCGGTGCCGATATCGTTAAAGTCGGTATTGGCCCTGGCTCAGTCTGCACCACCCGAGTGAAAACGGGCGTTGGCTATCCGCAACTGTCTGCAGTGATCGAGTGCGCCGATGCGGCACATGGTCTTGGTGGCCAGATTGTCAGCGACGGTGGTTGTTCCGTGCCGGGTGATGTTGCGAAAGCCTTTGGTGGTGGCGCGGACTTTGTCATGTTAGGCGGCATGTTGGCCGGCCACGACGAGTGCGAAGGGACAGTTGTGGAAGAGAACGGTGAGAAATTCATGCTGTTCTACGGCATGAGCTCCGAGTCAGCCATGAAACGCCACGTTGGTGGCGTTGCTGAGTACCGGGCAGCAGAAGGCAAAACCGTTAAGCTGCCTTTGCGCGGTGAGGTTGAGTTTACCGTTCGTGACATCTTGGGCGGCCTGCGTTCTGCCTGTACGTATGTCGGTGCAGAACGTCTGAAAGAGCTGACCAAACGTACCACCTTCATCCGCGTAGCGGAGCAGGAAAACCGCGTTTTCGGCAGCAAGTAATCTGGCTTGCTTGCACGTAGCTAAATTGTGGGTGCAGTGTTTTGCTGCGCCCATGTTCGTCTTCAGGTTCATCCCAACACATTCCCCAACTGAAATATCGGCAGGTACATTGCGATCACCAGTGTGCCTACGATCCCACCGACCACCAGCATCAATATGGGTTCCAGGGTTTGCGCCAGGGTGTCGGCCCGCTCAAAGGTTTGCTGCTCATGCCACAGAGCAAGTTTGCCCAGCAGCGTATCTAACGATCCCGACTCTTCGCCAACCCGTACCAACTGCTGACAAAGCGAAGGGAAAAGCGTTTGTTGCTTCAACGCGCTATGGAAAGTGTGCCCTTGCGCAATCTGTTGCTGCACCTTCTCAATTGCCTGACGGTAAAACAGGTTATCTATCGACAGTGCGGCTGCGTTCAAGCCTTCAATCAGCGTTAACCCGGCTTGCTGGGTCATCGCCAGAATGCGGAATATTTGGCTTAGACAGCCGCCTTTGATCAAGGGCGCAATCAGCGGCAGGTGGAGTAGCGCTGCCTGTTCACGCCTGCGCCATCGTGGTTGCGGGTGCAGACGGTGAAAATAAGCCAGCGTCATACAGAACAGTACGAGGGCTAGCCAGGGGCCGCTCTCGATCAACAGGGCGGAAAGATTCAGCAGTCCTTGAGTAAACCACGGCAGGGGCGCATTGAATGACTGGTAGACACCGGCAAACTCCGGCAACACCATGACCAGCATTAGCATGCTCACCAGTAGCGCTACAGCACAGATAAACAAGGGATAACGCAGTGCCTTAACCACTTTCTTCTGCAGCTTTTGATGGGCTTCCTGCTGTTGGGCCAGCTGTAGGCAGCATTCATCCAGGTGGCCGGTGAGCTCCCCAATGGCGATCAATTGGCGGTAGATCAACGGGAATATGGCCGTTTGTCCGGCGATGGCTTCCGAAAACGGCTGGCCTTGCTGCACCAATTCGCTGAGCTCCCGTAGCAAACAGCGCCAGGCGGCGGAAGGGTGTTCTGCTGCCAGGAGTTGTAATCCGCTAACCAGCGGTAGCCCGGCCTGCAACAAAGTGGCAAGCTGACGAGTGAATTGGATCAGGGGGTCTCCGCGCCACTGGCTGGGGGGAATGCGTTTACCACTGTCAATTTTGTAGGGCTGTAGCCCTTGTTCGATAAGCCACAGGCTGACCCTGTTCTTTTCGGGGCTCATCAATTCCCCTTGGTGCAGTTGCCCTTGGGAGTCAATCGCCTGCCAGAGGAAAAGACGTAAGTTTTTCACGGTGCCTCTCCGGTGTCGGCAATAATGATGCCGACAATGCGATACACCTCTTCAAGCGAGGTAATACCTTGAGAAACCAACGTTAACCCGGCTTGCAACAATGTTGCTTGCCCCTGCTGTCGTGCAATATCGGCTAATTGAGCAGGGGCTGCACCTTGCAATAGACCGGTCTGCACCTCTGGTGTGATGGTCAACAATTCATAGACTCCGATACGGCCATAGTAACCGCTGAAACAGTGTTCGCAGCCATCGGCTTGCCAGGGGTGCAGAGGGTCAGCCCAAATTGCAGTGGGGAAGTGCACCGCCCCGCTTTGTTGATAACGGCAGTGACGGCAAAGTTTGCGCACCAGTCGTTGGGCAATCACCAATTTCAGGCAGGCGGCAATCAAATAACCGGGAATGCCCATATGGGTCAGGCGCGTTAGCGTTTCGCTGGTGGAATTGGTGTGCAATGTGGAAAGCACCAGATGACCGGTTTGCGCGGCTTTAACCGCGATTTCTGCCGTTTCTCGATCGCGGATTTCACCGATCATGATGATATCCGGATCTTGCCGCAGTAAGGCGCGTAAAACGCGAGAGAAATCCAGATCGGTTTTGGCGTTAATCTGCGTTTGGTTGACGCCAAACAGCGGGATCTCAATGGGGTCCTCGACACTGCATAAATTGCTCTGCGCGTCATTTAACTGGCGGAGGCCGCTATAGAGGGTAACGGTTTTACCGCTACCCGTCGGGCCGGTGACCAGGATCAGGCCCTGAGGACAGGACAGCGCTGCGGCAAACTGTGCCAGCGCAGTCTGATCCATACCCAACTGCTCCAACGGTAGCTCCTGACGCTCAGTGTGCAGGATCCGCAGTACCACTTTTTCACCGTGCAGCGTGGGTAAGGTGGCGATGCGCATTGAGTATGTCGCGTTATCCAACTGTACGCTGAGCTGACCATCTTGCGGCAGGCGTCGTTCGGCAATGTCCAGTTGCCCCATGATCTTCAGCCGGGCGGTAAGGCGTGCGGCCAGTGCAAAAGGTGGTGACGCTATGGCTTGTAGTACGCCGTCGATGCGCAGTCGGATACGCAGCGTCTGCTGGTAAGGTTCAACATGAATATCCGAAGCGCGCCGTTGAATGGCGATGCGCAAGGTCTGATTAATGAACTGTACGACGGGGGCGTCACTGTCATCATTTAATGAGGGGGTCTCTGGTTCAGGTTCCTGAAGGGCTTGTTGGAAGTGGTCGCCCTGTATTTGACGGTGATTTAGCTCCAGCTCTAACCGGGCTGCTGGCCACTGTTCCAGATGAATGCGTTTACCGGTGGCGAAACGCAGGGCCGTTAGCAATGCTGGAGGCGCTTCTTCAGCCAGGGCAA
Source organism: Serratia sp. CoH_134_PS_4 (assembly GCF_058190535.1). Lineage (NCBI taxonomy): Bacteria > Pseudomonadati > Pseudomonadota > Gammaproteobacteria > Enterobacterales > Yersiniaceae > Serratia > Serratia sp. CoH_134_PS_4. The sequence continues at coordinate 148,972 of NZ_JBXWKI010000010.1, forward strand.
CGTTCAGGCAGTACTCGTCTTCACTGAGTGCCAACGCCTGATAGCGTCGGCACAGTGCATGGATTTCATCGCTGATCGTCACACTCATGGTGTTGGCGTCGTGTTGGTTGTATCAAAACGGAAGACCTCTTGGCAGGTCTCTTGCAAGTTGGTGTTGTCACTGCTGCACTGGCGGGTCCAGCGGGTCAGACCGCGGGTATTTTGAGTTGGGGTGAGCGTCACCGTCAGCCCCTGAAGCGTTTGTGTGCCGGTCAGCGAAATAACACCTTGGCTGACCTGAACTGCGCTGACATAACGTGATGTCCCGCCTGTAGGGATGCCTTGACTGCCGGCGTTGCACGCAGTGGGTACGCTATTGGCGAGTACACATAACTCAACGGCCATTTTATATGGGGTCATGGTTTGCAGCATGTCGGTCATCGCTGCTTTTTGGATATACCGCTGATAGGCGGGAATGCCGATGGCGCTGAGGATCGCAATAATGGCGATCACCACCATCAATTCGATCAAGGTAAAACCGCGCTGTGTTTCCATCTGTTGTTGCCTCCTAATGAATGTGGAGGGCAGGGTAAACGCTAGGGATAGAGGCTTCGAGGGGCTTAGCGGCGTTTTGCGGTGTGCTTCCAGCGTAATGCGTTGTGTTTGCAGCTGGGGTTACAACATTGGGGGGGATGTCGCAATGTTGATGGGGAACACCTCCCCGCCGCAGCGGGAAGGCGGGGGCATTATTTGAAGCGCATCGACAGATCGAGGGCGGTCACGTGTTTGGTCAGGGCACCAACGGAAATGTAGTCCACGCCGGTTTCGGCGAAGGTGCGCAGGGTGTCACTGGTGACATTACCTGAAACCTCCAGTTGAGCACGGCCCTGAGTTTGCGCCACAGCGGTGCGCATCATCTCAACGCTGAAGTTATCCAGCATGACGATGTCGGCGCCGGCATCCAGCGCCTGTTGTAATTCATCCAGCGACTCCACTTCGACTTCGACGGGCACGTCGGCATGCAGCCAGAACGCTTTCTCGACCGCCTTTTTAATCGAACCGGAGGCAATGATGTGGTTTTCTTTGATCAGGAAGGCGTCGGATAGCCCCAGCCGGTGGTTGCTGCCACCGCCGCACAACACCGCATATTTCAGCGCGGTGCGCAGCCCAGGCAAAGTCTTACGGGTGTCCAGCAGGCGAGTTTGCGTGCCTTGTAACAGTGCCACATAGCGGCTGACTTCGGTCGCTACGCCAGAAAGCGTCTGTACAAAGTTCAGTGCGGTACGTTCACCCGTCAGTAGCACTCGTGCCGGGCCGGTCAGTTTGCAGAGCAGTTGATCGGGCACCAGGCTATCGCCGTCTGCCACCAGCCATTCCACCTTCACCTGGTTACCCAATTGGATGAAGACTTCGTTCAACCAGCGTTGGCCGCAAAATATGCCGGGTTCACGGGTGATGATGGTCGCTTCGGCTTGGGTGTCGGCCGGTAACAATTGCGCGGTAATATCGCGTTCGGCATCGACTTCGCCCCCCAGGTCTTCACGCAGGGCCTGGGCAACGGCATAGGGGATATCGCTTTCAATTCGTTCAAGAAGCTCGGTGCGGCGACTGTCGGCACTGTAGCGGCGTGTCGGCATAGAAAACTCCGAAATGGACGGTAAGTTCGTAGAGGGAACATGCTACTCTGTTGCCGTGACAAGTACCACAGCAGCACGTTGGTTGCGCTGCTAATCATACATTATCCGATGCCTGCACCGCACATCGCCATGCACAGCAGGATCGTCCCAGCCCTGTGTTTGACGGGGAGTTATATCTGGCATCTCTGGAACAACCCGGCAAGCCCGATGACGCTATGCTTGGAATAATGGAAAAGGAGAGGAGTCGCTAATGACGCTGTTTACGCTGTTACTGGTTCTGGCGTGGGAACGTTTGTTCAAGCTAGGGGAGCATTGGCAGTTGGATCACCGCCTGGAGGTGGTGTTTCATCGGTTACATCGATTTTCACTAGCACAGACGTTACTGATGACTCTTGCCTGGATGGTTGTGGTAGGGGGGATTCTGTGGCTGGCTCAGGGGCTGTTTTTCGGCGTAGTGACGCTGTTGCTGTGGATCATTATTGATTTGCTGTGTGTGGGCGCGGGTATTAAGCGCAAACACTACCGTGCCTATCTGAAGGCGGCACGTCAGGGAGATGTACATGCCAGTGATCAGATGGCGGAAGAACTGGCGCTAATTCACGGCTTGCCAGTGGATTGCAGCGAAGAGCTGCGCTTGCGTGAACTGCAGAACGCGTTGCTGTGGATTAACTTCCGCTATTATTTGGCGCCGCTGTTCTGGTTTGTCGTCTGCGGGCCCTACGGACCGATTGCCTTGGCGGGCTATTCTTTCCTGCGTGCCTATCAAACCTGGTTGGCGCGTCATAATACCCCGTTGGAACGTTCACAGTCGGGCATCGATCATCTGCTGCACTGGTTAGACTGGATCCCAGTACGCCTGGCCGGTGTGGCCTATGCATTGATCGGGCATGGTGAGAAAGCGCTGCCGGCATGGGTGGCATCGTTGGGGGATCGCCATTCTTCGCAGTATCAGGTGTTGACGCGATTGGCGCAGTTCTCATTAGCGCGGGAACCCCATATGGATCCAGTGCAGACCCCACGGGCAGCGGTAACGTTGGCGCGTAAGGTAACAATGATCATTGTGGTGGTGGTGGCGCTATTGACGATTTACGGCACCCTGCTCTAAGACGGTATGTGGCTTAACCACCAGAAATAAAAAACGGGCGCTTAGCGCCCGTTTTTGTTGGATTGCCGAAGCTTACAGTTTGGCGAAGCTGCGGCGTGCAGCGTCGATGGTGCGTTGGATATCTTCTTTACTATGCGCAACAGACATAAAGCCCGCTTCAAAGGCGGAAGGCGCCAGATAAACGCCTTCATCCAGCATCAGGTGGAAGAAGCGCTTGAAGCGCTCTACATCGCACTGCATCACATCCTGATAGCAGGTGACTGACGGAGCATCGGTAAAGAACAAGCCGAACATGCCACCAACGTGGTTTACCACCAACGGGATGTTTTCTTCTTTTGCCGCATGCAGCAGGCCATCCGCCAGCATATCTGTGAGTTCGGTCAGTGTCTGGTGGATACCCACCTGCGAAACTTCGGTAAGGCAGGCGTAGCCCGCGGCCATTGCAATCGGGTTACCGGACAGTGTACCTGCCTGATAAACCGGGCCGGTGGGCGCCAGTGCGGCCATCACGTCACGACGGCCGCCGAACGCGCCAACGGGCATGCCGCCACCGATGATTTTACCCAGGCAAGTAAGGTCGGGTTCTACATCGTAATAGGACTGCGCCCCTGCCAGCGCCACGCGGAAGCCGGTCATGACTTCGTCGATAATCAGCAGGGCACCGTACTTGTCACACAGTGCGCGCAGACCTGGCAGGAATTCAGGCAACGGTGGTACACAGTTCATGTTGCCTGCGACTGGCTCAACGATGATACAGGCGATCTCTGAAGGGTACTGCTCAAATGCGGTACGTACCGAATCCAGATCGTTAAAGGTGCAGGTCAGGGTGTGTTTGGCGAAGTCGGCCGGTACGCCCGGTGAGTTCGGTTGGCCCAGCGTCAGTGCGCCGGAGCCGGCTTTTACCAGCAGGCAGTCGGCGTGACCGTGGTAGCAGCCTTCAAATTTGATGATTTTATCGCGATTGGTATAGCCACGCGCCAAGCGGATTGCGCTCATGGTGGCTTCGGTGCCTGAGTTCACCATTCGCACCATGTCCATGGTGGGCACCAGTTCGGTGACCAGCTCGGCCATTTTGACTTCCATCTCGGTAGGTGCGCCAAAGCTCAGGCCACGCTGTGCCGCTTCGATCACTGCGTTGCGGATCGCCGGGTGGTTATGCCCCAGTACCATCGGGCCCCAGGAACCGACGTAGTCGATATAGGCTTTGCCGTCGACGTCAAACAGGTAAGCCCCGTCTGCACGCTCGATAAACAGTGGCACACCACCAACGCCGCTGAATGCACGCACCGGAGAGTTAACCCCGCCTGGGATTACCTGTTGTGCCTGGGCATACAGATTTTCGGACTTGTTGTGTAAGCTCATAAATCGGCTCCTGGATTCTCTTTGAATGATTTGACCGCGCTATTCTAGTGAAGTGTTCGCTGATATGAAACGATCACAGTCAGATACCTATTTAGGGGGGCGGTTGGTCAGTGGGTGCGCTAGAATATTCGACTTGCCTATTTGTATTACATTTAACTCCACTAATGAATAGCCCATTATGACTGAATTACAGCAACAATCACCGCTCGCACGGGCTCCAAGACTCAAACGGAGTGACATGGTGCGCCAGTTTATGCGTCGTGATAAAACGCCCGTGGCTGTCTTGTTCATGGCCGCGGTGGTGGGGACTCTGGCCGGTTTGCTTGGCGTGGCATTTGATAAAGCGGTGGATTGGGTGCAGCAGCAGCGCCTTTCTGCGTTGGCACAGGTCGCTGATTACTGGATTCTGGTGTGGCCGTTGGCTTTTGTTCTTTCTGCCGGGCTGGCCGTGCTGGGCTATTATTTGGTCCGCCGTTTTGCCCCTGAAGCCGGGGGATCGGGTATTCCGGAAATTGAAGGCGCATTGGAAGAACTGCGCCCAGTACGCTGGTGGCGAGTGATTCCGGTGAAGTTTATTGGCGGCATGGGTACGCTTGGGGCGGGCATGGTGCTAGGTCGTGAAGGGCCGACGGTGCAGATGGGGGGCAACGTTGGGCGTATGGTGCTGGATATTTTCCGTATGCGCGGCGCAGAGGCGCGTCATTCGCTGTTGGCTACCGGTGCGGCTGCCGGCCTCTCGGCCGCCTTCAATGCGCCGCTGGCCGGCATTCTGTTCATCATTGAAGAGATGCGCCCGCAGTTCCGCTATAACCTGATCTCAATTAAAGCGGTGTTTATCGGCGTTATTATGTCGAGCGTGGTGTTTCAGTTGTTCAATGGCGAAGGATCGGTGATTGCGGTGGGCAAGCTTTCCTCCGCACCGATTAATACCCTTTGGTTATACCTGGTGCTGGGGGCCATATTCGGCGCGGTTGGCGTGATGTTCAACGCGCTAATTTTCCGCACTCAGGACATGTTTGCTCGTCTGCACGGCGGCAAGATGCGCAAGATTTTGCTGATGGGGGGATTGCTCGGCGGCATTTGCGGCATCCTGGGGTTGATCCAACCGGAGGCCGCAGGTGGAGGCTTTGGCCTGATCCCGATCGCTGCGGCAGGTAACTACAGCGTCGGTATGCTGATGTTTATTTTCATTACCCGGGTCATCACCACGTTACTGTGCTTCGGTTCCGGTGCCCCGGGGGGGATTTTTGCACCGATGCTGGCGTTGGGCACGCTGTTTGGTACGGCTTTTGGCTTGGCCGGTGCTCATTTGTTCCCGCAGTATGGCATCGAGGCTGGCACATTCGCTATTGCCGGCATGGGAGCCTTGTTCGCTGCGACAGTGCGCGCGCCCCTGACCGGTATCGTCTTGGTGTTGGAAATGACCGATAACTATCAGCTCATACTGCCCATGATTATTACCTGCCTTGGTGCTACGCTGGTGGCTCAGTTCCTTGGGGGCAAGCCGTTGTATTCCTCAATATTGGCCCGTACGCTACAGCGTCAGGAAGCGCAGCAGGCCAGTGAAGCGGCAGATAAAACAGGTAAAGAAAATACAACAAATGCGGTGAATACTTGAACGCAACACTCAGGTATTGGATAATCATTAACATTAATCCGGCCGCCATTGTAGCGACCTGATGCAGAACAATGTTGGGAGTAAAGAGTATGAGTGATGAAACAGCACTGCCCCTGCAATTTACCGAGGCAGCAGCAAGTAAGGTTAAAGTCCTGATTGCTGACGAAGAAAACCCGAATCTGAAGTTACGGGTTTACATTACCGGTGGCGGTTGCAGCGGATTCCAGTACGGCTTCACTTTTGACGATAAGGTCAATGACGGTGATATGACCATCGAGAAACAGGGTGTTGCTCTGGTTGTTGATCCGATGAGCCTGCAATATCTGGTCGGTGGCTCGGTTGATTATACCGAAGGGCTGGAAGGCTCGCGCTTCGTGGTAACTAACCCGAACGCCAAAACTACCTGCGGCTGCGGATCCTCGTTCAGCGTGTGATCCCACCAGCCAGCGTATAAACCCGCCAACCCCATCGGTTTGCGGGTTTTTTTATGGTTACCATTCCACCGTGATCAGTTCTCGGTAAGCATCATTTTCGCCCTCTGTGGCTAACGGACTGCGGGTGACTTTAGGCTGGGCACTGGCCGTATTACCGCATGTTACCTGTGGCGTTGAACCCCCTGTATCCACGCTGCAGATTGGGGCGATGGTCAGGCTGACACCAATTTGCCCGCTCATATTGCCGGCGTAAACGAAAGAGCTGCACAGCAGCACGCTGAATAAAAAGAGAATATTCTTCATAGTTTGGGGAATAGCCATCCGTAAGCAATCACATAATGGCTTATCGGCAAAAAGTTAATAAGTTTTAACAAGGCTGGGGAATAATTAACTTGGGGTTAAAAAGTTTATTACATTGATTTCCAGCGGTTTTTAAGGCGTTGATAATAACATTTAGCTACTAATTGGTCTAATATTCCGACTTATGGCGTATCGATGTCATAAGATTCCGCCCGATACGGGCGGGATTTGGTTATCGTTCAAGGATGAAGGCAGGGAGTTTGAGGTGCCAGCGGATAGCCGCGAGCCGGATAGCCAGCGTAATGCCCATACCGAGCATCATCGCCTGTTGTAAGGGCATGCCGAAGGTCGCGTAGGCGGTCGCATGGACAATGCCACCGATAATACAGGCGGTGGCGTAAATTTCGGTTCGCAGAATCATCGGGATTTCCCGTGCCAGCACGTCACGGATAATGCCGCCGCCAACCCCGGTAATGACACCCATACAGATTGCCACCAATGGACTGGCATCGGCGGCAAAGGCTTTATTTACACCAATGCCGACAAAAACCGCCAGTCCAACGGCGTCCAACACCGGCAGGATCCATTTTGGTAAGCGGCGTGGCTGACGTACCAGCAGCAGTGTCAGCACGCAGGTGATCATTGCTACCACCAGATCGGTTGGATCTTTAACCCAAAAGACCGGGCCGTTGGCCAACGCCATATCGCGGATGGTGCCGCCACCGACCGCGGTGACGACGCCCAGGACGAGCACGCCGAACGGATCCATACGCAACTTGCCCGCCAGTAATACGCCTGAAATGGCGAAAACCGCAGTGCCGAGAATATCCAGCCAGAACACCAGCATTAATGAAGCTCCGCCAATTGATGACACAATTGCTGTGCTGCCAGCATGATGCGCGGCCCGGGACGGTTGAACCAATCCCCATTCAGCGCAATCACCGGCACCTGCAATTGTGGTGTCCAAAAGGCTTTCACGCTGGCGATCTCTTTTTGGTCGCCCGCGATAACGATCGCTTGTGGCTGGCGAGCCAGCACCTGTTCCCGGCTGATTTGCGGCCACGGCATACGGCTGTCTGCAAAGATGTTCTCCGCGCCGCACAGCGACAATACCTGACTTTGTAGCGTGGCACCGGAACTGGTGAACAGCGGTTGGGTGCCAAATTGCAGCAGGACCCGCCGTGACTGATTGTGCGGGTATTTTGCTTTCAGATCGGCAATTTGTTTACGGATAGCCTCTGCGGCCTGATGCGCTTGCTCAGGGTGCGGGCTATATTGCGCCAGTTTGTCCAGAGATTGGGCTATATCATCAATCGTGGTGGCATCTGCATAAAAGATCGGGATACCGAAGGCGGCGAGCTGATCCAGTACTCGCTGTGGATTGCCGCCGCGCCATGCCAGGATCAGATCCGGCTTCAGTGCCAGTACCCGCTCCAGGTTGATCCCTTGCCACGACGCAACTTGTTCCAGCTTCTGGGCGGCGGGCGGGTAGTCGGAATAAGCGCTTACCGCCAGCAAGGTATCCCCCATGCCAGCGGCATAGGCCAGTTCGGTTGTGTTGGGTGCCAGGCTGATCACCCGTTGGGCGGCGCCGGCAGGCAGCGCCATCCATAATGCCAGCAGCCACAGCAGGACTGAAAAGCGTTGCGTCACATCAACCGCGCTTAGCCAAGGTTTGCAGCATGGTGTTAACCATCAGTGTAGATTGCTTGGCGGCGACGGAAAGAAACTCGTCAAAGCTCATGTGCGACTCACTGTCAGCAACGTCAGAGATCGCGCGCACGACCACAAACGGCGTACCGAACAAGTGGCAAACATGGCCGACGGCAGCGGCTTCCATTTCCACAGCAGCAACGTTCGGAAACGTGGCGCGAATGCGTGCCAACGGCTCAGCGCCGTTGATGAAGGCGTCGCCGCTGCAAATCAGGCCGCGTACCGCGTTCAAATTCAGTTGTTTGATGCAGCTTTCCGCCAGCGCAATCAGCGCGTCGTTTGCCACGAAGGCTGCAGGGCAACCGGCCATTTGGCCCGGTTCGTAACCGAAGGCAGTCACGTCGGCGTCGTGATAACGTACTTCTTCGGATACCACGATATCGCCGACCTTGAGCGTGCTCGCCAGGCCACCGGCAGAACCGGTATTAATCACCACGTCCGGTTTGCAGTGTTCCAGCAGTAGAGTGGTACCCATCGCTGCAGAGACTTTGCCGATACCTGACTTGAGCAGGGCCACGTCAACGCCGCCGATCTGGCCGGTATAGATTTCACAACCCGCGCGTTGAATGGTCTGACGGTTTTCAATTTGATCGCGCAGCAGGGTGACTTCCTGCTCCATTGCGCCGATGATGCCTACTTTCATAAATAAGACTCGCTGATTGGGTGTGGGAATTGCGCCATAGTCTATCATGGCTCTCATAGAGAGATAATCCGTTGCATATGCCGCCGGGAATTGTTATCACGGAGGCAGGGTGCAACGGCGGAGAAACAGATGTCCGGGATCGACTTTAAGCAGAAAATCAGCTTCCAGCGGCCATTCAGCAAGCCAATTGAAGCCGAAGAAGAATACGACATTGTGCGGCAGTTCGAGAGCGATCGCGGGCGCATTGTCAATTCAGCCGCCATTCGTCGCCTGCAGCAAAAAACCCAGGTGTTTCCCCTCGAGCGTAATGCAGCGGTACGCAGCCGCCTGACGCATTCGATGGAGGTGCAACAAGTGGGGCGGCATATCGCTAAAGAAATACTCAATCGCTTCAAGCAGGATGGGCGGATAGACGCTCTTGGCCTGACCAAACTGCTCGACCCCTTTGAAAGTATTGTTGAAATGGCCTGCCTGATGCATGACATCGGCAACCCGCCCTTCGGTCATTTTGGCGAGTCGGCGATCAATGACTGGTTTTCGCAGCGGCTTGATCCCGCCAGTTGCGGCAGCGAACCTGCCAGTCACGATCGCTGCCAAGTCAGCGTATTACGTTTGCATGAGGGCGAGAGCGATCTTAACCGCCTGCGTAGCCGCATACGCCACGATCTTAGCCATTTCGAAGGCAATGCCCAAGCGATCCGGCTGGTGTATACCCTGTTGAAGCTAAATCTGACGTATGCGCAGGTGGGGTGTATCCTGAAATACACTCGTCCAGCCTATTGGGCCGCCGACATTCCTGCCAGTCACGACTATCTGATGAAAAAGCCGGGTTTTTATCTGGCAGAGGAAGCATTTGTCGATAGGCTGCGGCGTGAGCTAAATATGGGGGAGTTCGACCGTTTCCCATTGACTTATATTATGGAAGCCGCAGACGATATTTCTTATTGTATCGCCGACCTGGAAGACGCAGTGGAAAAAAACATTTTCACTGTCGAACAGCTTTACCAGCATTTAACTCAGGAATGGGGTGAAGTTTCGCCAGGCGATCTGTTTGATAAAACGGTGGCCAGTGCTTTTCGCAAGAGCGATCGCGGTGGCACACGGCGCAGTGCCGAAGATCAATTCTTCATGTATCTGCGCGTGTTCACCGTGGCACGTTTAGTCCCGCATGCTGCGCAGCGCTTTATTGATAACCTGGACGCGGTGTATCAAGGCAACTTTAATCAGGCCTTGCTGGAAGACTCGAGCCCAGCGTATCAACTGCTGAAAATATTCAAGAATGTTGCGTTTAAACATGTCTTTAACCACCCGGAAGTTGAGCAATTAGAGCTGCAGGGTTACCGTGTAATCAGCGGGTTACTGGATATCTATAGCCCATTACTGGCCATGCCATTGGCAGATTTTACACGTCTGGTACAGGAAGACAGCCACCGTGCTTACCCAATTGAAACGCGCCTGTTTCATAAACTTTCTACCAAACATCGGCTGGCCTATGTGGAAGCGGTTGAAGGATTGCAGCATCTGTCGTCCGAGCAATTGGCGATCCGTGAATATTATTTCCGCGCCCGTTTGCTGCAGGATTATATCAGTGGTATGACCGATCTTTATGCTTATGATGAATACCGCCGATTGATGGCTGCGGAATAATTCCTTGAGCTAATAAATGTTATTTTAAGCATTTTCGTTAGCCGTTCGGCGCATATTTCTAGTTTTGTAAAGACGGACAATATTTGTTTACTATTACCAATAATCTGTGCCGGAACTTCGGGTTATTAATATGTTCTGACTATGCACAAAGACCCTAATACTTTTGAACGACTTTATAAGAGACACACAGATGAAAAAAACCGTATTAGTCCTGAGCGCGCTGGCATTTAGCATTGGTATGGCGATGGGCCCGGTGACGGCCAGCGCTGCAGAAACCGCATCCTCCAGTACCCAGCAACTGCCGAGTTTGGCACCGATGTTGGAGAAAGTGATGCCTTCGGTGGTGAGCATTAACGTCGAAGGCAGCACCACAGTGAATACACCGAAGATGCCGCAACAGTTCCAGCAGTTCTTTGGTGAGGATTCACCGTTCTGCCAGGATGGTTCCCCGTTCCAGGGGTCGCCGATGTGCCAGGGAGCTGGTGGTGAGCAGGGGGCTCCTGGTCAAGGCACTCAGCAAAAATTCCAGGCGTTGGGTGCTGGGGTGGTGATTGACGCCACTAAAGGCTACGTGGTGACCAACAACCATGTGGTGGACAACGCCAATAAAATTCAGGTTCAACTGAGCGACGGCCGTAAGTTTGACGCCAAGGTGATTGGTAAAGATCCTCGCTCTGATATTGCGTTGATCCAGCTGAAAGACTTTAAAAACCTGACGGCGATTAAAATGGCGGACTCGGACCAACTGCGTGTGGGTGATTATACCGTCGCGATCGGTAACCCGTACGGGCTTGGTGAAACAGCCACTTCTGGTATCGTTTCTGCCCTGGGCCGCAGTGGACTGAATATTGAGAACTACGAGAACTTTATCCAGACCGATGCGGCGATTAACCGCGGTAATTCCGGTGGCGCACTGGTTAATTTGAACGGCGAGCTGATCGGCATCAACACCGCGATTCTGGCGCCAGATGGCGGCAACATTGGTATTGGTTTCGCTATACCAAGCAACATGGTGAAAAACCTGACCGCGCAAATGGTTGAGTATGGTCAGGTGAAACGCGGTGAGTTGGGCATTATGGGTACCGAGCTGAACTCTGAACTGGCGAAAGCGATGAAAGTTGACGCGCAGCGCGGGGCATTTGTCAGCCAGGTAATGCCGAAGTCTTCTGCCGCCAAGGCGGGCATCAAGGCCGGTGACGTGATTGTTACCATGAACGGCAAAGCCATCTCCAGCTTCGCGTCATTCCGCGCGGAAATCGGGACTCTGCCGGTCGGCAGCAAAATGTCGCTGGGTATCATTCGCGACGGCAAACCGATCACCGTGGACGTCACGCTGGAACAAAGCACTCAAACGCAGGTTGAATCTGGCAACATCTACACCGGCATTGAAGGTGCCGAGTTGAGCAACGGCCAAACCGGTAGCCAGAAAGGCGTGAAAGTGGATAACGTTAAAGCCGGCAGTGCCGCAGCACGTATTGGCTTGAAAAAAGGCGACTTTATCCTCGGGGTTAATCAGCAGCCAATTCAGAACCTGGGTGAACTGCGTAAGATCCTCGACAGCAAACCTTCGGTGCTGGCACTGAACATCCTGCGCGGCGATACCACGTTGTATCTGTTGATGCAGTAATTGCTCGTTCTTCCTAAAAGGCACGCGACAGCGTGCCTTTTTTATTTCCGGTGCGCGTACAGTATCAAGCCAGATGAGTGCGCGCTGCCTGGCTGACCAACCCAATCTCATCCAACAGTTCCAGCCATTCCGGCTCTAACTCGTCATTGCTGACGCCCAGGCGTAGCTGCTGTTCGAGATAGAAACACAGGTGTTTCAGACGCGGTACGCCGCTGTAACTGCAGCTGCCGTGCAGCTTGTGGATCAAATCGAGAATATTGTCGTCTGCCGCGCCGTCCAGCAGGGCTTGTACCCGTCCACTGACCTGGGGCAGGAAGTCGAGCAGCATCTGGAGTAGGTCGTGCGCCAGATCGGGCTTGTTCGCTGCCTGACGCAGTGCCAGGGGCCAATCGAGCGACTGCAGTGGGGCATCGGTTGATGCCAATGGTTCCGACTCATCACTGTGGTAGCGAGCTAACACGCGGGTGAGCATCGCTTCGTCAATCGGCTTTGCCAGATAGTCATCCATACCGGCTTGCAGCAGATGCTCGCGTTCACCGCTGACGGCATGGGCGGTGACGGCAACGATTGGCGTTGAATTGTGGTGTGGTAATTGACGGATCAGTTCGCTGGTGCGGATACCGTCGATATTTGGCATCTGAATATCCATCAGGATCAAATCCAGCACGTTGTCGCGTGCCAACACTAACGCTTCTTCTCCACTTTCACACAGCAGCGTTTTTTCCACTTGCTCAGCGAGCAGCGTACCGATCAGCTTCAGATTGGCTGGGTTGTCATCAACGGCCATTACGGTGAGAGGCAGACGTTTACGTTCCGGCAGGGCAGGCAGGCGCAGCGGGGCTTCCATACGCAGCAGTGGGAACAGGCGGTTGCTGGTGATCGGCTTGATCAGGCAGCCGGCAGCGCCTTGCTGTTTGAGTTGTTCTGCGTTGATCTGCGATTGGCAAGGCAGTGCGAGAATCACACGATTGGCGATCTGCAGTGCTGCCAGCAGTTTGCTTTCGTGTTGTGCCATATTGTCGCGGAAAGGGATCGGCACCCCCACCAGCAGGAAATCGTAATTTTTCTTCGGCAATTGGGCGAGCGTCGGCGTATGGGTGATTACCAGGTTGGTGGCGCTCAACATATTGAGCGTTGCCTGAGCCGCCATCGGATTAGCTTCGATATACCCCAGCGTCTTGCCTTGCAGGTCCGGCAAATTTGTCGACAGCGACAGCATGCCCTCGTGCAGATCGAGTGTGATGTGGAACCAGAAGGTCGATCCGCGATTCAGTTGGCTGTGGAAGCAAATATCGCCCCCCATTTCTTTCACCAGCTTCTGGGTTATCACCAACCCCAGGCCGGTCCCACCGTGGCGGCGTGAAATACTGGCATCTGCTTGTCGGAACGCCTGGAACAATTGCGACTGTTGCCGTTCGGATATGCCAATTCCGGTGTCGTGGATTTGTACTTCCAGCTCGATCTGGCGATCTTGTTGGCTTCGCAGCTCGACGCGGATATCAATGTTGCCTGTTTCGGTAAATTTAATCGCGTTGCCGAGCAGGTTGGTAATGATTTGCTGCAAACGTAACGAATCGCCGATCACTTGTTCTGGCACGTCGTTGTGTACGTCGAGCGTGAGTTCCAGCCCTTTCTCATGGGCGCTAGGCGCCAGCAATACAATCACTTCATCCAGGGTCTCACGCAGTGAGAACGGAATATGTTCCAGCACCAGCTTGCCGGCCTCCAGTTTAGAGAAGTCCAGGACGTCGTTGATGATGGTCAGTAAGTTATTGGCCGAACGTTCAATGGTTTGCAGATAGTCGGTCTGCGTGACGCTCATTTCGGTTTTCAGCATCTGGCGGGTAAAGCCGATCACGCCATTGAGCGGGGTACGGAGCTCGTGCGACATGTTCGCCAGGAATTCGGATTTAATACGTGCCGCCTCCTGGGCGCGTTTCTTCGCCAGATCCAGTTCAACGTTTTGGATCTCCATCTGCTCCAGCGTCTCGCGCAGGTCGGAGGTGGCCTGATCGATGTTCTGTTGCATCTCCTCGTGATATGCGGTGAGCGACATTGCCATTGAGTTGATGCCGTTCTTTAGCATATGCAGTTCGCCGAGCATAAAGCCTTCGACGCGGCTGTCGAGCTGTCCACGGCGGATGCGGTCAACGGTATTGACCATATTGCGGATCGGGCCGGTGACGTCGCGCATCAGGCGGTAAGCAAACAAGATGGCGATGCACATACACAACAGCAGCAACAGGGTGGAGACAAACACCTCCTTGTATTGCTGTAGCCGGACTGATTGCAGATCCAGTTCGATCGCGACATACCCCAGACGGTTGTCCTGCTGAGGATCGTTATTGGCCGTTTGATCCGGATATTGGCTCTCTGCCAAGATTGGGGTGCGTAAGATCAGTGAGTCTCCGCGACGCGTTAACATCAGATCGGTGGGGATAGGAACCCCTTTCGGCAACTGCAATTGGGCAACGTTGTGATGGTAATTCGAGGTGACGAACAGATTGTTCTGCGCGTCGAATACGGTAATGGAACGCACAATATCTGAATGCCGGCGGTGCAACAGGCTGACCAACTGCCTGACCGACTCACGGCTGCGGAACGTCATGCCGTACTCGCTGGCCACCGCCAAGGGTTCAATAATACTGGCACCGGCATCAACCAGCTGTTCTTGTAATTCATTGTAGCGATGTACTACGAAGAAGGTGCTGAGCAACAGACCAATCAACAGCGTTGGGGCCAGAATAAGGATCATCATGCGCGCCCGCAGGCTGTATTTGGTCATGGGAGTCCAATGTGGGAGAATTGCCGAACACAGCCTACTTTAAATGAACCGGCACTCAATCGACAAATATGGTGCAATTTATTTCGTCGCCAGCGCGAAAAACCGTGCAGAGAAGTGCCGTATGATCAGGTCGACGGACTACGCTTAGACTTCGGTCTGCGTGACTTTCTTCAGGAAAATAACAGCGTAAATCGGTAAAGGGGGGGGCGGGCCCTTGAATGGCTCAGGATTCAACCCAATGATCGGGTATTGGATCTGTCCCTGCGGCATGGGCAATTTTATCCTGCCGCTGGCGGGATGCGCTGCTGTGGTGGGCATAGAAGGTGTTGCCACACCGGTAGCGAATGGGCAATATAATGCACATAAGAAAAGGCTGAGTAACGCCTGCTTCTTCCTCGATAATGGGGACGAAGACATTGAGCAGCAACCTTGGGCAGCACAAGGATTTTATAAGGTGATGCTGGAACTGGCCCGTGCGGGTGCGGTCAGCATGATGTCACATATTGTAAAACTGGCGCCAGAGCGGGAGGTTTACGTTTTCTGTATCCTTACCGTGCGGGCATGCGACAGCACTGGCTGCTGAGCGCCGGTTATCGTCTTGCGCGTGTGCGGATGTTGGATAGGTTTCCGCATACGGGGCATCTTGAGTCAATGGCGCTGTTTATTAACGGTTCTGCGCCAGAGGTCGCTGCAAAGTAGGGAGAGGTTATGGTTGCGGTAAGAAGTGCACATCTGAACACGGCTGGTGAATTTGCTCTCGACGAGTGGATTGCCAGCTTGGGGCTACCTAACCCGCAGTCATGTGAGCGATTAGCCGCAACCTGGCGCTACTGTGAGCAACAAACCCAGAACCATCCTAACGCGTCACTGTTACTGTGGCGCGGGTTGGAAATGGTTGAAATCCTGTCGACCCTGAGCATGGACAACGACAGCATGCGCGCCGCGCTGCTGTTCCCGTTGGTGGATGCCGGCATTGTTCAAGAAGATACCCTGACCGAAGAGTTCGGTAAGGGCATTACCTATCTGGTACATGGCGTACGCGATATGGACGCTATCCGCCAGTTGAAAGCCACCCAAAACGACTCGATGGCCTCCGAGCAGGTCGATAACGTGCGTCGCATGTTATTGGCGATGGTGGAGGATTTCCGCTGCGTGGTGATCAAGCTGGCGGAGCGTATCGCCCACCTGCGAGAAGTGAAAGACGCGCCGGAAGACGAACGCGTGCTGGCAGCCAAAGAGTGTTCGAATATCTACGCTCCTCTGGCCAATCGGCTCGGTATCGGGCAACTGAAATGGGAACTGGAAGATTTCTGCTTCCGCTACTTGCACCCGGACGAATACAAACGCATCGCCAAGCTGCTGCATGAACGCCGTATCGATCGCGAGCAGTTTATTGATGACTTTGTTGCTTCGCTGCGCAGTGCGATGGGCGACGAAGGCGTTAAGGCGGACATTTACGGTCGACCAAAACATATTTACAGCATCTGGCGCAAGATGCAGAAAAAAGCGCTGGCGTTTGACGAGCTGTTTGATGTGCGCGCAGTGCGCGTGGTGGTCGAACGTTTACAGGACTGTTATGCGGCCTTGGGGATTGTACATACCCATTTCCGCCATTTGCCGGATGAGTTCGACGACTATGTGGCAAACCCGAAACCCAACGGCTATCAATCGATCCACACCGTGGTCCTGGGGCCACGCGGCAAGACGCTTGAGATCCAGATCCGTACCCGTCAGATGCATGAAGATGCTGAACTGGGCGTGGCCGCACACTGGAAATACAAAGAAGGCGCGGTCGCGACGGTACGTTCCGGTTATGAGGAGCGCATTGCCTGGTTGCGGAAACTGATCGCCTGGCAGGAAGAGATGGCGGACTCCGGCGAGATGCTCGACGAAGTGCGCAGCCAGGTGTTCGACGATCGGGTTTATGTGTTTACCCCGAAAGGCGATGTGGTGGATCTGCCAGCCGGTTCCACACCGCTCGACTTTGCTTACCATATTCACAGTGATGTCGGCCACCGTTGTATCGGTGCCAAAATAGGCGGCCGTATCGTGCCGTTCACCTATCAGTTACGGATGGGTGATCAGATTGAAATCATCACTCAGAAGCAACCAAACCCAAGCCGTGACTGGCTGAACCCTAACCTGGGTTACGTCACAACCAGCCGCGGACGCTCCAAGATCCACAACTGGTTCCGTAAGCAGGATCGCGACAAGAATATTTTGGCTGGTCGCCAGATGCTGGACAGTGAGCTGGAGCACCTGGGTATCAGCCTGAAAGAGGCCGAGAAGCTGCTGATCCCGCGTTACAACATGAATTCACTGGATGAAATCTTGGCGGCGATTGGCGGTGGAGATATTCGCCTGAATCAGATGGTGAACTTCCTGCAAGGCAAGTTCAACAAGCCAAGTGCTGAGGAACAGGATCGCGAAGCGCTGCGTCAGTTGGTTCAGCATAAAGCCCCGCCAGCGACGCGCAGCAAAGACAATGGCCGGGTAGTGGTAGAAGGGGTCGGCAATCTGATGCACCACATTGCCCGCTGTTGCCAGCCGATCCCGGGTGACGATATTGTCGGTTTTATCACCCAGGGGCGCGGCATATCCATTCACCGTGCGGACTGTGATCAACTGGTTGATCTGCAATCGCACGCGCCAGAACGTATTGTGGATGCGGTGTGGGGGGAAAGCTACTCCAGCGGTTACTCGCTGGTGGTGCGCGTGATGGCTAACGATCGCAGCGGTTTGTTGCGTGATATCACCACCATTTTGGCCAACGAAAAGGTTAACGTACTGGGCGTAGCCAGCCGGAGCGACACCAAAAAGCAGTTGGCAACCATCGACATGGACATCGAGATTTACAACCAGCAGGTGCTGGGCCGGGTGCTTGCAAAGCTCAATCAGCTGCCGGACGTGATAGACGCCAAACGCCTGCACGGCAGCTAAATCCCCTGCGTCTTTCGCGCCGCATCGTTGTTGGCCAAGCTCCTTGGCCTCCGTTATTGTAGGGGCGAATATGTTCGCCCCGATTGACTCGGGCACGAGCATGCAGCGCCCTTGCATGCTCGTGCCCGTCCTTTTTCCAGAGATGCCAATATGACCCAATCTTCTCCGTTGCAACGCTTGCTGAACATCATGAAAACGCTGCGCGATCCGCAGGCCGGCTGCCCATGGGACCGCAAGCAAACCTTCGCCACCATTGCCCCTTACACGCTGGAAGAAACTTACGAAGTGCTGGATGCCATTGAGCGTCAGGACTATAGCGATCTGCGTGACGAACTGGGCGACCTGCTATTCCAGGTGGTGTTTTACGCCCAAATGGGCCAGGAGCAGGGGCTGTTTGACTTCGATGAGGTATGCAATGCCATCAGCGACAAGCTGGAACGCCGGCATCCGCATATCTTTGGCGAGGCTGATGCACAGGATAGCGAAGCCGTTGCGGCGCGCTGGGAGCTGTTGAAGGCCGGTGAACGTGCCGAGAAAGAGCTGCATTCGGCGCTGGATGATATTCCGCAGGCGCTGCCTGCGTTGATGAAAGCGCATAAAATTCAAAAGCGCTGCGCCGCGGTTGGGTTCGACTGGCATACGATTGGCCCGGTGCTGGACAAAGTATACGAAGAGATCGACGAAGTGATGCATGAAGCCCAGCAGGCAGTGGTCGATGAACAGAAGCTGGAAGAAGAAATCGGCGACCTGTTATTCGCCACGGTGAATTTATCACGCCATCTTGGTCACAAGGCCGAAAACGCACTGCAGGCGGCCAATCGCAAGTTCGAGCGCCGTTTCCGTCAGGTAGAAGAGATCGTTAAACAGCGCGGGCTGGAAATGGGTGAAGCGACGCTGGAGCAAATGGAAGAGGCGTGGCAGCAGGTTAAACGTCAGGAAAACTAATCCACAACAGTGCTGTCCTATGATTATCGCAATGTTGATCGGCGACAAGGTTCATTCAAGCTGAAACGGTTAAGCTTTGTGTCATACTATGCTGAACCATGACGTACCAGCAATAAAACGCCAACAAACTGAATTCTAAGGCGTTTTATTGTTGTGAAAGGGCGTTAAAATGAATTTTTCCATGCTAACTCATTGTTTTAAAAAGGCAGCTGATCGTGGGCTGATAGATTAAACCCGGATGAACTCCTGATGGTGACAGAGATGATGGACAGTAAAACGATCGTTTGTAGGTCTGAAGAGGTTCGGGTATACTACTTTCCCGTCTTGGTTCTTCCATCGTCTTTAAACCTAAACTCTCAGGTTCAGCATGACAACTAATTATATTTTTGTGACCGGCGGGGTCGTATCCTCTCTGGGTAAAGGCATTGCCGCAGCCTCTCTGGCGGCTATTCTTGAAGCCCGTGGCCTCAACGTTACCATCATGAAACTGGACCCGTACATCAACGTGGATCCGGGCACCATGAGCCCGATTCAGCATGGGGAAGTTTTCGTCACCGAAGACGGCGCAGAAACCGATCTGGATTTGGGTCACTACGAGCGCTACATCCGTACCAAAATGTCGCGCCGCAACAACTTCACCACGGGTCGCATTTACTCCGACGTTCTGCGCAAAGAACGCCGTGGCGACTATCTGGGTGCAACCGTGCAGGTTATTCCGCATATCACCAACGCGATTAAAGAACGCATCCTCGAAGGTGGCGAAGGCCATGATGTGGTGTTGGTGGAAATCGGCGGTACCGTGGGCGATATCGAATCGCTGCCATTCCTGGAAGCCATTCGTCAGATGGCTGTGGAAGTGGGCCGTGAACACACGCTGTACATGCACCTGACGCTGGTGCCGTATATGGCTGCTGCCGGTGAAGTGAAAACCAAACCGACTCAGCATTCCGTAAAAGAGCTGCTTTCCATCGGTATTCAGCCTGATGTGCTGATTTGCCGTTCCGATCGCGCAGTTCCTGCTAATGAACGTGCAAAAATTGCACTTTTCTGTAACGTGCCGGAAAAAGCCGTTATCTCCCTGAAAGACGTTGATTCTATTTATAAAATCCCAGGCCTCTTGAAATCTCAGGGTCTTGATGATTATATTTGTAAACGATTCAGCCTCAACGCGCCGGAAGCGAACCTGGCCGAATGGGAACAGGTTATTTACGAAGAAGCCAATCCAGGCGGCGAAGTGACCATTGGTATGGTCGGCAAATATGTCGAACTGCCAGATGCCTATAAGTCGGTGATTGAAGCCCTGAAACACGGTGGCCTGAAAAATCGTCTGACTGTGAACATCAAGCTGATCGATTCGCAGGATGTTGAAACCCGCGGCGTAGAAGTGCTGAAAGGTCTGGATGCTATCCTGATCCCAGGTGGTTTCGGTTACCGTGGTGTGGAAGGCAAGGTGATGACCGCGCGTTATGCGCGTGAGAACAACATCCCTTACCTGGGCATCTGTCTGGGTATGCAAGTGGCACTGATGGAGTTCGCCCGCAATGTTGTGGGTATGGAGAACGCCAACTCAACCGAGTTTGTGCCAGACTGTAAGTATCCGGTGGTGGCGTTGATCACCGAGTGGCGTGATGAAGACGGCAACGTCGAAGTGCGTACTGAAGAAAGCGATTTGGGTGGCACGATGCGTGTCGGTGGTCAGCAATGCCACCTGACCGACAACAGCCTGGTACGCCAGATGTACGGCGAGCCAACCATTGTTGAACGCCATCGTCACCGTTATGAAGTTAACAACATGCTGTTGAAGCAAATCGAAGCCGCCGGGCTGTTGGTTGCCGGCCGTTCTGCAGACAACAAGCTGGTTGAGATTATCGAACTGCCGAATCATCCATGGTTCGTCGCTTGTCAGTTCCACCCGGAATTTACTTCGACGCCGCGTGATGGTCATCCGTTGTTCGCCGGCTTTGTGAAGGCCGCTGGTGAGTATCAGAAGCGCCAGGTGAAATAAAATATTTGGTAGGCGGCGCGCGGCATGTCTACCCAAAATAATTGGCGTTGCATCAAGGTGGCAAGAGAGTGAATCCCGAATCACTGACACAAGTGAGTGATTCGGGTGAATGAACGTAGCCAACACCGATGCAGCTTCAAGTATGAAGGGTATACCGCGCGCTGTTTGTCTGGAGTTTTAGTTTAACTTGTACTGAGGAAAACCTAATGTCCAAAATCGTTAAAGTCATCGGTCGTGAAATCATCGACTCCCGCGGTAACCCGACTGTTGAAGCCGAAGTGCATCTGGAAGGCGGTTTCGTAGGTCTGGCTGCTGCGCCGTCAGGTGCTTCTACCGGTTCCCGTGAAGCACTGGAACTGCGTGACGGTGACAAGTCTCGTTTCCTGGGTAAAGGCGTACTGAAAGCCGTTGCTGCAGTAAATGGCCCGATTGCTCAGGCAGTACTGGGTAAAGACGCCAAAGACCAGGCTAACATCGATAAAATCATGATCGACCTGGACGGCACTGAAAACAAATCCCAATTCGGTGCTAACGCCATTCTGGCAGTTTCCCTGGCTGCGGCTAAAGCGGCTGCGGCTTCCAAAGGTATGCCACTGTATGAGCACATCGCTGAGCTGAACGGCACCCCAGGCAAATTCTCTATGCCACTGCCTATGATGAACATCATCAACGGCGGCGAGCACGCGGACAACAACGTCGACATTCAGGAATTCATGATTCAGCCGGTTGGCGCGAAAACCCTGAAAGAAGCGGTACGTATCGGTTCTGAAGTGTTCCATCACCTGGCGAAAGTACTGAAAGCCAAAGGCATGAACACTGCAGTAGGCGACGAAGGCGGCTATGCGCCAAACCTGGGTTCTAATGCCGAAGCGCTGGCTGTTATCGCTGAAGCGGTAAAAGCGGCAGGCTACGAACTGGGTAAAGACGTTACCCTGGCGATGGACTGTGCAGCCTCTGAGTTCTACAAAGACGGCAAATATGTGCTGGCTGGCGAAGGCAACAAAGCCTTCACTTCCGAAGAGTTCACTCACTTCCTGGAAGACCTGACCAAGCAATATCCAATCGTGTCTATCGAAGACGGCCTGGACGAATCTGACTGGGATGGTTTCGCATACCAGACCAAAGTGCTGGGCGACAAAATCCAGCTGGTTGGTGACGATCTGTTCGTAACCAACACCAAGATCCTGAAAGAAGGCATCGAGAAAGGCATCGCTAACTCCATCCTGATCAAATTCAACCAGATCGGTTCCCTGACCGAAACTCTGGCTGCTATCAAGATGGCTAAAGACGCAGGTTACACCGCGGTGATCTCTCACCGTTCAGGTGAAACTGAAGACGCAACCATCGCTGACCTGGCGGTTGGTACTGCGGCTGGCCAGATCAAAACCGGTTCTATGAGCCGTTCTGACCGCGTTGCTAAATACAACCAACTGATCCGTATCGAAGAAGCGCTGGGTTCACGCGCGCCGTTCAATGGCCTGAAAGAAGTTAAAGGTCAGTAATTACGGTTTGGTTCGTTGCTAAATAAAAACCCGCTACGGCGGGTTTTTTTATCACTGATTATTTACATGAGTGATAGTGAGTTATTTATTGTTTATAAATTAATACACACTTATAGTTTTATAACTTGATGTATTAATTATAGTAATAAAATCCCTATTTATATATTCCATTTTTCATTGCTTTATATCCTTTCGTTACTAGACTGCCAGTAAGGCAGAAAAATAAAACCCGTATTCCTGCCTCCGTTCGTTTCCCCATAAGATTGCCGACCCGTAAGCCGGCTAGGCGAGGGCTTGATGCGAAAAAGAATAGTGATTGTTGGTGGCGGTACCGGAGGGACCATATTGGCCAATTTATTGGCTGTTAAATTACACTGGGAGATCTTGAATAATAAAGTCGAGTTATTAATGATCTCGGACTCTCCCGTCCATTATTATAAGCCCGCTTTTATGTATGTGGCCTTCAACGCTTTTTTTAAACAGGAATTAATCCGTTCTCAGCAGAGCCTGCTGTGCCCGGAAATTAAGTTTATTGTTGATAAAGCGGAGCGGTTTGATTTATCTCAGCGCGTGATTCATACCCGTAGCGACAAACAGTACCCGTATGATTTTTTGGTTTTTGCTACTGGTTGTGTGCCTTGGCCGGAGCGTATCGAGGGGCTAGCGCAGGCAGGGGATCATTTTTACCAGTATCAGGCCGCCCGGCAGTTGGCACAAAAACTGTCGAGCATTGAAAAAGGGCGGATTTTTATCACAGTTTCTTTCCCCGAAACGCCCAATGTGCCGCACCAATGCGGTATTGCACCGATAGAAACCACCCTGATGCTTGATGATTACCTACGTCGGCGAGGAGTACGCAAGGCGGTTGAGATTGTTTATACCTATCCCAGCGTCTCACAGTTGCTGCGTAACTGCCTGTTTCTGCAGCGCCCAACGGCAGAGGCTTTGCCCGGTATCTTCGCGGCGCGCGATATCCGCCATCAGCGCGGGTTTACTCTTAGTCACGTAGATGCACAGCAGAAAATCGCTTATTCCGCAGAGGGTGAGCAGCAGCCGTTCGATATTTTGATGGCTACCCCACCCATCCGCGCAGTAGAAGCGGTGCGCAATACTGGCCTGAGTGAAGGTAACAATGGAGAGGGCTGGTTGCCGACCGATCACCAAACGCTGCAGGTCTATGGTCAGCAGGGGGTTTATGTCATCGGCGATACGGTAGATCTGCCGGTTAGCAAGGCCGGAGGTTCCTGCCACAATCAGGCTCCCGTCATTGCCGACAATATCGTGGCGGAACTGAGACTGGGCCAGACAGTCAGCCACTACGACGGCAAAGTGCAGGCCATTGCCCAAATGGGGCTGCAGGCCGGGATGCCGCTAGTTTACGACTATCGGCACGATGTGCTGCCGACGCCCTCAACCAAAGTGGGCGGCATGCTGCGCAATGGCTTTAATCGCGGGCTCTACTGGGCGACGGTACGCGGACTGATATAACGGAGGGCCTATGAACGCATCTGAACATGAACCCTTGGCAGCATTGCTGGACAAGTTGCAACCGTTGCTGGACGGTGGGCGGCTCGATAACGCGGTCGACCTGCTGTCGCTGCTGTCTGATCTAGTGGATATCGCCGATAATGCGCTGGTGGAGAAATTGGCCGGCGTCTTTGAAGGCTTGGTCGCTGCGGGATGGGAGGGCGGAATGGCGCTTAAGATGGCGCATACCGAGTTGCAGTTGGATCCGTCACCCGTCAATTTTCGAGCGCTGTACGCTTTGTTGCGACAGCCAGATACTTTGCTGGGCCTGCTGCTGGTGCTGCGCACATTACAAATCATCGGCCAGCGTATAAGCAGCAGCGCACTGCCTACGGATGTTTGATCGCGCTAAGCGTCATTGCTTTCATTCACTCAGATAAGGAGTTGTTATGTCTGCCACCTTCAGGCAAGCCTTTGCAACACGCGCTATCCATCACGGTTACGATCCTCAGCAGTATCTGGGAGCACTTTGTCCTCCGGTGTTTATGAGCTCGACCTTTACCTTTCCGACGGCAGAATATGGCGGTGCTTGCTTTGACGGCAGCGAGCCGGGGTATTTTTATTCACGCATCGCCAACCCGACCCTCAACTTGCTGGAACAGCGAATAGCCAATCTGGAAGGCGGGGAAGCGGCGGTGGCGTTTGCCTCCGGTATGGGGGGCGATTACCGCCTGCTGCTGGACGCTGCTCAATCCGGGTGATGAGCTGATAGTCGATGAGACCATTTACGGTTGTACCTTCAGCTACTTTCATCATGGATTGGCGCGCTACGGCGTAAAAATCACCCATGTCGACCTAACCCGTCCGGAGCGGTTGGCGGCGGCGATAGGTCCACGCACACGCATGGTGTATTGTGAAACGCCAGCCAACCCGAATATGCGTTTGGTCAACATTACCGCGGTGGCTGAGATTGCTCACCGCCACAAGGCGCTGTTACTGGTGGATAACACCTATTGCACGCCGTATCTGCAACGGCCGTTGGAATTGGGGGCGGACATTGTGGTGCATTCGGCCACAAAATACATTGGCGGGCACGGAGATCTGCTGGCCGGGCTGGTGGTGACGCGTCAAGATTTGGCGCAGGATATCCGTTTAGTCGGACTCAAAGACATGAACGGTGCAGTGTTGTCGGCCCAGGACGCCGCATTGCTGCTGCGCGGGTTGAAAACCCTGCCGCTGCGTATGGAACGCCATTGCGATAACGCCCAATGGCTGGCGGAAATGTTGATGCAGCATTCGTCGGTAGAGCGCGTCTATTATCCCGGTCTGGAGGATTTCCCCCAATATGAGTTGGCACAGCGTCAAATGGCTCGGCCGGGCGGCATGCTGGCATTTGAATTAAAAGGCGGTATGGCTGCGGGGATCCGCTTCCTCAATGCGCTGCGTTTGATCTTGCGTGCGGTCAGCCTGGGGGATTGTGAGTCGCTGGCGCAGCATCCTGCCAGCATGACCCACTCGGCCTACAACCCCGAAGAGCGTCAGCGCCATCATATTAGCGACGGACTGATACGTTTATCCGCTGGGCTGGAAGATCTTAATGATCTTCAGGCGGATATCCGTCAGGCCTTGGCGTTGATCTGATGATAAAACCCGCTGATGCGGGTTTTATCATGGTGACATCATGCACTTAGGTGTTTTGTGTTGCAGTAGTGACAGGTGAACCCCCGCCTTTTTTACGCACCCACAACCAGTAAGCCACAGTAAGGAATGCCACCCACACCAGCCCAACGTACAGGGCAATGCGGCTGTCTTCGAAGTAACCGAGCAGGCCGATGACGAACAGCATAAATAGCGTCGCCAGCGCGGGGGCGACTGGCCACCACGGCACTGGGAAGCTCAGCTTACTGACCTCCTGCGGTGACAATGTGCGGCGCATGGCTATCTGCGACAGCAGGATCATCAACCATACCCAGACAGTGGCGAAGGTCGCGATGGAGGCGATGATCATAAATACCTGTTTTGGGATCAGGTAGTTGAGTACCACACCCAGCAGCAGGGCGATTGACATCACCAACACCGTCATCCAAGGCACGCCGCTGGAAGTCAGTTTAGAGAAACTTTTTGGCGCCTGGCCATCCTGTGCCATGCCGTACATCATGCGGCCTGCGCCGAAGATGTCGCTGTTAATGGCGGAAATGGCGGCAGTGATCACCACAACGTTCAGGACGTTGGCGGCAGAGCTAATACCCAGATTGCTGAAGATCTCAACAAACGGGCTGCCGTTTTGGCCGATGCTGTTCCACGGATAGATAGCCATCAGTACCAGCAGCGTCAGTACATAGAACAGCAGAATACGAATCGGCACGGCATTAATCGCCTTTGGTAACACTTTCGCCGGGTCTTTTGCCTCGCTGGCCGTGATACCGATGATTTCAATGCCGCCGAAGGCAAACATCACCACCGCTAGCGATGCGACCACGCCGCCGATGCCGTTAGGCATAAAGCCGCCGTGTTGCCACAGGTTACTGAGGCCGGTGGCATGCTGGGTCTGACCAAAGCCAAACAGCATCACCGCCGCACCACCGACGATCATTGCCACAATCGCTGCGACCTTGATCAACGACAGCCAGAACTCCATTTCGCCGAACACTTTCACACTGCATAGGTTGAGTGCGCCGATAAACATGATAATGCTGAGCACCCAGACCCATTGTGCGACGTCCGGGAACCACAGCCCCATATAGATGCCGAAGGCGGTCACGTCCGCGAGAGCGACGATCACCATTTCGAAGGTATAAGTCCAGCCGGTGAGGAAGCCGGCCAGCGGGCCAAGGTAGTGGCTGGCGTAATGGCCGAATGAACCGGACACCGGTTGATGCACCGCCATTTCACCCAGTGCGCGCATCACCATAAATACGGCTGCACCGCCTACCAGATAGGCCAGTAGCACAGCAGGGCCAGCCAGTTGGATTGCCCCGGCAGAGCCATAGAACAGGCCGGTACCGATGGCTGATCCGAGCGCCATAAAGCGGATATGTCGCGCGTTTAGTCCGCGTCTGAGTTGTGTTTTTTCGTTATGCATGTTGCTTCCCGTCACGTTTTTACGGCAGAGCAGGCACGCGCTATCCGCACCGGGTGGAACGCACCCGGTGGGACAGAACAAACTGCGTGATAGGTTTTATTTATGCTTGGCTAGGCAGCAGTGCTGCAGGCATCAGTGAGGTCAGATGACCGGCTGCCAACAGCAGGCTGGCAGCTTCAATGTCAGGGGCGAAGAAACGGTCCTTGTCGTAGTAACTGACCTGCTCACGTAATACGCGGCGTGCCTGTTCCAGACTTTCGCTGGTTTTCAAGCCTTTGCGCAGATCCAACCCCTGACAGGCAGCCAGCCACTCAACGGCCAGAATGCCGCGAACGTTATCTGCCATTTCCCACAGGCGACGGCCCGCCGCCGGCGCCATAGACACATGATCTTCCTGGTTGGCAGACGTCGGGATACTGTCGACGCTTGCCGGATGCGCCAGCGCTTTGTTCTCGCTGGTCAGCGCCGCGGCGGTAACCTGGGCAATCATAAAGCCGGAGTTTACACCGCCGTTGTCCACCAGGAACGGTGGCAGTTGTGACATGTGTTTATCCATCATCAATGAAATGCGACGTTCGGACAGCGAGCCGATTTCGGCAAATGCCAGCGCCAGATTGTCAGCGGCCATCGCGACAGGTTCGGCATGGAAGTTGCCACCGGACAGCACGTCGCCCTGTTCGGCAAAGACAAGTGGGTTGTCGGACACCGCATTGGCTTCGATTTCCAGCACTTCGGCGGCCTGGCGAATTTGCGTCAGGCAGGCGCCCATAACCTGAGGCTGGCAGCGCAGGGAGTACGGATCCTGCACTTTCTCACAGTTGCGGTGTGAATCAGACACTTCGCTGCGCTCGCCCAGCAAGTGGCGGTAGGCTGATGCGGCGTCGATCTGGCCGCGTTGCCCACGTACGGCATGGATGCGTGCATCAAACGGGCTGCGTGAGCCCAGCGCGGCTTCCACCGTCAGACTGCCGGTGACAGTCGCTGCGGCATACAGATCTTCAACGTCAAACAGGCCACGCAGCGCAAAGGCAGCGGAGACCTGAGTACCGTTCAGCAGCGCCAGGCCTTCTTTTGCTGCCAGCGTCAGCGGCTTCAGGCCCGCTTTAGCCAGCGCTTCAGTGGCAGGTAGCCATTCGCCCTGATAACGCGCCTTGCCTTCGCCCAACAGCACCAGACTCATGTGTGCCAAGGGTGCCAGGTCGCCTGATGCGCCCACGGAACCTTTGAGTGGGATATGCGGATACACTTCGGCATTGACCAGTGCCATCAACGCCTGGATCACTTCCAGACGAATGCCAGAAAAGCCGCGCGACAGGCTATTGATTTTCAGCACCATGATCAGGCGCACCAGATTGTCGTCGGTGGGCGCACCAACGCCGGCGGCGTGGGACAACACAATCGAACGCTGCAAATCTTCCAGATCTTCGCGGGCGATGCGGGTGGATGCCAGCAGGCCAAAACCGGTGTTAATACCGTATGTGGTACGGTTTTCCTCAACAATACGCTCAACGCAGGCAACGCTTTTCTGGATATCTGCGTATGCATTGTCGTCCAGCGTCAGGGTTACCGGGTGTTGATAAATTTCACGCAATTGCGCCAGTGTCAGTTGGCCAGGGCGGATAGTTAGCGCTTTCATGCTTTGTCTCCTTGAGTCGCAGCTACCATCGGCAGGTTCAAACCTTGCTCGCGGGCGCATTCAATGGCGATGTCGTAACCGGCATCGGCATGACGCATCACGCCGGTGGCGGGATCATTGTGCAATACACGGGCGATACGTTCGGCAGCTTCATCGGTGCCGTCGCAAACGATAACCATACCTGAATGCTGTGAGAAGCCCATGCCAACGCCGCCGCCATGGTGCAGAGAAACCCAGGTTGCGCCGCTTGCAGTGTTCAACAGGGCGTTGAGCAATGGCCAGTCAGATACGGCGTCTGAGCCGTCTTTCATCGATTCTGTTTCACGGTTCGGGCTGGCGACGGAGCCAGAGTCCAGATGGTCACGACCAATCACGATAGGTGCTGACAGCTCGCCGCTGCGTACCATCTCGTTGAAAGCCAGACCCAGCTTGGCGCGTTGGCCCAAACCGACCCAGCAAATACGCGCCGGCAGGCCCTGGAAGCTGATACGCTCACGCGCCATATCCAGCCAGCGGTGCAAGTGCTCGTCATCTGGGATCAACTCTTTAACCATCGCGTCGGTTTTGTAGATGTCCTGTGGATCGCCTGACAGCGCAGCCCAGCGGAATGGGCCAATGCCGCGACAGAACAGGGGGCGAATGTAAGCGGGGACGAAGCCCGGGAAATCGAAGGCGTTGTTGACGCCCATTTCTTTCGCCATTTGGCGAATGTTGTTGCCGTAGTCGAAGGTTGGCACGCCCATTTTCTGGAAGGCCAGCATAGCTTCTACATGTTCAGCCATAGATTGTTTGGCGGCGGTGACCACCTGCGCGGGTTCGCTCTGTGCGCGCTGGCGATATTCTTCCCAGCTCCAGCCTTTTGGCAGATAGCCGTTCAGTGGATCGTGGGCGCTGGTCTGATCGGTGACCATATCCGGGCGTACACCGCGGCGTACCAGTTCCGGCAGAATGTCGGCTGCGTTACCGCACAAGGCGATGGAGATGGCTTTCCCTTCGGCTGTGTATTTTTTGATACGGGCCAGTGCGTCGTCCAGATCTGTCGCTTGCTCATCGACATAGCGCGTTTTCAGGCGGAAATCGATGCGGCTCTGCTGGCATTCGATGTTAAGTGAACAGGCTCCGGCCAGCGTAGCCGCCAGCGGTTGTGCCCCCCCCATGCCACCCAAACCCGCAGTCAGCACCCAGCGGCCTTGCAGGCTGCCGTCGTAATGCTGGCGACCTGCTTCTACGAAGGTCTCGTAGGTGCCTTGTACGATGCCTTGGCTACCGATGTAGATCCAGCTCCCTGCGGTCATCTGGCCGTACATCGCCAGACCCTTGGCGTCCAGTTCGTTAAAGTGTTCCCAGGTCGCCCAGTGTGGGACCAGGTTGGAGTTGGCGATCAGCACGCGTGGTGCGTTGCTGTGAGTTTTGAAAACCCCGACGGGTTTGCCGGACTGCACCAGCAATGTTTCGTCATCTTCCAGGGTTTTCAGGGTCGCGACAATTTTGTCGTAGCAGTCCCAGTCACGCGCGGCGCGGCCAATACCGCCGTACACCACCAGCTCATGTGGGTTCTCCGCGACTTCCGGATCGAGGTTGTTCATCAGCATGCGCAACGGCGCTTCGGTCAGCCAGCTTTTTGCATTTAATTTTGTGCCGCGTGGCGCGCGTACATCGACATTGCGAACTTTGTTATTTGCAGTCACAGCATTTTCCTCAAACAGTATCGGTGCAGATCCCATGGTGCGGTGGGGGTAAATCACCACGCCATAACAATGGGTAGGTTTTATTAACATATACTTGTATGTACAAGCATATGCAACACCGACCAGTGGATGACGAAAATGGCATAAGAGAAAGTTATTTGTGTTTTTAATCAATAATATATTTATTTTGTAGGGGGTAAATTCATCAGGAAGGCACGGAAGAACAGTGAGCTATTCAACAAAAATGAATTAAAAATGGGTCAATTTTGAGCGTCAAATCACAATAATTTTACATACCTATTACAAGTTAGGGCGAGCGATAAAAAAGTCCTATCGCTGAAAGCAAAAAGCCCGCCAAATGGCGGGCGTGAGGCCGTTAGCAACCGGTTTTTTTGTTTCGTGTCAGGGGCGCTGCATGCTGCGCCTTGTCGCATAATCCATGAGTTAAATAGGGGTGAAGATGCCCGGCCCTATCGATTTAGCCTTATGCGGTTTTTTCAGCAGGTTGTAACACCGTTCGACGGGTCATTTTGAATACTGTGGCGATAGCCGCGATCAACGCCGGTACGCACAGGAACATCAAAATACTTTGTACTTCCCACTGCATGGCCAGTAGCTGCGCGCCCATCATAGTACCCGCCACGCCGCCAAAGCGACCAATGCCTTGCATCCAGGCAATGCCGGTTGCGCGGCTGTGGGTCGGATAGAAAGTAGCTGCCAGCGTTTGTAAGCCTGACTGTGCGCCATTCATGGTGATGCCCATCAGGAAAATAAAGGTACCCAGTAACACGATATGGCTGTCTTCGGTCGCCATTGCCACAATCAACAGGGCCGTAATGACAAAACCGCTCGACACCACTTTGTGGGCGTTCCAGCGATCCATCAGCCAGCCGGCGACCAGAATGCCGAGGGTACCGCCGAAGGTGAACAGCGATGTCAGGATCGCTGACTGCTCCAACTGATAACCCAGCCCCTGCATCAGGATCGGCATCCAGCTCAGTAGCACGTAATAAATCACCAGGCCCATAAAGTAGGTCAGCCACAGCATCAGCGTACCGGTCAGATAAGGGCGGGTGAACAGCAGCCCGACGCTGGTTTTTGACTGTGCCAGCTTCTCTTCATACAGGTAGAAACGCGATACCTTGTCGAGATCCTGGCTAACAAAGCGTTGGGCGATGCGTTTGATTTTTGCCACATCCTTACCGCGGTTAACCATGTATTTCACCGATTCCGGCAAGAACAGAATTAGCAGCAGGGTCAGTACCAACGGCGCGATGGCCCCCAGAAGTAGCACGCTGTGCCAGCCGTAGGCTGGAATAAGCCATGATGAAATCGCACCGCCACCGGCAGCACCCAGCGGGAAACCGCAGTACATGGTGTTAATCGCCAATGAACGGCAGCGTTGCGGTGCATATTCAGAAATCAGTGTGATGGCGTTCGGCATGGCTGCACCTAGCCCCAAACCGGTTAGAAAGCGCCACAGCGTCAGGCTATTGAGTGAGCCGGCATAGGCAGTCGCCAGGCTCGACAGGCCGAAAAACAGGCAAGAAAACACCAATACGCGTTTGCGACCAATGCGATCTGAAATAGGGCCAGCAACCAATGCGCCAAGGGACAGGCCCAACAGCGCGGCGCTGAGCACGGGGCCGAGATCCTGTTTCACAATGCCCCAGTCTTTGGCGACCGAAGGGGCGATATACCCCATTGCCGCAGTGTCAAAGCCATCAATGGCCAGAATCAGGAATCCCAAAATGATCAAGGTCCAGTGAAACAGCGAGAATTTGCTGTCGTCGATGGCCTGCTGAATATTCAACTCGGTGGAATGAGCCATAGCACCCTCTTAACGCAGATGTGATTGTGATAAATACCTTGCCGGAACTGTTGCCCGGCTTGTGTTTGCTTGTATATACATCTGCATGTCAACGCATTATGTCAAATATATTTATCTTATTTGTTGCATTGGTGTTGTTTTTTGCGAAGCAGCTTACACCGCCGATCGATGAAGGTTTCTCTGTAAGTGAATTAAATGAAGGTCATAACCGGTGAGATATGCTGCCTGCGCTGCTGAGGATAAAATTTAATACAATTTTGCCCGTTTGGTCGCCGGGCCGGAATCTGCGATAATCGCGTTTTACCTTTCCAGATTGAGAAACCGATGCAGTACCCGATTAATGAAATGTTCCAAACCTTGCAGGGCGAAGGCTTTTTCACCGGCGTTCCGGCCATTTTCATTCGCCTGCAGGGCTGCCCGGTAGGATGCAGCTGGTGCGACACCAAACATACCTGGGAAAAGGAAGCCAATCGGGAAGTCGACATGCAGCGGATCTTGGTAAAAACCGAAGAAAGCGACGCCTGGGGCAGTGCCAGTGCCGAACAGCTGCTGGGGGTGATGCGCCAGCAGGGCTATACCGCACGCCATGTAGTGATCACCGGTGGTGAGCCTTGTATTTACGATCTCGTCCCGCTGACCCAATTGCTGGAAGATAACGGCTACGGCTGCCAGATTGAAACCAGCGGCACCCATGAGATCCAATGCTCGGCGAAAACCTGGGTGACGGTTTCCCCCAAAGTGAATATGCGCGGCGGCATGAAGGTGTTGGATCAGGCTTTGCAGCGTGCTGATGAAGTGAAGCACCCAGTGGGACGCGAGCGTGATATTGAAGCTCTGGATGCGCTGCTGGCAACGCTGCACGATGAAAAACCGCGGATTATTGCGTTACAGCCGATCAGTCAAAAGGAAGAGGCGACGCGCCTGTGCATTGAAACCTGTATAGCGCGCAACTGGCGCTTGTCGATGCAGACGCATAAGTATTTGAATATTGCTTAAGAACGGTTAAACCCGATCTCCAAAATAATGGGAGTGGCATCAAGGCAGCCAGCAAACGACGCCCGATGAGCTGACATGCGTCAGTGATTCGGGTGAGTGAGCGCAGCCAACACCGATGCCACTTCAAGTATGAAGGAACTCAGCCTTTATATACGCATCCTGCGGTACAAGTCTCTTTCACCATCACCGCAGTCAGTTCCGGCAACTGGGGTTTGAGCTGCTGCCAGATCCAGGTGGCTAGGACTTCGCTGGTGGGATTTTCCAATCCTGGAATATCGTTCAGATAGTGGTGATCCAAGCGCTCCCAAATCGGGGAGAACACGGCTTTAAGCTCGGCGAAATCCATCACCCAACCGGTGTGAGCATCTACTTCACCGGTCACTTCCAGACGCACCATAAACGAATGCCCGTGCAGACGGCCGCACTTATGGCCCTCCGCTACGTTCGGCAGGCGGTGTGCGGCTTCAAACTGAAAATCTTTAAACAGCGTGGTTGCCATTATTACGGCCTCATTGACTCAAAAACCGCCGAAGTTTACCGGAAACGGAGCTTGCTTGCCATTTATACCGCTTTAGTCTACGGGTCGTGCTGAAAAAGTCGCATTAACACTTTTTTTGTTTGGTCTAAGTCAGACCTATCGATTGGAGTAATGAGCGGTAAATGTGATTCATTCAATAAACGTTAAAAAAAGACGCTTGTTTTCATAGGGATAAAAATCCTTCTTTAACGCTTTAATCGTTATGGCTTACCAGAAAAACAGCTTAGTCATTTTAGTTATTATTTATTGCTATCCCTTATTTAATCGTTGCTAATCTGCTCGGTAACCTTACAAACTCTCCTGATCTTTTCAGGATCGCAGACTGAACGAAAAGACAGCGACTGACACTGGCGAGCACCTGGCTGCATAGGTGCCAAGTATAGGAAATAAGTACCGCAATGACGACTCAGGTTCCTCCAACATCTTTGCTCCCGCTGACGCCCGAACAGCTGGCGCGCCTGCAGGCGACGATTGGTGAATATTCACCAACGCAGCTGGCGTGGCTGTCAGGTTATTTCTGGGGAATGGTTAATCAACAGCCTGGTGCCGTAGCTATTGCGCCGGTGGCTTCTGCCGCCGCCAGTATCACGCTGATTTCCGCGTCGCAGACCGGCAATGCACGCCGTCTGGCCGAACAGTTGCGTGACGATCTGTTGGCTGCCAAATTGAGCGTCACCCTGGTGAATGCCGGGGACTACAAATTCAAGCAAATTGCCCAAGAACGTTTGTTGGTGATCGTCGCCTCCACACAGGGGGAAGGCGAGCCAGCGGAAGAGGCAGTGGCACTGCACAAATTCTTGTTCTCAAAGAAAGCGCCCAAGCTTAACGACACCGCATTTGCGGTATTCGGACTGGGGGATACGTCCTATGAGAACTTCTGCCAATCGGGCAAAGACTTCGACAGCAAACTGGCCGAATTGGGTGCTGAGCGCCTGGTCGAGCGAGTTGACGCCGATGTGGAATATCAGGAACTGGCTACCGCCTGGCGCAAACAGGTTGTGGAAGTACTGAAAGCACGTGCTCCGGCTGAAAATGCGGCACCGGGGGTACTGGCCAGCGGTGCTGTCGATCTGCTTGATAGCAGCCCGTACAGCAAGGAACAGCCACTGACTGCACAATTGGCGGTGAAGCAAAAAATTACGGGCCGTGCGTCCGATAAAGATGTTCGCCATATCGAGATCGACTTGGGTGATTCTGGCCTGCGTTACCGGCCGGGTGATGCTCTGGGTGTGTGGTTCGATAATGACCCCGCGCTGGTCGAGGAATTGGTGCAACTGCTGTGGCTGAAAGGCGACGAACCGGTGGACGTCGAGGGTAAAACGTTGCCGCTTTCGCACGCATTGCGCAGCCATTTTGAACTGACGCAGAACACCACATTGATCGTCGACAAATACGCGGCTCTGTCGCGCGACGAGAAATTGATTGGCC
The DNA here is from genome assembly GCF_058190535.1 of Serratia sp. CoH_134_PS_4. NCBI lineage: Bacteria > Pseudomonadati > Pseudomonadota > Gammaproteobacteria > Enterobacterales > Yersiniaceae > Serratia > Serratia sp. CoH_134_PS_4. Next base: position 183,880 of record NZ_JBXWKI010000010.1, read on the forward strand.
TGCTGGCGGATAAAGCTGCGTTGCAGCATTACGCGCACAACACGCCGATTGTCGACATGGTGCGTCAGGCTCCGGCCGATCTCAACGCCGAACAGTTGATTGGTCTGCTGCGTCCGCTGACGCCGCGCCTGTACTCTATTGCTTCCTCGCAGGCCGAGAACGAAAACGAAGTCCACGTTACCGTGGGCGTGGTGCGTTACGACATCAATGGTCGTGCCCGTGCCGGTGGCGCCTCCAGTTTCCTGGCCGATCGCCTGGAAGAAGACGGCGATGTGCGGGTTTTCATTGAGCATAACGATAACTTCCGTCTGCCGGCTAACCCGGAAACGCCAGTCATCATGATTGGTCCTGGTACTGGCATTGCGCCGTTCCGCGCCTTTATGCAACAACGAGACGCTGACGGTGCCGGTGGCAAGAACTGGTTGTTCTTTGGCAATCCGCACTTTACTGAGGATTTCCTGTATCAGGTCGAATGGCAGCGTTATGTGAAGGATGGCTTACTGACCCGCATTGATCTGGCTTGGTCGCGCGACCAACAACATAAAGTTTACGTACAAGATAAGCTGCGCGAACAGGGCGCAGAGGTGTGGCGCTGGATCCAGGAAGGCGCGCACATTTACGTCTGTGGCGATGCGAACCGCATGGCGAAAGACGTGGAAAACACATTACTGGAACTGGTGGCCGAGCACGGTGGCATGGATACCGAGCTGGCGGATGAATTTTTAAGTGAGCTGCGCCTTGAGCGCCGTTATCAGCGAGATGTTTACTGATGAGTGATAAACACCCGGGGCCTCTGGTGGTTGAAGGCAAATTGGCCGATGCCGAGCGTTTGAAGAAAGAAAGTAACTTCTTACGCGGCACCATCGCTGAAGATTTAAAGGACGGCCTGACCGGCGGTTTTACCGGCGACAACTTCCTGCTGATCCGTTTTCACGGCATGTACCAACAGGATGACCGCGATATTCGCGCCGAACGTGCCGAGCAGAAGCTGGAACCGCGCCACGCGATGATGCTGCGCTGCCGTCTGCCGGGGGGCATTATCTCTCCGCAGCAGTGGCTGGGCATTGATAAGTTCGCACAGGAAAGCACCTTGTACGGCAGCATTCGTATTACTAACCGTCAGACCTTCCAGTTCCATGGCATTGTGAAGGGCAACGTTAAACCGGTTCACCAACTGTTGAGCCGTTTGGGGTTGGACGCGCTGGCGACCGCTAACGACGTTAACCGCAACGTGCTCTGTACCTCTAACCCGGTGGAGTCCGAGCTGCATCAAGAAGCCTACGAGTGGGCGAAGAAGATTTCTGAACACCTGTTACCCCGTACCCGTGCCTATGCGGAAGTATGGCTGGATCAGGAAAAAGTGGCGACAACCGACGAAGAACCGATCCTCGGGGCGACCTATCTGCCGCGCAAGTTCAAAACGACGGTGGTGATCCCGCCGCAAAACGATGTCGATCTGCATGCCAACGACATGAACTTTGTCGCGATCGCCAAACATGGCAAGCTGGTGGGCTTCAACCTACTGGTGGGCGGTGGCCTGTCGATTGAACACGGCAACAAGAAAACCTATGCACGCCAGGCCAGTGAGTTCGGCTATATCCCGTTGGAACATACGTTGGCCGTTGCCGAGGCGGTGGTGACCACCCAACGTGACTGGGGTAACCGTACCGATCGCAAAAATGCCAAAACCAAATACACCCTGGAACGCGTCGGGGTTGATACGTTCCGCGCCGAAGTGGAAAAACGCGCCGGTATCACCTTTGAGCCGATCCGCCCGTATGAATTCACCGGCCGCGGTGATCGTATTGGCTGGGTAAAAGGCATTGATAACCAATGGCACCTGACGCTGTTTATCGAGAACGGTCGCCTGTTGGACTATCCGGGGCGTCCGCTGAAAACCGGCATTGCCGAGATCGCCAGGATCCACAAAGGCGATTTCCGTCTGACCGCTAACCAGAACCTGATCGTTGCCGGCGTGCCGGAAAGCGAGAAGGAGAAGATCGAAGCTGTGGCGCGAGATCATGGTCTGATCGACGATGGTATCAGCGTTCAGCGTCAAAATTCGATGGCCTGTGTCTCCTTCCCGACCTGCCCACTCGCAATGGCAGAGGCGGAGCGCTTCCTGCCGGAGTTTGTTACCAAGGTCGAAGGGATCCTGCATCGGCACGGCGTAGGCGATGAGCATATTGTTTTGCGCATCACCGGTTGCCCGAACGGTTGCGGCCGCGCGCTGCTGGCGGAAATTGGCCTGGTGGGTAAAGCGGTTGGTCGCTATAACCTGCATCTGGGCGGCAATCGGGAAGGCACACGCATTCCGCGCATGTACCGTGAAAATATTAACGAAGAAGAAATTCTGCGAGAGATTGACCAACTGGTGGGCCGCTGGGCCACAGAACGCAAGGCGGGGGAAGGTTTTGGTGACTTCACCATCCGCGCCGGTGTGGTTAAGCCGGTGGTTGATCCGGCGCAGGATTTCTGGGACTGAGTGAGCGAGTTATACCCTAAATACTGGGTGTTGCATCAACCGGGTAAGTGAACGCAACCCACTCAGACGCAACATCAAGTATGACGGGTATAGGATTCAAGAATCAGGAGGCAGACAACATGGCTGAATTCAATCTGGCAGAGCTGAATGCGCTGCCCAAATCTGGGCAAGCATTGGCACTGGCTGTCGTTAATGGTCAGTTGGAAACCCTTTCCGCCGAGCAACGTGTGGAGTGGGCACTGGAGCATCTGCCTGGCGAGTTTGTGCTCTCTTCAAGCTTTGGTATTCAGGCGGCGGTATGCCTGCATTTGGTGACCAAGATCAAACCGGATATTCCCGTGATCCTCACCGATACCGGCTATCTGTTCCCAGAGACCTATCAGTTTATCGATCAGTTGACCGAGAAACTGAAGCTGAATCTACAGGTATTCCGCGCCGAACAATCGCCTGCCTGGCAGGAAGCGCGCTACGGCAAACTGTGGGAGCAGGGCGTCGAGGGCATCGAGAAGTATAACCAGCTCAACAAAGTTGAGCCGATGAACCGTGCGCTGGAAACCCTGGGTGGACAGACTTGGTTTGCAGGTTTGCGCCGGGAACAATCGGGTAGTCGTGCCAACTTGCCGGTGTTAGCCGTACAGCGTGGGGTATTCAAAATTTTGCCGATTATCGACTGGGATAACCGCAAGATTTATCAATACTTGACCGAACACGGCCTGAGTTACCACCCGTTGTGGGAACAAGGTTATCTGTCTGTCGGGGATACTCACACGACGCAGAAATGGGAACCGGGGATGAGCGAGGAAGAAACGCGCTTCTTTGGCCTGAAGCGTGAGTGCGGTTTGCACGAAGGTTAATGCCGTCAGCAACCCGCCAAGGGCTCAGCATGTGCTGGGCCCTTATTGTTTCGGTGGGGGCTATTTTTTCTTTGGCACTTTCACCGGGTGCGCCTGTGCCAGCTCTTTGATCAGCGGCAGCAGGATCTGCACACTCTCGCGACTGCGCTTGTCGATCCGTCCTGGTAAATTACGCTCCAGGTATTGCAGGTTATCGTATTGCGGGCGGTGCCAGCTCATGCCCTGCGGGAAGTGTGGGCTGACGGCACGTTGCTGATAACCGTCTTTATCGCCCAGTGACCAGTTGGTGGCTTCGACGGCCAGCACGGGAATACCGGCTTTATCAAATACGTCCTGATCGGAGCAACAGCCGGTGCCTTTCGGGTGCGCCTTGCTGCCCGGGTTAGTGGCGGCGGCGATACCATAGCGGTGGGCAATGTCCAGCGCGCGATCGCGGCTCTGCTTCGCCATTTTCGGCGGCGTTCTGAGACCTGCATTGAAGTACAGGCGATCGCCTGTAATCAGGCTGTCGAGGTTAATCACTAGCACCGTGTTGCGTTTTTCCTCGGGACTCATGCGCTGCAGATAGTTCTGTGCGCCTTGCGAGCCAATTTCTTCTGCGCTGGTAGCGACAAAGCGCAGACCGTACGCCGTGGGAATATTCTTCAGACGCTCCGCCAACTCCAGCATCACACCGACGCCAGAAGCATTGTCATCGACGCCCTGTAGCGTCAATCCACCGAGGTTGTTATCCAGGTCCGCGTCGCTTTGCGGCGTATAGGTATCAAAATGTGCCACGATCAGAATTTGTTGCGGGCTGCTGCCATTTTTCGCGGCGATCACTGAACTGGCGGTGACGTTATTCCAGTTCTTTTTGCCGTCTTTGCTGGTGTAGATGTAGCGGGTATTGAAACTGCGGATGTCGCTCTGATAGCCCATTTTGCTGAACTGCTGTTTCAGATAGTCTGCGGTGAGCAATTCCGCCGGGCTGCCCGCCATGCGGCCGGGGAAATAGGTGGCAATGTGACGGATCTGGTCAGCGGCAAATTTGCCCATCGGGGCGTCCTTTGCAGACTGAGCGGCAGCCGAAACGCTGAAAACACCGCCGAGCACCGCTACCAGCAGGCCGGTTTTCAGATTAAAACGGGAAAACATACCGAAAAATCCTTCTTTGATATCGGTGAGACCGATTATTTATTGCGGTGTCCAGTATGAGACGCTGCGCGAGATTAAACAATTTCTCCCGCTCTTAAATTTGGTGCAAATGTGCAAACTTCCATCAGGGTTATCACCGCGTAAGCCCTATGCTGCGGCCTATATTCCATAAAGGAACTAGTCATTCCTTTTCGTCATTTCAGAGGCCAAATCTCAGCCCGTATAGTCACACTATCTTCCTGCATATATGAAAAGGCTGTTGTGGACTATCTACCTATATTTGCCGACCTGAAACAACGCCCGGTGTTGGTCGTTGGCGGCGGTGAAGTGGCTGCGCGCAAAGTTGATCTTCTCCTGCGCGCCGGGGCTGAAATACGGATAGTTGCGCAGTCACTCTCGCCAATACTCGAACAATTACGTCAGCAGGGGCATATCCACTGGCTGGGGCAGGCTTTTGCCGCGCAGCAATTGGACGAGGTTTTTCTGGTGATCGCGGCGACTGACGACAGCGCGCTAAATGCGAAGGTATTTGCCGAAGCGGATAAACGCCGGGTGCTGGCAAACGTGGTTGATGATCAGCCGCGTTGCTCGTTTATTTTCCCGTCGATTATTGACCGTTCGCCACTGGTCGTGGCCGTCTCTTCGAGCGGTCAGGCACCCGTACTGGCGCGCATGCTGCGTGAAAAGCTTGAAGCCTTATTGCCTGCCAGCCTGGGGCAGATGGCTGAAGTCGCCGGGCGCTGGCGTGGCCAAGTGAAACACAAGCTGAATGCGATCGGCGAACGCCGTCGTTTTTGGGAGAAAACCTTCAGCGGCCGGTTCTCAACGTTGGTGGCCAGTGGTCAAACCGCAGAGGCTGAGCGGCAGTTGGAGCAAAACTTGCAGGAGTTCGCATTGGGCAGCGAAGGCTCTCAGGGCGAAATTGCGCTGGTAGGGGCTGGCCCCGGCGATGTGGGATTACTGACCCTGCGTGGATTACAGGTGATGCAGCAAGCTGACGTGGTGCTGTATGACCATTTGGTCAGCGATGAGATTTTGGACTTGGTACGGCGTGACGCGGAACGCATCTGCGTGGGCAAACGTGCTGGCGCGCATTCTGTGATTCAGGAAGAAACCAACCGTCTGCTGGTGGAGTTGGCGCAACAGGGCAAACGCGTGGTGCGGTTGAAGGGGGGCGATCCTTTTATCTTTGGCCGTGGTGGTGAAGAGCTGCAGGTGGCTGCCGCCGCGGGTATTCCGTTCCAGGTGGTGCCGGGTGTGACCGCGGCTGCGGGGGCAACGGCCTATGCCGGTATCCCACTGACGCACCGCGATCATGCGCAGAGCGTCACTTTTATTACCGGCCACTGCCGTCCCGACGGCGAGGGGTTGGATTGGGCAGATTTGGCGCGTGCGCGCCAGACACTGGCTATCTACATGGGCACCATGACGGCGGCGGATATCAGCCAACGCCTGATTGCCCACGGTCGCGCAGCCACAACGCCGGTGGCGGTGATCAGCCGCGGTACGCGCGCGGATCAGTGGGTGCAAATCGGCACGCTGCAACAGCTTGAAGAATTAGCTCAACAGGCACCGTTACCGGCGCTGCTGGTGATCGGCGAAGTGGTGGAATTGCATCACCAAATTGCCTGGTTTGGGCATCAACCGAAGGCGGAAGGGGTATCACGCCCAGCCGTCGTGAATTTGGCTTAAGGATCTGTTATGGACGAAAAACGACTCACTCATTTGCGGCAATTGGAGGCGGAGAGTATCCATATCATCCGTGAAGTCGCCGCTGAATTCGGCAACCCGGTGATGCTCTATTCCATCGGCAAAGACTCCTCCGTGATGCTGCACTTGGCGCGTAAGGCTTTTTACCCGGGTACGTTGCCGTTCCCGCTGCTGCATGTGGATACCGGTTGGAAATTCAGTGAAATGTACCAATTCCGTGACCGTACGGCCAAGGAGTACGGTTTCGAGCTGCTGATCCACAAAAACCCGGAAGGCGTGGCGATGGGCATTAACCCGTTCGTTCACGGCAGCGCCAAGCACACCGATATCATGAAGACCGAAGGTCTGAAACAGGCGCTGAACAAATACGGTTTTGACGCTGCCTTTGGCGGTGCTCGTCGTGATGAAGAGAAGTCACGCGCCAAAGAGCGTATTTATTCTTTCCGTGACCGCTTCCACCGTTGGGATCCGAAGAACCAACGTCCGGAGCTGTGGCACAACTATAATGGCCAGATCAACAAAGGCGAGAGCATCCGCGTGTTCCCATTGTCGAACTGGACCGAGCTAGACATCTGGCAATATATTTTCCTGGAAAAGATCGACATCATTCCGCTGTACTTGGCGAAACCGCGCCCGGTGGTTGAGCGTGATGGCATGCTGCTGATGGTGGACGACGATCGTATCGATCTGCAGCCGGGTGAAGTGATCAGTCAGCGTATGGTTCGCTTCCGTACGCTGGGTTGCTGGCCGTTGACCGGTGCGGTGGAGTCGGAGGCGGAAACGTTACCGGAAATCATCGAAGAGATGTTGGTATCCACCACCAGTGAACGCCAGGGACGGATGATCGACCGCGATCAATCCGGCTCGATGGAGCTGAAAAAGCGTCAAGGGTATTTCTAAGGAGCCGCCGGATGAACAACGCAATTGCACAACAAATCGCTGAACAGGGCGGTGTCGAATCCTACCTGCACGCGCAACAACATAAAAGTCTGTTACGGTTCCTGACCTGCGGCAGCGTAGACGACGGAAAAAGTACCTTGATCGGTCGTCTGCTGCACGATACTCGCCAGATCTACGAAGATCAGCTGTCAACGTTGCACAGTGACAGCAAGCGTATCGGTACTCAGGGTGAAAAACTCGATTTGGCGCTGCTGGTAGACGGCCTGCAGGCTGAACGCGAGCAAGGCATCACCATTGATGTTGCCTATCGCTATTTCTCGACCGAAAAGCGCAAATTTATTATTGCCGATACGCCGGGGCATGAGCAGTACACCCGGAATATGGCGACGGGCGCTTCTACCTGCGATTTGGCGATCCTGTTGATCGACGCGCGCAAAGGGGTGCTGGATCAAACTCGTCGACACAGTTTTATCGCAACGCTGTTGGGGATTCGCCATCTGGTGGTTGCGGTCAATAAGATGGACCTGGTGGATTATCAAGAATCGGTATTTGAGCAGTTCAAACAGGATTATCTGAGCTTCGCTGAGCAATTGCCGAACGATCTGGACATCAAGTTTGTCCCGCTTTCAGCGCTGGACGGCGATAATGTGGCTAGCGAAAGTACCCATATGCCTTGGTACAGCGGTCCAACGCTGTTGCAGGTGCTGGAAAGTGTGGATGTGATCAGCGAACGTGAGACGCAGCCTTTGCGCTTCCCGGTGCAATACGTTAATCGTCCGAATCTGGATTTCCGTGGTTACGCGGGGACGTTATCGGCCGGTGTCGTACGTGTGGGCCAACGTGTGAAGGTTCTGCCGTCTGGCGTTGAATCTACCGTTGCGCGCATTGTCACCTTTGACGGTGACTTGCAGGAGGCCGTGCCGGGTGAGGCAATTACCCTGGTGCTGAAAGATGAAGTGGACATCAGCCGTGGTGATTTACTGGTGGATGCCGGGGAAACGCTGCAAGCGGTGCAAAGCGCGTTGGTCGACGTGGTGTGGATGGCTGAGAAACCGTTGTTACCGGGTCAAAGCTATGACATCAAGGTGGCGGGTAAGAAGACGCGTGCCCGCGTTGAAGGCATTCGCCACCAAGTCGAAATCAACTCACTGGCACAGCATCAGGCGGACACATTGCCGCTGAATGGCATTGGTCTGGTGGAGCTGATCTTCGATGAACCGCTCGTACTGGACAACTATCAGCGCAACCATGTCACTGGCGGACTGATCTTTATCGATCGTTTGAGTAACGTCACGGTCGGTGCCGGGTTGATCCGCGAAGCTTTGCAAGACGTTCAGGCATCGACCGGGGATTTCAGCGCGTTTGAGCTGGAGCTGAATGCGCTGGTGCGTAAGCATTTCCCACATTGGGGTGCACGTGACCTGATCGGGGGCAAATAGCGTGACCGAGTCTCAACAACGGCCAACCGGGCCGGATGATGACAATGTGGTTTGGCATCCGCATGCAGTAATGCGTGCGGATCGCGAAGCGCGTAAGGGTCATAAAGGTGTGGTGTTGTGGTTTACCGGGTTATCTGGTTCGGGTAAGTCCACCGTGGCGGGGGCGTTGGAACAGGCGCTACATGCCCTTGGCATCAACACTTATCTCCTGGACGGTGACAATGTGCGCCACGGTCTGTGTCGCGATCTGGGCTTCTCCGACGATGACCGACGCGAGAATATTCGTCGGGTGGGCGAAGTGTCCAAGTTGATGGTAGATGCAGGGCTGGTGGTACTCACCGCGTTCATTTCACCGCACCGTACCGAAAGGCAGATGGTACGCGAATTACTCGATGAAAATCGTTTTATCGAAGTGTTTGTCGACACGCCTCTGGCGATTTGTGAGGCACGTGATCCAAAAGGATTGTACAAAAAAGCCCGTGCCGGTGAGCTGAGAAATTTCACCGGAATTGACGCGGTTTATGAGGCACCGGAACGGCCGGATATTCATCTTGATGGCCAACAATTGGTAACAAATTTGATTGCGCAATTGTTAGACGTACTGCGTGGTCGGGCTATTATCAAACCCTGAATTCAGAAAAGCGTGTGGCGTTTTTGCGTCATACGCTTTTTACGCTAAGCCCGCCGAAGAGCGTGCCGAATAACCAGGGATCACTATGCAAAATGTCTCGCCAATCTTGATTGACTCAAACCAGGAGAAAGAGGAACCCTCTTATTCTTTCCTGGGCGGCGTCTGCGGCTTTGTTTTCTACTGGCTGGCGTTCGCGGTGCCGTTTTTGGTCTACGGCTCTAACACACTCTTCTTCCTGCTCTATACCTGGCCGTTCTTCCTGGCCCTGATGCCGGTTTCGGTACTGATAGGCATTACACTTAGCATGCTGCTGCGTGGACGCTTGATCCTGACGTTGCTGCTGACGGGGACTATTGTGCTTTGTCTGTTCTGGCTGGTATTCAGTTTTTTGACCGGCTGGTGACAGAGTCAGGCGCAGTCTCCTGCGCCCGACGCATTGCAAAGCCGTGCTGAAGGTTACAAAACTTTGCTTAGAAAAGCCTGAGTTCTTGGGTTGGCAGGGTGACTGAAAATCTGCTGTGGTGTCCCTTCTTCCTGAATGATCCCTTGATCAATAAACAATACCCGATCGGCCACTTCACGGGCGAAGCCCATTTCATGGGTTACCACCACCATGGTCATACCTTCGTGCGCCAATGATTTCATTACCGCCAGCACTTCGCCAACCAGCTCGGGATCGAGCGCTGAGGTGGGCTCGTCGAACAGCATGATTTTCGGCTCCATCGCTAGCGCACGAGCAATGGCCACGCGCTGTTGCTGACCACCTGACAGACTATTGGGATAGGCGTCAATCTTGTCCAGCAGGCCCACCTTGCGGAGCAAGGCTTCGGCACGCAGGATGGCGTCTGCGCGTGACAACTTTTTCACGCCCATCGGCGCCATGATGATGTTTTCCAACACCGTCATATGCGGGAACAGGTTAAAACGCTGAAACACCATGCCGACGCTTTCACGCATTTTATTGAGATCGGTTTTCTGGCTGTGTATGGCAAAGCCGTTGACCATAATCTCACCGCCAGAAAGCGTCTCCAGCGCATTGATGCAGCGCAGGAAAGTGCTTTTACCCGATCCTGATGGGCCTATGACGCAGATCACTTCGTTTGCCGCGATCTCGCAGGAGATACCTCGCAGCACATGGCTATCGCCAAATTGTTTTTGCAGGTTATGTACGCGAATCACTTTTCCCAAACCTCTTTTCCATGTGTTGCACCATCAGCGAAAGCAGGAAGGTGAGGACCCAATAGACCAATGAAATTGTCAGATAGGGTTCCCAGTAGGTGGCATAAGCTCCCGAAACGGTACGGGCTGCATAGGCCAGGTCTGCAAGGCCGATGGCGGAGGCCAATGAGGAATCCTTGACGATGGCAATGGCGTTATTGCCCAGCGGAGGCAACATGCGACGGAATGCCTGTGGCAAGATCACTTTGCGCATGGTTTTGCCGTAGCTCATGCCCAGTGAGCGCGACGCTTCCATCTGCCCACGATCGATTGACTGAATGCCTGCACGGAAGATTTCCGAGACGTAAGCGCCAGCATTGAGCGTAATCGCCACGACGCAGGAAAGAAACGCGCCGTAATCTGAGCGCAGTGCGCGGGCGAAGTCGCTGCTCATCAGGCCGCTGGTGACCAGCAGGCCGTCACGGGGATTGATAAACAACGGCACCAATGCGAAGTGCACCACCATAATCTGCACAAACAGTGGCGTACCGCGAAAGGCGCTGATGTAAATGCGCACGGGCCATTGTACGCCGTAATGCAAGATAGGTTTCCAGATGCCGTGCGGCGCTTGCGCCAGACGACCTAGCCCGAGGATCAGACCCCAGGTGGTACCCAGTATCACGCAGATAATGGTGCATTTGATGGTCATCCAGGCGCCTTCCATAAACAATGGGGCATACTCTTGGATAATCTCCCAACGGAAATTCACTTTCTCGTTCCTTTTTTAGCGAGTTCAGGCTACTGCGCGTCGCCATATTGAGATTGGGCAGTGATCGCCATCCTCATGGACTGCATGTCCACTCCGGTGGCTGTGCACTGCCCGCACCCGCTATGGCTAGCTCGTTACGCCTGCCGATCGGCAGGTTGGCATCCGTTGGTTCACTCGACGGGCAGCGTAGGGACGTTGCTGTCAAACCAGGTCTGGTAGATTTTGGCGTAGGTCCCGTCAGCAACGATCTTCTTCAGACCGGCGTTAATCTTACCGCGCAGTTCGTCGTTGCCTTTGGCGACGGCGATACCGAAATATTGGCGTTCGAATTTTGCGTCGGACACCAATTTGAATTCTTTATCCGGGTGGGTCTTGATGTAGAACTTGGCTACCCCGACGTCGCCGACCGCGGCGCCAATACCGTCTTCATACAATTCCTGTAACATCAGCGGCGTATTGTCGAAACGCTTAATGGCGGTGCTGTTCTTGCCCAGCGTGTCGGACACCACAATGTCGCCGGTACTGGAGTTCACAACGCCGACCTTCAAGGTTTTGAGTGCAGCGATAGAATCCACGGTGGACTCTTTGGGTACGACAATAGCCTGTTCAGCCGGGAAATAAGGTGCGGAAAAGTCGACCATTTGCTTACGTTTGTCGGTAATGGTGATACCCGAAATAATGATGTCACGATCGCCGGAGTTTAGCGTGGCAAAGATGCCTTCCCACGGCGTATTTACCAGCTTGACTTGAAAGCCCTCTGCGTTGGCCACCGCCTTGATAATATCAATATCAAAACCTTCCAGCTGTTTGCTGCTGTTTTCAAACTCGAAGGGACGATAGGTGCCGCCGGAGCCGACGACATAAGTCGGTTCAGCCGCCAGGACTGACGCCGACAGGGTGGCGGCCAGACAGGCGCCAATCAGAACTAGGTGTTTTAACATCGATATCCCCGGTAATTAAATGTCGTGCTTGAAGTTTATTTATGCACTATTGGTGCATAAAAATAATCTTTAATGAATAAAAATACAACTCCTACCTGATGATGGATTTTTTAATGGTGTTAAATATGCAATTTCTGTTGGTGTTTGGAAGAAGCGTTGGTCAAATGTGGAATCAGCCAGTTTTTCTTACTGCATAACGGGGAAATTGCTAAATGAGAGCGTGCTGCTTTATCTGGTAGGTTTACGAATGGGCGAAAGTGCTTTTTTTTGCCGCTTTCGGCTCGAATTTAGGTTATAAACTGAGGAAATTCTCATCCTACTCTGAATTTGGCGGTGAAATGCCGTTCCCAGTGTGGAGTCCAACGAAAAGTTGTGGGATGATTAGGCGGTTTTTCAGGGGGCGGAGATGGGAAAACTTACGCTGTTATTGCTGGCATTGCTCGGTTGGTTACAGTATTCACTGTGGCTGGGCAAAAATGGTGTTCACGATTATGTGCGGGTCAATGATGACGTTGCGCTCCAACAGGGCAGCAATGCAAAATTGAAAGCGCGTAACGATCAGCTGTTCGCCGAAATCGACGATTTGAACGGCGGTCAGGAAGCGATCGAAGAGCGTGCGCGCAATGAACTGAGCATGATTAAGCCCGGTGAGACTTTCTATCGTTTGGTTCCTGATCAATCCAGACGCAACGCGGCGTCCTCCTCGCAAAATAACCTACAAAAGTAACGCATGAATCACTCCGCAGGAACCTTTCCATCGGTGATTGCCGTCCTGCCCGCTGCCGGTATTGGCAGCCGTATGCAGGCGGATTGCCCGAAGCAGTATTTAACGATCGGCCATCAAACCATTCTCGAACACGCGATCCATGCATTGTTGCGGCATCCGCGTATTCCTCAGGTGATTGTCGCGATCGGCCCTGATGACCAGCAGTTCCGCCAGTTACCCATAGCAAAAGATCCTCGTGTGCGGGTGACCATCGGCGGTCAACAACGCGCTGATTCGGTAATGGCCGGGCTACAACTGGCCGGCGACGCTAAATGGGTTCTGGTGCACGACGCGGCTCGGCCATGTCTGCATGCAGACGATCTTGAACGTCTGCTGGCGATTACTGAGCACAGCGATGTGGGCGGGATTTTGGCTGCGCCGGTGCGTGATACCATGAAGCGCGCCGAAGCGGGTCGCAACGCAATTTCACATACCGTTGATCGTCAGGACCTGTGGCATGCATTGACACCACAGCTATTTCCATTGGCGTTGCTTAAACTCTGTTTGCAGCGGGCGCTGGATGAAGGTGCAACAGTCACTGATGAAGCCTCAGCCCTAGAGCATTGCGGCTATCATCCGCTGTTGGTGACCGGGCGTTCGGACAACATTAAAGTCACGCGACCAGAAGATTTGGCGCTGGCAGCATTTTATTTAACTCAGTTGGACAATTAAGGAGCGCATCATGCGTATCGGTCACGGTTTTGACGTACATAAATTTGGTGGCGAAGGGCCGCTGGTGATCGGTGGTGTTCGTATCCCTTATGAGAAAGGTTTGCTGGCCCATTCCGACGGTGATGTAGCGCTGCATGCAGCGACCGATGCCTTGTTGGGTGCGGCGGCGCTGGGGGATATTGGTAAACTGTTCCCGGATACCGACCCCGCTTTCAAAGGTGCCGACAGCCGTGAGCTGCTGCGCGAAGCCTGGAAGCGTATCCGTGCGAAAGGCTATCGTCTGGGGAATTTGGACATTACCATTATTGCTCAGGCACCTAAAATGGCGCCGCATATCCCGCAAATGCGTATTTTCCTGGCGGAAGACCTGCAGTGCCATATGGACGATGTCAACGTTAAGGCCACCACTACCGAACAGCTCGGTTTTACCGGACGCGGTGAGGGCATTGCCTGCGAAGCGGTTGCCTTGTTGATCAAGGAATAACTGCATGGATATGGCTAACTTGACCTGGCTCCACGGCCAGCCGCAGAGCACTGGCGTGCTGAAAGCCAACCCGGAAGATTTCGTGGTGGTGGAAGACCTGGGCTTTGAGCCGGACGGGGAAGGCGAACATGTGTTGGTGAACATCCGTAAAAATGGATGTAACACTCAGTTTGTCGCAGATTACCTGGCGCGTTTTGCGGGTATTCATGCCCGCTCTGTCAGCTATGCCGGTCTGAAAGATCGCCATGCCGTGACCGAGCAGTGGTTCTGTCTGCATCTACCGGGGAAAGAAACTCCCGATTTCACCCAGTTCTCACTGGAAGGCTGCGAAGTTCTGGCCAGTGCCCGCCATCTACGCAAAATGCGCATCGGCACGCTGAAAGGCAATGCCTTCACGTTAGTGCTGCGCCATATTTCCGATCGCCAGGATGTTGAATCTCGCCTGCAGGCGATTGCGGCCGGTGGCGTCCCAAACTACTTTGGCAGCCAGCGTTTTGGCCGTGGCGGAAATAACCTGGTGATGGCACGGCGTTGGGCGAAGGATGAGATCCGGGTAAAAGAACGCAGTAAACGCAGCTTTTATCTGTCCGCCAGTCGTAGTGCACTGTTTAACCTGATTGCAAGTCGACGTTTGGCTAATCAGCAGCAACACACTGTGCTTGAAGGCGATGCCTTGCAGCTCAGCGGCCGTGGTAGCTGGTTTGTTGCCAAAGCGGACGAGCTGGATACTTTACAGCAACGGCTTGATGCCGGTGAATTGCTGATTACGGCTCCCCTGCCGGGTGACGGCGAACCAGGCACTGCCGGGGAGGCGTTGAGTTTTGAACAGCAATGCCTGCTGGAACAACCTGAACTGATGGCGCTATTAACGCGCGAGCGCGTTGATCCGGCACGCCGTGCGCTGTTGTTACAGCCAAAAAATATGCAGTGGGACTGGTGGGACGATGCCACCGTTGAACTGCGTTTTTGGCTACCTGCCGGCAGTTTCGCCACCAGCGTGGTGCGCGAAATTATGCGGCAGGACAACAGTGATACGGACATTAGCGAGTAATAAGAAACCTGCGAAAGCAGGTTTTTTTATCAGATACCTTAGCGTTGATTGGCTAATTTTTTTTCTGCATTTAATTTTATCTCTTTCACATTGGCTTGCGATTGTTCGGAGAAACGCTTTTTTAACCATTCATAACAGGGCTTCTCAAAGAAGCGATGAGTGAGTTGTGATAAGAATAATGTCAACGCAACAAAAACGACGAATTTTATTCCGAATGGTAAGTTTAGTGGGGAGAGTATCGCTCCCATGATCAAAATAATAGGAGTATGTATAAGGTAAACAGAGTAGCTGATATCACCGAGCCAAGCTGGAATTCGACTACTGATAATCTGATGGAACCACGAACTTAGTGTTGCCAAGCTTAAAATGAGTAACGCGATAAGTGGAATCGGTAAGAAGCTAAGTTTTCCAATCGGAGTCTTTTGATAAACTAAGTATACAACGGTTGCGAAAAGAATGACGTCAAGGCAACCAATGATAGATTTCTGTATGTGGGTAAGTCCTACTGGCCTCATTCCTTGGGCCATTCTACAAACTGCGATCCCCAGTGTGACGCCGGCGATGCATCTAACAAAGCCTGAGGTGACAATACCGTACATCATTTCATGAGCGACCATCAGTGAACCGAATGATGTATATAAAACGGTGTAACACATTAAGGAAATAAATAGCAGAAGGTTGGTTTTTACACGACGGATACACCAAGGAACCAAAAATACGGAAACCCAAAACTCGACTGAGATTGACCAGCTAGGATCATTCCAGTTCCAGTTGTTGACAAAACCCATATTCTGCAGAAGAAAAATATTTGCAATGCCAGAAATAAATGGCTCGTCAAAGGGAAAACCTCGTTGGGTCAGCAGATAAATGATACCAACGATAATCATAGTGGCAATATGCAGCGGGTACATCCGTGCGAAGCGATAGAAGATAAACTTTCTATCACTCATTAAGCCTGATGATAAGGCTTGGCCATAAACATGTGACAAAACAAAACCCGAAAGAATAAAAAAGAAATCAACGGATATATACGCATTTTGGAAGGGATAGTCATTCCACCCATATTGACTACCAAAAAAATGGCTTAGCGCGACAGTTAACGCAAACACACCACGTAAACCATCTAAATATTTTAGTCTTGTTATTGGCATTGAGGAGAGAAACCTTGAAGTTATTGAATTACGATTTTACTTGAGTGCGACCGTATTGTCAGGTTTTCGTAAGGATTGCGTGATGATCTTCAGATATTCTCTGTGGGCAGGGTTGCAGCATTGGGGGGCTTTTCCCTTGGTGACTGGACATGCCGGGGGGAGTAAACATAATATCTGCTGGTTAAGCGCCTCCTTTTAGGCACTTTCTACCAAGTATTTACATGCTGGGCCGCGTTGCAAGGGGTCTGGTTGAGAGATAAAAAGAAGATAACCTCATATGCGGATATTGCTGAGTAATGACGACGGCGTGACCGCCCCAGGCATTCAGGTGCTGGCGGCGGCACTGCGTGAGTTCGCCGAAGTACAAGTTGTAGCGCCCGATCGTAACCGCAGCGGTTCTTCCAATGCGTTGACGCTGGAATCCCCATTGCGCACCCTGACGATGCCCAATGGGGATATTGCCGTACAGCAAGGGACGCCGACCGATTGCGTGTATCTGGGCGTGAATGCTCTGATGCAACCCGCGCCGGATATCGTGGTTTCTGGTATCAACGCCGGCCCTAATTTGGGTGATGATGTTATTTATTCCGGTACTGTTGCCGCCGCCATGGAAGGACGCCATTTGGGTTTACCGGCGCTGGCGGTGTCGCTGAACGGCCACCAGCATTATGCTACTGCCGCAGTGATTACCTGCCGGATACTGCGAGCGCTACAGCGTGAGCCGTTACGTACCGGTAAAATTCTGAATATCAACGTGCCTGATTTACCCTTGGAACAGATCAAGGGAATTCGCGTGACACGCTGCGGTAGCCGACACCCTGCCGACAAAGTGTTCTGCCAGCAGGATCCACGTGGGCAAAACCTCTATTGGATTGGGCCACCGGGTGATAAGTTTGATGCCGGGCCGGACACGGACTTCGCTGCGGTTGAGCAGGGTTACGTGGCAATCACACCATTGCAGGTGGATTTAACCGCCTATACGGCCCAAGACGTGGTAAAAACGTGGTTAACCAAAGCAGGGGTTGGCGGGGAATGGTGAACAAGCGTATGCAAACATTGCTGACGCAGCTGCGTCAACAAGGGATCCGGGACGAGCGGTTGCTGCAGGCGATCGAGGCGGTGCCGCGCGAACGTTTTGTTGATGAAGCACTTGAACACAAAGCCTATGAGAATACTGCGTTGCCCATCGGGTCTGGCCAAACGATCTCCCAGCCTTATATGGTCGCACGGATGACCGAACTCCTGAACCTGACACCCACGTCAAGGGTGTTGGAGATAGGTACCGGCTCTGGCTATCAAACCGCTATTTTGGCGCATCTGGTGCAACATGTTTGCTCCGTTGAACGCATCAAAGGGTTGCAATGGCAGGCCAAACGCCGCCTGAAGCAACTTGATCTTCACAATGTTTCAACTCGTCACGGTGATGGCTGGCAGGGCTGGGCATCTCGTGGTCCGTTTGATGCCATTATTGTCACTGCCGCGCCGCCGGAAATCCCCCCCGCGTTGATGGAGCAGTTAGATGACGGCGGCATTCTGGTATTGCCAGTGGGTGAGCAGTCTCAAATCCTCAAGCGCATTCAACGGCAAGGGGGCGAGTTTGTCGTCGATATCGTCGAAGCCGTGCGCTTTGTACCCTTGGTTAAGGGTGAGTTAGCCTAGCGATTGTCTGAATTTTCGACAGGATACGAAATCT
The DNA here is from genome assembly GCF_058190535.1 of Serratia sp. CoH_134_PS_4. Lineage (NCBI taxonomy): Bacteria > Pseudomonadati > Pseudomonadota > Gammaproteobacteria > Enterobacterales > Yersiniaceae > Serratia > Serratia sp. CoH_134_PS_4. The sequence goes on from NZ_JBXWKI010000010.1 coordinate 201,718, forward strand.
GTTGCACTTTCATCACCTCTGGTTAAGGTTTTACCGTTTCAATAAAACTAATTTTCAATACAATTGCCTTTCTGCGTAGTTGTCTTATGGTGCAGCACCGCTAATGTGGTTAGCATTGGCGCGCTGTTTTGAGGCTCGGGCATGAAATTTCCTGACGTTCAGGGATCGGCCGCGGGCACCTTTCATGGTAGAAACTGAGAGAATGGTAAAAGCTCAGCTACGATGTAAAGGGTATTTTGGATATATCGCTGATATTGCTGTCATGGGGGAAGCATGAGCACGGGAAGCCCAATGATTACATTACGCCGGGTTGCGGTGTGTACGATGGTAAGTTTGTGGTTGGCGGGTTGTACAAACAACGCGTCGACATCGGCCCCTATCAGTAGTGTGGACGGTGGCGGATCTGCCGCATCCAACAATGCCGGTGTGCCGGTGAGCTCTGAAGGCCATATTGTTTACAACCGCAGTTACACGTCGATTCCCAAAGGGAGCTACAGCGGTAATACCTATACGGTTAAGCGCGGAGACACGCTGTTTTATATCGCCTGGATCACCGGTAACGACTACCGTGACCTGGCTCAGCGCAATAATATTCCTGAACCATACAGCCTGAATGTGGGTCAAAACATTCAGCTTGGTAATGGTTCTGCCAACGGAAACGGCGGCATGTTGGCGGCAACAGACGCGACCAGCGGCGGTGTTCCTAAGCCGCCATCGAGCACTCAGATACAAACTGCAACGGTTGATTCTCAATCAACTAACGCGTATTCTGATAACTCGGGTAAACAGAATGTAGGTAAGATGTTACCTGCAGCAGGCGCAGTGGCGGTAACTACCGCAACAGCCCCTGTTACCGCACCGGTCGTTGCTCCACCAGTGAGCAGCACCGTCAGCAATAGTGCCCCAGTAAGTACCTGGAGATGGCCTACTGACGGTAAGATTATTGATAACTTTTCCTCATCAGAAGGTGGGAATAAAGGAGTCGATATCGCCGGGTCCCGTGGGCAGCCGATTCTCGCTACCGCCGATGGTCGTGTAGTGTATGCAGGCAACGCTTTACGGGGTTACGGTAATCTAATCATCATTAAACACAATGATGATTACCTGAGCGCCTACGCTCACAACGACACAATGCTGGTCCGGGAACAACAAGAAGTGAAGGCGGGTCAAAAAATAGCCACCATGGGTAGCACCGGAACCAGTTCAGTACGTTTGCATTTTGAAATTCGTTACAAGGGGAAATCCGTAAACCCGCTGCGTTATCTTCCGCAGCGATAGATTGGGCAGAATACGCTGTATTCTGCTCGCGGTATCACGGGTAGGAGCAGCATATGAGCCAAAATACGCTGAAAGTTAACGAGTTACATGATGATGCGGATTTCGACGAGAACGCAACGGAAGCGGAATCATTCGACGAAAAAGCACTGGTTGAAGAAGAGGCCAGTGAGAGTGATCTAGCGGAAGAAGAGTTGTTGTCACAAGGCGTGACCCAACGCGTATTGGATGCGACGCAGCTCTATCTTGGCGAAATCGGCTATTCTCCGCTGCTGACCGCAGAGGAAGAAGTTTATTTTGCGCGGCGTGCACTGCGCGGTGACGTGCCGTCCCGCCGCCGAATGATTGAAAGTAACCTGCGGTTGGTGGTGAAAATCGCCCGCCGTTACAGCAATCGCGGCCTGGCGCTGCTGGATCTGATTGAAGAGGGTAACCTCGGTCTGATCCGCGCAGTGGAAAAGTTTGACCCAGAACGTGGTTTCCGTTTCTCGACTTACGCAACCTGGTGGATCCGGCAGACGATTGAACGGGCGATCATGAACCAAACCCGTACCATCCGCTTGCCTATCCACATTGTCAAAGAACTGAATGTCTATCTGCGCACCGCGCGCGAACTTTCTCATAAACTGGATCATGAACCGAGCGCAGAAGAGATTGCAGAGCAACTCGACAAGCCGGTCGATGATGTCAGCCGTATGCTGCGTCTGAACGAACGTATCACTTCTGTTGATACGCCGTTGGGCGGGGATTCAGAGAAAGCGTTGCTGGACATTTTGGCGGACGAAAAAGACAACGGACCGGAAGACACCACACAAGACGATGACATGAAGCAGAGCATCGTTAAGTGGCTGTTCGAACTGAACGCTAAACAGCGTGAAGTGCTGGCACGTCGTTTTGGTCTGTTGGGCTACGAAGCGGCAACGCTCGAAGATGTAGGTCGTGAGATTGGCCTGACTCGTGAGCGTGTACGTCAGATCCAGGTTGAAGGTTTGCGTCGCCTGCGTGAAATTCTGCAGATGCAGGGCCTGAGTATTGAGGCACTGTTCCGCGAGTAACGCTGGAAGGTGAATCGCATTAAAATAAAAACGGTGAGCATAATGCTCACCGTTTTTTTATGCCCGCAAAATGATACGCGGGTTAGACCATACCTTTCAGGCGGTAAATCCACTCCAGCGCCTGGCGTGGCGACAGCGAATCCGGATCCAGCGCCTCGAGCGCTTCGACTGCCGGTGAGCTTTCCTCATTTAGCAGCGTCATCTGGGTCGCGTCAACGGTGCCGCTGGCTGTATGGCTTGAGATAGCTTCCAGCTCACGTAACTTCTGCCGTGCACGTTTGATTACCTCACGTGGCACACCGGCCAGTGCGGCCACAGCCAAACCATAACTCTTGCTGGCTGCACCGTCCTGTACGCTGTGCATAAAGGCGATAGTGTCGCCATGTTCCAGCGCATCCAGGTGTACGTTAACCACGCCTTCCATTTTCTCCGGCAGGGTCGTCAGCTCAAAGTAATGGGTGGCGAACAGCGTCATGGCTTTAATGCGGTTGGCCAGGTTTTCGGCACAGGCCCAAGCCAGGGATAAACCGTCGTAGGTTGACGTACCGCGGCCAATTTCATCCATCAATACCAGGCTGTTTTCAGTGGCGTTATGCAGGATATTGGCTGTTTCAGTCATCTCCACCATAAAGGTAGAGCGGCCGGAGGCCAGGTCATCCGCGGCACCAACGCGCGTAAAGATGCGGTCAACCGGGCCGATAACGGCCTTACTCGCCGGCACGTAGCTGCCGATATGTGCCATCAACACGATCAGCGCTGTTTGTCGCATATAGGTGCTTTTACCCCCCATATTAGGACCAGTGATGATCAACATACGACGCTGAGGCGACAGAGACAGTGGGTTGGAAATAAAGGGCTCGCTCAGTACCTGTTCGACTACCGGGTGGCGGCCTTCGGTGATGCGAACTCCCGGCTGTTCACTCATGGTCGGGCAGGCGTAATTCAGTGTTTCTGCACGTTCGGCCAGGTTAGCCAGTACGTCCAGTTCGGCCAGTGCCCCGGCGCTTTGCTGCAATTCACCTAAATGTGGTAGCAGCAAATCGAACAGCTCTTCGTATAACCCTTTTTCGATCGCCAGTGCTTTCCCTTTCGACGTGAGAACCTTGTCTTCATACTCTTTCAGTTCGGGAATAATGTAGCGTTCGGCGTTTTTCAACGTCTGTCGGCGCACGTAGTGGATTGGCACCAGATGGCTTTGCCCGCGGCTAACCTGGATGTAATAGCCATGTACGCCATTGAAGCCGACCTTCAGCGTATCCAACCCCAGCTTTTCACGTTCGCGAATTTCAAGACGGTCGAGGTAGTCGCTGGCACCATCGGCCAGGGCGCGCCACTCGTCCAGCTCGCTGTTGTAGCCGGGCGCGATAACACCACCGTCACGTACCAGAACCGGTGGGGCTTCAACCACGGCACGTTCCAGCAAATCCTGCAGTTCATCAAACTGACCGACTTGTGATAGCAAGTGCTGTACATGCGGGGTATCCACACCCTTCAGCAGTGCGTGGATATCCGGCAACTGCTGGAAAGCGTGGCGCATCCGTGCCAGGTCACGAGGGCGGGCGCTGCGCAGAGCCAGACGAGCCAATATACGTTCCAGATCGCCAACTTGTCGCAGAGAAGGCTGAAGGTCGGCATAGATATCCTGCAGTGCGCCAATCGCCTGTTGGCGATTATTCAGCACCTTGATATCGCGAGTGGGCATATGCAACCAACGCTTGAGCATACGGCTGCCCATCGCGGTCACACTGCAATCGAGGATTGCCGCAAGCGTATTTTCAGTGCCGCCGGACAAGCTCTGGGTGAGTTCAAGGTTACGCCGTGTGGCGGCATCCATGATAATGCCGTCCTGCTGGCGTTCCATGGTGATGCCTCGAATATGGGGTAATGAGGTGCGTTGGGTATCTTTAACGTACTGCAACAGACAGCCGGCGGCTCGCAGTGCCTGATGGGCTTGATCAACGCCGAAGCCGGTGAGATCGCGGGTGCCGAACTGCAGGTTAAGCTGCTGGCGTGCGGTTTCGGGTTCAAATTCCCACAGTGGGCGGCGGCGTAGGCCGTGGCGCTGTTCAATCAGCGACATTTGTTCAAAGGTTTCAGGGTAAAGCAATTCGGCGGGATTCGTGCGCTGCAATTCTGCCGCCATGGTTTCGATATCTGCCGGTTCGGCAACCCGGAAACGGCCGGAGCTGATATCTAGCGTGGCGTAGCCAAAGCCGCGTGCGTCCTGCCAGATGGCGGCCAGCAGGTTATCCTGACGCTCTTGTAACAGCGCTTCGTCGGTGATGGTGCCTGGGGTGACGATACGCACGACTTTACGCTCAACCGGGCCTTTACTCGTGGCGGGATCGCCGATTTGCTCACACAGGGCGACAGATTCACCGAGCTGCACCAGTTTGGCCAGATAGTTCTCTACCGCATGGTGCGGTACACCAGCCATTGGGATAGGTTCGCCTGCTGAGGCGCCGCGTTTGGTCAGCGAAATATCCAACAGCTGAGAAGCGCGCTTGGCGTCATCGTAAAACAGCTCGTAAAAGTCACCCATGCGATAGAACAACAGGATTTCAGGGTGTTCGGCCTTGAGGCGCAGGTACTGCTGCATCATAGGCGTATGGCTAGAGAAGTCCTTATCAATGACATCATTCATGTTGATTTTACTCATTTTTCATTCTTTCAAGTGCTCATGTGGCCCTAGATAAATATCGTTTAAACGCACATAAACCAATTAGTTTGTAGCTCACTTGTAGCCTGGAGTGTAATAGGTTACTTTCTAATCATCCATGGGCTACAAAAAATGGTGATACTTTGAAAACAACTCTCAGTCAGTCTTTTATTCTCAACAAGTTAAGCATCAGTGTGAAGCCTACTCTTAACGATGCAGGAAAAGTCGTTTTCGAAGCTAACCCTGACCAAAAACCTTACATAGTCTTTGATGATCACAGGGAATCTCCTGTGGGATTCGGTGTTAAGGTGAGTTTGACGAAAAAAACCTATGTAATCCAGCGAAGAGTGTCTTCCGGTAATCGTAGTGTGACTGATGGTAAGAAACCAAGTTCTGTGCTGAAAGTAAAAGTTGGCAATGTTTCTGATTTTCCGAGTATTGATCAAGCTCGTGAAGCAGCCCGGCAGTTGGTTCAGACAATGATCGCAACAAAGAGAAACCCTAACAAAATTAAACGAGAAGCAGATGTTTCTGAACTCACTATGAGTGAAGTGTTTGCTCAATATCGTCAACATCTGTTAGGAAGATCGAAACCAGCTAAACAGAACACACTTAATGTGCTGAACAAAGCAGAGAAGAGGCTTTCCGAGTGGTCTGGTCTGAGAGTTAAAGATCTTTCTGGTAATGAGATCCTTCGTAAGTTTGATGAAATTGCAAGCAGAGCCAGGACAGCAGCGGAACAGACCTTCCGGTGGGCAAATGTTGCTGTCAGACATGCAATCGATATCGAATCGAGTAATGCCCAGACACAACAACGGCAACCATCGCTGTCATACAATCCATTTTCAATACTGAAAGTGCAGAAGAAGTTCAGGACTCGTTCTGAGCTTGAAGACAGCTACAAAGCGAAAGGTGTCAGAAATCCGCTTTCGCCAAAAGATACTCTTGGACGATTTTTAACAGTATTGTACAACAAGAGAAGCTTCAACCGGCTTGGGTGCGACTATCTACTACTGACAGTCCTGTTAGGTGCCAGGAAAGGAGAAACAGCTTCTTTGTGTTGGAGAGAAGCTTTAACCAGTGAAGAAGCTAAAACGACAAGCTATGTAGATCTTGAAAATCGGCTCATTCGATTCTACGACACTAAGAACAGAAATGATCACGAGCTTCCGATTTGTGATGCAGTCAAAATTATTCTGGAAGATAGAAGGGACATAGTGAACGATACGATATCCCAAAAGGATAAACAGAAGTGGGTTTTTCCAGCCCGCTCTTCACGAAACAAAGTGGGTCATTACTCGGACAGCAAAAGTTTGAGAGAGTACCTTTGTGCAGAAGCAGGTATTGTCAAACTTGGTATGCACGATCTTCGCAGGACTTTTGGCCGTGTTGCTGAGGAACTTGTTACATATGCTGTTGTAAAGAGGCTACTCAATCACCGAAACACAACTGATCCGACTGAGAGATATGCCGTTCCTGACGAAGATCGAGTCTTTGATGCGTTACAAAAGATTGAGTTGCATATCTTGAAAAGTAGCCCTAAGTTGTATAATGATATTCTTGCATCAGCTAAATACCCACCCCTAAACGAGTAAACAAACCACGCGAGGACTAAATTATGGGACCTATTACCACAGCAATAGTTTCAAGGGCTATCTATGATTTATTGCTGGCTGGAATATCTTTCACAAAAGATAATATTAAAAAGAAACTAACTGAATTTATTACAAGTGATGAAAATGCTGAACTTTTAGCAGAAAAAATAGAAAAATTAAATGTTAATGATGATATGAGTGAAAAAGCTATTGAAAAACATTTAAAAGCCAGCCCGGAAGTGATGAATGTACTTGAAAATATCCCTAACGCATCAATAGTCTCAATAAAACAAACACACTATGGGACAGGTGATAATGTTGGAAGAGATAAAATCATTAATGGGAAGAATGAGTGATGGAAAGTTTGAATCAGGCACATTATGGAAAAGGAGATAATGTTGCTCGTGATAAAAATTTATTTATTGAGAATTATAACACTTTCATTAATTCAACAGTGCCAGAAGACCTTAGAGAACCTGTTAAAAAAATATTAAGTGATATATCCAATAGGAAAATAGTGGATGCAAAAACAAAAATTGATTTAATTTTATCTATTAAAAATCAAACAAAAGAAATTAATGATCTTTTTGTACTGCTGAGAATAAAGGCTGATTTAGTAGAAGACGCGAATTCTCATGTGGATTTTTCCGTTCTTAATGATATAGCTTTATCATCCAATAATGAAATGATAAAAGATCTATCACTATCTTTATTATTAAGACTTGAATTTAACAAGTTTGGCAAAGATAGAATGATAGAGAGGTATAATGCAACAGATGTTAAAGGCCCTTTTAGTAGGGCTTTGTTGTTTGAGTTAACACTAAGTGAAGAAGTTTTGCAGGAGAGAGCCTCAACAGGGAAGCATGGTTTAACCGAAGAGGAATTGATTGGTCTGATCTCAGGTTTGTTCAGAGTCAAAAGTTTCGAGACTGCATTAGATGTAGCTACTTTCTTAGTGGACTATTTCCCAAGTTATAATTCAAGAGTTATACATTTGTTCGCAAGAGGTATGTTACTTAATCAAGACATAGTTGGTGACGATTACTGGCTGTTATCACAAAAAGAAAAAGATCGAATTTCGAACCAAATAGAAGAAACACTCAAATTATATACTGAGAGCGAAGGAAGTGATCTTAGGCTTTTTAATGTAATTGTTCCCTGTTATTTGTTTACGAAAGAATCAGACGAACGATTGAGAGATATATGCATAAAGAATATAGAATCCGTTGACAAGATAGACCATGAGTTCGCTAATGATTTTCGTGTATTACACCTTAATGATCAAGGGCAAGAAAACCATCCAATTAATATTATTAAAAAATGTCGGAATGATAATGCTTATAAGGATAGTGTAATTAAAGGAGTTCTATCTAATAATTTTATTTCGTTATCAGACTTTATCCTTGTGAGAGGACTGATAGAAGATACCAGTTTAATTGATTGGATCGATAAAGGCGGCTCATTACAAACGGATACAGGAAAGTTGAGTGAGCTTTTCTCAAAGTTGAAACTATATTTATACATCGAGAAAAATGATGTAAGCAGAAGAAATAGTAAGATAGTAGATGATATTATTGAGGAGATCGTTAATTATGACAATAATGATTTTAAATCAATAAATTCAGCATTTATATATAATATTTCAGAGGATTTGAGAGATATTGAGAGAAATGAACAGTTATGCGTAATAATGGGGAAATATTTCGATAGTAAACATTCCTACTGGTGTTCTCCAATTGTCTATCAATATCTTATTGGATTATTCGAAACAGGTTTGTATCAAGCATTTAGTTCTCTTTATGATATTGTTGATAACAAAGATAAACCTATATCAATACATACAATGGCATTATCTATCTATTTCTCCCACAATGAAATGGAAAAGGCATTGTCGTTAATTGAAGAACATAATACGAATCAGGATCTTGATTTTATAAGGTTAAAACTCCATTTCTTTGAAAAAGTTGGAGATTTTTCAGCGGTAGAAGAAGTTGTAAATAATATTGATTATAAAAAATTTAATGAACCAACTAATAGTCTGCTAGGATTAAGTGATAAAATTATATCGCTGGGATATACAAACTTTGGTCATGATTTAGCTATTAAATTTTTTTTGGATTCTCCAGAAAAAAACTATATGTTTGTATCGCATATTTGTACGCAGATTATGAGGTCAAAGAAAAGTAATCAAGAGTTTATTCCTTCTGAGGATGTGGATGGTGTGGTTTGTGGTGTTCACTATAATGATACAGGTAAAGATTTAACAAAGCTTATTGTTGTTGATACTTCTCTGAATAGTAATTATTTTATTAGTAGTGATTCGCCAGTCGCAAAAGAATTGCTAAATAGCGAGTTAAATGAAGTAAAAAAACTGGGCATGAAAAGGCTAACTTTGAAAGAAAAAATGCCTGCATATGTAGCTGTATTTCGGTTAGCTTACGAAATTAGAAATGAATCAAATGATGGGTCAGACATTTTTCAATCTATAAGTTTGCCTGACGACCCAGAAGAGATGATAAAAGTTATAAAAGATATTTTACCTAAAACTGAACAAAATAATGATATATATATAAATGAAAATTTCCCTGTAAATTTTAAAATGGAAATGATTGCTAAAAACGATCCCGTCAAAGCAGCAATGATTAGCCTTACGGATATAAAAATAAAAATAAAAGATTTTGAATCTGGAGGTGAAGATATTGAGAATAACATAGCAACGGATATTTTCACAATATGTTATATTTGCATGAACTCATTTGTGGATTATTTCGTTGATAAAGATATTCACTTTTTATTAATAGAAGAAGACGTAAAAGCAATCAAGAATTGGTTGGAGATAGTAAAAGAAGATGAATACAAAACGATAGCTATTAATGAAAATGGAAGTATTCATATAAACACATCTGATACTATTAAGAGCTATCACGGAGATTTCATTGAAAATCTTGACAGCATTCAAAAACAAATAAAAGTATATCATCCAAAGATTGGTGATATGCCTAATGAACTGATAAAACTACGCGGAGTAGTAGGAGATAATTATTTAAAAAATATTTATTCGTGTTTAACTAACAATACGCCATATTTTACTGCCGATTTGATTTCATGCATTTTCTTCAATAAAGCTTTAAATATTAAGTTTGTCGATTTCCACAAGTATATCCATGAAGCGGCCCGACATATCTCTTATACCGTTCGAGAAAAGGGTATAATATTGCATAGTGTGGGAATGTATCCTTATCCTCTATCATTGGACGATATTTATAGTTTAGCGTATTCAAAAAATGATGAGACAGGATATTTTTTAGGTGAGTTAATTAAAAAATATTCTGGAAGATTTAATGAGCAAATTGATTTATATGCTCTTATGAGTCATTTGTTTTTTAGATATCTCCAAAAAAGCTATACAGTAAATCAAATATTCAATGGGGAAATTGGTGGTATAGATTTTTCCTTTATAAATGCATATGGTGTAAAAATAGATAGAGTTTTTTATATTTGTTGTCATGCTATTATTAAAATAAAGAATGGATTAACATGCGAAGAAAACTTAGCAAGATTTTTATCATTTCTGCTATGTGAGTTCACACCAAATCCTAAGTTTTATAATTTTATTTCTTTTCTTGCTTATAATTTTGTATCAGGGCATTTTCTTAGTATAAAAAAAATAAACGAGTGCTTGAACGAATTGTTAATAATTAAACAATCAACTCAAAATTAAATTAGTGAGTGGAGGAAGTATGCCAACAGTTGACACCCTAAGGGACTTCACAGAAGCTTGGAAATTATTTGGGGAACTGCCGGATGATACAGCATTAAATGTTGAACTTACTGCTCTATATCTTGGAGTAAGTGTTAAGACTCTCGCTCGCTATCGCCAAAATGGTGATGGGCCTCCTTACATTCAATACCCAACAGGTAACAGCAAAGCTCGAAATCAACGAGTAAATTATTTACTTCGTGATTTAAAAATTTGGAGAGATGGGCATAAAGTCGTAAGCACGATGCAGGCAGCACAAGTTCGGGGACTCACTTTTAATTCGCTAATTGATTTTACACTGCCACAACCATTCTGGCATCTTGATAAAGACATAGATTCAGATAACAAAAATAAAATATTGTCACATGCCCTTAGGACACCTGAGGAGCGATTTAAAATTTACTTGGAAGAAGAGCATGTAAATATCATTTGGCTCTCAATTGAAGAAGCTTTGCTTTTAGGCTGGACAGATTTAAATGAAAGGCAAGTATTCAATGATTTGTTTGTTAATTTTTTAAATAATTTGATACAGCTTTCTACTTCCGCACAAGAAAATCTAATATTGAGTAATGTATTAAAAAATAATTGAGTTATAAAATGGCTGATAGATGATATCGGCCATTTTATTTATTTCAAATGAATTTGAAATCTAGGTTTTATTGATTGTATAACAATCGTATCAGGTTATAGAAAAGTCCCATAGTCGGGGCTAACTGAGACTGCATGATATCATTTATTACTGGACTTCTTTCCAGATACCATCTGATTTCACCAGCTTAACGGGTTTAGTTTGTTTCATGTTGCTAATAGAAGCATCTACTATGCAAGTATAAACATTGTTGGCTTCTTCTGAACAGCTAACTTTCTTCACATAATCGATTTTAAAAAGATCTTTATCTGGAATACTTGAGTTCAGAGCTTTCATACTTGATTTGATCTATCTACAACACTTTTGAAAACATTATAGATATCGTTTTGACTGGGTTCGCTATTACAAGCGGTAAGAAGAAAAGTAGACAGAATGATTGTAAAAATAGCATATGTTTTCATTTTAAATCCCTTTTGCTCTTAATGTTGGTGTGTGAAAACTGCTCTGTGTGCAAATTTTTTACGAATATACAATCTTGTAGAAATCATTAATACCAACAAAATAACGATAGCTACTAAAAAACTTTGACTTATATAAAGTATGACGTAAGCAATACCTAATAAAATAAATCCTATTAGCAGGGATACAAAAGGGGAAACTTCTCCATATGTAATAGATGAGTGGCATCCTGTGCAGATGCGAACACCAAGTTCGCTTTCTTTAAAGCAGAACGGGCACTTTATTGTTTCGTTTTTCATATTAACTCCATTTTTCAATAGGTTCCTGTATTGCAACTTGTCAGGGTCTTAACAGGAATTCTCGATGGATGGCTGGTTAAAGTAAAATCACTTGTACCGATCGATGATTGCATGTTGATAGGTTTTGTCTATCATAATTTATTTATTGATCTGTAATAACGATCAATAATTTCTTGACTAAATAGGGATTGACGAAATGTAGATTGGTTTTTCTTACAGTAAAGCAGTGCAATAGACTGTTTATAAAAAAAATTTATCATATTATCTATATGATATGCAGTGGATTTCTTGGAGAAACTTGCGAGGGGTTTGTAAAGGATGTTTTTACCATTGTATTTGTGAAGCTCTATAAATCATCTTAGAAATGGAATCAGTGAGATTCCTTATCTGTTTAACCACATTTTTGAAGGATCTTTCCTACGATTTCGTATCGTTTGTCTTCTCTGAGTAGTAGTTCGAATTCAGCAAGTTTTTCACTTATGCTTTTCCTGGTGTGGCCGGAGCAGTAATATCTTTTACAGGAGCGGGTGGTCTTTCTTTGGTAGGTATACGCTTATAGTGGCTTTGTTGAATAAATCGAACTTTTGCTGAGTTGAAGGATCAGATCACGTATCTTCCCGACAACGCAGACCGTTC
>NZ_JBXWKI010000011.1:0-208132 GCF_058190535.1 Serratia sp. CoH_134_PS_4
GATTTTTTCTCTTCGAACCCCGGAGACTCTGTGAAGTTGTTCACATGTTCCGTGTCGATGGAGGCGCATTATAGGGAGCCGGCTCAGAATGACAAGGATTAATATTCACTTTTTATCTGACCGCTCACTATTCATGCATAACGTCTACTAAACCCGCTTTTTAATGGCTTCCGGCAGGTCTGCCAGGCTGTTTAACACCCAATCTGCCAGTTTCTCGCCTTCTTCAGTGACTGGCTTGCCGGTACGCACCAGTACTTTTGTGCCAACACCCGCCGCCATTGCCGCCTGCATATCTTCCAGTTTGTCGCCAACCATATAAGAAGCAGCCATATCAATGTTCAATTCCTGCTGCGCCTGCAACAACATGCCAGGTTGAGGCTTGCGGCAATCGCACACTTGGCGGAACTCTTCTATTACTGCTTCTGGATGATGTGGACAGAAATAGATGCCATCCAGATCAACATCACGATCGGCTAACGACCAGTCCATCCATTCAGTCAGGTACATAAACTGGTCTTCGCTGAACTTACCGCGTGCGATGCCAGACTGGTTAGTCACCAATACCAAAGCAAAGCCCATCTTTTTAAGTTCGCGACAGGCGTCAATCACGCCATCAATAAAGTGGAAATTATCGATTTCATGGACGTAGCCATGGTCGACATTAATCGTGCCATCACGATCGAGGAAAATTGCTGGAACGCTTTGTGTCACCGGTTTGCTCCTGAGGGCCTGAAAACGTGCACAGTATCGCATGTTTTACCCAATGCTGAGAACGGAAGAGAACAGCGTTGATCGTTGACTTAGACGTCTAGACGCCTTAACATCTGAGTCATACCTTGGTCCACGCCAAGGTTTACTTTTATCTAGCCACGGGCAACCACGCTAAAATAAGAAGAATATGATTAAACTTTCTAACATCACCAAAGTGTTCCAGCAGGGTTCGCGCACGATTAACGCGCTCTCTGACGTGACTCTTCACGTCCCTGCCGGGCAAATTTATGGCGTTATCGGTGCATCAGGCGCCGGTAAAAGTACCTTGATCCGCTGCGCCAATATGCTTGAGCGCCCAACCTCGGGCCAGGTGCTGGTCGACGGACAGGATCTGACGTCGCTGTCTGAAAGCGAACTGACGCGCGCACGCCGTCAGATTGGCATGATTTTCCAACACTTTAACCTGCTGTCTTCCCGTACCGTGTTCGGCAACGTTGCTTTGCCGCTCGAGCTGGATAACACCCCGCGCGCTGAAATCAAAAAACGCGTGACCGAACTGTTGGAACTGGTCGGTTTGTCAGATAAGCATGATGCCTATCCGGCTAACCTGTCAGGCGGCCAGAAGCAACGCGTGGCAATTGCCCGTGCATTGGCAAGCCAACCTAAAGTTCTGTTGTGTGATGAAGCCACCAGCGCCCTGGACCCGGCCACCACACGTTCAATTCTGGAACTGTTGAAAGACATTAACCGTCGTCTTGGTCTGACTATTTTGCTGATCACCCATGAAATGGACGTGGTAAAACGCATCTGTGATCAGGTTGCGGTTATCAGCCAGGGCCAACTCATTGAAAAAGACAGTGTCAGCGAAGTGTTCTCGCACCCGAAAACCCCGCTGGCCCAGCAGTTCATTCAATCCACGCTGCACCTGGATATCCCGGATGACTATGCCAAGCGCCTGGCGCCTGAACGCAGTGGTGGCCGTCAGCCACTATTACGTCTGGAATTCACCGGCCAGTCAGTTGATGCGCCGCTGCTGTCAGAAGCTGCCCGCCGTTTCAACGTGAATAACAACATCATCAGTGCGCAGATGGACTATGCCGGTGGCGTCAAATTTGGCGTGATGCTCGCTGAGCTCCACGGCAGTGATGAAGACGCATTGGCAACGATTAAGTTCCTGCAGGAAAATCAGGTAAAAGTAGAGGTTCTGGGTTATGTCTGAGGCAATGATGTGGTTAATGGCTCGTGGCGTGTGGGAAACCGTCATGATGACCTTTGTCTCCGGCTTTTTCGGTTTCGTACTCGGCCTGCCGGTTGGCGTGCTGCTGTATGTGACTCGTCCGGGGCAAATCGCCGCCAACAATACGCTATATAGAACACTGTCTGGGTTAGTGAACGTTTTCCGTTCCATCCCCTTCATTATTCTGTTGGTGTGGATGATTCCATTTACTCGTTTGATCGTCGGTACGTCGATTGGCCTGCAAGCGGCCATCGTGCCACTGACCGTAGGCGCTGCCCCCTTTATTGCCCGTATGGTAGAGAACGCGCTGTTGGAAATCCCCTCTGGCTTGGTGGAAGCGGCCCGTGCGATGGGCGCAACCCCGATGCAAATCATTAAAAAGGTGTTGTTACCAGAAGCCCTGCCGGGTTTGGTTAACGCCGCCACCATTACCTTGATCACTCTGGTGGGTTATTCCGCCATGGGCGGCGCTGTTGGCGCAGGTGGGCTGGGGCAGATTGGTTATCAGTACGGTTATATCGGTTATAACGCCACAGTAATGAATACCGTATTAGTATTACTAGTGGTGCTGGTTTATCTGATTCAGTTCTTCGGTGACCGGATCGTCAAGGCCGTCACCCATAAGTAGTTTTTACAGCAACTGCGCTGATATCTACCCGATAGATTTCAGAACCTGGCCAGTCGGCAAGTAAGCGAGTCCCCATGAACAGTAATTGGGGTGAGCGTACACAGCCAACAACGCTGGGCTTTGAAAGATAAAGGGTAAAGCGTATTTCAAATGCGAGTCTAATGAGGAAGGGATATGTCGTTAAAATTTAAATCCATCGCAGCAATCGGCGCACTGATCGGTACTCTGGCTCTGGTAGGCTGTGGTCAAGAAGAAAAAGATCCGAACCATATTAAAGTCGGCGTCATTGTCGGTGCTGAACAGCAGGTCGCCGAAATCGCGCAAAAAGTGGCGAAAGAGAAATACGGTCTGGACGTCGAGCTGGTAACGTTCAATGACTACGTGCTGCCAAACGAAGCGCTGAGCAAAGGTGACATCGATCTGAACGCCTTCCAGCACAAACCTTATCTGGACCAGCAAATCAAGGATCGCGGCTACAAACTGGTCGCAGTCGGCAATACCTTCGTTTATCCGATTGCCGGTTACTCCAAGAAAATCAAATCTCTGGACGAACTGAAAGACGGTTCTCAGGTTGCCTTGCCTAATGACCCAACGAACCTGGGCCGTTCCCTGCTGCTGCTGCAGAAGGTTAACCTGATCAAACTGAAAGACGGTGTTGGCCTGCTGCCGACCGTGCTGGACGTAACTGAGAACCCGAAAAACCTGAAGCTGGTCGAGCTGGAAGCACCACAGTTGCCACGTTCACTCGATGATCAGCAAATCGCACTGGCGGTAATCAATACCACTTACGCCAGCCAGATTGGCCTGACCCCAGCGAAAGACGGCCTGTTCGTTGAAGGCAAAGACTCGCCGTATGTGAACCTGCTGGTTGCCCGCGAAGATAACAAAGACGCGGAAAACGTGAAGAAATTCGTTCAGGCTTACCAATCTGACGAAGTGAACGAAGCGGCCAACAAGATCTTTAACGGTGGTGCAGTTAAAGGTTGGTAATTATTCATTACCGATTTTATTCCTATAATTGCAAGACGGGCTTCGGCCCGTCTGACACTGTTAATCAAATCCTTTGCGACTGATGCAGTCATTTAGTACTAATAAAAACAAAGGATTATATTTTCTACATTACCCCAAACATCCGAAAACCACGTTTTTCGGGTGTTTGTCAGAAATCTAGACGGGCTCCGGCCCGTCTTGTTATTTCCACGATAGATTGCTTCAATAGCGCCACTTCTATATTCCATCAAGGCAGAGGAATCTCAATGCGTGCTTTACCTCTCTGTTTGTTAGCGCTTGCGCTAGCAGGGTGTTCGTCGCAGCGTTTCGCGCCCCCCTCAACAAACAGCACCAGCAAACCGGTAGCAACAACGCCAACGAAAACGACCTCGGCGGCACGTCCCGCGCCGGTTAAACTGTATAAAAGTGCAGAAGAGTTAGTCGGTAAGCCATTCCGCGATCTGGGTGAAGTTTCCGGCGAGTCTTGCCAAACGACGGTGCAGGATTCTCCACCTAATCTGGCGACAGCCCGTAAACGCATGCAAATCCGCGCTTCTTATATGAAAGCAAATGCCGTGCTATTGCACGACTGCCAAATTGTCAGTGGCGTTGCCGGCTGTTACCAACAGGCCATTTGCCAAGGCTCAGCGCTTAACGTTTCGTCCAAATGACCGAGTTTGTTTTCAATCAGATCGGAACCATCCGTTCACCGTATAAAGAAAAATTCGCCGTACCCCGTCAGCCGGGGTTGGTGGAAGATGGTGGCGGTGAGTTAGTGCTGCTGCCGCCCTATAATCAGGCGGAAGCAGTACGCGGTCTCAGTGAGTTCAGCCATCTTTGGGTGATGTTTATTTTCCATCAAACCATGGAAGGCGGCTGGCGGCCAACCGTCCGCCCACCCCGCCTCGGCGGCAATGCCCGGATGGGAGTATTCGCGACCCGTTCGACTTTCCGTCCGAACCCGCTCGGTATGTCGCTGATTGAATTAAAAAATGTGCGCACTCAGGGCAGCGACGTCGTGCTTGAATTGGGCAGCCTCGATCTGGTTGATGGTACGCCAGTGGTGGATATCAAACCCTACCTGCCCTTTGCCGAAAGCCAGCCACAGGCGCGTGCCGGATTTGCTCAGTCAGCGCCAGCCGGTGATATGCCCGTGTTTTTTGCCCCTGAAGCGGAACAGCAGCTACAGCAACATCAAACACGCTACCCGCAGTTACGGCGCTTTATCACTCAGGTTCTGGCTCAAGATCCACGTCCAGCCTACCGTAAGGGGCAAGAAGTGGAACGGGATTACGCGGTCTGGTTACTGGATTTCAACGTACGCTGGCGGGTCGTGGATCAACAAACCGAGGTGCTGTCTCTCGACCTGCGTTAAAAATCCATCGTCTCTCTTTTGACAACCCGCTTGCACTGGTAAACTAAACCACTTTTGGCCGCCACTGTGGCTACCCAATGCAATTTGCAGTTCTAACGGAACCAAAACACCATGCGTACTAGCCAATATCTGCTCTCCACCCTGAAGGAGACACCTGCCGATGCCGAAGTGATCAGCCACCAGCTGATGCTGCGCGCCGGGATGATTCGCAAACTGGCCTCGGGTCTTTATACCTGGTTGCCAACCGGTCTGCGCGTTCTGAAAAAGGTTGAAAACATCGTTCGCGAAGAAATGAACAATGCTAACGCGATCGAAGTATGTATGCCGGTGGTACAGCCTGCCGACTTGTGGCAGGAAAGTGGCCGTTGGGAACAGTACGGTCCTGAACTGTTGCGTTTTGTCGATCGCGGCGAGCGCCCGTTCGTACTGGGTCCAACGCACGAAGAAGTGATCACCGATCTGATCCGTAACGAGATCAGCTCTTACAAACAGCTGCCGCTGAACTTCTTCCAGATTCAGACCAAGTTCCGTGATGAAGTGCGCCCACGTTTTGGTGTGATGCGCTCTCGCGAATTCCTGATGAAGGACGCGTATTCGTTCCACACCACGCAGGAATCGCTGCAAGCGACCTACGATGCGATGTACGAAGCCTACAGCAAAATCTTCAGCCGCATGGGCCTGGACTTCCGTCCGGTACATGCCGATACCGGTTCTATTGGCGGTAGCGCATCACACGAGTTCCAGGTGCTGGCTGACAGCGGTGAAGACGATATCGTGTTTTCCACCGGGTCCGACTTTGCCGCCAACATTGAACTGGCCGAAGCCGTTGCCCCTGCGGATCCGCGTGCTGCAGCCAGTGAAGAACTGCGCATTGTGGATACGCCAAACGCCAAAACTATTGCCGAGCTGGTAGAGCAATTCAATTTGCCGGTAGAGAAAACCGTCAAAACGCTGCTGGTGCGTGCTAAAGAAGAAAGCGGCCACAAGTTGGTTGCCCTGCTGGTTCGCGGCGATCATGAACTGAACGAAATTAAAGCCGAAAAACTGCCGCAGGTTGCTGCTCCGTTGGTCTTCGCCACCGAAGAAGAAATCCGCGCCATCATCGGCGCTGGCCCTGGTTCTCTTGGCCCAGTTAATCTGCAGGTTCCTGTCGTGGCCGATCGCAGCGTAGCGGCAATGAGTGATTTTGGTGCCGGTGCCAACATCGACGGTAAGCACTACTTCGGTATCAACTGGGAGCGCGATCTGCCGCTGCCGCAGGTTGCCGATATCCGTAACGTTGTGGAAGGCGATGCCAGCCCGGACGGTAAAGGTACGCTGTTGATCAAACGCGGTATCGAAGTGGGCCATATCTTCCAGCTCGGTACCAAATACTCTGAAGCGATGAAAGCCACGGTTCAGGGTGAAGACGGTCGTAACCAAGTGCTGACCATGGGTTGTTACGGCATCGGGGTGACCCGTGTTGTGGCTGCGGCTATCGAGCAAAACCATGACGAACGCGGCATCATCTGGCCAGATGCTATCGCTCCATTCCAGGTGGCGATTCTGCCAATGAACATGCACAAATCTTTCCGCGTGCAAGCGCTGGCGGAAGATCTGTACAACACCCTGCGTTCACACGGCATCGACGTGATCCTTGATGACCGTAAAGAGCGTCCAGGCGTGATGTTTGCTGATATGGAACTGATTGGCGTACCGCACTCTATTGTTATCGGCGATCGTAACCTCGACACCGAAGAGATTGAGTACAAAAACCGCCGCGTCGGCGAGAAACGCATGATCAAAACCGGTGAAATCGTTGATTTCCTGTTAGGCCAGATCACGCGCTAATCCGCGACAGCTGAAAACAAAAAACCCGCCGAGGCGGGTTTTTTTATGACGCTTATTTACTGTCGCAATTTTTGCTGCGGTCGAAAGCAATTTTGCCGTCAGGCACCAGCGCTTTCTCCGTTAAGCCATCTTCCATTGAAGGCTGAACGCTGAAGTGACCATTCAGGGTCAGGAACACCGGCTCACCCGGGGTTTTATAGGCTTTGGCATAACCTTGCTCCAGGGCGATAGTATTATCAACCGGGAAAGTCTGGCCTGTGGCGCAGTCTTTAAATACTGCCGCATCTGCCATATAGGTGTAACTGCCTTTCAGCGACATCGGTGTCTTAGGCAGTGCCTTCTCTACGGGATCGAGACGGTAATTCAGCTGAGACTCAATCACAGCACCGGTTTGATCCAGCATTTCCAGGCTTTTACCAACCGGACGGAAATAGCGTTTATCACCACGGCTGTCAGTCAGCACCAACTTATCCGCTGTACGCGCCCACTTGCCGTAATCAGCAAAGGTTTGATCGCCATCTTTGGTACCGCGGTAAGTTTCCTGCAACACGAAAGTGCCATCTTTATCCAGGAACAACGAGGTATCCAGGCCACCACAATCAGCGCAAGGCAGAATGCCTTGGTAGCTTTGTTGCATCGCCTGAAGTGGTTGTTCTTTCGGCTGGTAGTGGTTATTACATCCCAGTAACGAAAGTGCCCCTGCCGCTAAAAACAAGGCCAGTGTTATTTTCTTCACAGTTATTCTCCTACTGTGTTTATATCCTTTATTCTTGCCGCTGCCTCTGAGTTGCCAGTGCTCCCTTATCCGAATCACTTACCACGCAAGCGCATTGGAATTCGTTCACTGGCCGACTCGGTGCAACGCCAATTATATTGGGTGTATGTATCCTTAAGTGCGGATCTTACCGCGCAGCGCTTTAGTTGCGCCTTTACGTACCTTGCCTTCCAGCCGGCGTAATTTTGATCCTTTCGTGGGCTTGGTCGCTTTGCGCGCCTTTTCCACCACCATCGCCTGCTGAATTAGCGCGACCAACCTGGCCAGCGCCGACTCGCGGTTTAATTCCTGGCTGCGATATTCCTGCGCTTTAATAATCACGACGCCATCAGCGGTAATTAAATGATTATTCAGGGCCAGCAATCTTTCCTTGTAATACTCTGGCAGGCTGGATGCCCGGATGTCAAAGCGCAAATGGATAGCCGTTGAGGTTTTGTTCACGTGCTGACCACCCGCACCCTGCGCACGGATCGCCGTTAATTCCAGCTCGTTATCCGGTATGGCTACGTTTCTTGACAGTTCTAACACCAATCACACCTGTGCCTGTTGCCACTCGGCAAACTGGATTTCCAGACTATTCTGAACGTCAGAAAGCCAGATAGTTCCCTCTTGCAGCGTAGCCTGTAGCGTCATATTTCGACTGGCCAGCGCGGCCAATTTGCCCAATTGTTCATCATCCAGAAAACGGATGCTTAGGTTTTTGTGGTTTGCCACCTTACTCTGAATCGACTGCCACCACACATGGCCGGCGCGTTCACCGTAAGCATACAACACGACCCGCGGTGACTGATTGCAGGCTTTCTTGATCCGCTTTTCATCAGGCAATCCCATTTCGATCCACATTTCCAGCCCGTTATGGTCGTTCCGCTGCCAGATTTCCGGCTCATCGTCAGCGCTCAGGCCTTTAGTAAATACCAAACGCTCATCCGCGTGGCAGATCCAAGCCAGCAAACGCAGCATCATGCGCTGTTCAGTTTCGGAAGGATGCTGGGCCAAGGTGAGCGTGGCGTCGTGGTAGAAGTGACGATCCATATCAGCGATATTGACCGTGGCTTTATAAATTGTAGCTTTCAGCGCCATGGGTGACCTCATAATTATAAGGCGACAGTGTACTAGATTTGGCCTAACCGCTGCCAGCGCGGCCGGGAAAAGCACGGCACGAAAGCCACGCGGAGGTGCTAATAACTCCACAATAGCTGTGCTATAGTCGTCTAGGATAGAGTCAAGCTCCGAGAGCCTGCGCCTCATCGCTGTAGGGCTTCGATGACGCAGAGGTTCTTAAGGGAGGAAACTGTGCAACAATACTGTGAGTTAGTACGCCGTTTTTACGCTGAGATCGGCAGTGGTGATCTCGGCTACGTGCCTGATGCGTTAGCATGTGTATTAAAGGCATTGGACGAAGTTGCTGCGAATAACGCGCTACCGTCCTCCGTTAGGGAACAGGCGGCCTTTGCCGCCGCTAACTTATTGGTGAGCGACTATGTTGATGAATGATGAGTACCAATCCATCAATTGCGATGACTATGAAAGCCTGGAACTCGCCTGTCAGCATAACTACATTCTGAAGCTGGAGTTACGCGACGGAGAAAAACTCGAAGGCAAGGCCACCGAGCTGAAGTTTACCAAGGGCGTTGAGTATCTGATTATCGATCAGGCCGGCAATGCTCTCAGCTTGCGTCTGGATCATATCCTCAGTTTCAGTCATCCGGAAATCGGTACCGTGGTCGTCAGCCTGTCTGACTGATTAAACGGTAACGCCATCCCAACAGGGCAGCCCAACGGCTGCCCTCGTCTTTTATGGCTTCTGCTAGGGTTTAAGACTGGCATAGTAGGCCGCCAGATCGGCAATATCATCATCAGACAGCGCTGAAACGTAGGCCTTCATCACTTCTGCCTGCCCCCCATTACGCTCGCCTTTTTTATACGCCTGCAATGCATGCTCCAGATACATGGCGTTTTGCCCGGCCAGGTTCGGGTACATGGGCACGGAGACCTTCCCTTCCGCACCGTGGCACGCCATACAACTGGCAGATTTATCCTTACCCGCCGCCGCATCGCCCGCAGCCATCGCTGGCAGGCTGCACAACCCCAACATCACCGCCACTGCGCTCACAAATTTCATCATTGCTCCTTCGCTATGCCCAAAACCATTGGCGTTGCATCGAGGTGGCAACCAAACGCCCCCTGGACGTACAAATCGTACGTGACTGGAGCAAATACAGGTCGCCAACAAAAAGACAACGTCAGGTAGGTTGGGTCTCTTATTATTTTTTATGCCAGTGCAACCGCAGGGGCTGTTGCCCTTCGGGTATTTGACCGTCCTCGCAGACAAAAACCCCCAGCGCAGCGATAAGTTGATCATCATAATAGACCATCGGGATACGCTCACGCTGCCAGGGAGGAATCCCCAACTCTTGCCACAATTTTTTGATCGGCCGGGAATGCGTTCTACCAAGAATGCGGAGTTTACCTTGGGCAGCAAAACGTATGCTCACTTTTTGTTGTGGCTGTGGCGCCCGCAGGCAAATATCCCCCCCCCCACTGACCAACGTGCCTAATCCGTCCGGCAATGTGAGTGGCTCTGCCAATGACCAATTTAGGCTGAGATCCCGCAGATCGGCCATTAGCGGCAACAGGTATAAACGCCGGCGGAAACGGCGGATCTGATATTGTCGCAGTAGCAGTTGCGGTTCGGCATCGTCGCGGCTGAGTGCGACCTCTTCCCATAGCCGTTGCAGCTGTTCACGTGAGGGCATGGTAACGTCGAATGACGCAATCCAACGGCGTAACACAGCAAAACGCCGGGCTGCTGAACACGCCAGCAAACCCTCAATAGCCAGCGCATTGTCTTCATCCAGCAACGCGTGCAGTTGCTCTGCCAATAACTCGTCCAGCAACTGCTCTTGCTCGGCACACAAGCTGGCGCTACGCGCCGTTGCGGCTGCAAAATGCGGCCAGCGCTGATTCAGCAGCGGCAACACTTGAAGACGCAGGAAATTACGGTCAAAGCGCGGGTTCTGATTGCTGTCGTCGTCAACCCAGGTGAGTTTATGCTGCTGCGCGTAGGCTTCCAACTGTTCGCGTGAAATCCCCAACAACGGGCGCAGCAAACTATGATCCCCCCGCGTTGCCTCTGCAGCCATCGCCGACAGGCCCGCCGGGCCACTGCCACGTTTTAACGCCAGCAGGAAGGTTTCACATTGGTCATCAAGATGCTGTGCGGTAAGCAAGACCTCACCGGCCTCCAGCGTGCTGGCGAAGGCCGCATAGCGCGCGGCTCGGGCGGCGGCTTCAATGCCGCCTTGGCTGCCGTCAACCTGCACGTGCTGAACCACCAGCGGCAATCGCCAGGCAGCGCATAGCTGCTGGCAATGCGCTGCCCACCGATCGGCAAAAGTACTCAGGCCATGATGTACGTGCACCGCACGTAACTGCAATTCCGGCAATTGCTGCCGTAACATGGCCAGCAGGTGCAGCAGCACGGTGGAGTCCAACCCGCCGCTGAATGCCACCAGCAGATGCCGGTTTGCACCCAATTGGCGGGCAAGCTGTGCAGATAATTGATTACTCTTCATTGATTAGGCTTAATGACGTCCAGATAGCTGCACGTTAACCCCCGTCATACCATCAATCAAGCATTAACCGCTCGGATATGCCGCCCCGCCAATAACCACCACATGGCCAACACCGCAACCACTGCCGCAGTGCACCCCATCGCCCACCAGCCAATTTGAGCAAACAGGTGGACATAAGCTTGCGCTGTCGCGCCTGTTGCCGGGTCGTCAGCGGTCTGGCCGGCGATAATGCCCGCCAGGTAATTGGCTATCGAACCGGTGGTCAGCATATAGATGCCGGTCAGCACCCCGGTGGCGCCGGGAATATTCAGACGCGTAATTTGCGCCATCGCGACAGGGTCGATAAACAGTTCGGCGAGCCCCATAACCGAAAGCCCGGCGATCATTAACGCCATCGATCCTTGCCCGTAACGGGCGTTCAGTGCCATCAGGGTAAAACCCACGCCAATCAGCAACAAACCGAAGGCGAATTTTCCCCAGATACGCAGAGTTCGGCTCCCGCTGCCATTTCCTCTTGCCAGCCAGGCCAGCATCACACCGCCAAACATGACGGCAAAAGCATTCACCGACTGGAACAATGCGGTCGGTACTGACCAAGAGAACCATTGGCGATCGACATAGTGGTCGATAAATAAACTAATGGAGCTGCCGCCTTGCTGGGCGAAAGCCCAGAATAAGGTCCCCAACAGCATCAACGTGACAATCTGCCACAACCCGCGCCGCTGTATCGCCGTGGCCCGGGCCATGATCCGCATCACCATCACGACGGCAGCAGCACACACCAGCATCAGTAATTGTCCGGCCAAATCGTAAATGAACAACGCGGTGAAAAACAACGGAGCCAACAGCAGCATGACGCTCAGCCATACCCAATTTGGTACCCGTAACGTGGTGGCCGACATTTGAGCGGGATCCACGCCACGCGTATGGCGAAAGTGGCGGCTACCGCACAGGAAAATCGTTAACCCTGCCAACATGCCGATACCCGCAAGCGCAAAGCCTACATGCCACCCGTAGCGTTCCGCCGCCAACCCACAGGCGATCGGCGCCAGAATCGAGCCGACGTTACCGGCGGCATACAGCAGAGAGAAGCCCCCTTCACGGCGCGTATCCTGCGGCTGATACAGCTCACCCAGCAAGCAACTGATATTGGATTTAAACAGGCCATAGCCGCAGATGATGATCGCCAATGCCAGATAGAGTGAATGTGTTGAGACGGCGCTCAGCCCGAGTACGATATGGCCCAGGGTCATCAGCACCGCGCCGGCAATGACGGCGACACGGTTGCCAAGCAGGCGATCGGCAAGCAAGCCGCCAAGAATCGGCGTAACGTAAACCAGGGAAGCATAGGCGCTATAAAGGCTAATGGCGCGGCTGTCGGAATAACCAAGTTGGTGGGTCAGATAGAGAATAAGTAACGCACGCATGCCGTAAAAGCTGAAATATTCCCAAATTTGTATTGCTACGACATAGTAGATTGCGCGCGGCTGTGAGGGTGTTTTCATGGTTTTCTCCCATCAGTCGTTGAACGACAAAGGGGAAGCGCGAACGCCTCCCCTGTTATTACACTTATTTATCGTTTTTCAATACTTTAACGGTGTAACGTCCATCCGCCTGGCGGTACGCGCCGTGGATATCAGTTTCAAAGCCTGGGTAATGCGCGCCGATTTCGCACAGCATTTGCAGGAACTCCAGCACCGGACGGCTTTCCTCCGTCAGCATTTCACCCGGCATAACCAATGGAACACCCGGAGGATATGGCAGGATCATGTTGGCATTCACCTTGCCAACCATCTCCTCCAAATAGACCTCTTCTACTTCGCCGTGCAGTTCCTTCTGGAAGGCTTTGAACGGGTTCATCACCATAGTTGGCAACACTTCAAAGGCGCGGTACATCAGGTCCGGCAGGTTATGCTGTTTCACCAGGTTGTGGATATTCTGAGCCAGCTCCTGGATCCGCATGTTTTCATAGAACTCTGGGGCTTCTTTGTACAGCGAAGGCAGCATGTTTTTCACCCGCAGGTTCAGATCGAACGAGCGTTTGAAGTCAGTCAGACCGCGCAACAGACTCAGAGCTTTGGTTTTGTCGATACCGATGCTGAACAAGAACAACAGGTTATATGGACCGGTTTTCTCAACAATGATGCCGTGCTCATCAAGGTATTTCGCAACCAGGCTGGCAGGAATACCAAACGATTCCATTTGGCCATCTTTGCTCATCCCCGGTGTCAACATGGTGACCTTGATTGGGTCGAGGTACATATGTTCGTTATCAATGCCTTTGAAACCATGCCAGGCACTGTCGGAACGCAGTGGCCAGCATTCCGCTTCGTCGATGTGTTCTGGCTGCCAAACATCAAAGAACCAGCCTTCAGATTCCACATTCAGGCGTTTGATTTCTTTACGGAACTTGATAGCGCGCTCAATGGAACCGTTGATCAGGCGCTTACCGGCATTGCCCTTCATCATTGCTGCTGCGGTTTCGGTAGAGGCCACGATGCCGTAGTGCGGTGAAGTGGTGGTGTGCATCATGTAGGCTTCATTGAAGGTTTCTTCGTTAATGTCACCTTTCACATGGATCATTGAAGCCTGTGAGAACGCCGCCAGCAATTTATGGGTAGATTGCGTTTCATAAATCACCTTCCCTTCCACACGACCACCGCTCATGCCGCATTTGCCTTTGTAAATCGGGTGGAAATTGGTGTAAGGCACCCAGGCAGAGTCAAAGTGGATAGATTTCACATCCAGCGTGTTCTTAATGAAGTCGGTGTTGTACAGCAAACCGTCGTAAGTCGAGTTCGTGATAACCGCATGTGCAGGCCAGGTGGCGTTTGGCGTTTCTTTTACGCGTTTGGCGATAGTGGCACGGGTAAACTCGCTCTGCGGAATACCGCCAAGGATGCCGTAGGCATTACGGGTTGGTCGGAAATAGATCGGCGTAATGTCGCTCATCATCATCAGATGGGTCAGCGATTTATGGCAGTTACGGTCTATCAGTACGGTGCTTCCGGCAGGTGCGGAGTACATACCAACAATTTTGTTGGCGGTAGACGTCCCGTTAGTCACCATGTAGCTGCGTTCAGCGTTGAATACGCGAGCAATATACTCTTCAGCTTCTTTATGCGGGCCGGAATGGTCCAGCAGCGATCCCAGTTCAGAGACTGAAATCGACACGTCGGATTTCATCGCGTTCGGGCCAAAGAAATCATAGAACAAACTCCCCACCGGGCTTTTCTGGAAAGCAGTCCCGCCCATATGGCCAGGCGTACAGAAGGTGTATTTGCCTTCACGCACGTACTTGAACAGCGCCTTGGTCAGCGGAGGCAAAATGGTATCGACGTACTCATCGGTGTTTTGTTTAATCTTGTCAGCAATGTCGTTAGCGGCACCCAAGGCATACTCGAAGAAACGCACCTGCATGCGTAAATCGTTCAGGCTGACATCCAGCGTTGAATAGCTATTGGCAAATGCATACAGCGGCATGTACTCATTCAGCTGGCTGATTTCTTCACATAACTCAAGGTTGTATTTATCCCAGTCGAAGATGACCCCACACAGCCGAGCATTGTTCTCGATCAGTTTGAGCAGGTCTTCGCGATCGTTCGGATAAACGATACGAAAATTCAGTTTTTCTAACGCGTTGTGCAGTTCGCGGATGGGCTCTTCTTTGAAGTAAACACCCATGTGGTTCATGATAGCAATAACGTTCATAATCATTTCTCCAGGTAATGCGAGCCCCTTGCCATCGCGGATGGCAATTGTTGCAAGGGGCTGAATTAGAGGTGGGTCAGTGCGTACTTAGTGCGCTTTAGCCGGTGTGTTGCTGTCGATAGCGACGGCTTTAGCCGTCTGGCGAGTATTCATTTTGCGGGCATAGAACATCAGAATGATCAGGCTGATGATGAAGGTACCGGACAGTTCGAACGAGTCAGCCCCCATCAGCGCGATGAAGCAGAAACCACAACCCAGAATCGATGCAATCAGGCTCAGCAGGTTACGTATATTGACGCCTTCAAAGCGGATCAGGTCTACGCAAGAGTAGAAGTACGGCAGCATGGTCAGCAGCACCGCAATACCGGTCAACATCCCGAACAGGTCGGAAGCTTTACCGCCACCGGAACTCATGGCAGTAATCAGCACCATCAGCGCGGTCATTTTGCAGCTTGCCAACAGCAGGCCTTTTTTAGGAATGCCGTTTTTATCCATTTCGCCATACACTTTCGGGAAGTTACCGTCGTTGGCAGCACGTACCCCAGCCTGGCCAACCAGCATCATCCACGACCCCAGAGATGTCAGGCAGGCAAAGGCGGTGAAGGCAGAAACCATTGGTGCGGCCCAACTGCCCATAATGGTAGAGGCGCTGATGGCGAACGGTGCGCCGGAAGCCGCCATCTCAGAAGCAGGGTACATACCGCTCATCACCTGAGTTGCAGCGACATAGATAATCCCAGCCAGTGCAGTACCCAGCATGGTTGCCAGTGGCACGGTACGTTTCGGGTTTTTTACCATGCCGGTGCTCACGGCGGCAGACTCTACGCCGATAAACGCCCACAGGCACAACAGGATACTTTTGACGACGGCATGCATGTCCGTTGTCCCGGAGGTGTTCCAGTTAGCGTGATAGGTGGCAGCATCAAACCAATGCCAACCCGCAGTAGCGGTAACAACCACCGGAATCAACACCAATACCAAACCCAGCGTCGTTAAACGACTGACCCAAGAACCGCCGAGAAGGTTAATAAAGGTAAACACCCACACGATAGCAATACAGGCAATACCTGCAGGTACCGGGTTATTCAATGCAGGGAAGAAGGTAGAGAGGTAAGAAACTGCGGTAATGCCGATAGCCAAATTACCGATCCAGTTAGCATGGTAATAAAGCACGCCGGTCTGGAAACCAAATGCCGGTGAAATTTCACCCGCGTAAGCAATAGGACCGCCCTGCTGAGGATTTTTAGTGGCCAGACGCGCATACACATAAGCCAGTGACATCGCGCCAATAATGGAAATTATCCACCCCCAGATAGCGATAGAACCGAGACTTGCCAGGTTCGCGGGCAATAAAGCAATACCGCTCCCCATCATATTACCGGCGACCACGCCGGTGCAGGCAATAAGCCCTATTTTCTTGGATGAAGCCATGGTCAGTTTCTCCTGATTTTGATTTCTTATAAGTCTTGGTCGTTATGCAATTTTGCTAATGACCCGACTTGATAATCAGGATGCTAATGACAGGCGGGAATAAAGTCCTAAAGATAAAGTGATATTACGCTCATGATCATACAAATGATAAATTGAGGTTTTCCATTAACACATCAAGAGATAAACACATGCTCAAGAAAAGATAAACTTTCAATTAAAACATGCAAGTAGCTTTGTTATCCGATAACAACAAACCGGAGTTTTATGGCGTAAATTTCCAACCAAGGTATTTATTTAATTTAACAAATGAAAAACAATAAATAACACCGCCCATCAGACAATGCGTTTGGGCGGTGTTAGTCAGCAGGCATTATTTATTGGGGTTGTAGTTTTCCAGGTAAGGAACCACGGTGTTCACTGAGGTATGGAAGACAGCATTACGGATCCAATGCAGCGTATTCTCTCCTGGGCGAAGATTAAATGCAGTGATATAGGAGTCTGCAGCCAAACGGTTATACCCCTGCATTTCGTAAACTTTGCCGAGCAACACATAATTCATCCATGACATCTGCAATTCAATGCCTTTATTTATCGCCTGATAAGCCTCATCCGTTTTTCCCTCTCCCAAAGCCCGTATCGTATGAATTTGCTGAATAATGGGGCTGTCTTTTAATGCAGGCAACGTGTCCAGGCGAGCAATCTCCGAGCTCAATTGTGCCAACTGCGCGCTGTCGAAGGGTTGATAAGAGTTACGCAGTAAATCCGCCAGCGCCTTTTCCGCAGAAAGATAAATAAAGTCTGGTGAGGCTTTTACCATCTCACCGAGCATGCTGCTGGCATGCGTCAGAGAGTCGATATCCCCCTGGATCAACAATTGATGTGCCTGATAATACTGCTGCAAGGCCGGCCCGGAGTTCGGTAAGAGCCGCATAAGACGCTGCTGCAACTGGGGTGGCCACGGCTGATTGAGTGCAACCGACAGGCTGCTAAGGAAGTCTTCCTGAATTTTTAGTTGGTTATCCGCAGTAACAAAGTAGCGTTTATCCAACATGATCGAGCTGTCCGCGTTGTCCACCAGCCGTACCGACAGGAAGCACTGTTGCGCGCGATAATGGCGTTGATTAACGAATTCAATGGTCAGCGATTTTCCCGAACTGCTTGGCCCGGTGTAGTTGTAGTTGGTCTGATCGTGCACCAGGAACGTGGAATAAGTATTCAGCGAATCTGTCACCACTTCGCTTAAGCCGACGACATAAGAAAGCTGCGGCGTCCAGTTGCTGCAACTGTTGCCACCCTGAATACGGATATCAATATCGCGCGGATTCATCAATACCGGCATGGTGGATTCCGGTATACGCTGCGACAAGGTGGCAATGGCGACAAACACCACGCAGGCACTCAACGCCGCCAGGAAAGCCAGCCACACCCAGAACGGTGATTGACGGTAAAAAGGTATCTTCGATTTCGTCAGTGGCGTTTTTGTCACGGTGGGTTTTGGCGGTTCATAGTCTTCACCGTCATCTTCGCTACCATCTTCCGGCTCGTGGGTAATTACCGCCACCCGCGGTAACGCTGCATCTTCCCCTTCACACCACATGACTGGCGCAGCCAATTTATAACCGCGCTTGGGCACGGTTATAATGTATTCCGGGCTGTTGCTGTCGCCGTCTTTGAGGTATTTACGCAGTTCGGAAATACTCTGCGTCACCACGTGGTTGGTGACGATATTGCGCTTCCAAACGTTATCGATCAGCTCATCGCGGCTTAACACCACATCCGGGTGCCGGGCGAAATATTGCAGCATATCGATTAACCGCGGTTCTAACGCCATTTGGCGTCCATCGCGGCTTATTTTATTGTCTGCGGGAGTAACCAACCACTCACCAACGCGAAAAACGGGTTCTTGCATAGTGAAAATAACTCAAAAGGGGCGTACGGCAAGCGCGGGATAATAACATATGAGGGCGCGTCCTGCGTCGATACGCCCCGATTAAGCATTCATAGCTCATATAATTCTAGAGGCAGCCCATCAGGATCGCTGAAAAAAGTGAAACGTGACTGAGTATAGGGATCGACACGCACCGGTTCACAAACCACCCCGGCATTTTGCAAATGCCGGATCGCCTGTTCGATGTCATCGACGCTGAATGCAAGATGGCGCAGACCACAGGCCTCTGGGCGGCTGACCCGAGCCGGCGGTGACGGGAAGGAAAACAGTTCGATGCTGTATTGCCCATTAAGCGCCAAATCCGCTTTCCAGGAATCACGCTCCGCGCGGTAAAACTCGTCCAACAGGGTAAAACCAAGAATATCGCAGTAGAAATGCTTACTGGACTCATAGTTTGATCCGATAACTGCGATGTGATGTACCTGACGTATCGCCAACATAGTGATGTCTCATTGTCTGTTTGATGAGGCACGGTATCTGGCACCGTTGGTGACGTCAACGGCAAAAAGCCCCGCAGCATAAGACGGGGCTGTCATTCATACATCAGCAACGCAATGTGTAGATCAGACTTTAAGATCTGCCAACGCCGCACCGTAGTTGATGTGCAACACCTGTCCATCCACCACCAGTGCAGGAACGCTCTGCACCCCCGCTTTTTCCGCTTCGGCGATGCGCGCTGGCTTTTCGCCCAGGTGCACCACATCCACCTGCACATTTGGGCTCAATAGACCCAATAACTGCTGCTCTGCACTGACGCAAACCGAACAACCGGCGTGATAAAAAACGGCTTTAGTCATAATAATTCTCCTTGGTTCTGACTGTTGTAGGTGAAATAGCACCTCATTTGGTTTCGAATCGAAACCAAATGCACAATAAAACCATCGCCACCGCTTGTCAATATAGTTTTTAGTCGATACTATTTTAGCCTGCTCACGAGGATCCTACATTGAGACTGTTTGATTTACTGGAAAGGCTAAATAGCCTGCAGCGCAGCTGGCTGCGCAACCACGAAGAACTGGAAAGCCTGCCGCCGGTACAGCTCAGTGCGTTGTACTACCTGGCACGCTGTAACCATTACTCCAACACACCGATGGCGGTGGCGGAATATCTTGGCCTGACCAAGGGCACGGTATCGCAGTCGCTGAAAAAGCTGGAGAGTAACGGGATGATCGCCCGTACTGCCGACGAGAAAGACCGGCGGAGCGTCAGGCTTAAGCTGACAGACAAATCACGCATGTTGATGGAGACGTTGTTCCCACCCGCCTATTTGCAAAATGCACAGGATGCCATGCAACAGGAAGGTGGGCAGTTGCTGGAACTGCTCACGCAGTTGCTGCGTCAATTGCAGAAACAAGACGATAATGTGGCGCTCTTTGGCGAGTGCCACAGTTGCCGTTATCATCAACGGCATGACGGCCTGCCGTTTTGTGGCCTGACACAGGAACCGCTGCCGCAAAGCAGCGTGAACCTGATCTGTCGGGAGTTTGCTTAGACCAACGGCGTCTTCAGCACCTTCACCCAATAACGCCCGTCTTCAGCCAGTTTTGCACCGTGGATATCGGTTTCAAAACCCGGATAATGTTCACCGATTGAGCACAGCATCAGCAAGAAATCGAGCACTGCACGGCTCTCCTCGGTAATCATCTCTCCTGGCATCACCAGCGGCACTCCAGGCGGGTAAGGCAGAATCATATTGGCCGCCACTTTGCCGACCAACTGATCCAGTTCGCAGGTTTCCACGTTGCCACGCACTTGCTGTTGAAACATCTGATGTGGCGTCAATTTCATTTCCGGCAGAACGTCGAACGCCCGCTGCATCAAACGTGGCAGATCGTGTTGGCAAATCAAGCGGTGGATCCCGGCGGCCAGATCCTGAATACGCATATTGCGGTAAAAATCCGGATCTTCCGCGAACAAGTCCGGCAGCATGTTCTTCACCCGCAGATTGAGATCATAAGCGCGCTTGAAGTCGGTAAGGCCGCGCAACAAGCTCATCGCCTTGGTTTTATCGATGCCGATGCTGAACAGGAACAGCAGGTTATAAGGCCCGGTTTTCTCCACTACGATACCGCGTTCGTCCAGGTATTTTGCCACCAGAGCCGCCGGTATGCCGTCCTCCTCCAACTTGCCAAGCTCGTTCATGCCCGGCGTCAGAATCGTGACTTTGATCGGATCGAGATACATGTGATCGCTGTCGGTGTTGCCGAAACCGTGCCAGTTATCATCCGGATTGAGCGGCCAACACTGCGCCTCGTCGATCACTTCCGGTTGCCAGATATCAAAGAACCAGCTATCGCTTTCTTCCCGTAGCCGCTGCACTTCGCGGCGAAAATGCAGCGCTCTCTCCACCGAACGGTTAATCAAACGACGGCCTGGATTGCCTCTCAGCATCGCCGCAGCCGTTTCCATCGACGCTACAATGCCGTAATTCGGTGACGTGGTGGTATGCATCATATAGGCTTCGTTAAAGGTGCTTTCATCGTAGTCACCTTTAATGTGAATCATCGAAGCCTGCGAAAACGCCGCCAGCAGTTTGTGAGTAGATTGGGTTTCGTATATCACCTTACCGGGGGTACGTTCGCCACTCATGCCGCTTTTGCCGTCATAAATCGGATGGAAGTTGGTGTAAGGCACCCAGGCAGAGTCAAAGTGGATTGAGGGCACGTCCAGCGTCTGTTTGATGTAGTCGGTGTTGTACAACAACCCATCATAGGTAGAGTTGGTGATCACCGCATGCACTGGCCAACTCGCATTGGCTGTCGTCGCGACCCTATCGGCAATGCTCTCATGGGTGAATTCGTGGCGTGGGATGCCGCCAAGAATGCCATAGGCATTACGCAGTGGGCGCAGGTAAATCGGCACGATATCGCTCATCATCAACAGATGGCACAGCGATTTATGGCAATTCCGGTCGATCAAGACGGTGCTGCCACTTGGCGCAGAATACATCCCGACAATTTTATTGGCCGTGGAGGTGCCGTTGGTCACCAGATAGCTTTGTTCGGCATTAAAAGTACGTGCAATATACTCTTCAGCCTCTAGGTGCGGGCCCGTGTGATCCAGCAACGATCCCAGTTCAGTGACAGAAATCGATACGTCGGCTTTCAGGGTATTGGCACCGAAAAAGTCGTAAAACAGGCAACCTACCGGGCTTTTCTGGAAGGCCGTACCGGCCATATGGCCTGGCGTACAGAAGGTATATTTCCCCTCTCGTACATAATTGAACAGCGCTTTGGTCAAGGGCGGCGTAATGGTATCAATGTATTCGGCCGTATATTGCTGGATGCGTTGTGCAATATCATCCGCCGCATTCAGCCCGTACTCAAAGAAATACAAAGCCATACGCATTTCGTGCAGGCTAACGTCGAAAGTGGAGTGGGTATTGATAAAGGCATACAGCGGCAGATATTCGTTCAGCTCGTTGATGTCGCTGCACAACTCCAGGCTGTAATCATCCCAGTCAAAGATCACCCCGCAGATACGCGCATTTGCCTCGACTAACTTCAACAGGTCACCGCTGTTTTTTGGATACACCAGTTGGAAATCCATTGCAGTCAGTGCAGTGTGGAGCTCGCGGATCGGCTCATCTTTGTAATAAACGCCCGCTGGGCTCATGATCGCGATGATGTTCATCGGCTGCTCCTGTCAGTTAACCGCCAAACCCCTATAACAACATGAAAATCCAGCGGTGTGTAGCCAAAAAAAAACCGCCCGAAGGCGGTTTCTTGCAACGCATAACTGAACTCAGCAATAGCCGTAGTTCATCAGGCGCTGATAACGGCGGTTGAGCAACTCTTCGTTGTTCAAACCATCGAGATCTTTCAGATCAGCCAGCAGCTGTGCTTTCAGCGTCGCAGCCATCGCAGGCACGTCGCGGTGGGCAGAACCCAACGGCTCCGGGATCACCGAATCAATCAGTTTCAGCTCTTTCAGGCGTGGTGCGGTAATGCCCATCGCTTCTGCAGCCAGAGGGGCTTTATCAGCGCTCTTCCACAGGATTGATGCACAGCCTTCCGGTGAGATCACCGAATAGGTGCTGTACTGCAGCATATTCACTTTGTCACCAACGCCGATAGCCAATGCGCCGCCAGAGCCGCCTTCGCCAATTACGGTGCAGATCACCGGAATGTTCAGGCGGGACATTTCACGCAGGTTATGGGCAATGGCTTCCGATTGGCCGCGTTCTTCCGCGCCCACGCCCGGGTATGCACCTGGGGTGTCGATGAAAGTGATCAACGGCAGCTTAAAGCGAGAGGCCATTTCCATCAGGCGTAATGCTTTGCGGTAACCT
The DNA here is from genome assembly GCF_058190535.1 of Serratia sp. CoH_134_PS_4. Taxonomy (NCBI): domain Bacteria; kingdom Pseudomonadati; phylum Pseudomonadota; class Gammaproteobacteria; order Enterobacterales; family Yersiniaceae; genus Serratia; species Serratia sp. CoH_134_PS_4. The sequence continues at coordinate 22,503 of NZ_JBXWKI010000011.1, forward strand.
TCTGGTGCCGGCATACCGAAGTTGCGACGGATTTTCTCTTTGGTTTCACGGCCTTTCTGGTGACCGATGATCATCACCGGGCGACCATCTAAGCGCGCAATACCACCTACAATCGCTTTATCATCGGCATAGGCACGATCGCCCGCCAACTCTTCGAAGTCGGTAAAGATGTGTTTGATATAATCCAGGGTATAAGGACGGCGCGGGTGGCGTGCCAATTGGGCAACTTGCCAAGCCCCAAGATCGGAAAAAATCTTGCGCGTCAGCTCAACGCTCTTTTCACGAAGGCGCTGAACCTCTTCGTCCAGATTAATATCTAATTTTTCGTCTTGACGGCTGACTGCAGTCAGCGAGTCAATTTTCGCTTCCAGCTCTGCAATCGGCTGTTCAAAATCAAGAAAATTCAGACTCATAGCATTCCTATTTTAGTCAAATTCCAGTTCCACCTGCTCATTACCTACCAAAGTCCGCAAATCAATCAATAAGCGGTCGGTTGGCGTCACGCGCCAGGTTGCGCCAAAACGCAGCTTGGCCCGCGCATCTTCCCGTTGATAGTAAAGATGCACTGGAATCGTCCCCGAGCGATGGGGTTCCAAAGACTGACGGAGACGGTTCAAAAGCTGGTCATCAATTTGCCTGTCCGTCAGCGAGATAGCAAGCCCGCGAGCGTATTTTTCACGGGCTTCACTGATGTCCATTAGCTCACGGGCGGTCATTTTAAGCCCACCGCTAAAGTCATCAAAGCTGACCTGTCCACTGGCGATCAGGATACGGTCTTTTTCCAATAAATGCTGGTATTTTTCTAACGCATCGGTGAATAACATGACTTCCAGACGGCCAGAACGGTCATCCAGGGTACAAATTCCGATGCGATTACCGCGCTTGGTGACCATAACCCGCGAGGCAATCACCAGCCCAACAGCGGTCGTCATTTTGCCCCGATCCGTCGGGTGCATATCTTTCAAACGCTGGCCACCGGCGTAGCGTTCGATTTCCTTCAGGTACTGGGTGATGGGGTGACCCGTGAGGTACAAACCCAACGTTTCCCGTTCACCGTCCAGCACCACCTGCTCCTGCCAGCGGGGCACGTTAGCGTAAGATTGCTCCACTTGCTCTGGCGCTTCCGCCAATACGCCAAACATGTCCACCTGACCGATAGCTTCGGCTTTGGCATGCTGATCGGCCGCTTTCAACGCATCGCCCAATGAATTCATCAGCGCGGCACGGTGCGGTCCAAGACGGTCGAATGCCCCGGACATGATCAGCTTTTCAAGAATGCGACGGTTCAGTTTTTTGATGTCTGAGCGTGCACATAAATCGAAGAGGTCTTTAAAGTAGCCTTGTTCGCCGCTGTTACGTGCTTCAAGAATAGCTTCAATCGGCCCTTCACCCACACCTTTGATGGCGCCGATGCCGTAAACGATCTCACCCTCATCGTTTACGTGGAAATGGTACTGCCCGCTGTTGATATCCGGCGGCAGGATTTTCAGGCCCATGCGCCAGCACTCATCCACCAATCCCACCACTTTATCGGTGTTGTCCATATCGGCAGTCATTACCGCCGCCATAAACTCAGCTGGGTAGTGCGCCTTCAGCCACAACGTTTGGTATGACACCAAAGCATAGGCGGCGGAGTGTGATTTGTTGAAACCGTAACCGGCAAATTTTTCCACCAGGTCAAAGATTTTTACCGACAGCTCACCGTCGATACCACGCGATTTTGCTCCATCCTCGAAACCGCCGCGCTGCTTGGCCATTTCTACCGGGTTCTTTTTACCCATCGCACGGCGCAACATGTCCGCGCCGCCCAGCGAATAACCGGCCAGCACCTGGGCAATCTGCATAACCTGTTCTTGATACAGGATGATGCCGTACGTCGGCTCCAACACAGGCTTAAGCGACTCATGTTGCCACTGGATATCCGGGTAGGATATTTCTTCACGGCCGTGTTTACGGTCGATAAAGTTATCAACCATGCCTGATTGCAGCGGCCCTGGGCGGAACAGCGCCACCAGTGCGATCATATCTTCGAAGCAGTCGGGCTTCAGGCGTTTGATCAGATCTTTCATGCCGCGAGATTCAAGCTGGAAGACCGCGGTGGTCTCCGAACGCTGCAGCATGTCGAAGCTTTTCTTGTCCTCTAACGGAATGGCGGCGATATCGATCGGCTCCAACCCGGTTTTGGCTCGGCGAGCGTTGATCATCGCCAGCGCCCAGTCGATGATCGTCAGAGTACGCAAGCCGAGGAAGTCGAACTTCACCAGACCGGCGTATTCCACGTCGTTCTTGTCAAACTGGGTTACCGGGTGCTGACCTTCGGCATCGCAATACAGCGGGGCAAAGTCAGTGATTTTCGTCGGCGCGATGACCACCCCCCCGGCGTGTTTACCGGCGTTACGTGTCACCCCTTCCAACTTACGCGCCATATCGATCAGCGCTTTGACTTCTTCATCGGCCTCGTAGATTTCCGGCAACTGCGGCTCGGCAGCAAAGGCCTTTTCCAGCGTCATTCCCGGATCGGGTGGCACCAGCTTGGAGATGCGGTCGACGAAGCCATAAGGGTGGCCTAACACGCGTCCCACGTCGCGAATAACGGCTTTCGCCGCCATGGTACCGAAGGTAATGATCTGTGATACCGCTTCACGGCCGTACATTTCTGCCACGTGATCAATCACCAGATCGCGTTTTTCCATGCAAAAGTCGACGTCGAAGTCGGGCATCGAAACACGTTCCGGGTTAAGGAAACGTTCAAATAGCAGATCAAATTCTAACGGGTCGAGATCGGTGATTTTCAGCGCATAGGCCACTAACGAGCCGGCACCAGAGCCACGGCCCGGGCCAACCGGCACATTATTGTCTTTCGACCACTGAATGAACTCCATGACGATCAAGAAGTAACCTGGGAAGCCCATCTGGTTGATCACTTTCAGCTCAACATCCAGACGTTCGTCATATTCAGGGCGGCGCTGAGCGCGCACTTCCGGATCGGGGAACAGGAACTCCAAACGGTCTTCCAAGCCTTCCTTCGACTTAAGGATCAGGAAATCTTCGGTGGTCATTTCACCGGTCGGGAACTGCGGCAGGAAGTATTCACCAAGACGAATGGTCACATTGCAGCGTTTGGCAATTTCGACGCTATTGAGCAACGCTTCCGGGATGTCGGCAAACAGCTCACACATCTCGTCTTCACTCCGCATGTATTGCTGCGGCGTATAGTTACGTGGGCGTTTGGGATCGTCTAAAGTAAAGCCGTCATGGATGGCAACGCGGATTTCGTGGGCATCAAAGTCATCCGCAACCAGAAAACGCACGTCGTTAGTGGCCACCACCGGTAGCCCACGCTCGGTAGCCAGCGCCACCGCGGCATGCAAATAGTTTTCTTCGTCTGGCCGTCCGGTGCGGATCAACTCGAGATAATAGCTGTCAGGGAAGTACTGCTGGTAGAACTCCAGGCATTGCTCTACCTGCGGCTGGTTACCACGCAGTAAAAACTTACCGACGTCGCCCTGACGCGCGCCAGAGAGCAGAATAAGCCCTTCACGGTGCTCAATCAGCCAGTCACGATCAATAATCGGGCCAGCAGCACCGTAACCGCGCTGATAAGCACGGGAGATCAACAGCGTCAGGTTTTGGTAACCGTCATTATTGGCAGCCAGCACCGTGAGCTGCGCAAGTTCATCGCCCAGCACGTCGCTTTGCACGTGAAAATCTGCGCCGATGATCGGTTTGATCCCGGCACCGTGCGCACTGCCATAAAACTTCACCAGGCCACACAGGTTAGTAAAGTCAGTAATTGCCAAAGCAGGCATGGCTAACGCGGCGGCTCTTTTCACCAACGGCCCAATCTTGGCTAATCCATCAATCATGGAATAGTCACTATGAACGCGCAGGTGAATAAAACGAGGTTCGGCCATATCCAGATACCTGAATCTATGGGCTCAGTGAACTGATACCCGGGTTAACTCTATCGCGTGCCTGGCCCGAATTACCGGGCCTGCAGATTACAGCTCCAGCGCCCTTCTTACCGGGGCAAAGCTGCGGCGATGATGCTCGGTCGCACCCAGCGCGGCCAGCCGCTCCAGATGGAAGGCGGTCGGATAACCTTTATGCTGCGCAAAACCGTAGTCCGGGAATACCCGATCCAGTTCGGTCATTTCGTGGTCACGCGTTACTTTCGCCAGAATGGATGCCGCGCTGATTTCCGCGACACGGCTATCGCCCTTCACTACCGCCTGCGAACGCATCGGCAATGACGGACAACGGTTACCGTCAATCAATACCATGTCCGGCACGATATGCAATCCGGCAACAGCACGCTGCATCGCCAACATCGTGGCATGCAGAATGTTAAGTTCGTCAATCTCATCCGGCTCGGCGCGTCCCAGACTCCAGGACAGTGCCTTCTCAATAATCTCGTCATATAACGCCAATCGGCGCTTTTCACTGAGTTTTTTCGAGTCCGCCAAACCCAGGATCGGTCGGGTAGGATCGAGAATCACTGCGGCAGTTACAACCGCCCCGACCAATGGGCCTCGGCCGACCTCATCCACACCGGCAATCAATGTCGCGGCAGGATAAATGAAAGGTTCAATCATGCTTTTGCCAGCTCCAACACAGCCTGAGCGGCCTGTTCGTCAGCACCGCAACGGATGCTGTGGTGCAAAGTAAGGAACGTCTGTTTCAGTTCATCGGTTTGCGGGCTGTCTTCCAACAGAGGCATCACCGCCGCTGCCAGTTTTTCCGGCACGCAATCATGCTGTAACAGTTCAGTGACGATCTCACGGCCCGCTAATAAATTAGGCAGTGAAACATAGGGGGTTTTCACCAACCGCTGCGCCAACCAGAAGGTAAATGGCTTCATGCGGTAGCCCACCACCATCGGACATTTGGCCAACATGCATTCCAGCGCCGCAGTACCCGAGGCCAGTAATGCAGCATCGCTGGCGATCATCGCCTCACGACCCTGACCATTTAGCAGATGAACCCTCAGCTCTGGTGCCACTTCAGCCTTGATACGCTCGAACTGCTCACGCCGCTTGGCATTCACCAAGGGCACGACCAATTCCAGATCGGGATAACGCGTACGCAGTAACTGCGCCGTCTTCAGAAAGTCGGCACTCAGCATCTCGACTTCTGCGCCGCGGCTCCCCGGAAGCAAAGCAAGGCAACGTGCATCAGGCGCGATACCCAAAGCTGCACGCGCAGTCAGTTTGTCCGGTTGAAGAGGCATGGCGTCGGCCATCGTGTGGCCAATAAAACGGCAAGGAACGTTAAAACGATCGTAAAACGCTTTTTCGAAAGGGAGAAACGCCAGCACCAGATCGGTGGCTTTGCCAATTTTGAAAACGCGCTTCTGACGCCAGGCCCAAACGGACGGGCTGACATAGTGAATGGTGCGGATGCCCCGCTGTTTCAGGCGGCCTTCCAACGTGATATTGAAGTCCGGCGCATCAATGCCGACAAACACGTCTGGCTTCAGGTCGCTGAACCGGCGGGTAAGATCCTTGCGGATCTTTAACAGGCGTGGCAAGCGCTCGAGCACTTCCACCACGCCCATTACCGCCAGCTCTTCCATTTCGTACCAGGTTTCGCAGCCTTCCGCCTGCATCAGCGGGCCCGCGACGCCAACAAAACGCGCGTCAGGAATCTGCGCCTTGAGCGCACGGATCAAACCGGCGCCAAGAATATCACCGGAAGTTTCTCCGGCGACCAATCCGATAGTCAATGGGCGATTTAGCATAGGTCAGCGAATGATACCGCGGGTTGAACGGGTAAAGAAATCGAGGTATTGCTGCACCACTGGCTGTTCTTTAGCCAGGGCTTCGATTTCTGTCTTCGCCTCATCCAGCGTTTTTTCACTGCGATAAAGGATCTTGTAGGCATTACGGATCGCCTGCATTTCATCCTTATCAAAACCACGACGCTTCAGGCCAACGGCGTTAACGCCGAATGGTGTCGCGTGGTTACCTTGTGCGATGACGAAAGGAGGCACGTCCTGAGCAACCCCGGAGCAGCCGCCAACCATCACGTGTGCGCCAATAATGCAGAACTGATGAATCGCCGTCATGCCACCGATAATGGCATGGTCGTCAACTTCAACATGGCCCGCAAGCGTGGCGTTGTTGGCCAGCACGCAAGAATTGCCGACTACGCAGTCGTGCGCAACGTGCACGTTAACCATCAACAGGTTGTCGCTGCCCACTTTGGTCAGGCCTGAGCCCTGCGCAGTGCCGCGATGGATGGTGACGCTTTCGCGGATGCGATTACGGTCGCCAACTTCAACGCGTGTTGGTTCACCCGCATACTTCAGATCCTGGTTCACTTCACCGATGGAGGCGAACTGATAGATCTGATTATCACGGCCAATCTTGGTAATGCCGTTCACCACAACGTGGGACTTCAGTACCGTGCCAGCGCCGATTTCCACCTGGGAGCCGACGTAGCAGAAGGGACCGATATGCGCGCCAGCGCCAATAATGGCGCCGTCTTCAACTATTGCGCTAGGGTGGATAAAGGCGGTTTCGTCAATCACGGATTATGCCTCCCGGCTGCGGGCACACATCATGGTTGCTTCGCAGACAATTTTGCCGTCTACCGTCGCCACGCCTTTGAAACGCGTCAAGCCACGGCGGGTTTTCTCAAAGGTGACTTCCATGATCATCTGATCGCCTGGCACTACCGGACGTTTGAAGCGGGCTTCGTCAATACCGGCAAAGTAATACAATTCGCCCGGTTCCAGTTTGCCGACGCTTTTAAACGCCAAGATACCGGTGGCTTGCGCCATGGCTTCCAGAATCAATACGCCTGGAAAAATCGGTTTACCAGGGAAGTGTCCCTGGAAAAACGGCTCATTTACAGATACGTTCTTCACCGCACGCAGGAATTTGTGCTCCTCAAACTCGAGGACGCGATCGACCAGCAAGAACGGGTAACGGTGAGGAAGCAGCTCTAAAATTTCTGCAATATCCAGAGTATGAGTGTCAGTAGTCAAAATACTCTTCCTGTCTCTAAAAACTGATGGCATCAACAACACGGCCTGCGCTGACCCCAAAAGGAGATCATCATGCAGGCCGCAAATTAACAACTCTTTGCGCTTTTGGTCTCATGACCAACGCGTTTCGTTTTGTACCCAGTGTGGCGGGCGGCAGTGATTATACCCTACATCGTGCAAACTGCATTTTGTTAGCTGCCTTCACTTACCCATTGGCTATGTGCCGGGGTTCGCTCAGTTGCCGCCGCAATGCAGCGTACAATTTATCGGGTATCGTCTTTTCCGACTTTTCGTTCGACAGCTTTTAAGCGCTTGCTAATCTCATCGATATTCATCACCAACGCAGCGGTTTTACGCCACACTTTGTTGGGTTGTAACGGAATGCCCGAAGAGTATACCCCAGGTTCGGTGATTGGTCGCATAACCATTCCCATTCCGGTGACAACAACTTTGTCGGCGATCTCCATGTGACCGTTGATCACGCTGGCTCCGCCGATCTGGCAATAGCGCCCGATTTTCAGGCTGCCTGCCATAATCACACCACCGGCGACGGCGGTATTCTCGCCAATCACAACGTTATGTGCAATCTGACATTGGTTGTCGATGATAACACCATTCCCAATCTGGGTGTTATCCAACGCGCCGCGGTCAATCGTGGTGCAAGCGCCAATTTCGACGCGATCGCCAATAATCACCGTGCCCAGTTGAGGGATCTTAATCCACTCGCCGCGTTCGTTGGCATAGCCAAAACCGTCAGCACCAATCACAGTACCGGACTGGATCAAGCAGCGCTGGCCGATCTCGACCTCATGATAAATCGTAACGTTCGCCCATAGACGCGTACCCGCGCCAATGCGTGCACTTTTGCCGATAAAACAGCCAGGGCCGATAACCACGTTATCACCCAGTACTGCACCAGACTCGATCACCGCATTTGCCCCTATGGCAACATGCTGTCCCAGCGTGGCGTCAGGGGAGATAACCGCACTTGGCGCGATATCCTGAGCCGGGGATGGCGTCGTATCCATCAGCTGCGCCATACGCGCGTAAGTCAGATAAGGGTTTTTAACCACCAGCGCCGCAGAACGGCAGTGTGGTAAGTCCGCTTCGGTAAGCACTACTGCACTTGCCTGGCAGGAAGACAGCTGCTCTTGATAGCGGCTGTTTGACAAAAACGTGATTTGGCCAGCCTGTGCCGAATGCATAGAAGCAATGCCGGTGATGACGAGATCGCCATCACCGTGCAATTGTGCATCCAACTGCTGCGCTAAATCAGCCAGTCGAATTGAAGGCATGTGTTATTTAACCTGTTTCAGCACGTCGGCAGTGATGTCTTTAGAAGAACCTGCGTAGGCAACAGCGTTAGCATCGATGACTACGTCGTAGCCTTCTTTGCTGGCAACAGATTTCACAGCGTCCTGAATACGGCTCAGGATTTTGTTACGCTCTTCCATCTGACGGCGACGGTTGTCCTGCTCAAAAGCCTGTGCTTTCTGAGAGAACTGCTCGCGCTGTGCCATCACGTCCTTTTCCATCTTGCTACGATCGCTGGCTTTCATGGTCGCGCCATCACGCTGCAAACGTTGCATTTTGGTCTGAAGGCTACGCTCCATGTTCTGAAGCTCACCCGCACGGCCTTTGAACTCGTTTTCCAGCTGTTTGGCAACGGCTTCACGAGCCGGCAACTGTTGGAAAATGCTGGAGACGTTAACTACAGCGATCTTATCTGCTGCCTGAACGCCAGCTGAAGCAGCCATTGCTAAACCGAGGCCTGCGGCACACAACCACTTTTTCACTATAAACTCCTTACCATCACCCATTTGTGTCATATGACACTGAAGTACACAATCTGCCAGACTTATCCCGCAAAACAATGAGAATCATCTCTCTGTGCTCTGACGGGCGCCTGGCATTTGCGATTCTTAATAACTGCTATGCCCAGAAGCGGGACCTGTTACCAGGTCTTGCCAATGTTAAATTGGAACTGTTCGGACTTGTCGCCTTCGTATTTCTTGAGCGGGTTGGCATAAGAGAACACCAACGGACCCAAAGGTGACATCCACTGCAAAGCGATACCGGCAGAAACGCGGATATTGCTCGCTTTACTGTAGTCCGGAATATCATACATGCTAGTTTGAGCCGTATTCTGCCAGTTGGTATCCCACACGGTGCCCGCATCCATAAACAGTGAAGTACGCACAGAGTTAGCATATTTCTCACTGATGAATGGCGTTGGCGTGATCAGCTCCATACTGGCGACCGCCATGGCGTTACCGCCCACTGCGTCGTCCGAGTTACAAATCGGGGTACCGTTACTGCAGCTATACGAGCTGGAGTTGTAGTATGCCGCTTTTGGACCAATGGTGTTGGAACCGAAACCACGCACGGTGCTTGAACCACCGGCGTAGAAGTTCTCGTAGAACGGCATTTCTTTGCTGCCAATACCGTCGGCATACCCCAGACGGCCACGACCCAACAGCACCCAGGTACGATCGTCATTGATCGGAACGTACTGCACGCTGTCTAACGTCAACTTGTAGTATTCGTTATCTGAGCCTGGAATGGTGACTTTACCATTCAGCGTCGTGCGGTTACCCGAGGTTGGGAAATAGCCACGGTCAAGGTTGTTGTAGGTCCAACCCAGGTTCAACGTGAAGTCGTCGGCAGAATAGCTGGCGCGGTCAGTGGTGTTAGGGTTCAGGCCCACTGAGTCCAGATAACGCCACATGGCAATCTGCGGCTGCATGTTCGACAGACCGTTATGCACATAACCCAAGCCGGTACGCAACGAGTTGTTTTCGTTGATCGGGAAGCCCAGGGTACCGTCTATACCGTAACTCTTGTTGGTATAGTCGGACAGGTCCGCATCATCCGCTTTAAAGTCGTTGTAGAAGATACGACCACCCAAACTCACACCGTCAACGGTGAAGTACGGGTTGGTGACCGACAGCTCTGTGTAGGTCTGGTAGTCGTTCTTGGTACCGCTGATACCGACGGAATAGCCCGTACCCAGCCAGTTGTCCTGCTGAACACCCGCCTGGAAGCTAACACCGCTCTCGGTGCCGTAACCGACGCCGAAGTTAAAGGTACCGGTGTTACGCTCTTTGACCTTGTAGGTGACGTCGACCTGGTCCGCAGTACCTGGGACGCGCTGGGTTTCGACATCGACCGTTTCAAAGTAACCCAAACGGTTCAGACGCTCTTTACCCTGTTCAACTTGAGCATTACCCAGCCATGCACCTTCCATCTGGCGCATTTCACGGCGCAATACGGCGTCTTTACTGGTGTCGTTACCTTCGAACTTGATACGGCGCACGTAGAAGCGGTTGCCTGCATCAATATTCAGGTGCAGCTTCACGGTTTTATCCGCGTCGTTGATTTCAGGCTGAGTGGAGACACGCGGATAGGCATAACCATAACGGCCCAACATCGTTTTGACGTTGTCTTCCATTTTGGTCACTTTACTGCCGTTGTACAGCTCGCCTGGCTCGATTTTGGTCAACTGGGCAACTTCTGCCGAGTGGCCAGCCAGGTTGCCATTCACTACCACGCCGGTAAGCTTGTACTGCTCGCCTTCGGTGATATTGATGGTGATGTAAATGCCTTTTTTGTCCGGCGTCAGGCTGACCTGAGTCGAATCAATATTAAAGCGTGCGTAGCCGCGGTCCAGATAGAAACTGCGCAGGGTTTCAAGGTCACCCGCCAGTTTTTGTTTCTGGTATTTACGATCGCCGACCACGTTCCACCAAGGTACCTCATCACGCAGTTGGAAGCGTGAAATCAGTTCATCGTTGGTGAAGGCATGATTGCCGACAATGTTGATTTGTTGAATCTTGGCAGAAACCCCTTCCGTGAACACCAGTTTCAGGTCGACACGGTTACGCGGCAACGGCGTGACAACGGCTTTCACCGAGGCGCTGTATTTACCGACGCTGTAGTAGAAGTCTTCCAACCCTTTTTCAATGCTGGAAATCGTGGTGCGGTCAAGCGCTTCGCCAACCCGAACGCCAGAGGCCTCCAGGTTTTGCTTGAGCATGTCATCTTTCACCGACTTGTTGCCGGAGAAGGTGATGCTGGCAATGGTAGGACGTTCCTTAACCTGAACAATCAGCGTATTACCATCGCGCAGCACGCGAACGTCCTCGAAGTTGCCAGTGGCAAACAAGGCACGGATGGTATTACTGATATCATCGTCAGTGACGGTATCGCCTACGCGAACCGGCATGTTGAGTAACGCCGCACCGACGGCGACTCGCTGCAGGCCTTCGAAATGAATATCCTTCACTACGAACCCGTCTGCACCGTATACGGTGGCGCTGCCAAACAGCAGCGACGCTATGAGCAACTTTTTCATCGCCATCGTTGTTATGCGTTCTTCCTAACCTATCCTCGCCCCTAAAGACGAGAAAAATCATTGAAAAGTGCAAGACCCATTAAAAGCACCAACACGATCGAACCAATGCGGTAACTGTAGTCCTGTACTCGCTCGGAAACCGGCCCACCCTTCAGCTTTTCTATCGCCAGGAAAAGGAGATGCCCACCATCTAACACCGGTAATGGGAACAGGTTGATGATACCCAGGTTGACACTGATCAACGCCAGGAACATCAGATAATACACAAACCCGACCCCAGCTGACGCCCCTGCTCCCTGTGCAATAGAAATCGGGCCACTCAGGTTGTTCAGCTTTACATCACCGGTTATTAATTTGCCCAGCATTTTGACCGTAAGGCTCATTAGCTGCCAGGTCTTGTCCCCAGCCTGATACAGCGCTGGGAAAGGTCCATACTGGCGAATCGTTTTATACTCGTCTGGCAGCGGCAACACTTTCGGAATGATGCCTGCAAATCCCACGGTTTTGTCTTTTCCCACCGGCTTTGTATCCGGTATCAGCGTCAAAGACAAGGGGGCGCCGTTTCTTTCGATCTCTAAAGCCAGCGGTTGTCCTGGGCCGTTGTGGATCCGTTTAACCAACGTTTGCCAACGACCCAATAGCTGACCATCGACTTTAACGATCCTGTCCCCTGCTTGCAAACCCGCCTTTTGTGCAGCCGAATTCGGTTGCACTTCGGCAAGGACAGATTCTATCTGTGGGCCGCGTGGAATGATACCCAGTGCAACGACGGGATCCTGTTTGTCCGGCTCAAAGTTCCATTGGCGCAAATCGAGGGTTTTAGTGACTACCTGCGAAGAACCAAATGGCGCGATGCCAACTTCCGTTTGCGCATCACCAATCTTTGTCACCAGTGCCAAACGAACTGATTCCCAATCAGGCGTTTCGATGCCATCTACAGACTTAAGTTCCATCCCAGGCGAAATTTCAGCGTTAGCAGCGATCGATTGTGGTGAGATTTCACCGATCACAGGGCGGAAGCTGGGGACGCCGATAATGAATACCAGCCAGTAAGCAAGGATAGCGAACAGGAAATTGGCGATAGGGCCGGCGCTGACGATGGCGGCACGTTGCCAAACGGTTTTGTTGTTAAATGCCTGATGGCGAAGTTCCGGTGCAACCGAGTCAACGCGCTCATCAAGCATCTTTACATAACCGCCCAGCGGGATCAGGGCAATCACATACTCCGTGCCCTGGCGATCGGTACGACGCCACAAAGCACGGCCAAAACCAATGGAGAAGCGTTCTACTCGGACGCCGCAACGGCGAGCAACCCAAAAATGCCCGAACTCGTGCACGGTGATTAACACACCGAGCGCAACCAGAAATGCGACCAAGTTCCAGAGCACGCTAACCATAATCCCTTCACTCCCCGTCATTGACGGATTAAAACACTAACAGCATCAGGCAGGCAAATACAGGCACTGCTGCGGTCAGGCTATCGATACGATCCAGTATACCGCCATGACCCGGTATCAAATGACCACTGTCTTTGATACCCGCTTCGCGTTTGAACATGCTCTCGGTAAGATCACCCAGCACAGAAGCCAGCGCAGCCACTATCGAACAAATCAGTAAGGTCGCCGGCACCACGTTCAACGGGGCGTAACGACCAAACAACCAGGATATCAGGGCTGAGGTGATCAGGCCACCAATGAGCCCCTCCCAGGTTTTCCCCGGGGAAACTTTCGGTGCCAGTTTATGCTTGCCAAACAACTTGCCGAACATATAGGCGCCGGAATCCGCGCCCCACACCAACAGCATCACATACAGCAGCCACCAGGCACCGGTGAAGTGGTTTTGTTCATAGCCGAACTGACGCAACGACAGCATGCCCCAGAAGAACGGCACGATGGTCAGCAGACCGAAAACCAGACGTATCGGGCGTGAGTTACGCCACAGTGCTGCTGAACCGGGATAAAACAGAACCAGTAACAGCGCTGCCAGCCACCAAACCAGTGACAGCCATAACGGCCCACCGACCTGAGGCAAATGGACCGACTGGTGATAAGCCGGGATGCTGAGCATCATTAATGCCAGCAGGAAGCCGCACAATATCGCCAACCAGATGCGCTGCGAGCGGGAAGTAAAACCGGCCAATTGGCCCCACTCCCAGGCAGCTAACATGCACACAACGAGCGTTACCAGGGCAAAGCCCACCGGCGGCAGCAAAAACAGCGCTGCGATAACAATCGGAATTAAAATCAGAGCAGTTATGAGGCGATACTTCAGCAAAAGTTCCCCCTAGGACGCATTGGCGCCGATAGGTGTTGTTCCCCCGAAGCGACGCTCGCGTTGTGCAAATGCATTCAGCGCACCTTCAAAGACAAGTTCATCAAAATCAGGCCAGAGTACATCAGTAAAGTAAAGTTCAGCATAAGCAATTTGCCACAGCAAAAAGTTACTGATGCGATGTTCACCACCAGTGCGGATCACCAGATCCACCGGTGACAGGTCATTCATGCAGACCCGCTCACCCAGTAACTCTTCGCTAATTTGATCGGGATGCAGTACACCATCCTTCACCTGCTCAGCCAGTTCCCTTACTCCCTGAATAATATCCCAACGACCGCCATAGTTGGCAGCAATGTTGAGCGTCAGGCCATCGTTATTTTCTGTCAGTTGCTCAGAGCGATGGATCCGCTCTTGCAAACGCGTACTGAAACGGCTGATGTCGCCGATCACCCGCAATCTGACGTTATGTTTATGCAGGCTTTTCACTTCGCTATCCAGGGCACGGACAAAAAGCTCCATTAGGGCGGAGACTTCCTGCACCGGACGGTTCCAGTTCTCGCTGCTGAAGGCATAAAGCGTGAGCGCATCTAAATGGTTATTGGCGGCAAAGCTGACAGCACGCCGAACCGATTTCACCCCTGCTTTATGACCGAAGACACGTAACTTACCCTGACGTTTAGCCCAGCGTCCGTTGCCGTCCATAATAATGGCGACATGTCGTGGCCCCAGAGTGGACGGATTAGCCTCTTGTTGATTTGCGGACGACATAACTCGTACTTATTTCCTCAATAGAAATACAACTGCCCTTCCGGAACATCAGACCCTTACGCGCAAAAAAAGCCGTGTGCCCGACACGGCTTTTCAGTCTGCCCAGCAACAACAGGGAATATCTGCTGCGCCATCGGCATTCGAGATGTCAATCAGGCCATAATTCAACGGTATAACCGCTGACAGGTGGCGCAGACTATACCACCTCAACCGGGCCTGAACAAACGGCCCCACTGCGGCACGCGTAATTTGCGAACAAAATAGGATAATTGCCGGTATCAGTTCCGCAGTGATTTAACGTATCCAACGGCAACCTCACGTGCCTGACGATCTATTTCTAAGACCGCATCAATGCACGTCGGTTCCTGCACGGATAGCCGCTCGACCACTTTTTGGTTCACTGCCGCAATATCGGTAAAGCGAATCTGCTCCTGCAGGAAAGCCGCCACAGCCACTTCGTTAGCTGCATTCAGCGCTGTTGTTGCTGCCTGACCCGCATCAAAAGCGTCAATAGCCAGATACAGGCAGGGGTAGCGCTCCCGCTCAGGTTCAGCAAAGGTCAGTGAGCCAATACGACAGAAATCCAGGGCTTCTACGCCTGAACTGATACGCTGCGGATATGCCATCGCATGGGCGATAGGAGTACGCATATCTGGCGTACCCAACTGAGCCAGCACGCTGCCATCAGCGTAACGCACCATTGAGTGGATCACCGACTGCGGATGCAGAATCACTTCCATTTGTTCGGCCGAGGCATTAAACAGCCAACGGGCCTCAATATATTCCAGTCCTTTATTCATCATGGTGGCGGAATCTACCGAAATCTTGCGCCCCATCGACCAATTAGGGTGAGCGCAGGCTTGATCCGGCGTCATCGTGGCGAACTGTTCCATTGGCGTAGTACGGAATGGGCCACCTGAACCGGTAAGCACGATGCGCGAAACACCATGACTGTCTAATGAAGAGTATCCCAACTGACGCTGAATGCTCTCAGGCAAACTCTGAAAAATCGCGTTATGCTCGCTATCCAACGGCAACAACTGCGTCTGGCTCTTTTGAACAGCATCCATGAACAGGCGTCCGCAGGTCACCAGCGACTCTTTATTCGCCAACAGTACCTGTTTGCCAGCACGAATGGCCGCCAACGTCGGCAGCAGCCCGGCAGCGCCAACAATGGCCGCCGTCACCTGATCGACATCGTCCAGCGCCGCCAATTCACAGGCAGCCTGTTCACCTGACATCACCTCGGTGGCAATGCCGTTCTCCGCCAGCAGGATGCGCAGCTCACGTGCAGCGCCTTCATCCGCCATCGCTGCATAGGCTGGACGAAATTCCATGCACTGTTGCGCCATGACCGCTACATTGCGGCCGGCAACCAGCGCTTTAATCGCGAAACGGTCGGGATTTTCCCTAACCACGGCCAGGGTACTTGTCCCCACTGAGCCGGTAGAGCCAAGAATAGTCAGTTGCTTCATGAGCTCACTCTGAATAACTGTCTGATGAGATCGGAGGTGCTCCAGTGTGTAACCTTGGCCACCACTTGTCCATGATCAATCAGTACGATGAAACGGGATCTGCGCCACAAAAAACAAAGCGCCGCCCAGGCGACGCTTTTTTTCTGCGCGATGCTGATTAGAATTCCATCAGCTCTTTTTCTTTATCCGCCAGCGCGGCATCCAGAAGTTTGATGTACGCATCGGTCAGTTTCTGAACATCGTCCTGTGAGCGACGATCTTCGTCTTCGCTGATTTCTTTGTCTTTCAGCAGCGCTTTAACTTTATCGTTGGCGTCACGGCGAACGTTACGTACAGCCACACGGCCCTGCTCTGCTTCATTGCGTACGATTTTGATCAGGTCTTTACGACGCTCTTCGGTCAAAGGAGGCAATGGAACGCGGATCACGCTACCCGCTGAGCTTGGGTTCAGACCCAGGTCAGAAGACATGATGGCTTTTTCTACCGCAGAACCCAAAGAGCGATCAAACAGGTTGATTGCCAGGGTGCGGGAGTCTTCAACGGTCACGTTAGCCAACTGACGCAGTGGCGTAGCGGAACCATAGTATTCCACCATGATGCCGTCCAGGATGCTTGGAGAAGCACGACCGGTACGGATTTTATTGATTTGGTTTTTGAATGCTTCTACGCTTTTTTCCATGCGTGAATCAGCATCTTTTCTGATTTCATTAATCACGTTGCGAACCCTTGGAAGCTGGATACTTGGCAGGCTATACCACAGTATAGCCCGTGAATTTTACTCAAGGAGAGCGCACAACGCATAGCGTTACCCGCTCCCACTAAATTTGGCAGAACAGCCTTATTTGCTGATCAGCGTACCTTCGTTCTCACCCATCACCACCCGGCGCAGCGCACCCGGTTTGTTCATGTTAAATACGCGGATTGGCAAACCGTGATCGCGAGCCAGCGTAAATGCCGCCAGATCCATCACTTTCAGCTCACGCTCCAACACGTCTTGATAGGTGATATGCTCATACAGTGTTGCATCCGGGTTTTTAACCGGGTCAGCGGAGTATACACCATCCACTTTGGTCGCTTTCAATACCACATCCGCTTCGATCTCGATCCCGCGCAGACACGCAGCTGAATCGGTGGTGAAGAACGGGTTGCCGGTACCGGCGGAGAAGATCACCACGCGGTTATTACGCAGCAGGCTGATTGCTTCTGCCCAACTGTAGTTATCGCACACGCCGTTCAACGGAATTGCCGACATCAGGCGGGCGTTCACATAGGCACGGTGCAGTGCATCACGCATAGCCAGGCCGTTCATCACGGTAGCCAGCATTCCCATGTGGTCGCCCACTACGCGGTTCATGCCAGCTTGCGCCAGGCCCGCGCCGCGGAACAGGTTACCGCCGCCAATAACTACACCGACCTGAATTCCCAGTTCGACCAGCTCTTTAACTTCCTGAGCCATGCGATCCAAAACGCTAGCGTCGATACCAAAACCTTCTGCGCCTTGCAGGGCTTCGCCACTCAGTTTAAGCAGAATACGCTGATATACGGGTTTTGCATTGGTTGCCATGGAGTTCTGTCCTAAGAAGCAGTATTAGTATTGGGGATTTCAGCCGATGAAACGCGCCTGTGTTGAGTATAATGCCACAGGGCTTGCCACCGGTGTAATTCTGGCTGGATAGAATGGAACCGCCTGACGGCGGCTCCATTATACCCTTCATCTTTCACGTTGCCACTGCGTTGGCTGCCGTCACTTACCCCAGAAACCTGGTAAACCAAGCTTCTGGGAGTTCGCTCAGTTGCCGCCTTGCCGCACCGCGAAATCTATCGGGTATACAGTCATTAAGACTGTTTGCTCATTGCTGCAACTTCAGCAGCAAAGTCATTTGCCGCTTTTTCGATGCCTTCGCCCACTTCGAAGCGGATGAAGTTAACAACGTCAGCGTTGTGCTCTTTCAGCACCTGGCCAACGGTTTTGCTTGGTTCGATAACGAAAGGCTGACCGGTCAGAGAAACTTCGCCGGTGAATTTCTTCATGCGGCCTTCAACCATTTTCTCAGCGATTTCTTTCGGCTTGCCAGACTGCATGGCGATGTCCAACTGAACCTGGTACTCTTTTTCTACTACTTCAGCAGACACATCTTCAGGCTTAACGAATTCTGGCTTGCTTGCCGCAACGTGCATAGCGATTTGCTTAACCAGCTCTTCATCAGCGCCTTTAGCCGCGATCAGAACGCCGATACGTGCGCCGTGCAGGTAGCTGCCCAGCACGTCGCCTTCCAGGGAAGCCACGCGACGGATGTTGATGTTTTCACCG
This sequence comes from Serratia sp. CoH_134_PS_4, assembly GCF_058190535.1. Lineage (NCBI taxonomy): Bacteria > Pseudomonadati > Pseudomonadota > Gammaproteobacteria > Enterobacterales > Yersiniaceae > Serratia > Serratia sp. CoH_134_PS_4. Next base: position 40,676 of record NZ_JBXWKI010000011.1, read on the forward strand.
ATTTTGGCAACCAGCGCTACACGTTCTTCTTCGAACTGTGCTTTCAACACTTCAACATCAGTGATTTTGCCTGCAACAGCAGCGTCCAGCACTTTGTCAGCGAATGCCTGGAAACCGGCATCTTTAGCAACGAAGTCAGTCTGGCAGTTAACTTCCAGGATCACGCCGTAGTTGCCTTCGATCTTGGTTTTGATCACGCCGTCAGCAGCTACGTTGCCTGCTTTTTTCGCCGCTTTGATCGCACCAGATTTGCGCATGTTTTCGATTGCCAGCTCGATGTCGCCGTTGGACTCAACCAGCGCTTTCTTACAATCCATCATGCCAGCGCCAGTACGCTCGCGCAGTTCTTTTACCAGAGCAGCGGTAATATCAGCCATTTCTTTTTCCTCGGTTATCTCGCGTAGAGACAGTTCTCATTCAGATAAGCAAAGGGGGCCTATAAAGGCCCCCCTAACCAACATATTCAATACCTGGTTAATAAGGGCTCAGTGACGAGCTTGCCTTATTATTCAGCTTCTACGAAGCTTTCTTCCGCTTGAACGGCCAGATCTTGAGAACGACCTTCACGGACGGCGGCAGCAACGGCAGTCAGGTACAATTTGATTGCACGGATTGCATCGTCGTTACCAGGGATGATGAAGTCAACGCCGTCTGGATCGGAGTTGGTATCAACGATAGAGAATACCGGGATACCCAGGTTGTTGGCTTCTTTGATCGCGATGTGTTCGTGATCAGCATCGATTACGAACAGAGCGTCAGGCAGACCACCCATGTCCTTGATACCACCCAGGGAGTTTTCCAGCTTAGCCAGTTCGCGAGTACGCATCAGCGCCTCTTTCTTGGTCAGCTTGTCAAAGGTGCCATCTTGAGACTGGATTTCCAGATCTTTCAAACGCTTGATTGACTGACGAACGGTTTTCCAGTTAGTCAGCATGCCGCCCAACCAGCGATGGTTCACGAAGAACTGATCGCAGTTGTTAGCATATTCTTTTACCGCTTCGCTTGCTGCGCGCTTAGTACCAACGAACAGGATCTTACCTTTACGGGAAGAGATCTTGGTCAGTTCAGCCAGTGCTGCGTTGGCCATTGGTACAGTTTTTTCCAGGTTGATGATGTGAACCTTGTTACGTGCGCCGAAGATGAAAGGCTTCATTTTCGGGTTCCAGTAACGGGTCTGGTGACCAAAGTGTACACCGGCCTGGAGCATGTCGCGCATGGAAACAGTTGCCATGATTAAACCTCTATAGAGTTAGTTGGGGTTATGCCTCCACGTATCCCATAACGCCGACCCTGGCGGTGATAAATCACCTCAGGGCACCCCGGCGGATGTGCCGATACGTGTGTGTTATTTACACAAAGTGAGTGCAGTTAAAGTATTTTCGGCCTTTTCCGCCATTATCACAAGGACGAAGAGCGGATCTGCCGGCGCGCTTTATACCATAAACCCGCCCCCGACACCAACTTTTGTTACCGGCCAGAGGCTGTCAAAGAAATCAAATTTGGCAGCCTCTGGCCGGGCTGGTACCATAAGAGACTGCTTCTTATTTCTTTCTGTTGTCGTCGAGCACGACACCTGCGGACGAATTTCATGGCAATCTCAATTAAAACACCTGATGACATCCAAAAAATGCGCGTGGCTGGCCGATTGGCCGCCGAAGTGCTGGAAATCATCGAGCCGCACGTCAAACCTGGCGTGACCACCGGCGAACTGGATCGTATCTGTCACGATCACATCACCAACCAACAGCAGGCCATTTCTGCTTGTCTTGGCTACCACGGTTTTCCGAAGTCCGTCTGTATTTCGGTCAACGAAGTGGTCTGCCACGGTATCCCGAGCGATGACAAAGTCTTGAAAGATGGCGACATCGTGAATATCGACGTCACCGTGATCAAAGACGGTTTCCATGGCGATACCTCCAAGATGTTCATTGTTGGCAAGCCGACCATTCTGGGTGAGCGCCTGTGCCGCATCACGCAAGAAAGCCTGTATTTGTCACTGAAAATGGTGAAGCCGGGCATCCGCCTGCGCACGCTGGGCAAAGAGATCCAGAAGTTCGTCGAAGCCGAAAACTTTTCCGTGGTACGTGAGTACTGCGGCCACGGTATTGGCGAGGTCTTCCATGAAGAACCGCAGGTACTGCACTATGACGCCGATGACGGCGGCGTGGTGTTGCAGGCCGGTATGGCCTTCACGATCGAACCTATGGTTAACGCCGGTGATTACCGCATTCGTACCATGAAAGACGGTTGGACGGTAAAAACTAAAGATCGCAGCTTGTCGGCACAGTATGAGCATACTATTGTGGTCACAGATAACGGCTGCGAGATAATGACGTTGCGCAAGGATGACACCATCCCCAACATCATTACGCACGAAATGTAAGAGCTGCAACTGCGTCACTGCAGCTCGTTATATAGATAGGCTGGTATTAACCCGATGGATTTCCAGTTGCGGCAAGGCGGCAACTGGAAAGATGAAGGGGATTACCGGCCTTTTTTATGGGCTGCGTACTATGTCTGAAAACTTCCGCCAACACGACACCTCGGTCATTCCACAACAGGCCATGCCAGAGCAGCCTGAATATCCCAACGCCTACGGCGATGAAGAGATTAACTGCATCGCGCTGAAACAGCGCCTTGAGCAATTCCAACTCTGGCTCGCCGCGGCATTTAATGCCGGCTCCAGCGCGGAAAGCCTGGTCGCCGCCCGTAGCGACTTTATCGACCGTCTGCTACGCCGCCTGTGGGCCTTCTACGGCTTTAAAGATATCCCTGAAACCGCACTGGTGGCGGTTGGTGGCTATGGTCGTGGCGAATTGCATCCGCTTTCGGACATTGACGTGCTGGTGCTGAGTCAGAGCCGCCTGAATGAGCAGCAATCACAGCGTGTAGGGGAATTTATCACCCTGCTATGGGACCTGAAGCTCGAAGTGGGCCACAGCGTGCGAACGCTGGAGGAGTGCCTGTTGGAAGGGCTGGCAGACCTGACCGTTGCCACCAACCTGATTGAATCGCGAATGATCTGCGGTGATGTCGCCCTATTCCTGCAAATGCAGAAGCACATCTTCAGCGATGGCTTCTGGCCATCCCCCAAATTTTTCCACGCGAAATTGGTTGAGCAACAGGAACGCCATCAGCGTTATCACGGCACCAGTTACAACCTTGAGCCAGACATCAAAAGCAGTCCCGGCGGGTTGCGCGATATTCACACGCTATTGTGGGTCGCTCGCCGTCACTTCGGGGCGACCTCACTGGACGAAATGGTCGGTTTCGGTTTCCTCACGCAGGCCGAGCGCAACGAACTCAACGAGTGCCAAAGCTTCCTGTGGCGCATCCGCTTTGCCCTGCATCTGGTGCTGCCACGCTATGACAACCGGCTGCTGTTCGATCGCCAACTCAGTGTAGCGCAGCTGTTGCGCTACGAGGGGGAAGGCAACGAGCCCGTTGAACGCATGATGAAAGACTTTTATCGCATGACGCGCCGCGTGGGCGAATTGAATCACATGCTGCTGCAACTGTTCGACGAAGCCATCCTCGCACTGGACGCGACAGAAAAGCCGCGCCCGCTGAATGATGATTTTCAACTTCGCGGCGATCTTATCGACCTGCGTGACGAAACATTGTTTATCCGCCAACCTGAATCCATCATGCGGATGTTCTACCTGATGGTACGCAACCGCGATATCAAAGGCATTTACTCCACCACGGTGCGTCAACTCCGCCACGCGCGTCGGCACCTAAAGCAGCCACTGTGCAACATTCCAGAGGCTCGCGAGCTGTTTATGGCCATTTTGCGCCACCCAGGTGCGGTATCACGGGCGCTGGTGCCGATGCATCGGCACAGCGTGCTGTGGGCCTATATGCCGCAGTGGGGCAAAATTGTCGGGCAAATGCAGTTCGATCTGTTTCATGCCTATACCGTTGATGAGCACACCATTCGCGTCCTGCAAAAGTTGGAAAGCTTTGCCGATGCGGAAACCCGGCCACGCCACCCGCTGTGTGTGGAGCTGTATCCGCGTCTGCCAAACCCAGAGTTGTTGTTGTTGGCCGCCTTGTTCCACGATATCGCTAAAGGACGTGGCGGCGACCACTCTATCCTGGGTGCACAAGACGTGTTGGAGTTCGCTGAATTGCACGGTTTGAATTCCAGAGAGACCCAATTGGTTGTCTGGCTGGTGCGTTGCCACCTGTTGATGTCGGTAACCGCACAACGCCGTGATATTCAGGATCCGACGGTTATTCAGCAGTTTAGCGCAGAAGTACAGAGCGAAACCCGTCTGCGTTACCTGGTTTGTCTGACCGTTGCGGACATCTGTGCCACCAACGAAACCCTGTGGAACAGCTGGAAACAGAGCCTGTTGCGTGAACTGTACTTTGCCACCGAGAAACAGCTGCGCCGTGGCATGCAAAACAGCCCGGATCTGCGTGAGCGCGTGCGCCATCACCGCCTGCAGGCTTTGGCCCTGTTACGTATGGATAATATCGATGAAGAAGCGCTGCACCGTATCTGGAGCCGCTGCCGTGCCGATTACTTCCTGCGTCACTCGCCTAATCAGTTGGCCTGGCACGCACGCCACTTGTTGGCCCATGACTCCACCAAACCGCTGGTATTGGTCAGCAGACAAGCGACGCGTGGGGGTACTGAAATTTTCATTTGGAGCCCTGACCGTCCGTATCTGTTTGCCGCCGTAGCCGGCGAAATGGACCGGCGTAACCTCAGTGTTCATGACGCACAAATCTTCACGAACCGCGACGGCATGGCAATGGATACCTTTATTGTGCTGGAACCCGATGGCAGTCCACTCGCCCAGGACCGTCACGCGGCGATCCGACACGCACTGGTACAGGCCATTACTCAACGAGAGTATCAACCGCCGCGCGTGCGCAGGCCGTCCTCCAAGCTGCGTCATTTCAGCGTGCCGACCGAGGTCAGTTTCTTGCCAACCCATACTGACCGCCGGAGCTATCTGGAACTGACCGCACTGGATCAACCCGGCCTGCTGGCCCGGGTAGGCGAAGTATTTGCCGATCTCGGTCTGTCTCTGCACGGCGCACGCATCTCCACCATTGGGGAGCGGGTGGAAGATTTATTTATTCTTGCCGACAGCGATCGACGCGCCCTTAACCCGGAAACACGCAGAAAGTTGGAACAACGGTTGACAGAGGCCCTCAATCCAAACGATAAATTGTGATACAAGTAACTTTTTCGTAGACAACATCAGGACAGAGAACAGCATGCAGCAATTACAAAACGTTATTGAAAGCGCCTTCGAACGCCGTGCAGAAATCACTCCGGCGAACGCAGACACCGTAACGCGCGAAGCGGTAAACCAGGTGATCGGCCTGCTGGACAGCGGCGCCCTGCGCGTTGCCGAGAAGATTGACGGTCAGTGGGTAACGCATCAGTGGCTAAAAAAGGCCGTGCTGCTTTCTTTCCGCATTAATGACAACAAAGTGATGGACGGTGCAGAAACCCGTTATTACGACAAGGTGCCAATGAAGTTCGCTGATTACGATGAAGCGCGCTTCCAGAAAGAAGGCTTCCGCGTCGTACCACCAGCCACGGTTCGCCAAGGTGCATTTATTGCACGCAACACGGTTCTGATGCCTTCCTACGTGAATATCGGTGCTTACGTTGACGAAGGCAGCATGGTGGATACCTGGGCCACCGTCGGTTCTTGCGCGCAGATCGGTAAAAACGTACACCTGTCAGGCGGCGTGGGCATCGGTGGCGTTCTGGAGCCCCTGCAAGCTAACCCAACCATCATCGAAGACAACTGTTTCATCGGCGCACGCTCAGAAGTGGTTGAGGGCGTGATCGTGGAAGAGGGCTCGGTGATCTCCATGGGCGTATATCTGGGCCAAAGCACCCGCATTTACGACCGTGAAACCGGTGAAGTGCATTACGGTCGTGTCCCAGCAGGTTCCGTGGTGGTTTCCGGTAACCTACCATCCAAAGATGGCTCTTACAGCCTGTATTGCGCGGTCATCGTCAAGAAAGTCGATGCCAAAACGCGCGGTAAAGTCGGTATTAATGAGCTATTGCGTACCATCGACTAAAATAGATATGGCGGGTGATTAACCCGCCATTTTTTTGTCTTCATTACGTGAGCTGTCACAGTCTCTGGCGTGGTTATTCGCCATAATCCCAGACCGTGGAATAAAGTCTATTTATAAGGTGGCGCTATTATGTATGACAACCTGAAAAGCTTAGGAATCAATCAACCGGAAGATGTCGATCGCTATAGCCTGCGTCAGGAGGCCAATAACGACATTCTTAAGATTTATTTCCGCAAGGACAAAGGCGAGTTCTTTGCCAAGAGCGTGAAATTCAAATATCCGCGCCAACGTAAAACTGTGGTAGCAGACAACGCCGGTCAGGGTTACAAAGAAATCCATGAAATAAACCCGAACCTGCGCTACGTCATTGATGAGCTGGATCAGCTATGCCAACGCGATCAGGTGGAAGTGGATCTGAAACGCAAAATTCTTGATGACCTGCGTCATCTGGAAGGTGTGGTCTCACACAAAATTGCCGAGATCGAATCCGATCTGGAAAAACTGACCCGCGGTAAATAAGCTGTAACTGTAGGGGCGCAGCATGCTGCGCCCGCATCAATCGGTGCGAATGTATTCGCACCCTACAGGCGACGGGTAATGCTATTTCAGCAATGTGCCCCACTGCTCGACCCACGGGCAAGAAACCACTTCCGGCTCAGGCTGTTCCATCGCATCAATTTCCAGCACTTCACCTACACGGGTTGCCACCTGTTCCTGAAGCAGTGCATCAAATGCCCGCCCAGCGCCGCAGAAATTGTCATAGCTGCTGTCACCCAGCGCGATCAGCCCATAACGCAGTTCCGGTTGGTAACCGACCTGGTCACGGATCGCATGGAACAAGGGTGCAATACTGTCCGGCAAATCGCCTTGACCCGTCGTGGAGGTAATCACCAATGCGTAGTGTTGACGGTAAAACTGCCAAGCCTCAAGCGTGCCCTCTTCAAACAGTTTGACCTCATGGCCCTGTTCGCTGAGGATATTTTCCGCTTCTTCTGCCACTAACAGCGAATTACCGTAGACCGTTCCCACGAAGATTCCAACCTGAGCCATTGCCCCTACTCCCTTACATACCTTTGAAAATGATCAACTATCCTGACCGCTCGTCAGGGGAAACTCAACCCTGGCAAGCTCAGGGATACTCTCTGCCCAGCCAAATTGTGACATGACACCCTGCCAGGGCTCATCCCAACGCGCAGAAAGAAGCAACGGCTCACCGGTCACCGGATGATTCAGTTGTAAATGGCTGGCGTGGAGCATCAGGCGTGAACAACCGAAATGCTGAGCCATACCCCGGTTCTGACGCAGGTCGCCGTGTTTACTGTCACCGATGATCGGATGACGGATATGCACCATATGGCGGCGCAGCTGGTGCTTGCGGCCATTTTCCGGCTTCAGTTCGACCAGGCTATAGCGCGCACTGTCGTAACGCCCAATGGCCACCGGCATCTCTACCTGCGCCAGTGATCGATAATGCGTCACTGCTGGTTGTGGCCCTTTATCCTTCGAGGCAAATTTGTCCGCAATTTTATCCAGCTCTTCCGTCAGCGGATAATCGATAGTATCGCCTTCTGGCACAAAACCACGCACTACCGCGTGGTAGGTTTTTTGCATCTGATGTTGTTCAAACTGCTGCGATAGCAGCCGCGCGACGTCGCTGGAGAGTGCCATCAGCAGCACACCGGAGGTAGGGCGATCGAGCCGATGTACGGTAAACACATGCTGGCCGATCTGATCGCGCACGGTCTGCATGACAAATTGGGTTTCATGGCGATCCAACCAACTGCGGTGCACCAACCACCCGGAAGGCTTGTTCACCGCCACCAAGTACTCATCCTGATAAAGGATCTCAAGCATTATTGAGGCTCTTTATTCAGCATGAGATCCAGACGCTGCAACTGTACCAGCAGCGGCATGCAGTTAGGTTCGCTATCTTTCAGTGCCTCTTCAAAGTAAGGCGCAATAGCGAAACGCGTCGGGAGAGGCGAACCGGCGTCCAACAACGCGTACATACGTGGTAGAAAGACCCATTGCAACCACGCTTCTGCCGACATGCTGCCTATGCAAAACGGCTCGGGGCTGGCGAAGGCTTCAGGCTCTGGCGGCGTGGCCTGCCACAGCGCCAACTCTCGCATTGACTGTTCAATCGCCTGCAAACTAAGGCGAACCTGATTTTGTATACTCATCTGCATTCTCGATCCGTTTAAACCATGATATTCAGCGGCGCGGCTGAAAGGCGGCAAAGCATAGCATTTTACTTTTTATAGCCCAAATCCAGCTGAGTGGATAACCTTCGAGCATTTGAACTGGTAGCCTACAGCACCGCACGGCACAATATACTCACCAAATAAACCACGCAGATTAGACAGATGCCCGCAACTACACCGATAAAAAATCACGCCACACCCGGCAAAGCCATGCTTGCCTCAGTCACCGGCTACGCGATGGACGGCTTCGACTTGCTGATCCTCGGCTTTATGCTGCCCGCTATCAGTATCGAAATGGGGCTGAGTTCTTCCGCCGCCGGTTCACTGGTCACCTGGACGCTGATCGGCGCCGTACTGGGAGGCGTGATTTTCGGCCACCTCAGCGATCGCTTTGGACGCATTCGGGTATTGACCCTCACTATCCTGATGTTTTCGTTATTTACGGGGCTGTGCGCCCTGGCGCAGGGATACTGGGATTTACTCGCCTACCGCACACTGGCGGGGATCGGGCTAGGCGGTGAGTTTGGTATCGGCATGGCGCTGATCGCCGAAGCCTGGCCAGCGGAAAAACGTAATCGCGCCTCCGCTTATGTGGGCATGGGATGGCAACTTGGGGTGCTGGCAGCCGCGTTTCTCACGCCGTTACTGCTGACCCATATTGGCTGGCGCGGCATGTTCCTGGTTGGATTGCTCCCGGCGTTGGTTTCATTCCTGATCCGCCGCACCTTGGGTGAGCCGGAGGAATTCGTCCACCAGCAACGTACCGGTGAGACATTGTCCTTCACTCAACGTATTAGGCTGCTGTTCAAGGACCGAGCCACCAGCAAAGCCAGCATCGGTATTTTTATTCTGTGCTCGGTGCAGAATTTCGGTTATTACGGACTGATGATTTGGATGCCAACATATCTGGCAAAAAACTTCGGTTTTTCGCTGACCAAGTCTGGTTTGTGGACCGCGGTCACGGTGATTGGCATGACATTCGGCATTTGGCTATTTGGCGTCTTGGCCGATCGCTTCACCCGCTGGAAGATTTTCGTCAGCTATCAGATTGGCGCCGTAGTGATGGTGATTGTCTACGCGCAGCTTAGCGACCCAACGCTAATGTTGTTTGCCGGGGCGCTGATGGGATTGTTCGTTAATGGCATGATTGGTGGCTACGGCGCGTTGATCTCGGATACCTACCCCGTTCAGGCGCGCGCTACCGCGCAGAACATCCTGTTTAATCTGGGGCGCGGCATTGGCGGTTTAGGGCCATTGGTCATCGGCGCCTTGGTGACCCAGGTATCCTTCACTGCGGCAATCAGCCTGCTGGCAGCGATTTACCTGCTGGATATTTACGCCACATTATTCCTGCTACCGAAAAAACAGGGACATGGCGATACGCTGGGGGCAATTGGTTAATAGCTGAGATGAATGTGAACAGGGACAAGCATCTTTGATGCTTAAAGCATAACCAATATAAAAGTTGAGGGCACTGCGCTAACAGTGCCCTCGGTTCGTTTTATAGCAGTCCTGCTACACAGTGTGCTCCCTGCTCAATCCTTGAAAACTTTTCCTGCGGCCATCCTGACCAAACCGTCCTGGCGCTATCCTCTAACATCGTCCTGATGCGGTTCCTCAGCCTTCATGGCCCGCCAACCATCCTGTGCCGGCTCTCAATCTCCGTCCTGGAGGTGTCCCTGGTTTCAATCCTGAAACATCCTGGGCATCTCCTGACGCCATCCTTCGCTCTTCACTGAGCGCATCCCTTTCTTCGTCCTGAAGCTGCATCATCCTGATGCTTTCCAGCTCCACAGCGTCCCTTCCGGTACACATAAGATCGCTTAATTATCTCTGGTTCACAAGGGCTTACTGGTTGGTTGACAGGAAATTAATACTAAGAGTTATCCTAAAGAAATTCTAACCAATTGATCTGGATAACAATAAAATCTGTCTAAGCCAGTGGCAGAGAAAAATTAAAAGCGATCTCTCACAGCCCGTGTGAGAGATCTCTCACACGGATTACGGTGAAATTAGCGTCAAACGCCCAGTCGAGGGCGCAATGCGTCGAGGAAATTCCCCAACGAAGCCGCCAACAACGTACGTTTATCACTCCCAAACTGTTCCAGCACCACGTTACCACTCACGTTGCACAACGAAACCATGGTCATTTCTGATTCTGTGGTGGCCAGGAATAACGTTGGCGACAGTTTTAGGCGTTTTTGCGTCACCAGATGGCCGATCAGGTTTTCTTGCAGGCGAATAAAGTCATCCTCGCTCCACACCTGCAGCAGTGTCACATCATGCTCACCGAACTGCGCGGTCATATCCCCCGCATACTGTTGGGTATAAAACAGGTTGATGTCGGGTTGCAGACGCAGATCAAGCGCAGTCGCTACCTTTTCCAGCGTCGCTGCTGGGGTAAACGGCTGCGGCAACCATAGCGCCTCGTTATCCCGATTTTCTACGAGGCAAGGCGACGGCACGCCGTATAGATCTTGACTTGCTGGCGCATGACCGCGTTCTTGCTGCCAAAGATCAACATAGCGCTGGGTGAATTCACGCAGGGCGTGCGGTACATCATGGTCCATATTTTTTCTCGCATACGGTAAACTGGCATCCATTGTACCTATCTATGACCAAGGTGACAGCAGATGTCCTCATATCAAGATCATCATGCCCTTTCGGCATTGACGCTAGGCAAAGCTACCGCGTATTGCGATCGCTACGACGCCACGCTGCTGCAGGCGGTGCCACGCAGCATGAACCGCGAGCCGCTGGGTTTGTATCCCGACAACCTGCCGTTTCACGGTGCCGATATTTGGACGCTGTACGAACTCTCTTGGCTGAACGACAACGGCCTGCCGCAGGTCGCAGTCGGTGAGATTAGCCTCAACGCCGACAGCACCAACCTGATTGAGTCCAAAAGCTTCAAACTGTATCTCAACAGTTTTAACCAGACGCCGTTTAGCGACTGGGAGACCGTACGCACTACCTTACAACGCGATCTTTCTCTTTGCGCGCAAGGTGAAGTCAGCGTCTCATTGTTCCGCGTCGATCAATTGGAAGGGAGCCAGATCGCCCGGTTAGACGGCGAATGTATCGATCACCAGGACATTCGCATCGATGATTACACGTTCAACGCGGATTACCTGAAAAATGCCGCCGGCACGCAACAGGTCGAAGAGCAACTTGTCAGCCACCTGCTGAAATCCAATTGCCTGATCACCAACCAACCCGATTGGGGTTCAGTACAAATTCATTATCGAGGGGCACAAATCGACCGTGAGGCGCTATTACGTTATCTGGTGTCTTTCCGTCACCACAATGAATTCCACGAACAGTGTGTAGAGCGTATTTTTAACGATTTGATGCGCTACTGCCAACCGCAGAGCCTGACCGTTTACGCACGCTATACCCGTCGTGGCGGGTTGGACATCAATCCATGGCGCAGTAACACTGACTTTGTCCCTTCACATGGCCGCCTGGCACGCCAATAGTGCGGAACATTGCTCAACAACTGAGCTAACGAGCGGTTTGTATTGGTAAAAAATAAGGGACGGCGGTAAGGTTAAATCAGGAGCACCGGGCATTCCGGTCGGGTCTGCCGCAGTGCGCTAACAATAACGAAATGCTGTTCTGCTGCGTATGGATTACTACTGCCCCATTCCGGGAGCAAAGGAGTTACCTTGATTACACACATCAGCCCACTTGGCTCTATGGATTTGCTGTCGCAGCTGGAAGTGGACATGCTAAAGCGCACCGCCAGCAGCGATCTTTACCGCCTATTCCGCAACTGTTCGCTGGCCGTCTTGAATTCCGGCAGCCAGACCGACAACAGCAAACAGCTGCTGTCGCGTTACGAAAGCTTTGATATTAACGTGCTGCGTCGTGAGCGCGGCGTCAAACTTGAGCTGGTGAATCCACCGGAAGAAGCCTTTGTTGATGGCAGAATTATCCGGTCGCTGCAAGCCAACCTGTTTGCGGTACTGCGTGACATCTTATTCGTTCACGGACAAATAGATAGCGCTGGCCGTTTCCAGCATCTGAACCTGGAAAACTCGGCCCATATTACCAACCTGGTGTTCTCTATCTTGCGCAACGCCCGTGCGCTGCATCTCGATGAAGATCCTAATATGGTGGTGTGCTGGGGCGGCCATTCGATCAACGAAAACGAATACCTGTACGCACGTAAAGTGGGTAGCCAACTCGGCCTTCGCGAGCTGAACATCTGCACGGGTTGCGGACCGGGTGCCATGGAAGCACCGATGAAAGGCGCCGCGGTAGGCCATGCACAACAACGCTACTATAACAGCCGCTTTATCGGCATGACCGAACCCTCAATCATCGCCGCCGAACCGCCTAACCCACTGGTTAATGAACTGGTGATCATGCCAGACATTGAAAAACGTCTGGAAGCCTTTGTGCGTATCGCTCACGGTATTATCATCTTCCCGGGCGGCGTCGGCACGGCGGAAGAACTGCTGTATCTTCTGGGGATCTTGATGAACCCGGAGAACAGCGAGCAGGTATTGCCACTGATCCTCACCGGGCCGAAAGAAAGCGCCGACTATTTCCGTGTGCTGGACGAGTTCATCAAGAACACCTTAGGCGAAGAAGCTCGCCGCCATTACACCATTATCATCGACGATCCGGCCGAGGTCGCACGTCAGATGAAGAAAGCCATGCCATTGGTGAAAGAGAACCGCCGTAATACCGGCGATGCCTACAGCTTTAACTGGTCAATCCGTATCGCACCCGATCTGCAATTGCCGTTTGAGCCGAGCCACGAAAATATGGCCAATCTCAACCTGTACCCGGATCAGCCTGCCGAACAATTGGCAGCTGCGCTACGTCGCGCATTTTCCGGTATTGTAGCCGGTAACGTGAAGGAAAATGGCATTCATGCTATTGAGCAGTTTGGCCCGTACAAGCTACACGGCGAACCGCAGATGATGAAGCAAATGGACAGCCTGCTGCAGGGCTTTGTCGCCCAACATCGCATGAAGCTTCCCGGCACCGCTTATGTTCCCTGCTACGAAATCGTCGCCTAGTTCAACCAGGCCTCATTTTTAACCGCGAACGCTGCCGATACACGAAATCATTTAAGCTGCATCGAGGCGGCAACAGAGTGAATCCCCGGGAGCATAGATAACTGTGTGACCGGGGTGAGTGAAGGCAGCCAACAAAGAACCAGCGTGAAGGATAACGTGTATATACACCTACTGATTGTCGACGCCCTAAACCTCATCCGCCGCATTCACGCCGTGCAGGGTTCCCCCTGCGTGACTGCCTGCCAACATGCGGTGCAACAGTTGATCCAGCACAGCCGCCCAACCCACGCGGTCGCGGTGTTCGACGAAGACGATCGTAGTGAAAGCTGGCGTCACCAAATCCTGCCCGACTATAAGGCAGGCCGTTCGCCGATGCCGGCGGATTTACAGCAGGAAATGCCGCAGCTTCGTCAGGCGTTCGCCGCCCTTGGCGTCGCCTGTTGGCACTCGCCCGGCAATGAAGCCGACGACCTGGCGGCAACCCTGACGGCCAAGATCGCTGGCGGCGGTCATCAGGTAACTATTGTGTCCACCGACAAAGGTTATTGCCAACTGTTGGCACCAAGTGTGCAAATCCGTGACTACTTCCAAAAACGCTGGTTGGATATGCCATTTGTGCAACAGGAGTTTGGGGTATCGCCACAGCAGCTGTCAGATTACTGGGGATTGGCGGGGATCAGCAGCAGCAAGATCCCTGGCGTAGCCGGCATCGGACCGAAAACGGCGGTATTGCTGTTACAGCAGGCAGGTTCGCTTGATGGGTTATATCAGAGTCTGGAACAGGTGCCGGAGAAATGGCGCGGTAAACTGCAGCAGCACCGCGAAATGGCTTATATCAGTAAAAAGGTGGCGACGCTACGAACCGATCTGGTGTTAACCGGCAACCTGCAGCAACTGCGGTTACCGGTTTAACGATACCCGTCATACTTCAAACTGCAGGGGTATTAGATCCTGCAACTCGAATGATTTAGGGTATAAGATTAGTGCCGGCAGCGTTCTTATTCACGCTCGTCGCGACGGCCAGCCACGGCTGACCACATGCGGCGAACGTGCACCGTAACCTCTTCACGATCGTGGTACAGCTGCTTGGCATGGATTTCTGAGCTGATACCCGCCGAGTCCAAGGCTTCTTTGATGGACAACAGGTTCTGCGACACCTCTTCGTAGCGTTTTTTCATCGGCAGTTTAAGGTTGAAGATTGCCTCACGGCACCACCCTTTCACCAGCCACTGAATCATCAAGCTCGTCACCTTCGCCGGCTTCTCCACCATGTCGCACACCAGCCAGTAAATCTTGCTGCTGGAAGGCTCATACCGGAAGCCATCGGCGCGGTGGTGCGTTACCTGACCGGTATCCATCAGGCTCGGCGCCATTGGGCCATTATCTACCGCATGTACCATCATGCTACGCTGCACCAATTGATAGGTCCAACCGCCCGGACAGGCGCCCAGATCGACCGCATGCATGCCACTGGCCAAACGTTCATCCCACTCATCGGCAGGGATAAATACGTGGAATGCCTCTTCCAGCTTCAGCGTAGAACGGCTTGGCGCATCGGATGGGAACTTAAGACGTGGGATCCCCATGTAGAACGGTGAATTATTGTTGCTGAAGGAATAGCCGACATAGCAGCAACCCGGCGCAATAAAGAACACGTGGACCACGGGACGGGTTGCGTTTTCACGCGCCATCAACACCTTCTGTTCACGCATTGCAGAACGCAACGGTACCGTCAACTTGCGGCAAAACTTCAACAGTTCTTTGCTTTCGTTGGTGTCAGGGACTTCAACACGTAGCTCACCACCACGGTCAACCGCACCGATCAGCATGCCAACAATCGGTGATACGCGATCTTCCGGCGGTAAATCACGCAGCAACTCGCCAACCACCAGCATCTGGCGGGCAAAGATCAGTTCGCGGAACGGAATTTCCCGTGCCAGGCGATCGGCGTCATCCGGTTGATAACATTCAAACAGCACGTAGCCGCTATTATCTTTTACTCTGGCAAAACCAAACACTTCCAGTTCAGCTGCCTTGGCGGTAATTTCCGCCGCGCACTCTTTTTCAAAGCCTTGACGGCAATACAACGCAAGTCTATTCATGGCGCTCGGCCTTTTTCCTCAGACGCAAAGCGCCAATCAACATCAATGCCCAGCCGATCAGGAAACACATGCCGCCAACCGGCGTGATATAAACCCAGACCTTCAGGTGTGACAGCGCCAGACAGTACAGGCTGCCGCTGAACAGTACAGTGCCGAGCGCCAAGAGCGCCCCGCTCCAATAAAACCACAGGCTAACGCGGCGTTGCATCGCCACGGCCAACGCCAGGATCGCCAGAGTGTGGAACCCTTGGTAGTCCAGACCGGTACGGATCCAAACCATCTCGTTAGCGCCTAACGTGCCACTTAATACGTGTGCGCCAAACGCGCCCAGAGCAACAAATACAAAGCCACTGATAGCGGCAAAAATCAGCATTGAACGACTGCTCATCGTTATTTACCTTTATTTAAAGAAAGCGGGCAGCAATAAAATGGCGGCCTGCCTTATTGTTCGTAGCGAAAGCGGAACTTTTCTTGTTCGCTGGCTGCGCGTGCCAGGATCCACTGACGAAAGGCGGCTATTTTACCCAGTTCTGCCTGGCTGTCATGACATACCAGATAAAAAGCATTTTTACTGACTAAAACATCGTTAAACGGGCAAACCAACCTTCCGGCTTCAATCTCGGTCTGCGCCATCACGTTATTTACCAGCGCAATCCCCTGCCCATGTACTGCCGCCTGAACCACCATGGCGCTGTGGCTAAAAATCGGGCCTTGTTGCACATTAATGTGTTGTAACCCCAGTTGGCGCGTATATGCCAACCAATCGCGGCGGGAAGTATCATGCAGTAGCGTGTGATAAGCCAGATCGCTCGTCACTTTTAATGCATGTTCCCCAGTCAGTAAGCTCGGTGAACATACCGGCAGCAGGTATTCCGCGTATAAACGTTCGGCACGTAACCCCGTCCAGTTACCACGACCATAGAAAATCGCTACGTCGACATCATCCGCCAACTTGTCTTCTTCGCGGTCCACCGCCTGGATTCGCACATCGATTCCCGGATAAGCTGAGTTAAAGCCGGACAGTCGTGGCACCAACCACTGAATAGCAAAACTCGGGGGCAAACTGACGGTTAATGCGCCCTTGGCGCTACGCGCCTGCAACTTACGCGTCGCCTCATTGATTGAGGAGAAGATTTCCTTGATATCCAGGTAATAACTTTGCCCTTCTTCCGTCAGCAATAGAGAGCGATTACGACGCCGAAACAGCTTCAGGCCAAGGAAGTCCTCCAGCGACTTGATCTGGTGGCTCACCGCAGCCTGGGTGACAAACAGCTCTTCAGCCGCTTTGGTAAAACTCAGGTGACGGGCAGCCGCGTCAAAGACCCGCAGCGCATTAAGAGGTGGTAAGCGTTTAGACATTTATTAGCTACTTTTGTGTAACAATATTCCGAATGATTCGGCATAAAAAATCAAGCGGCGTTGTCTGCCGTGCAATAGGCACAGGACAGCAAAGCGCTACCATTAGTTTTTTTAATCCGAGCCATTATAAATTGTCCGTTGAGCATGCGCCAGCAAATACCTATAGTGGCGGCACTTCCCGGGCCGGAACGAAAAGGAATTGGGTGTCGAGGACATCGATGAACTTTTGGCTTGTGGTTGTGATGTTGTGTTTGCAAATTGTCTGGCAATCCAGACGTGGTAGCTAAGCTACTGTTTTTTCACTTCCTGTACATTTACCCTGTCTGTCCATAGTGATTTTATGCAGCACCGCAATCTTTGCGGTGCTTTTTTTTACCCGCTTTTGACCGACGTTACTGGTCGCTTTCAACCATTTCCTTCACGTCTGAACGGTTGATCTGCTGCTCAACGCCATTGGCGTCTTTATAGCGGATCATGCCTGTATCATTATCCAACGCGGGCTTTCCTTTAGCGACAATGGTACGTCCATCATTGGTCTGCATCACGTAGTTGCTGGAACAGGCTGCCAGGGTAAACGTTAGCATCAGGGCAGAGATAACTGCGGCTGTTTTCTTCATTGTGGACTCCTTTGTAGTTTTAAATGCTGTAAAAAACCTTTTATATTATTTAACGTCATGACTTAGTGCGCACCTAACAGCATAACAAACTTACCCATAATTTCCAGCCGATGAATCCTAATATGCGGGATAGCTTGTCTCTGGCGATAAAATAAGACAGGATCAACCATTGACTCAAGCCAGTGACAATCAGGGTATGACACCTTTTAACCCCATCGCTTTTCGTAATCAGTTTCCTGCTTTGCAACAAGCGGGTATTTATCTTGATAGCGCCGCCACCGCGTTGAAACCCTTGGCGGTCATCAACGCTACGCAGCAGTTTTACCGTGACGACGCTGCCACCGTGCACCGCAGCCAACATCGCGCGGCGCAAGATCTGACCTTGCGTTTCGAACAGGCTCGTCAGCAAGTCGCCAAGCTTGTGAATGCTCCGTCAGCCGATGACATTATTTGGACCCGGGGTACGACTGAAGCCATCAATTTGGTGGCGCAAAGTTATGCGCGCCCGCGCTTGCAGCCGGGTGACGAAATCCTGGTAAGCGAGGCCGAACACCACGCCAACCTGATTCCCTGGCTCATGGTGGCTGAACAAACCGGCGCACGCGTGGTGAAATTGCCGCTTGGCGCAGACTCGTTACCCGATCTTACACAATTACCGAGCCTGCTCAGCGATAAAACCCGCCTGCTGGCTTTGGGACAGATGTCCAACGTCACTGGCGGTTGCCCGGATCTGGCACACGCCATAGATTTGGCCCACAGCGTCGGCGCACGCGTGATGATCGACGGCGCACAAGGTATCGTGCACTGCCCGGCCGACGTTCAGCAACTTAACATAGATTTTTACGCCTTCTCTGGGCATAAGCTCTATGGCCCGACCGGCATTGGCGCACTGTACGGTAAAAGTGAATTATTGGCGCAGATGGCCCCCTGGCAAGGGGGCGGCAAGATGTTAACGCTGGCGTCATTCGACGGTTTCACGCCGCAAAAACCCCCACACTGTTTTGAAGCCGGTACGCCAAATATCGCGGGTGTGTTAGGGCTGGCCGCAGCGCTGGAATGGCTGGGCAATCAGGATATGGCGGCAGCTGAGCACTACAGCCGCGAACTGGCCGATCTGGCAGAGAAACAGTTGGCGCAACTGCCGGGGTTCCGCAGCTTCCGTTGTTCTGGCTCCAGCCTGTTGGCGTTTGATATTGCCGGTATCCACCACAGTGATATCGTCACCTTGCTGGCAGAACAAGGCATCGCGGTGCGTGCAGGTCAGCACTGCGCTCAGCCGCTCATGGCGGCATTGGGGGTCAGCGGGACGCTACGTGCCTCTTTTGCGCCTTACAACACCCGGGAAGACGTCAATGCCCTGGTGGCCGCACTGCAGAGCGCCATCGACCTGCTGGCCGACTAAATGACTCCCGGAGAGACTATGCTTGCCCCCCATCCCTTTGGCCATGAAATAACCGCCGAGGCATTAACCGAGAAGTTTACCGCGCTGAAACAGTGGGAAGATCGCTATCGCCAACTGATCATGCTGGCGAAGCAATTACCGCCGCTGCCAGAAGCATTACGTGCAGCGGAAATGGAATTGAGTGGCTGTGAGAACCGGGTCTGGCTGGGGCATCAGCTATTGGCGGACGGCACCATGCACTTTTATGGTGACAGCGAAGGCCGCATCGTACGCGGCCTGCTGGCGGTGCTGTTGACGGCGGTCGAAGGAAAAACGCCACAGCAAATCGTGGCAATGGATCCCTTGGCGCTGTTTGAGCAGCTTGCACTGCGTGCCCAGCTCAGCGCCACCCGCGCCAGCGGGTTGGAGGCTCTGGCTGGCGCCGTGAAGACGATGGCCGCTCGCTACGCCTGACGCGCGGCTTTTGCTACCATCTTCTTCAGGGCATGGGAAACAGCGACAAAGCCAAAGGTGGCGGTCACCATCGTTGCCGCACCAAACCCTGCACTGCAATCCATTCTTTTTGGCCCTTCCGCGGTACTCCGCGACGCACAAACGCTGCCATCCGGCTGCGGGTAAACCAGGGGTTCACTCGAAAACACGCAGTCAATACCCAGCTTACCCTTGCTGTTCTTCACCACGTTGAAGTCATTTTTCAGCCGTTCACGCAATTTGGCGGCTAACGGATCCTGAATGGTTTTCGCCAAGTCGACTACCGCAATCTGGGTAGGATCTATCTGGCCACCGGCACCACCGGTAGTAACCACGGGGATCTTGTAACGGCGACAATAGGCCAGCAGTGCCGCCTTCGGCCGCACGCTGTCAATCGCATCAATGACATAGCTAAAATTGTTATTCAGCAACTCTGCGACATTGTCGGCAGTAATAAAGTCGTCAATGCACGTCACCCGACACTCTGGGTTGATCGCCAAAATACGTTCCGCCATCACTTCCGTTTTTGACTGACCGACATGCTGGCGTAGCGCATGAATCTGGCGGTTAGTGTTGGTGACGCAGACATCATCCATATCAATCAGTGTGATGGCACCGATTCCGGTGCGCGCCAGTGCCTCTGCCGCCCAAGAGCCCACGCCGCCGATGCCAATCACGCAAATGTGCGCCTGGGCAAACAGTGCCAATGCCTGCTGACCGTACAAACGTGCCGTGCCGCCAAAACGCTGCAGGTAGGCTTCAGAATAGGCTGTGCTCATAACGCTTCAATACCTTAACATTGCAAATGATAAGGGCCGGAATGTCCGGCCCTTGCGGGTCAATCTATTTCTGTATCACCCAGAGCCGTTAGCGGGTGACTAACAGCGAGCCACCGGACGTGGAACCGCTCTGGCTGGTAAACAACGGCGCGTTAACATTGGCGCCTTTCAACACCCAAACGCGGCCATAGTGGTTGTAAAAACCTGCCGAGTGACCGGCATCTGGCCCGATACCCTGGTACATGTCAAAGTGCTGGCCTTTAATCGCCCCACCCACATCCAGAGCCACCATCAGGCGCATCTCATATTTTCCCGTGAATTTACCCTTGTTGTCCAGCAGCGGCACTTCTGCCAGCAGCGTGGTGCCTGCCGGGATCAACGAACGGTCGGACGCCACCGAGGCTTTGGCAATCAGTGGCACAGCACTGGCGCCCCTAACCGGCGCAAAAGCCTCCGGACGGAAGAAGACAAAGGAAGGGTTTTGCTCCAGCAACTCACGCACTTCTGCTGCGCTGTGGGTATCCGCCCACTGACGAATCGCCTGCATCGACATATCCGCCTTCGCCACTTCGCCGCGGTCAATCAGCACTTTACCAATGCTGCGGTAAGCATGGCCGTTCTTGCCACCATAGCCGAAGAACACCAACGGCTGACCATTGCCATAATCCACATAGCCACTGCCCTGGACTTCCATCATAAAGTTGTCCATCAGTGAGTTGGTGTACGCCACAATATAGCGGTCATCCAGCGCACCTGAATAAATGCCTGCGCGATCGGGCAAGCGGCCTTTTCCTTTTGGCGGCATGCGGTACAGCGGGTAGCGGAACTCGCCCTGTTGGGTATAGCGCGCCTGCAATACCGGGGTGTAGTAACCGGTAAACTGCACATTACCGTAGTTGTCCACGCCCTCCATTTGGTAGGCGCTGAGGCCGTATTGGTTCAGGCTGCGCGTGTCAGCGCCAGAGGCCATCCAACGTTGTACGGCCTGAAACGTCGTGTTGTTGCGATTGAAAAGTGAAGGAGAGGCGTTTTTAATCTCCATCAGTTGATCTGCGTAATCCCTGGCATTCACCGGTACGCCCTTGGCGTTAGGTTGGTTCACCAGCTCCAGAGACTGATCCAGACGGCCATCTTTATATTGCTGTCCCCGGTCAGTCGGCTTAGACGAACAGCCTGCCAGTACCGCTACCACTAACCCGCCCAGCAGGTATTTGCCCCAACGTCCTTTCATCACGCACACTCTCAACTGATATGATCTACCGGCGAACGATAACAAACGCCCATAGATAAAGGAATCGCTGCAAATAAAAAAAGCCCCACGGCGGATAACGATGAAAAAGACCGCAAATTGCGGACTAATCCACCAGAAAGGCCGTTTTAGTTCAATTAAATGCAAAAAGGGTTGCAACAAAATGCACGGAGAGTATAGTGCGCTTCCATCGGACGCGGGGTGGAGCAGCCTGGTAGCTCGTCGGGCTCATAACCCGAAGGTCGTCGGTTCAAATCCGGCCTCCGCAACCAACCGATACTGCAAGAGCAGTATCAATTAAATGTTGGATTCGATGAAAAAGTATTATACGGACGCGGGGTGGAGCAGCCTGGTAGCTCGTCGGGCTCATAACCCGAAGGTCGTCGGTTCAAATCCGGCCCCCGCAACCAACAGATACTGTACCAGCGGTATCTTATGAAATGTTGGTTTCGATAATACAAGCATTAAGACGGACGCGGGGTGGAGCAGCCTGGTAGCTCGTCGGGCTCATAACCCGAAGGTCGTCGGTTCAAATCCGGCCTCCGCAACCAATCTTAATGACTACAGATAAGCACCTTAACGGGTGTTTTTTTGTATCTAAAATCCGCCAAAAACCGACCGGGCATCAGCCCAGCCGTTTCTGCTTTTAGGTTATCCTCTGCGCGCTACTGCCCCACCGTTGGCAAAATAGGCCTTGATGCCCGCAAGAATAGATTCCGCCACCTGCTGCTGGAAATGGGTGGTACGCAGCTTACGCTCTTCTTCTATGTTGCTGATAAACGCGGTCTCAACCAGGATCGATGGGATATCCGGTGCTTTTAATACGGCAAAACCGGCCTGATCGACACGATTCTTATGCAAACGGTTAATTTTCCCCATCCGGTTCAGCACTTCCTTGCCGAATTTCAAACTGTCATTGATGGTCGCGGTTTGGATTAGATCAAACATGGTGTGATCCAGGTAGCGGTCACCACTTTTACTTACCCCACCGATTTGGTCCGATTCATTCTGGGTTTGTGCCAGGAACTTCGCCGCCGAGCTGGTTGCCCCCTTGGTCGACAGAGCAAAGACCGACGAGCCGCGTGCGGCGCGGCTGGTAAAAGCATCTGCGTGGATTGACACAAACAGGTCAGCACGCTGCTTGCGCGCCTTAGCCACCCTCACCTTCAGCGGAATAAAGACATCTTCATTGCGCGTCATAAAGACTTTCATATTCGGCTCGCGTTTGATTAACGTGCTCAGTCGCCGCGCAATCTGCAACACGATGTCTTTTTCACGCGTCTTGAATTTGCCAATGGCACCGGGATCCTCCCCCCCATGCCCAGGATCCAGCATGATGACAATAGGCCGGTCACGCCCTGCCTTACCGGCCTGTGGTGCCTCCGCCGGCAAAGTACGCTCAAGATCGCCCTTGTTGTAATCTTCCAGTAACGCCAGCAGTGGATCATAGTCTTCACCGCTACCGCCCTTACTCGGATACAAATCCATTACCAGACGATTGCGATATTCCGGTACCGGTGCCAGCGTAAACATATGTGGGCTAACGCTCTGTTTTAGCTCCAGCACCAAGCGGACGGTATTTTGATCGAACTGCCCAACACGCGCCTGCTTCAGGTAGGGATCGTCGTCACGCACTTGACCGACAATACCCTTCAACACGCTGTTGAGTTGCACGCCTTCAATATCCACCACCACGCGATCGGGATTGGTCAGCGCAAACTGTTTGTATTTCAATTCAACGTTAGATTCGAGCGTCACCCGGGTATAGGTGGAGGAAGGCCAGACGCGTACGGCAATGACGTGCGATGAAGCAGCGATACCTACGCGACTCACACTCAGCAACCAGCTTGCGGCAACCCCCTGTAATAAACGACGGCGGCCCAGATTGTGATTTGAGTTTGGCATGCGACTCCAGCAGTGATAACAGATTAAAACAGATGAAAAAAACACCAGTAAAACGGGAATGCCGAAAACTTTAACCAATCATTCCGGCGCTGTCATCAGAAAATCTTTTTATGGTTTTTCAATTTATTAACGATTCAGCGCCCTTAGCAAAGGAAGAGAGACAATTTCGTACTTGCCATCAGGACCAGAAAAGAATAAAAATACAAAAATATCGTATAAATATGCAAATGAGGTTTGGCCGTGAAGGAACGTAGTACAGAGCTGGTCCAAGGATTCCGTCACTCAGTTCCCTATATCAACGCCCACCGCGGCAAGACGTTTGTCGTCATGCTTGGCGGGGAAGCCATAGAACATGAGAACTTTTCCAACATCGTCAACGATATCGGGCTGCTGCATAGCCTTGGTATTCGTTTGGTGGTGGTTTATGGTGCACGACCGCAGATCGATGCCAACCTCGCGCAGCATAATCTAGAACCGATTTATCACAAGCATACCCGCGTCACCGACGCTCACACGCTTGAGTTGGTGAAACAGGCTGCAGGCCTGTTGCAGTTGGACATCACCGCCCGGTTGTCGATGAGCCTTAACAACACGCCGCTCCAGGGTGCGCATATTAACGTGGTTAGCGGTAATTTTATCATTGCCCAACCACTGGGAATTGATGACGGCGTAGACTACTGCCACAGCGGTCGTATCCGTCGTATTGATGAAGAGGCCATTCACCGTCAGCTCGACAGCAACGCTATCGTGCTGATTGGCCCGGTCGCCGTTTCCGTCACCGGCGAAAGCTTTAATCTGACGTCAGAAGAAGTGGCAACCCAGTTAGCCATCAAACTGAAGGCCGAGAAAATGATCGGCTTCTGCTCTTCTCAAGGGGTCACCGATCAACAAGGCAATATCCTGTCCGAACTGTTCCCCAATGATGCGCAGAAACGCATCGAAGAACTTGAAGAGACTGGTGACTACCATTCCGGCACCGTGCGCTTCCTGCGTGGCGCAGTAAAAGCCTGCCGCAGCGGCGTGCGTCGCAGCCACCTGATCAGTTATCAGGAAGACGGTGCACTGGTGCAAGAGCTGTTCTCGCGCGACGGTATCGGTACCCAGATCGTCATGGAGAGTGCTGAACAGGTACGCCGGGCGACAATTAACGATATCGGCGGCATCCTCGAGCTCATCCGCCCGCTTGAACAGCAAGGTATTTTGGTTCGTCGCTCACGTGAGCAATTAGAGATGGAGATCGACAAGTTCACTATTATCGAACGCGATAACCTGACCATCGCCTGCGCTGCGCTATACCCATTCCCTGAAGAAAAGATCGGTGAAATGGCCTGCGTTGCGGTTCACCCCGATTATCGCAGCTCATCGCGCGGTGAAATGTTACTACAGCGAGTGGAAAGCCAGGCACGGCAGATGGGCTTACATAAACTGTTTGTGCTAACCACGCGCAGCATTCACTGGTTCCAGGAGAGAGGCTTCACGCCGGCAGACGTCGACGTGCTACCCGTCGAGAAACAGGCGCTATACAACTACCAGCGCCGCTCCAAGATCCTACTGGCGGATCTGTAATCCTTTGTGGGCGCAGCATGCTGCGCCCCATTTACACCCTGATCTGCAACCGTTCAGCCAACCCACTGCGGCGCTGTGTTGGCGTGCGGATCGCCCGTGTCAGAACCGCATCGGTGGCATATAACGAAAGTTGCCTGCGTGCGCGGGTTATCGCGGTATAGACCAATTCACGCGTCAATACCGGCATAAAGTGATTAGGCAGCACCAGCACTGTGTGGTCAAATTCCGAGCCCTGGGACTTATGTACCGTCATCGCATAGGCGGTTTCATGTGCCGGTAAACGGCTCGGTTGTACCGACTTAATACTGCCATCTGGCAGTTGGAAGTGAACGCGAAGTTCGCCGTTAACATCCCGTAAGGCAATACCAATATCACCGTTAAACAGCCCTAACGCACTGTCATTACGGCCAATCATCACCGGACGCCCCGGATACCAGCGCCCCGCAGCACCGGGTTTACGGCGAATCAGACCGGCGCGTTGCAATCCTGTCTCAATACGTTCGTTCAATCCGGTAATACCAAATGGCCCTTCTCGCAGCGCGCACAAAACCTGAAAACGGCCAAAAGCTGCAAGCACTGCCACGGCATCTGCGCCTTCGGTGACCTGCCGCAGGTAATCACGGTAACCTGCTACGCAGGCATCCAGTAACAGCGGGTAGTCTTGTGTTTCCGCCAACGGATACCCGATAACGTCGCTGAAACTGCCGCCGAGCGTAGCCAACGCACGTTTACCGTCACCCGAGTTCACCGCAAACGCCAATTGGCCAATACCCGAGTTGGCATCAAAGCGGTAGCTTTTGCGCAGCAGGCACAAGCTGTCGCGCACTGCCGCCTCAGCTTGAGCACTTTGCCCCTGTAATAAACAGCCGGTCAGGCGCGAAAGTTGTTCGGCTCGCGGAACGCTGTAACCTTGTTCGGCAAAACGACAAATATCCCCCAGAACCGCCCCGGCCTCTACCGAGGCGAGCTGGTCACGGTCACCCAAAAAAATCACCTGTGCCTGGGCAGGTAAAGCGGCTATCAAACGTGCCATCATGGGCAAATCGACCATTGAGGCCTCATCGACGACCAGCACATCCAAATGCAGGGGGTTACCACGATGATAACGCATGCGCTGACTGTTGGGCTGAGCGCCTAACAGGCGATGAAGCGTAGAGGCTTCTGTGGGGAACAGGGCACGCTGCTCTGGGGTTAGCATTAATTGCCTGCTGGCACTGCCGAGCGACTCAGTAAGACGAGCCGCCGCTTTACCGGTGGGCGCCGCCAGCTGGATACGCAAACGACGCCCCTCGGCGAGTTGCACCAGTGCCGCCAGTAGTTTGGCGACCGTGGTGGTCTTACCGGTGCCCGGCCCGCCGGATATGACCGCGATGCGCCGTGTTGCCGCCACGGCAGCAGCAATTTTCTGCCAGTCCGGTTCATCTGTCGCCTCGCCGAACAGGCGGTCAAGAATGGTGCGCAGCTCTGCTTCTTCAACGGGCTGATGGAGGCTATCGCTGCTGATAAACGCAGCAACCTCACCTTCGTTCTGCCACATCCGCTGAAGGTACAAGCGCTGCTGCTGCAACACCATCGGCATTGCAGTAGTGCCATCACCCACGGCGCCACAGGCAGAGAGGCGCCGTTGCCAACCGACAATATCCAACTGACCTGCCGCCAGCCACACGGCCTGTGCCAATTCAGGCTGCCGCCCGTCAAAAAGATTTTCCGGCAGCAGTTGCTCCAGCATCAGACAAACATGCCCAGACCCGGCCTCTGCACTGAGGCAGGCGGCAGCCAGCAGAATATCCGGCTCATCGTCCCCTGCCACCACTCGGGCAAACTGCAGGTCAAGCGGGCGCAACACGCCAAGCGCCTGCGCCTGCTCCAATAACGTGATCATGATGCATCCTCCGCCGCAATGGTTTCGCCGCGGAATAACAGGTCCATACCTTCCACCAATTTCGCCTCCGGGCGGCAGGCGAAAATCCCATTGCCTGGATGCTGCGCATCTACACCGCGAAGGAATAAATAAATCACCCCTCCGAAATGACGCTGATAGTCATAATCCGGCAATCGATGGCGCAGATAGCGATGCAGCGCCAGCGTGTATAGCTGGTACTGCAAGTCGTAACGATGTTCCGCCATCGCCTGCGCCATTGCTGGCTGGGTATAGGCACTGCTGTCTTCACCCAGCCAGTTGGATTTATAGTCCAGCAGGTAATATCTCCCCTGCCAGCAGAATACCAGGTCGATAAACCCTTTCAGCATCCCCTGCACCTGTTGAAAGTCCAACTCAGGACAGCGGGCAGAAAGCGGGTCATAACTTTTCACCAGCTTATCCAACTCACGCGCCTGCAACAGCTGCTCGATCGGCAGATAAAACTGCAGTTCTGCCTGTTTATGCTGAGGTGCCAGCGCCGACAGTGCGACACCGGCATCATTAAGTGGGGTGTTCAACAACACTTGCATCCACGCCAGCAGTATCGGCTGCCAATGTTCGGCAAAGCCCTGCTGTTGCAGTTGTTCAAGCAACCACTGTTCATCAAGCGGTTGGGTGAAATCGAGGGTTTCGAACAGGCTGTGCAGGAAAGTCCCGGGGGTAGCACCACGTGGGAAGGTGTGCGGTGTGAGCGCTGGCTCACCGCTTTGCGCTTGCTCTCCTGCGGCATCGACATCCAACCGTGGCAATAAATCCTGCATCAGGCCCGCGCCATGTTGCTGTAAACCGGTATAACTAGTTACCCGCCAGAAATCCTGTACCTGACGTGAGAAATCCTTAGCCGCCAGTTCGCTCAAGGCCACCGTTTGCGGCTGCCAGGGCTGTTCATCCAAGGTGCCGACCAACGACAGCGCGACACCGTCCCCGGCAAGCCGTTGCAAACATCGCTGTAAATAGTCCGCATCACCGGCCTGACCGGCTTGTACCAGATAACCCAGCGCACTGCGGTGTAAATCGGTATCGCCCTGTTTCTTACGCGTGCCCTGAATCAAAGGTGCAATGCCGATGCTGCAGTGGTACACCGAACGGGTCAGCGCTACGTATAGCAAGCGTAAATCTTCCGCCAGCCGCTCTTCCTCTGCCCATTCGATACTCTCTTCATTAGCATCAAGGTCAAGCAAAGCCTGGAAGCTTTGGCGATCGTGGTACAACACCTGCTGCTGCTGGCGGAAATTACCGACAAACGGCAACCACACTAGATCAAACTCCAGCCCTTTGGATTTATGGATGGTGATCACCTGAACCAGATGCCGGTCGCTTTCCAGCCGCAACTGCTGGTTGTCAGATTGGCGATTGGGTTGAGCAATCTGCTGCGCCAACCAACGCACCAGCGCATGTTCGCTGTCGAGCTGTGCGGAGGCCTCTTGCAACAGTTCGCCCAAATGCATAACGTCGGTCAAACGGCGCTCACCACCGAGACTGGCCAGCAAGTTCTCTGCCAAATGACGCCGTTTCATCACCTCACGCAGCATCGGCAACACGCCCCGGCGTAGCCAGAGCGAGCGGTATTCATCAAACTCATCAACCAATTTATCCCAGGCGCGTTCGTCGTGGTTCAAACCGTCCAGCGCCGGAGCATCCAGCCCCATCAGCCCAGTCGCCATGGCGCTGCGCAGCGTGCGCTCCTGTTCAGGAGCCAACACCGCTTGCAATAGCCACAGCAAGTCTTTGGCCTCTGGTGTATCAAACACGCTGTCGCGGTTGGACAGATACACCGAGGGAATCGCCAGTGCGCTGAGCGCATCGCGAACTAACGCCGCCTCATTGCGGCTACGCACCAGCACGGTAATATCCGATGCCTGCACCGTACGCCGTTTATCGCCCTTCACCAACCAGGCCTGTTCGTTTTGCCCGGCACTGAGCCAGTCACGGATTTGCGTCGCGCACAGGCGCGCCATTAGTTGTTGGTACTCACTAACGCCAACACCTTCCCCCTGTTGCAGCCAGAACTGCATCGCCGGCTGAACCTGGTTTTGTAGCTCAAATGCCAACCCCCGATTTTTCTCAGCGGCGGCAACCTCGATAAAGGGAATTTGGCCAAACAGGAAAGGTTTTTCCACCTGAGTAAACAGATGGTTAACGCTGTTCACCATCGCCGGTGACGAACGCCAGTTGGTTTCAAGGGTGTAGTGGGCACTTACCTCTGAACGAGCACGCATATAGGTAAAAATGTCGGCACCGCGGAAGGCATAAATCGCCTGCTTCGGGTCACCGATCAGCAACAGGCCGCATTCCGGCCTGCCAACATAGAGTTTTTGGAAGATGCGGTATTGCTGTGGGTCGGTATCCTGGAACTCATCGATCATCGCTACCGGGTAACGCTGGCGGATTGCTTGCGCTAGCCGATCGCCGCCTTCGCTGCACAATGCGCTATCCAGGCGGCTTAGCAAGTCGTCGAACCCCAGCTCGGCACGCTGGCGTTTTTCTTGCTGGATAGACTGACGTATCTCACTGAGCGCCCGCGCCATGATCAAATCACGCAGCGTCAGGGGTTCATCGAACAGTTCGTCGATCGCCACGAACAAGGCATGGCGCGGCGGCTCGCCTTTTTTGGTTTTCTCCAGCAGTACCGACTGACGGAATTTATCCAGCTCTTTCGGCAGTTGATAGTCCTGGGTTTCCAGCACGACCCATTCACCGACTTTGTGCAACCAGTTGGGCAGATGCTTGCTGCTATAACTGCGCTTATCAACACCGGACTGACCGATCAACGCCTCAAAGTCGCCCGCTGCCGCCAGCCACTGCGCTTTGATAGCGTCAATGCGTGCCACAATCTGCTCATGGCGCATCAGCACCGTTTCTTCATCCTTCGGCGGTCGGCGCAGCATTGGCGCTTCACCGTGCAGATAGCCGGAAAGATCGGCCAGCAAGGCTTCCGGCCCACTCCACTCCTGGCTCACCGCACGCGCGACGCCCAGCGGTAACGGATAACAGTGGCGACGCCAAAAGTCCGCACAGGCCTGGCGGCGCAGCGGCAGCTCATCCTGCACCAGAGTTTGCTCAAACAGAATGCCGGACTCGAAAGCATTGTGGGCCAGCATACGCTGACAAAAACCGTGGATGGTGTAGATCGCTGCTTCGTCCATCTGACGTTCGGCAGCCAGCAATTGCGCGGCGGCATCCGGAAGATTTTCAATTTCTTCCATTAATGAGACAAACAATGGGTTGTCACATTTAGCGCCTTTACCGCGCACACAGGCTATGCGCAGCCCATGGATGTTATTGCGAATACGTCCGCGTAATTCTTCGGTGGCCGCCTCGGTAAAGGTCACCACCAGGATTTCTTCAACCGTCAATGGGCGCGGATAGGCCGCTGCCTGGCCCAGGCCAAGCAGCAGGCGCAGATACAGCGCACCAATGGTAAAGGTCTTGCCGGTCCCCGCCGACGCTTCTATCAGTCGCTCGCCAAACAGCGGCAACGTGAGTGGGTCAAGCCGCTGCGGGGCCGTCTCAGTCATGGTGTCGCCACCTTACGCGGTAAGGTTTTCTGCAATGCAGACGCATTGGGATAAGTTACCCAATCCGGCTGGACCGCGTAATCCGCTTTTTCTTGACCGCTGCCGCTGACCTGCGACAGCACAGCCAAGCCTTGCGGCTGGATCACCGCTTGATGGAAGTAATCTGCCAGTTTAGTCGGCGTCAATTGTTTGATCTGCTCAATCAGCTTATGGCGGGTATCAAACGCAAAGTTGCCGCGGTCAAAGTCATTGGCAAAACGGCCAGCCTCTTCGCTCAGCGTTTGCGGGCGCTGTTTAAGCTCGTTGATCATCGCCTGCTTGTACTGTTCGAAGTCGGCTTCTTTCATCTCACGCAGGCGTTTCTCGGTTTTCGGATAGAAATCCTGATAGCGCTGGTAAAGGTATGCTGGCTGCTTGCTGTTGCTTTGCAGCAGGAAACCGATCCCCCATTGCCGGCCCACTGACGTTGGGAAGGCAAAGACGGCATAACCCAGTTGTTCCTGAGTGCGCAGTTGGCTGTAGAACCAGGGCTGTATAATTTGGCCTAACAGTGAACTGTATGCCATACCTGTCACTTCATCGTAGCCGGTCGGTACATACACCGCTGCCAGCGCTGAGTCAGTGCTGCTGCCCGCACGTTGCAGATTGGCCAACTGTTTTTTTGCCACTTCAACGTCTTCGCCATGCCACCATTCAACGCCGGTACACCCCAAGCGATGCTTCAGCGTTGAGGCCAGGGTATCCACCTGTTGCTTACTCATATTCCCCACCACCAGCAGTTCTGGCGTTGCATCCGCCAACAGGCTGTCGCGGTAAGCCAATACGTCCTTCAGCGTCAGGGTTTTCAGCACCTCACGGCGCTCGCTGCGTTCGGAGTAAGGAACACGAGAGACCATCTGCACCGGTTGAATGGCCAGTTCAAAGGCTTTGCCCTTCTCCGCCGAATCCAACTGCTCCAGATACCAGGATTTGGCTTGCGTCAGTTGGTCTTCCGTCGGCGTGAAGCTTGAATACCCTTCGATCAGCGAAGTCAGCAACTGTGGCAAGCGCTGGGTAAAACCGTTGGCGTTAAACATCAGCCCGTTGTTTGGCGAAGTCGAGAAACTCAGCCCGCCAACCGAAGCCTGATAACTCAGCTGATCCAGCGAAATCCCCGCCAGATAGTCGGTCAAAGAGAACAGCACCTGATTGCGTGCTGAATCCATGGTTTTCGCATTGCGGAACGCCACCGTGACGTCGGCCTTTGGCTCGTCGGCAAAGTAGCGGCTTGGCATATACAACACCCGCAGCCCCGGTTGGTTGACCACCATCTCCGGTTTTTTAAACTCGTGCGAAGGCTTGTTCAGGCTGAAATCATCCGGAATATACGGGTTCAAAGCAGGTAACGACAGGCTGATCCCTTTACCCAATTGCTGCCACTGCTCAAAACGCTGCGGGGTAATTTTATCCACCTGATAAGGCGCATTGACGAAATAAGCCATTTTGTTATGTGGCTCATTCGGGCTGACAAACCAGATACGCGCATTTTGCGGCGTCATGGCGTCCAGGCGCTCGGCAATTGCCTTGGCGTCATAGCGGTCGGCCAGGTAAGGGGCATCGAGCGTATGCTCTACAGGTACCCGCACCATGGTATCCACCAGCCATTCGATGTAATCCATATCACGGGTGATCGACGGATAGCGGAAATCCAGATTCAGTACGTGGGAGATCTCATCAAAATAGCTTTGTTTGATGCCTTCTGTACGCAGCATTTTCAAGTAGTTGAAAATCGCGGCAACGACTTCGTCACGCTTGGCCAAGCCTTTATCCGTCAGCGACACACTGATCGAGAATACGCCGCCATTGCGATCCACCATCGGATCAGCCCCGGCATTGATGGCATCCGCCAACCCTTGCTTTTGCAGCCAGTCAGACAAGGTATTTTGACTACGGTTACCAATCAGGTAGCCGATATAGGTGTCGGTCTTACTGCGGAATTCAGCGCTGTTATTGTCAATGCGGAACTCTACTTTCAACTGCTTACGCGGTTGAGCCGGCACATAGTGAATAATGATGCCCTGCTGTTCAGGGGTCACTGCCGGGACATCTATCGGCGGCACAGTGGCGTTACGGTTAGGCACGCGGCCAAAAGTTTTGGCCGCCAGTTCAGCCAACTCCGGCAATGGTTGGTTGCTGTAAAGCACCCCCATCATCAAATTAGCGGAATAATAACGTTGGTAGAATGCCGTCAGCTCGTCGTGCAATTTGCTGCCTGGCTTATCTTTCAGGGTATCGAGGTTGCCACCGGAGAAACGCGCGCTCGGGTGAGCCGGGTTCAGCGTCTCTGCCCCGACCTGCGCCATGCGCATACCGTCGCGTGAACGTGCCATGGTCAACTCGGCATTGACTGCATTACGCTCACGGTCGGCATTACCCGGATCCAGCAGCGGTTCGGCGATGGCGTCCGCCATGCGGTCTACCGCCGGGGCCAAGGCGTCGTTTTCCACTTCCAGATAGAATGCGGTGCGATAAGACGCCGTGCTGGCGTTATGGCTACCGCCATGCTTCTTCAGGAACTCCGAGAGGTTTTCTGGCTGCGGGTAGCGCTTTGACCCCATGAGAACCATGTGTTCCAGGTAGTGCGCTAACCCAAGCTGGCTATTTGGATCCTCCAACGACCCCACCGGCAGCGCCAACGCCGCCAGCGATTTAGGTGCCTGAAGATCTGAAACCAGCAGCACGGTCATACCGTTCGCCAACTTGATCGCCTGATATTGACGGGGATCGTGATCGCTTTTGTTGATCTTCTCCGCCAGCGGTTGCCATCCCTGTGCAGCCCAACTCAACGGTGCCCAAAACATAACCAATAATACTAACCCGGTGATGCGGGCCAACTGTCTGCGTATATCCAAAATGAACCCCTATTCTGACGCCGTCACGGCAAATCCCTGACGTTGACGACGTACATCAAAACAACACACTCAAAGTCTGTACCCTTTGAATTTCAAGCTGCAGTTAACAACGGCTGCAGTTTGAAAAGCGGCGAGTCTATATGCTTGTACGTTATGTACGACCAGAGCTAACCCCGATAGTTGAATATAACCCTGATTATTTTTACCACCACAAGGCAATCAGTACCACCGGGGGATTGTTACCCAAGGTTATGCCTTGCCACCGGCAGAAGATAACGCTCTGTTTCGGCCAGAATTTGCGCTAAATAAATATTATCCAATTGGCGAAACACCCGCTGTACATAGGGATCTTCACCCTCGCCAGGAATACGCTGATCGCCCTGCCAGGCTTGCAGCAGTTTCGCCCGAGCCTTGGTTTGTACTTCGTCATCCCAATCAATCTGCTGCGTTTCAGGCTGGTAGCACTGGCTCAGCCACGCCCAACCACTTTTGTTCAGCAAGAGTAACGGTTGACACAGGCCGCGCTGGTAACCCGCTACCAGCTCAGCCAAGTGCTCGTGTGCCTCTTGTGCGCTTAACGCGGCAAAACGCCAGGCTGCCCCCTTACGCCCGTAAATACGGCTTTCTCCCGTGCCACCGACGCAGCAATACACCAGATGTTCCAGCCACAACAATATCCCATCAACCGCCGACAACGTTGACGGTCGCCAGCGCAGCAGCCCATCGTCTTGAACCTGATGCAACCACCCACTGATATTCACCCCGGCAATATCGATATCCAGTTCCAGGCTATGTCCCTCTCGTCGTTCAGCACGCACCTGTTCGGCAAGTTCGGTCATCTCTTCCTGCTGCTTCTGCCAATAAATTTCGCCGAAGGGGCCAAAAGGCAAACCGCCAGCGGCACGTACCCGCTGAAACAGGCGCGTAGCGTCCTCGCCATCAATCAAGGTGTTCAGCAATTGGCTGTTGAACTGATAGCGGCTGAGGTTATCCAGGGTAAAGGGCTCTTCATCCGGTAATTCGGTTTCTTCCAGAATGAAACTGACGCCCAACCTCAGTTGGAAGAACGCACGGACAGGGTGACGGTAGAACCGCAGCAAATCATCCAACGAGATCTGCGTTTGCGGCTCTGGCAATAACGGCTGATTAAACGGCGGATGTGCCGCACCGCGCCTATCGGCGGCAGGTAACCACTCTGCCGCATAGCTTTGATCTTCGCTGCCGGGCAGAAAGTTATCAGCGGCAAACGGCATGCGTGAATGCCAGTTGAGCAAATGTTGCCCCACGCGCCGAGCGCTGCTATCGGCGTCCAGCTTTTCATCGCCCGGCAAGCAATAGCTTTGCTCCAGGTACTCCAACAATTCAGTCACCAATACCGAGGGGTAA
Organism: Serratia sp. CoH_134_PS_4; assembly: GCF_058190535.1. Classification (NCBI taxonomy): domain Bacteria; kingdom Pseudomonadati; phylum Pseudomonadota; class Gammaproteobacteria; order Enterobacterales; family Yersiniaceae; genus Serratia; species Serratia sp. CoH_134_PS_4. Next base: position 75,139 of record NZ_JBXWKI010000011.1, read on the forward strand.
CGCTCGCTGTTATCCTGGATAGAACGGCCAATAAAGCTGATATAGAGCCGTTTCTGTGCCGACAGAATCGCCTCCAGGAAAAGATAACGGTCATCATCACGGCGACTACGGTCGCCACGCTTCATCTGTTGCGCCATCAAGTCAAAACCCAGCGGTGGCAGAGTGCGCGGGTAAACCCCGTCGTTCATGCCCAGCAGGCAAACCACGTCGAACGGAATGGAACGCATCGGCATCAGGGTGCAAAAATTGATTTGCCCGGCGAGGAAGCGTTGACTGATGCGTTCTTGATCAAGGCGCGCGGCCAACTCGTCACGCAATATAGACAGCGGCACGTCATCGGGATAGCGCGCCGCCAACCCGAACTCGAACACTTTGTTCCACTCCCGCTCTATCAGTGCCAACACCACTTCGGTTTCGTCATCCTGCTCGAAGAAGGTCTCAAGCAGTTGTCGACACAGCGGTTGCCATTCGGTCAGGGAGCGTGCCTGCCCCAATCGTTGCCGCCAGCGGCTCAATGCAGCCAGCAGTTCCGCCAGTTGGCCAGCCAGTTCAGCAACTAACCCGCTAGATTCGTCGTAAGGTAATACGCCCTGCCAATCACCGGCGTTGCTGTCCATGGCGTAACCCAGCAGCATACGGGTAATCCCGAATTGCCAGGTGTGCTGACCGGTCGCGGGCAAGTCCAACTCGCGTACGTTGTCGTCATCCAGGCCCCAGCGCACGCCAGACTCGCCGACCCAGTGGCGCAGCAGGCGCAGCCCTTCCTCACGAATGGAGAAACGCGCAGCCAGCGCCGGGACTTCCAACAGAGCCAGCACCTGTTCTGACGTAAAGCGACTCTGGGGTAGATCCAACAGCGAAATAAATGCCTGCAACGCAGGATGCGCCTGGCTGGCCTTTCGGTCAGAAATGGCAAACGGCAAATAACGTTCAGGTGAGGCGTTGCCGAACACCGCCTGAATATAAGGCGTGTAGCTGTCGATATCCGCCACCATCACAATGATATCGCGAGGCGTCAGCGCGGGATCGTCCGCCAGCATACTCAACAGCTGGTCGTGCAATATTTCAACTTCACGTTGTGGGCTGTGGCAGGCATGCAGACTAATGGAGCGATCGTCGGGATCAAGCTGGCGTTTAGTGGCGCTACTTTCCAACGTTTCCGGTGTGGTGCCGATCACTGCGCTGTTCTTCAACTCCAGCATATCGTGTTGAATGGCATGCAGCAGATTGTCCGCAGGGACATCAACGAAAGCAAAAACCTCTTGTGAGGATTCAATCTGCGAAAGTAAAAAGTGATGATCCCGCCCCAGCTTGCCCCATGAGGCCAGTAACGGGTTCGGCAAGTCTTGTTCACCCTCTTCATTGAACAGCGAAGCGGCATTATCCGGATCCCTGAACAATGCATATTCCGTTTTATCGCGATAGTGCTGCCGTTTACGGCTCTGTAACTTCGCCAGGAATGACGGGCTCTGGATATCGCCCCAATAGTAACGGCACGGATTGGTGAACATCAGGTGAATATCAATGTGCTTTCCCAATGCCTGCAGCGCTTCCAGGTATACCGGCGGTAATGCGGAAATACCGCAGATAAATACCCGTGGCGGCAATCCTACCGGCGGCTGATCCGCACTTTCCAGTGCCTTGATAAAGCGACGGTACAAATTGGCACGGTGCCATTCCGGTTGCCCCAACGCCTGAGTGTATTCGACCAGCCGCGCCCACAACGGAGCCTGCCATTGCTGTGCTTCCGCCAGTCCGTCTATGCGTTCGCCTTTCTGCCAACTTTCCAGCCATTGCGGGCGGTACACCAAATATTGGTCGAACAGGTCTGCCACACGGCCAGCAAGCTGGTGAATTTTACGTTTGTCGCCGTCGTCGGTGAGGTAATGCTGCAACGGGGCAAATTCAGGTTGGGTGAGCAGATCGGGCAGCAGCCACATCAGCTTCCAGGTCATGGCGTCTTTGCTAAAGGCACTCTCTTTCGGAATACCCGGCAAAACTCGCGTAAACATGTCCCAGATGAAGGTTGCAGGCAGTGGGAAAGCGATATTGGCGGCGATGCCAAACTGTTCGGCCAGTTGCATCTGTAGCCACTGCGCCATACCGGGGCTCTGCACCAATACCACTTCCTGTTGAAAAGGATCGGCCAATGGCTCTCTGGCTATCAACGCGCTGGTCAACGTTTTCAGCAAATCCAACTGATTGGAATGATAAACCCTAAACATTGGGAGCTCCCTTAAAACAAAATGACTGCCGGATTACTGGCGTTTGCAGTACCAACGGCTGAGTTTCGCCCACTGTCGTTGGGGCGTTTGTATTTTTACCGTCAGCCTTTGGCAGAACGCCTGCGGAGTGCTCAGCTCAGTATCAAGCAGCCACCCCGGCGCAGGTAGCGGCAGTCCGGCATCCACACGCCCAGTTGCGGCGAAAACGTCTAATTGCTGGTGCGCTAACGACCAAGCTTGCCGATACTGCCACTGACGCTGGAACGACTGCAACAGCACCTGATGATACTGTAACAATCCCAGTAGCGACACCGCGAACAGCAACGCAGCAATCATCACCTCTGGCAGACTGAAACCTTGCTGCTTACTCCGCACAGTCCACCTGTTTTTTTTCCGGGCAAAAATCCAGCCAGCCCCCCGCCTCTGCAACCAGCACGATCGAACTTTCCGCCCCGTCAGGCTTCGTCCGTTGATATATCCGCAGCGGCTCTCCATGATTCATGTCGGCTTCACCTCGCACCAGCACAATACCCGTCTGAGCGGACAATTTTGCGCAGGCACGCAATGCAGCGGTTTTCTGGCACCACCACCCATTAGTGACAAGGCGGTTGCGCGGCCAGGATTGTGCCACGCCCCAACTGAGTGCCGAAATAGCCTGGTTATAAGCCTGTAAGTAGCGCTGCTCGTCGGCCGCCACCAGTAAGGCACTGTCCAGTTGGCGATGCTGAGCATTCAGTAACATCAGCCCCATCACCAACAGCATCATCACCGCCGCCAAGGTACTGCCCCCTCGTTGCTTGCACGCATTCATGGCAGCGAGGCCATATTAACTGCCCAATGCAAACTGCGCCGTATACCGCTATTGGCTTTCGAGCGACCGGTCAATACCAGCGAAACCCAGGTTTTGCCCCCATCCCCCGCGTTGGCTTTGACGTCAAAAGTTTCAATGCGCACTTCGTCGCTATCGAGTAGGCGTTCCCACCCCGTGCCACTGCAGTGCCTCACACCACGCTGCCCTTCCAGCATGCCCTGTCGAAGACGATAACCAAAGTAATCAGCATCAGCGCCGGTGTCTTCCCACTGACCGTTGCGAGAGACGTCGTAGGCCACAATCACGCAGCTGCCCGCCGCCTCACCGCTGGCATGGCTAATCAGCAGAGGCTTTCCGCGGCACTGACCCGCACAGAAACCGGCACGGCGTAGATCTTTCTCTATACCAAAAGCCAACTGCCGCAGCACCGACTCCAGCCGATAATAGCGGCCAACATCAACACTGTGCTGACGCAGCACCGGGTAGGTCTTAGCGGCAGCAAGCGCAATCAGGCTGCCGAATGTGAGTGCCAGCATCACCTCCGGCAAAGTAAAACCACGCTCTAAGACTGACATAATGGAATCCCCCGTATGCTTTGCCCTTCACTGCATAGCCGGAGCCGCCCCTTGCCGGACAACACGAGTCGAAGGCTACCAGCCCCATTGCTCAATACAATATGCCCGGCTTGTGCATTGTTACGCAGGCCATAGAAGCCCATCTCTTTTTGGGTATAACCCGCCAGTTGCACATCCGTGTAGTACGGGGTGAACACGTCATCGCCGAGCGCATTGCAATCCGCAGGGGCTTGCCCGTTGCTGATGCACCAGGGGGTGCCGGTTTTAAAACCCAGCAATACCGTGCGATTGCGCCAGTTAGCGTCCGCTTGCATCCGTGTGAGAAAGGCCAGCAACTGTTGGGCGGTATGCTCCAACCGCAAAGACTGCTGGTAATCACGCCAATGGCTGATCCCTGCGCCGGTTAGCACACCGGCAAGGGTCATAACCACCAACAGTTCAATGAGTGTCATGCCACGTTGGCCTGTAAAGTTAAACGTCGTCTCATCATTCATAGCGGCCAGTGTAAGCCAGTATGCCGCGGGATAAAGCGCCCGTTAGCCGACATGAATTACGCCACGCAACCTTTTGATGTAACGAGTGGAAAAGCCTAAAAAAATGCGAAGCAGAACGCAGAGGTAAACGAGGCAGAGGCAGAGGCAGAGGCAGAGGCAGAGGCAGAAAAAAGTAAGGGCGCAACCCGTGCGCCCTTAGCAATAATTTATGGCAAGGAAATCAAATGGCAACCGGTGCCTTGATGGCAGGGTGCGGATCGTAACCTTCGATTTCAAAATCGTCGAAACGGTAATCGAACAGCGATGCCGGTTTGCGTTTGATCAGAAGTTTTGGCAATGCACGCGGTTCGCGGGTCAACTGAAGCTGGGTTTGTTCCATATGGTTGCTGTACAGATGCGTGTCGCCACCTGTCCAGACGAAATCACCCACTTCCAGATCGCATTGCTGCGCCATCATATGCACCAGCAACGCATAGCTGGCAATGTTGAACGGCAGGCCCAGGAACACATCACAAGAACGCTGATACAGCTGGCAAGACAATTTCCCGTCTGCCACATAGAACTGGAAGAACGCGTGGCACGGTGCCAATGCCATCTGATCCAGCTCACCCACGTTCCAGGCAGAAACGATGATACGGCGCGAATCCGGATCCTGTTTCAATTGGTTCAGCACGGTGGTCAATTGATCGATCTGACGACCGTCCGCTGCCCCCCAGGCTCGCCATTGCTTGCCGTACACCGGGCCAAGATCGCCGTTTTCGTCAGCCCATTCATCCCAAATGCTGACGTTGTTTTCCCGTAAGTAAGCCACGTTGGTGTCACCGTTCAGGAACCACAGCAGTTCATGAATAATTGAACGCAGGTGACATTTTTTGGTGGTAACCAGGGGAAACCCTTCCTGCAAATTGAAACGCATCTGGTGGCCGAAAATCGACAACGTGCCAGTGCCGGTACGGTCGGCTTTAGGGGTGCCCTCGGCGAGCACTTTGTTCATCAAATCCAGATACTGTTTCATTTGTTCCTCACGACAGTTGTTGCTGCGGGCGACGACGATACGCCCAAATCATCATAATAATACCGGCCACCACCATAGGAATGGACAGGATCTGCCCCATGCTGATTACGCCGTCGAACAGGCCGAGCTGGGCATCCGGCTGACGGAAAGCTTCGACAATAATACGGAATGCACCATAACCAATCAGGAACAGGCCGGAGACGGCGCCCATTGGCCGCGGTTTGCGGATAAACAGGTTCAGAATGATAAACAGCACCACGCCTTCCAGCAGCAATTCATACAGCTGGGACGGGTGACGCGGCAACACTCCGTATTGGTTCAGGATCGGCAACAGCTGCGGGTCGGCGGCGGCAAGCGCCACGTCTTCGCTGCGCGAACTTGGGAACAGCATCGCCCATGGGGTATCGGTCGTCACACGGCCCCAGAGTTCGCCGTTGATAAAGTTGCCCAAGCGGCCGGCACCCAAACCGAATGGGATCAGCGGGGCAATAAAATCGGAAACCTGGAAGAAGGTGCGTTTGGTGCGACGAGCGAACCAGAACATCACCAGGATCACCCCCATCAAACCGCCGTGGAACGACATGCCGCCATCCCAGACTTTAAACAGATAGAGCGGGTTATCCAGGAACAGCGGCAGGTTGTAGAACAGCACATAGCCAACGCGGCCACCGACGAACACACCGAGGAAACCGGCATACAGCAGGTTCTCTACTTCATCCTTGGTCCAACCGCTGCCTGGCTTGTTGGCACGGCGCACCGCCAGCCACATGGCAAAAACGAAGCCAACCAGGTACATCAGACCGTACCAATGCAGAGAAACCGGGCCGATAGAGAAAATCACCGGATCAAATTTAGGAAACGCCAGATAGCTATTGGTCATCTATCACCACAACATGTCTATTATTCTTCCCCATCCGGGGGCGGCAGGTGCCAAACGCGGTGAAACACAGCAGGAACACTCTTTTTCCGTTGCTTTCAACGCAGTTGAGGAGGCGGATAATAGCATAAGCTTAACCCCCTCCGGTCTGGCCTGCTGGGAAAAGTTCTGTAAAAAAATCAGTCAGCCCGTGACCTTACTTACCGCCGCGGATCAAACCGCCCATGCCACGCCGCTCCATAAACGCGGCAACCTGATGGCGTACTTCGGTAGTCATTTGTGCGTTCAGTACCCGCTGCGTCAACACTTCGGCGTCGGATAGTTCGATATGTCGCAACAGATATTTGATGCGCGCCACGCTGCGGCCGTTCATGCTCAGATTGCGATACCCCATGCCCACCAGCAACAGCGCGCCCATTGCGTCGCCAGCCAATTCACCGCACAAGCTGACCTGTAGCCCGACGGCCTTGGCCTGAACGGCAATCAACTTCAACACCTGCAACATGGAAGGATGCAGGCTGTCATACAGCGACGCTACCCGGGTATTATTGCGATCTACCGCCAGCAGATATTGCGTCAGGTCGTTGGTGCCCACCGAAATAAACTCAACGCGCCCGGCCAGATGCGGGATCATGAAGATCATCGACGGCACTTCCAGCATGATGCCCAGCTTCGGTTTCGGGATTTCATACCCGAGAACCTCTTCCACTTCTCGCCCTGCGCGGTCGATCAAACGCCGAGCCTCGTCGATCTCTTCCAGGCTGGTGATCATCGGCAGCAGAATACCCAGATTACCCGTGCCCGCATTGGCACGCAGCATAGCCCGCACCTGAATCAAGAATATTTCCGGTTGATCCAGCGTGATACGGATACCGCGCCAGCCCAAGCAGGGGTTTTCTTCGCTGATCGGCATATACGGCAGTTGCTTATCGGCGCCGATATCCAGCGTACGCAGCGTCACTGGCTTATTCGGATACAGTTGAAGCATGCCTTGATACTGCGCGACTTGTTCTTCTTCAGAAGGAAAACCGCTTTGCAGCATGAAGGGGATTTCAGTACGGTACAGGCCAACGCCGTCGACCCGCCCACCCAGCAATTGTTCGTGTTCCGGGCTAAGGCCAGCATTGAGCATGACCTGAACACGCTCGCCACTTTTGAGTTGGGCCGGCTGCTCAACGTCGTCCTCAGCCAGCTTGCTTAATTCTTGTTCTTCGCTGATCAGCCGCTGGTATTCCTGAACCAGTACCGGCTCAGGATCCACCAGCAGTTCACCGCGATAACCATCGACAATCAACAGCCGCTGACTGAGCAGCGCAGGCTGAATATCTGCCCCCATCACCGTCGGCACGCCCATCGCACGCACCAATATCGCCGCATGGGAGTTGGCAGCACCGTCACGCACAACAACACCGACCAGCCTGTCCTGCGGCATTTCGGCCAGCAGTGTGGCAGTCAGCTCATCGGCCACCAGTACAAAACGCGCTGGCCACTGAGTCGCACCTTGGGTGGTGTCGTCGAGGTGGAACAAAAGGCGTTGGCCAAGCGCACGCAGATCGCTTGCACGCTCGCGCATGTAGGTGTCTTGCAGGCTGGCGAACTGCGCGGCAAAGACTTCAATCACCTGTTTAACCGCCCATTCAGCCACAGAACCGGCATCAATCTCGGCAAACAATTCGCGTTTAAGACGGGCGTCGTTCAACAGGTGAGAATAGAGATCGAAGATCGCCGCGCTCTCTTTTTGCGAGCTGGCGGCAAAGCGCTTGCTGAAGCGACGGAATTCCGCCCCGGCTTCTTCAAGCGCCTGAGTCAGGCGTTCCCGCTCGCTCGCGGTATCGAGCGTCGAGGCCTTATAAACTTGATCGAGTGAAGGCTGGCTGCTGTCCTGCCAGCCCTCCGCCACCGCAACGCCCGGTGAGGCCGCCAGTGCGCGAATACGCGTCTGTCGGTATTGACCGAAAATGGCGTTAAGCTGTGACTGCGAGAGGATCCCGGCCATCTGCGTGGCAAGCGTCACCATGAAGGATTCTTCGCTTTCGTCAAACTGACGTAGCTCACGCTGCTGCACCACCAACACGCCCAGCAATTGGCGGCGATGAATGATCGGCACGCCGAGGAAGGATCGGAAACGATCCTCCTTCACCTGAGGAATGTATTTGAAGCTGGGGTGACTTTGCGCATCCGCCAGGTTAATAGGCTCCGCACGGCGCCCGACCAACCCGACGACACCTTCATCAAATGCCAACGCGATGACACGCCCACGCGGTTTTTTTAACCCGCGTGTCGCCATCAGGTAGTAGCAACGGCGGTCGTTGTCCGCCAGATAGATGGAACAGACCTCCGTATCCATTGCCAGACAGGTTTCATTAACCAAAAGATCCAGCGCATCTGTCAGACTGGCCGCCGCGGCCACCTTCTCAACAATTTCTCGCAAGCGCGTGAGCATAGTCGGCTTAACTTAACCTCTCTTCCGGCGATAAGCGGGGATCTGCCGCTGTGCTGCCTGCTCCTGCATTGGCATCACGGTCACGGCGAATTCTTTCATCACCCGGCGGTATACGTCACGTTTGAACGACACCACCTGGCGCACCGGATACCAAAAACTCACCCAGCGCCAACCGTCAAACTCCGGCGTGCTGCTGCGTTGCATATTGATATCAGCGTCATTGCACATTAACTGCAACAGAAACCATTTCTGCTTTTGGCCGATACAAACCGGCTTTGTGTCCCAACGCACCAAACGTTTTGGCAATTTATAGCGCAACCAGTTGCGGGTTGAGGCCAGGATACGCACATCCTTTTTACTCAGCCCCACTTCTTCGAACAGCTCACGGTACATTGCCTGTTCTGCGGTTTCACCAGGGTTAATCCCACCTTGGGGAAACTGCCAGGAGTGTTGACCGTAACGGCGAGCCCACAGGACTTGCCCCTGACGATTACAGATTACGATACCAACATTCGGGCGGTAGCCATCATCATCGATCACCGGACTACCTCGATAAGCTTAAATTCGCATAGATACCCTGATTGTTTCACACAAGCTACAGGCGGTAAACCACTGCTTTGCGGCCCTGCAAACCGGATAACATTGGGATAACTCACAGATAATGGCAAAGTTATAAACATGCAGGGCAATTTCACCGCGGTTTTATTCACTTTTTCTGTGGATAGGTGTGTGAAGAACTCAAGGGATAAGCCGGTAAAACTCTGACAAGCTCAAAAACCCATAAAAAACGAAAACCAAATTAATACTTTTAAAATAACAATTTATGGATTTATCAACAGACATGTACAGAGCAAAAATGTGATCTATGTCCGCTAAGGATCCTGGCCTGGTGAAAGATCCACCAACGTCGTTTTTATCCACAGATTATTCGCGCAAGTTACGCACAAAACGGACAATTTCGCAAAAAGGTGCCCACGTCAAGGCTGTAAATCGAACCAGTGATCGGTAAAAATTTGGGTTATCCCATAAATCTGTGGATAAATAGGTGTAAGATCCTGTTTATTGTCGGTGGCTTCTGGTGCACAAGCGTCGTCAGGAATTTTCTCCCCGCCATGTGTCAGAAAAAAAGTCATGAAAAATCATGCTACTATTATTCTTTTCCCCAGCCACTTCCGGCAAAAGTTATCTGTGTACAAATGCAGTACGTTTTTCAACCAAATCTAACAGGCTTGTATTATGGCGTTTTTATCTCCTCTGCCCGCTCCTCCCAAAAACGAGCAACAGCTGTTTGAACGGGCGCAACAGCTTGCCGGTTGCAGCCTGGGTGAACTGGCCGAACGCGCACAGTTGGCTATCCCTAAGGACCTGAAGCGCGATAAAGGCTGGGTTGGCATGCTGTTGGAACAATATCTTGGCGCCATGGCAGGCAGCAAACCGGAGCAGGATTTCCCCGAATTGGGTATAGAGTTAAAAACGATTCCGATAGACGCCGCCGGTAAACCACTGGAAACCACCTTCGTCTGCGTTGCCCCCTTAACCGGCAATAGCGGTGTAACCTGGGCCAGCAGCCACGTGCGCTATAAACTGGCGCGTGTATTGTGGATCCCGGTTGAAGGTGAACGGCAAATCCCGCTGGCGCAACGTCGCATCGGTTCTCCGTTGTTATGGAGCCCTAACGCGGTTGAAGAAGAAATGCTGCGCCGCGACTGGGAAGAATTGATGGATTTGATCGTGCTCGGCCACGTCGAACAGATCACGGCTCGACACGGTGAAGTACTGCAACTTCGGCCCAAGGCCGCCAACAGTAAAGCGCTAACGGAAGCCATCGGTGAACAGGGGCAGCCGATCCTCACCTTGCCGCGCGGCTTTTATCTGAAGAAAAGTTTTACCGGCGCGCTATTGGCAAGACATTTTCTCATCTGATCGCGTTTGTTTAGGTCACGTTTAGCTAACGGTGTCGCCGTATCAATAAACGGGTATAATTCAGCCTTGGCTTTTTATTAAGGTGTGCTGGGCAATGTTCGAGTGGATTGTGGATCCCAATGCCTGGTTAGCGTTAGGTACGCTGACCATTCTTGAGATCGTTCTGGGTATTGATAACATTATTTTCCTTTCCCTGGTGGTGTCCAAACTGCCGAAAGCGCAACAGAATAAAGCGCGCCGTCTCGGGTTGGCGGGTGCAATGTTAATGCGCCTGGGGCTATTGGCCTCTATCGCCTGGGTGATCCGTCTGACCCATCCGCTGTTTACCGTGATGGAACACAGCATTTCCGCACGCGATCTGATCCTGCTTCTGGGCGGGTTGTTCCTGATTTGGAAAGCCAGCAAAGAGATTCATGAAACCATCGAAGGCTCAGAGGAAGAACACAACACGAAAGTGCACAGTTTCTTTGGCGCCATCGTACAAATTATGCTACTGGATATCATTTTCAGCCTGGACTCGGTGATCACCGCAGTAGGTCTGTCTGACCACCTGTTTATCATGATGGCCGCTGTGGTCATTGCCGTTGGCGTCATGATGTTTGCCGCCCGCCCGATTGGCGAGTTTGTTAACCGCCACCCTTCGGTGAAAATGCTGGCGCTGGCATTCCTGATCCTGGTCGGCTTCACACTGATGTTGGAAAGCTTCCAGGTACATGTACCAAAAGGCTACATTTACTTTGCGATGTTCTTCTCAATGTCGGTTGAAGCGCTCAACTTGATGCGCAGCAAGAAAAAGCAGGTCTCTGAGTAATGCCTCTGCGGGAGTGTGCAAAAGCCGCTCCCGCAATATTGTCCGCCGTTCCCAACGCTACTCGGCCCTACTTTCTCTTACAGAGATAAGGACTTATCCGAAACACGGCGCATCTAGAGTTTGCTAATCTAAGAAGAGACTTCTTTTCTGCATACATAAACGAGGATCGGCAGGATGAAAAAGTGGGTAATGGCAGTTTCGGCACTGGTTATCGCCGCCGGGTTGGCGGGATGTTCCAGCGATTACGTTATGGCGACTAAAGACGGCAATATGATCCTGACCCAGGGCAAACCGGAAATCGACAAAGATACCGGCCTGATCAGCTATAAAGATGAAAAAGGTAACAGTCGCCAAATCAACGGTGATCAGGTTTCACAGGTTATCGAGCGTTAAACACCCTGACTATACCCTATAGCTTTCACGTTGCAGCCAGGCCCCCAGCTCGTTTGTACCCAAATATTGTAGGGACGAGGTTATTCGTCCCTACAGTCGCTGAAGTCAGTGACAAATCTGCCGGGAACCTATTTGATCGCCGCAGCTTGAAAGACCGCCTCTGTGATACACGATAGCCGCCTCTCGCACTGAATCCTCTTCCCCCATCTTCTCCGCTTGGTTATAGTCGAGAAAGGCGATATACCGCCTTGCAGGCTGTTTGCCGCAGCCTGCCCTTTGGCTCCTGTTTCACCGGGCGGTACAGCCCGTAGCGCTAACATGAAAGGAAGGCCGTTAATGCAATACCACCGTATTCCCCACAGTTCTTTAGAAGTGAGCGTGCTGGGACTGGGCACCATGACCTTTGGCGAACAGAACAGTGAAGCCGATGCCCACGCGCAACTCGACTATGCATTAGCCGCTGGCGTCAACCTGATCGACACCGCAGAGATGTACCCGGTACCGCCCCGTCCAGAAACCCAGGGGTTGACTGAGCAATACATCGGCAGTTGGATCAAGGCACGCGGCAATCGTGAGAAGATCGTGCTGGCCAGCAAGATCGCCGGGCCGGTGCGTGGCACCGATAGCAGCATCCGCCCGCAGCAGGCATTAGACCGCAAAAATATCCGCGCAGCTCTGGATGCCAGCCTGAAGCGACTAAACACCGATTATCTCGATCTCTACCAGCTGCACTGGCCGCAGCGAGCGACTAATTTCTTCGGCAAGCTTAATTATCAATACACCGACGATAAAGCCACCGTCACCCTGCTGGAAACGCTGGAAGCCCTGACCGAACAGGTACGTGCCGGTAAAATCCGCTATATCGGGGTGTCTAATGAAACGCCATGGGGCGTGATGCGTTATCTGCAATTGGCTGAAAAGCACGAGTTACCGCGCATCGTCTCTATTCAGAACCCCTACAGCCTGCTAAACCGCAGTTTTGAAATAGCCCTGGCCGAGATCAGCCAGCATGAGGGCGTCGAACTGCTGGCCTATTCCAGCCTGGCGTTCGGTACGCTCAGTGGCAAATACCTGAACGGTGCCAAACCTGCCGGAGCGCGTAATACGCTATTTAGCCGCTTTAACCGCTACTCTGCGCCGCAAACGCAGCTGGCCATTGCAGAATATGTCGCATTAGCCAAAAAACACGGGCTGGATCCGTCACAAATGGCGCTGGCCTTTGTACGTCAGCAACCTTTCGTTGCCAGTACCCTGCTGGGTGCCACCACGTTAGAGCAACTGAAAACCAACATCGACAGTTTCGACGTGGTGTTGAATGAAGACGTTCTTCAAGGGCTGGAAGAAATCCATACCCGCTTTACTATTCCTGCACCATAAATCATATGGGGCGCGTAAATGAACCGCGCCCCATCTGTTATTTTGCCCGCCGCTGCGACAACCACAGTGCGCTTATCGCCAGCGCAAACACCACGCCAAAACCAATTCCTACGCCAACCACCGGCACGCTGACTTTCACCGCCAGAGAATACAGCCCGAGCATCAGCAACATTGCGGTGTTCTCTCCCAGGTTTTGCACCGCGATCGCATTGCCTGCCCCCACCGAGTTTTTGCCCCGTTCCTGTAATAAGGCATTCAGCGGTACCACAAAGAAGCCGCCCAACACGCCGATAATCAACAACACCACATAGGCGTTAAACAGGGTCGTTTGCAGTGCAAATACCGCCACAGCGACACCGATCAAAATCCCGGCAGGCATGCAGCGTTTCACCGTCTCCAATGTGACAAAGCGCGCGGCGGCACCGGCCCCCACCACAATCCCAACCGCCACCATCGCATTGAGTAGCGTTGGCGTGGCGTTATCCGTGATACCGAGCGCCACGGGTACCCACAGCACCAGCAGAAAACGCAGTGTGACCCCTGCGCCCCAGAACAGGCTGGTACCAATCAATGAAAAACGTGTCTGACCATCGCGCCACAGCACCACGCAAGCGTTGAAGAAAGCGCGAGTCATGGCACGCGGCGTCCAGGAAACCGCCGGATGCGCCGCCGGCAAGCGCGGAATATACAGGTTGGCGATCACCGCAGCCGCATAGACCAATGCACACACCGCCAGCGCCGCCACGATATGCCAATCGGCCAATATACCACCGGCCACAGAGCCAATCAGGATCGCAGCAATAGTGGAAGCCTCCATCAGGCCGTTGGCCTTGACCAGCTTTTCACCGCCGGTGATCTCCCCCAGAATGCCGTATTTTGCCGGCGAATAGGCTGCGGCGCCGACACCCACCAGGCTATAACCAAGGAACGGATTGAGCCCAAAACAGATGACCAGTGCGCCAGCAAGCTTCAATCCATTGGCCACCATCATCACTCGCCCCTTGGCGAAACTGTCGGCGACCTGACCGACAAAGGGAGCCAGAACGATGTAGGTCGCGACAAAAGCCATTTGCAAAATCGGCTGACTCCAGTCCGGGTAGAGTTGTTGTTTGATCAGCGCCAGCGTGGCGAACAGCAACGCATTATCGCCAAAAGCGGACAGGAACTGCGCACAGATCACGGCGATCATACTGCGTGAAAGCAGAGGTGAATCAGTATTCAACGTCGAGCTCATCAGACTGTCTCCGGCTGTTCAGCCATGTTACGCAGGGTCACAAAGTCCGGCTTACCGCTGCCAAGCACCGGCAAGGTTTTCAAAATGCGAATATCACGCGGCACTGTCAGCTCGGGGCTGCCCAACTCACGAGCGACCCGTAGCAACGCTTCACGGCTCATGCCTGCTGCCGTGGTAAACAGCACCAGCGCTTCGCCCTTGCTGCTATCGCTTTTCACCGTAGCAGCGTGCTGCCCTTCTGGCGCTGCACGTTGTGCCAACAGCTCAACACTCTCTAGCGAAACCATTTCACCCGCCAGTTTGGCAAAGCGCTTCACTCGACCACGGATCACACAGTATCCCTGTTCGTCTAATGTGACGATATCGCCGGTATCATACCAGCCCGGTTGCAGGTTACCCTGTGCATCCTCTGCCGCCGGTGGTTCCAACTCGCCCGGACGCTCCACCCGCAAATAGCCCTTCATGATATTCGGCCCTTTCAACTGCAGACGCCCGCCGTTATCAATGCCTGGTACCGCGATCAGCCGCGCCTCCATCTTCGGCATAATGCGCCCCACCGTACCGACCTTAGCCGCCAGCGGTACGTTGATCGACACCACAGGTGCACATTCTGTTACGCCATAGCCTTCGAGGATGCGAATGCCGTATTTGTCCTGATAAATTTGTTTGGTGCTATCTGCCAGCTTTTCCGCGCCAGCCACGACATAGCGTAAACGGGCAAAATCATAAGGATGAGCAAAGCGTGCATAGTTATTAAGGAAGGTGGCAGTACCAAACAACACGGTGCAGTTGCGGTCATACACCAGCTCCGGTACCACGCGGTAATGGAGCGGACTGGGATAGAGGAAAATACGGCTACCGGTCATCAGCGGCGTCAACAGCCCGACCGTCAGGCCAAATGAGTGGAACAAGGGTAGCGATGACATAAAGCGATCACGTGGCGTGAAATCAGCAATGGTACGGATCTGCTCAACATTGGCCAATAAACTGGCGTGAGAATGCACCACGCCTTTTGGATTGCCTTCCGAGCCCGAGGTAAACAGGATCAACGCAGCATCGTCCGGCTGCTGTGGCAGCATTGCCCGCGCAGGTTGCAACAAATGGCGAAGGATCCACAATTTGTCCGTCAAAGTAACGGTATCTTTCAAATCCTCCAGATAGACCCAGTTAGCTTCAGGTACCTGCTGCGGTAAATGCGTCAATTTGCCCTTCTCCAGAAACTGGCGCGAAGTGACAATGGTTTTGATATTGGCGGCGGTCATGGCGCTTTTCAGGCCATTGGATCCGGCGGTGTAATTGAGCATCGCCGGAATACGGTTACGCAGCGAAGCGCCAAAAATCACTGCGACAGTGATAGTGGCATTCGGCAATAGCATGCCGACATGCTCACCCTCGGCAGTAAAGCGTTGCAGGATACGGCTGACACCCAGAGCCTTTTTGATCAACGTCTGGTAGCTGTCTTCCTTAAAGTTAATATCCTCGATGCACGGCTTACGGCTGCCGTAACGGTGCTGTGCTGCCAGCAGGGCTTGAAACAAGGTCTGTGGTTCGCGGGTATCCATACGTGCCTGCATCATGATCTGATGCAAACGGTCCCCGGCAAGCGCACGGCGATCGCGGGCACGGGGGGCAATCGGCATCGGCAGTGACGTTGGGGGTAAGATCCGGATACTGATCTGTGGAAACCAGCGGATCTTGAACACCCCAGCCATACGGCCAAAGGGGCTGAATTCAGCACCATCGAGCCGAATGGGCACCAGGGTCGCCCCCGATTTGGCGGCAATAAATGCAGCGCCATCGTAAACCTTCATCAAGGATCCGGTAACGGTAATCCGCCCTTCAGGAAAAACCACAATCGGTCGTCCCTGTTCCACCCTGCGCACCAGCTGCTTGATGGCCATCGGTTTTGTTGGGTCGAGTGAGACAAAATCGATATAGGGCCGCAGCCAACGCATAAACCAACGATCGCCAATGCTGGCATAAACGGCAAACACCGGTTTGATCGGTAAGAACAGCGCCAACAAAATGCCATCAAGGAAGGAGATATGATTGGGTGTAATCAGCAGCTTTGGCTGATCAAAATGCCGGGCGTCACCTTCGACACGTACCCGGTACAACAGGCGGAACAACACCCGCAGCATAGAAAAGATCATGCCCTTCTCCCTTTGGCCCAAAATGAGTGTATCCCCAATCGATCTCAAGGAGCGGGATGGCCGCAAGCATACGGGCCCCCAAGCGCTTACAGAAGTAAGTCATTGGGGCGCAGCCAACACACCAGCGCCTTGAAAGGTAAAGGGGATAAATGGTTGTTGGGAAAAGAATACTATATGGCAGATGGCAGGCAAAAAAAAACCTACGCATCCGCGTAGGTTGGTGCAATTGAAAATGGCTTCAACATACAGAGTATGTTGATTTCTCACCAATCAATACCTCTGGGATCACCTACTCTAGAGAGGAGTGGATTAAGAAACTACCGATCAATCGCAAGAGTTTTGCTCTAAATGCAACCAGCTGTAAATTTCCCACGCTTGGCGGAAATAACTCAATGAAAGCTAAACAATCCTGGGCAAGATAAATACAAAATGTGATTTTGTGCAGGCGGGTTAGCTGGGCTTCAGGAAAAAAAACCTACGCATCTGCGTAGGTTGGTGCAAATTAATATGGGTTCAACAAACACGTTGTTGAAACTCACCAATCAATACCTCTGGGACGTTAAACTTACCCCGTGCTGCCAAATACCAGCCAGCAGGGCTATCGCAACATTAGGGCGCAAAGTGTAACCAGCTATTTATCGGGTGCTCACCTCTACCAGGCAGCTCATGGCGTTCGGCCCCTGGGTTAGCGGCGAGGTGCCGATATCCAGCGTTAATACATTGGGGTTGCCGGACTGCTCTACCGGTAACTGTTGGTCACCCAACCCCGGGTCAAACCAGGCACCGGTCGCCATCAGTACCACACCACGTGTGACCCCATCGGTAATAGCAACGCCCGCCAGGCAGTGACCACGCGCATTGCTAACCTGCACTTCGGCGCCGTTGGCAATACCCCGTTTTTCTGCATCCTCAGGGTGCATATACAGAGTCTCACGACCCGCGGTTTTATTGCCTTGCGCCAGCGGTGCAGGATCCATCTGGCTATGCAAACGGTCGCTCGGCTGAATAGAAATCAGGTGCAGCGGCCACGTTTTTGCCTGTGGAGCCCCCAGCCACTCAACCGGCGGCTGCCACTGCGGATGGGGTGCAAAATCAGGATAGCGATAACGGGCGATTTTCTCGCTGAACAGCTCAATTTTGCCACTCGGCGTTTGCAGCGGGTTAGCCTTTGGATTGGCACGAAAGTCGTCAAAGAACACAAATTCCTTCGCCGGTGCCGGCAACTCGACGTAGCCTTTACGCCAGAAATCGTCAAATTCGGGCCATTCCCCCCCTGTGCCCGCCTGCGCCTGCCCACACTGTTGGTAAATAGATTCGATCCAGGCCCGTTCATTACGGTTTTCGGTAAATTGCTCGCGATAACCCAATCGCTCCGCCAAGTCGGCAAAAATATCAAAATCGTTGCGCGCTTGATGCTGTGGTGCAATGGCCTGATGCATCGCCAACACGTAGCGATCGCGTGATGAACCGCCAATGTCGTTACGTTCCAGCGAGGTCGTGACTGGCAGAACGATATCTGCCATCTTTGCCGCCGGCGTCCACCAGATATCCTGCACAATCACCGTATCCGGCTTCTGCCAGCCCTCCACCAGTCGATTTAACTGCTGATGGTGATGGAACGGGTTGCCACCGGCCCAATGCACCAGATGGATATCCGGATAGTGCAAGGTTTCACCGCGGAACTGATAGGGTTCGCCGGGGTGCAGCAACATGTCGCAGATACGCGCCACGGGAATAGCCAACCCACATGGGTTCTCCCCCACCGACATCATTGGCCCTGGCGTGTCCACGCGCGGATTGCCAACGCCATTCATCGAACCATGGCCAAACGAGAAACCGCCGCCGGGTAGCCCAACCTGACCAAGCATCGCCGACAGCGCTATCATCATCCAGTAGGGCTGTTCGCCGCGGTGGGCGCGCTGAACTGAATAGGAACAGGTGAGAAAACTGCGTACACCAATCAGTTGCTGCGCCAACAACGCAATGCGCGCCGCCGGAATGCCGGTAATTGCGCTGGCCCATTCTGGCGTTTTCGCCACGCCGTCATCCACGCCACGCAGATAATTCGCCAGTTGGTCGTAACCGGTACAGTGGCTATAAAGGAAGGCTTCGTCCTGCGCCCCTTGGCGTTGAATTTCGTACGCTAACGCTAACATCAACGCCACGTCGGTGTTCGGACGGATCGGGATCCATTCGGCATTAACAAATGCCGGGCAGTCATCGCGCATCGGGCTGATGTTGATAACCGGGGTGCCTTTCTGAACCAGTTTTTGCAACCAGGGCTTGAGTGAATGTTCAGCAGCCCCGCCAGAAGACACTTGGGCATTCTTCAACGCCAGCCCACCGAAGGCCACAAACAGCTCACAGTGCGCGATCACACTGGGCCAACTGGTGACACGTCCGGTCAATGGGGTGAAGGTGCCGATCACATACGGCAGGAAAAACTGCGCCGCCCCCCAGCTGTAGTTACCCAACTGATCAACGCCGCCACCGCCACTGAAGTAAAAACGCCGCACCAACGAACGCGCATGATGCAAACGGCCGGCGGACGACCAGCCGTAGGAACCGGTAAACAGGCCTGAAGGACCGTAACGATCGCGCACGCGCCGGTTTTCTTCCGCCACCAGATCAAGTGCAAGCTCCCAGTCAACCTCAACAAAATCCTCACGACCACGCAGCGTGTGGTCACTGCCTTCACGTTTTTGCAGCCAGGAACGACGCACCGCCGGCTTGCGGATACGCTTATCGGAATAGGCCATTGGCGCAATGGAGTCGAGCAATGGAGAAGGATCCGGATCATCGGCAAAAGGCTCACAACGGATAAGCCTGCCGTCTTCAACCACGGCGGTATAAGCCCCCCAATGCGCGAGTTGCGGATAACGTTTAATCGACATGCGGTTCTCGAACAAGAAAAGATACACAAAAGTAACATCAGCCAGTGCCCGGAACCAAAGCACAAATTGCGCTATTAATGCGTCCGGTAAGTCTAAGCGCACGATAAATCGCACATATCTGCAACAGCCACCACAAGTTGCGATCGCCAGCGCTTGCAGCACCGGACTTTTTCCGCAAAACTGAGGAATGTAAGCGATTACCCAGGATGTATGACAGATATGGCTACCATAAAGGATGTTGCCAGGCTGGCGGGTGTTTCCGTGGCCACGGTATCCCGTGTAATAAACAATTCCCCAAAAGCCAGCGAAGGCTCTCGCACCGCCGTGCAAGCCGCGATGGAACAATTGCAATATCACCCCAACGCTAACGCCCGCGCGCTGGCGCAGCAATCGACCGAAACGCTCGGATTGATTGTCTCTGACGTGTCCGATCCTTTCTTTGGCGCCATGGTCAAAGCGGTGGAACAGGTGTCCTACGCGACCCACAATTTTCTGCTGATCGGCAACGGGTACCACGATGCGGAAAAAGAACGTCAGGCGATCGAACAACTGGTGCGCCATCGCTGTGCTGCGCTGGTGGTGCATGCCAAAAAATTGACCGATCGTGAATTAAGCGGCTGGATGCAGCAAATCCCTGGCATGGTGCTGATTAACCGTACGCTCCCAGGTTTTGAGTCTCGCTGCGTCGCACTTGACGACCGTTACGGTGCTTGGCTGGCAACCCGCCATTTGATCCAGCAAGGGCATCAGCGTATTGCCATTATTTGTTCCACCCACCAGATTTCTGACGCAGCAGACCGTCTGCAAGGCTATCTCGATGCATTGCAGGAACATGGCATCCCGGTGGATGAAAAGCTGATTGCCTACGGCGAACCCGACGAAATTGGGGGTGAGCACGCCATGACCGAGTTGCTTGGCCGGGGAAAAAACTTTACCGCAGTGACCTGCTACAACGATTCTATGGCTGCGGGCGCGTTATCGGTACTCAGCGATAACAGCGTCGACGTGCCGGGACAGATGTCGTTGATTGGCTTTGATGACGTGCTGATTTCACGCTACCTGCGACCACGCCTGACAACCATTCGCTATCCTGTCGTGGCCATGGCGACCCAGGCGGCTGAATTGGCACTGGCGCTGGCCAATAACCTGCCGCGGCCCGAAATTACCAACATGTTTAGCCCGACGCTGGTGCGCCGCCATTCGGTGTCCAGCATCAATAACGTGTACGAGCAGAACTAGCCTAACGCCCGGTGATACAGCCGCACCGGGCGGTCAGGATAATCCAGCGCGTCACCGATATAGTGCCAGCCATGGCGTTCGTAATAACCGCTGAAGTCAGCGTAAAGATACAGCTCGCTGAAACCAAGCTGCCGGCTGTAATCCTGCACATGCTGCTGCAACTGCAGGCCCAGGCCAGTGCCACGCTGGCTTTCGTCGATGTACAACGCCGCCAGCCAAGGCGTCAAATCTTGGCGGCTAATCAGATCACAGCGCCATAAGCCGACAGTGCCAACCAGTTTATCCCCCAGCAGAGCGATAAAGGTGACGGGCAAATCCGCCCCACGCAGGCCGCTGTCTACCACACTGGCGAAAAATGCCCGGCTGCTCTCGCTGCCGAACGCCCGCCATTGCCAGTCAATCACCTGCTCACGGTACTGAGGAAAGTCAGCCAACAACACAATACTTGTCATTCTACCGCCCTTTTTTCATTGCTTGATTCTCATCTACACGCGTTTGCCCGCGACACCGCCACCACGATAAAAAGCCGCACAGCCAACAGCTAACCCTATGCTAGACTGAGCATTATTTGCCACCAGCGGATGTTGAAAGGGGTAAGCCACTGATGATCACCATGTTGGATGTTTCCATTCGCGCGGGGGTATCTAAAGCCACAGTTTCACGCGTGTTAAATGGCACCGGCCAGGTGAAAAAGAGTACCCGAGAAGCCGTGTTCAAAGCGATGGACGAATTGGGTTACCGCCCGAATTTCCTTGCCCAATCGTTGGCGAACAAAAGCTCCAACAGCATCGGGTTGGTCGTGTCCAATTTCGACGGCCCCTACTTCGGGCGACTGCTCCGCCGTGCAGCTAAGCTGATTGAAGCCAGCGGCAAGCACTTGATTGTCACCGACGGCCACGACACACCGGAAGATGAGCTCCAGGCAGTGCAGCTGTTGGCCGATCGGCGCTGTGATGCCATTATTCTCTATACTCGCTTCATGTCCGAATCTGCACTGATGGATTTGCTGGACAGCCTGCCGGTACCGATTATGGTGATCAACCGCGATTTGCCGCAAGCGCGAGCACGCTGCGTGTTCTTCGAACAACAAAAGGCTGCCTTCCATGCGGTTGATTATCTGATTCAACAAGGGCACCGTGAGATCGCCTGCATTACCGGCCCCATCAAGACGCCTACCGCTCAGGCGCGGCTGGCAGGTTACCAACAGGCGCTTGAGCACCATCAGATTGCCTTCGATGCCTCCCGAGTGGCCTATGGCGACAGCAGCGTACAAAGTGGTTATCAGGGAGTACAGCGTTTACTGGACGAAAATAGCAATTTCAGCGCACTGTTCGCCTGCAACGACGATATGGCGGTGGGCGCGATGAAGGCGCTGCACGATGCCGGCAAACGCCTGCCACAGGATGTCTCACTGTTCGGCTTTGACGACGAACCCAGCGCCGCCTATTTACAACCCGCGCTCTCCACGGTTTATCTGCCGATCGATGTCATGATCGAAGCCGCCATCAGCCAGGCTTTCCGCTTGATCAACCGAGAAGACATCCAGCCGCTCCCGCCTTTTACCGGTGAATTACGGCTACGTGAATCAGTGATTCCAGGGCCATACGCTGATTGATTCCCACTGGCGTTGTCGTCGGTTGCGCACCGCGCCGCATTTCTTCCACTGCAATTTCCCTTACCTGCAACTTGGCAGCATATTGTCACCACGATAGCCTTTACACTATATAGCTCTGAAGCTATATTCGGAGCGTGACATGTGGCAGGTTGTGACCGTCGAACGATTCGACAGCTGGTTTTTATCATTAAACGGGGATGAACAAGAAAGCCTCTTAGTGGGCATTTTTAAACTGCAGGAGTTTGGCCCTTTGCTGGCACGTCCGCATGCCGACACGCTGCATCACCATGGCAAAATACAGCATTTGAAAGAACTGCGTATTCAGCACCGTGGGCGCCCATTTCGGGTTTTCTTCGCCTTCGACCCACAACGGCAGGCCGTCCTGCTATGTGGTGGCGATGAAACCGGCAATAAACGCTTCTATCAGCAAATGTTGCCCATCGCCGTGAGAGAATTTTCATATTATCTGGCAACCCTGAGGTAACGTATATGGCCAAGCCATTATCAAATCTGATCGATAAACTCGACCCAAACGTCGTTGAAGCGGCACGACAAAAAGCGGACAACGAGATTTTTGAGCTACGGCTGGCAATGCTGCGAGAAGAACTGGCCGTGTCCCAGGCAGAACTGGCCAAGCGGCTGGGTATCAGCCAGCCTTCGGTTGCTAATCTGGAGAAACGCGGCAGCGAAATCAAACTCTCTTCGCTGAAGCGCTACATTGAAGCAATGGGAGGCACGCTGGCGCTGGACGTCCAACTCCCCAACGGCCAACATCGACGCATGACGCTGTGAAACGGGCGCAGCAGGCTGCGCCCAAAACAATCAGAGCAATTCCAGCGCTATCAACTCTTCAATCGTCTGTCGACGACGGATCAAGCGCGGTTCACCGTTCTCAAACAGCACCTCCGGCAGCAGCGGACGGCTGTTGTAGTTCGATGACATTGAGGCGCCATACGCCCCGGTATCATGGAATACCAGATAATCGCCAACCTGCACTGGCGGCAGTTCGCGGGTTTCAATACCGCCACCGGCCTGCTGGGTAAAGACATCACCCGATTCGCACAGCGGCCCGGCGATCACGGTATCGCGCAATGGCTGGTTGGCAGTATCGCGGCCATCGGCCGGTAACAAAGAAATATGGTGGTAGCTGCCGTACATCGCCGGACGCATCAAATCGTTAAAACCGGCATCCACCAGCACAAAGTGGCGGCTACCCATATCTTTCACCGCGCGCACCTCAGCGACCAGCACCCCGGCTTCCGCCATCAGGAAACGGCCAGGTTCAATCTCCAGGCTTATCGGGTGGCCCAAATGGGCGGCAATACGCTCACGGGCGCGGTTCCACAGGCCAAAATAGTGTTCGGTATCAATCGCCTCTTCACCGTATTGATACGGGATAGACAGGCCGCCGCCGGCTGAGATGGCGCTGATATCCTGACCGAGGTCAATGACCTGCTGCACCATGGCGTCACACACGCGCTCCAGGTGTTGGTAATCAACGCCCGAGCCGATATGCATATGCACGCCGATCAGCTTCAGGCCATATTGTTGAATTTTTTCTACTGCCTGCGGCAAATCGGCATACCAAATGCCGTGCTTGCTGTTCTCGCCGCCGGTATTGGTTTTCTGACTGTGACCATGCCCAAAGCCTGGGTTGATACGCAGCCACACGGGATGCTCTGCAGACACCTGACCCAGTTGCTCCAACATGTCGATCGACCCGACATTGACCGGGATTTTCAGCTCACTGACGCGTGCCAACGTTGCATGGTCCAGCACGTCGGCAGTAAACACGATTTCACTTGGCTCGCCGCCCGGCTGAAACCCTGCTTGCAATGCACGTTCGATCTCACCGAGCGACACTGAATCCACTTTAACGCCCTGCTCACGCATCAGGCGCAAAATATGGATATTCGAACACGCCTTCTGGGCGAAGCGGATCACATCAAAATGACGCAGTTGGCTAATGCGCTCACTGATGATAGCAGCATCATAAGCCCATACAGGGCAACCAAAACGCTGCGGCAAAGCCAGCAGGTTAGCGGCATTAAGAGCCGTCGAAGTGTCGTGCAAAGCGCATGGCATGGTGATGTCCCCGGTTCGAAAGTGATCTGGCCGTCGTATTTCACATCGCGGCGCTGTTAACTGCGATTGGAAATCCCTAGGGCTGGTTAATGACCTTAATATTGCCGCACTCTTTCTCGGGTGGAAAATATCTATTTAGCCAGAGTCTATTCATTTATGATATGGCTTTGCTCGTTAAGGACCCTCTCGATGCACGCGATAACCCTGCGCCAGATTGAAATCTTCTATGCGGTGATGACGACCGGCAATCTGACCGAGGCCGCTGCACTGCTGCAAACCTCTCAGCCCACCGTCAGCCGTGAGCTGGCACGCTTTGAGAAACTGATTCAATTGCAATTATTCGAGCGGGTGCGGGGCCGTTTGTCCCCAACGGTTCAAGGCTTGAGGCTGTTGGAGGAGGTTCAACGCTCTTATTACGGCCTGGATCGCATCGTTAACGCGGCCGCGGGCATCCGCCAGTTTCAGCAAGCACAGCTTTCGATCGCTTGCCTGCCGGTGTTCTCGCAGTCGCTGTTACCCGCCGTGTGCAAACCCTTTATTGATCGCTATCCAGAAGTGAGCTTCAGCGTCATCCCGCAGGAGTCACCGTTGCTGGAAGAATGGTTGTCGGCACAGCGCCACGATTTGGGCCTGACGGAAAATACCCTGACACCGGCAGGCACCGAGCGCATGACGCTGATGACGTTGAACGAAGTGTGTGTGCTACCGGCAGGGCACCCACTGCTGGCAAAAACGGTGCTGACACCGCAGGACTTTGCTGATCAACACTTCGTCAGCCTGTCAAACACCGACAGTTACCGCCAACTGCTGGATTCGCTGTTCAGTGAGGAAGGGGTGAACCGCCGTCTGGTGATGGAAACCCACAGCGCCGCATCAGTCTGCGCAATGGTTAAAGCCGGGGTCGGGGTGTCGATCGTCAACCCGTTAACGGCGCTTGACTACGCCCACAGCGGCGTTCACATCCGCCCATTCAGCGTTGACGTCCCCTTCACCGTCAGTTTGATCCGGCCGTTGCATCGTCCGGCCTCGGCACTGGTCACCGCCTTTACCGAGCATTTGCAACAGCAGGCGGAGACGCTCCCCGCCCGCTTGGCCGCGGTAATTACGCGCTAGCCGGGCGCTTGGCACGGCTGAAGGTGATCAGGCACAGAACCAACCCCAGCAATGCGATCCCCGCAGCGGCCAGAGGTACGCTGGTCAATCCCAGTCCTTGCGCGATCACGACTCCACCTACCCATGCACCAATAGCATTGCCGACATTAAACGCGGCAATGTTCAGCGTGGACACCAGATTGGGGGCTTTCTTACCGTAAGTCACCACGTTGATTTGCAGTGCGGGTACCGCAGCAAATGCCGCCGCCGCCCACAGGAACAGCGTGATTTCTGCCTGCACCATCGCATGGCTGGTCCAGCTAAATAGCGCAGCGAAGCAGGCAATCACCAGGAAAGTGCAGGTCAACGTCAGCGGCAAACGCCAGTCAGCCAGACGGCCGCCAAGGATATTGCCCAGCGTCAGGCCCACGCCCATCAGCAGCAGCGTCCAACTCACGCCGTGCGACGAAACGCCGGTCACTTCAGTCAACAAGGGGGCGATATAAGTAAACAGCGCGAACATCGATGCGGCAAAAGCCACCGTCATCAGTAGCGAAAGCCAGATACCGCCGCCGCGCAGCGCCGCCAACTCTTTTTTCAGATCGGTCGGTGTTTCATCCTTCACCGTTGGCAGCTTGCTGTACAGCGCCATCAAGGATAATACGCCGATCACGGCCACCGCCCAGAACGTCGAGCGCCACCCCAATGCCTGCCCCAATGCGGTGCCGAGTGGCACACCCAACACGTTAGCCAGCGTCAGGCCGGTGAACATCAGCGCGACCGCAGAGGCACGACGGTTAGGTGCCACCAGGTTAGCCGCCACAACCGCACCAATACCGAAAAACGCACCGTGGCACAGTGCAGTGATAATGCGCGCCAGCATCAGGAAATCGTAGCTGTAACCCAGGGCGCACATAATGTTGCCAAAGATAAAAATCACCATCAGCAGCAACAAGGTTTTTTTACGCGGCAGCCTGGCGGTCAGCAGCGCCATGATCGGCGCGCCGATAGCCACACCCAGCGCATAGCCGCTGATCAACCAACCGGCGGAAGGAATAGAGACCTGCAGATCCCTGGCAACTTCAGGCAGCAACCCCATAATAACGAACTCGGTCGTGCCGATGGCAAATGCACTTAATGCCAGTGCGAGCAGAGAAACAGGCATGTGTAACGCTCCCAATCAACAAAGCCCCGGCGGCAGTCGCACGAGGCAGATAAAAACACAAAAAATCGCCGGGCAGCCTGACAGGTTGCCCGTGAAGAATCAGAAATGGCGTTCAAAGAGCCAGGGAATCTGCTTAACCCTATAATTATTAAGTCTTATTCACCCTTCTCACACGACAGGAATAACATGATGGTCAGTATGAGAACCAGTGACCGGGCCGTGACAGGGCACAAAAAGATCCCCTCAGCCGTCTAACCGCTTGAATGCGCTGATGATGAAAAATGTGTACAAATATTACCGTGTTGTTAACGATATCAGCGCAGCGTCGCCCGCCAGTCGGCATCATTGGCAAACCACTCCACCAGAAAATCCAACATGGTGCGCAAAGTGGCCGGCATTTGCCGGCGTGAGGTGTAAATACCGTAAATCCCCATAGATTGGGGCTGGTAATCCGGCATCAGCTCAATCAGCTCGCCACTGGCCAACAACGGCGCTGCCGAATAATAAGGCTGCATGGAAATACCGGCCCCCTGTACGGTCCCCGCCATCAACACCACGGATTCATTGGCACTGAGATTACCGCTCACCGCGACCGCCGATTTCACCCCTTGGTGATCAAAATGCCACAGGCTTTTACCGAAGTAGGAATACGTCAGACAGTTGTGCAATGCCAGATCTTGTGGGTGACGTGGCGTACCCTGCGCCGCCAGATAAGCCGGAGACGCACAGACTACGGATGCACAGGATGACAATGGCCGAGCGATTAAATTGGGATCCAGTTCATTCGTGATACGCAATGCCAAATCAATGCGCTCTTCCACCAAATTCACCGTGCGATTATTCATTTGCAGATCCACCGCAACCTGCGGGTGGCGCTTGAGGTATTGCGCAACCGCCCCCACCAGCACCGTCTGACCCAAGGACTGCGAACAGGTGATGCGCAGCAAGCCACGCAGTTCGTCGCTCTGTTCACTTTCAACCAGATCAATCTCACCTGCCAGCGCCAGCATCTGTCGGCAACGCTCCAATGTGCGCTCTCCGGCGTCAGTCAGACTAAGCTTACGGGTAGTACGGTGCAGTAAACGTGCGCCGGCCCATTGCTCCATCTGGGCGAGATAACGGGTCACCATCGCTCGCGACATTTCCAACGTTTCTGCGGCGGCAATCATGCTGCCACGGTCAACAATGGTGATAAAAACCTCAGCTGCGGTAATGCGATCCATGATTCGTCCGATTTACGCAATGAATAATTGCTTATTATCCGGTTTTTCTATCGCTTTATGCAACCTAACATCTGTACAACATTAATCGCGACTCAAGGATCTCTAACCATGTTTAACAAATCATTATTGACTCTGGCCTTCGCCGGCATCACGACCTTCAGTGCCTACGCCACTGCGGCCAATACCCTGACCATGGAAGTGTACAATCCAGGCGAGAAAAGCGTGTTCCCTGTGTCATCTGAAATCATCAGCGGCAAACACGAAGTGGCCTTGATCGATGCCCAGTTCCAGCGCAACGACGCGGAAGAACTGGTGAAAAAGATCAAAGCGACCGGTAAAAAACTGACCACCGTCTATATCAGCCATTCAGATCCTGATTTCTACTTCGGTCTGGACGTCATTAAGGCCGCTTTCCCACAGGCAAAAATCATCGCGTCACCCGGCACGATCAAAGAAATCAACGCAACCAAAGACGGCAAAGTCGCGTACTGGGGCCCGATCCTGAAAGATAACGCACCAAAAGCGGTCGTTGTACCTCAGGCGTTGCAGGGTGACAGTTTCACCGTTGACGGCCAGAAAGTGGAAGTGAAAGGCCTGACGGGCCCAACACCAGAGCGCACCTATGTGTGGATCCCCGCGCTGAAGGCTGTCGTGGGCGGTGTTCCCGTTGCCGGTGACAATATCCACCCGTGGGTCGCCGATAACCAAACGGTTGAATCACGTGCACACTGGCAACAAACGCTGGAAGGCATCAAAGCATTGAAACCAAACGTCGTTGTTCCTGGTCACTTCCTGCCGGGTGCCGATCAGACGCTTAAGTCCGTCACCTTTACCCAGAATTACCTGACCACGCTGGAAGCTGAGCTGCCGAAGACCAAAAACTCTGCAGAACTGATTGCGGCGATGAAAAAGCATTACCCGAACCTGAAAGACGAATCGAGTCTGGAACTGAGCGCCAAAGTGCTGAAAGGCGAAATGAAGTGGCCTCAATAAGCGTGCAACAAAAAGCAGGCTAAGGCGTTATTGATTGCACAGATAGGTACCTGACCTCTCCCAGGTGGCAGTGCTGCCGCCTGGAAGACAAGAGGTATAACGAGGAATAAAGATGACCGGCACGACTCTGCATTACATTTTCGATCCGCTGTGTGGCTGGTGTTATGGCGCTGCCCCACTGGTAAAAGCGGCCAAAACTATTCCAGGGCTGACCATCGCCCTGCACGCTGGCGGCATGATGACCGGCAACAATCGCCGTCAGATCACGGACGAATGGCGCAACTATGTCATTCCGCACGATAAACGTATTGCGGAGTTAACCGGGCAACCTTTCGGTGAGGCCTATTTCAACGGGCTACTGCGTGACACCACCGCAGTCATGGACTCTGAGCCGCCAATTACTGCAATACTGGCGGCCCAAGCGCTGGCAGGGCGTGGGCTGGATATGCTGCATCGCATTCAAGAGGCGCATTATAAGGAAGGCCGACGTATCGCCGACACGCCGGTGTTGGAAGCCTTGGCGAAGGAGTTAGGCTTAGCCTCTGCGCCGTTCATCGCCGAAATGCGTTTTAACGCCGGTGCGCCGACCGCCCAGCACATTGCGCAAAGCCGGGCGCTTTTGGCCAAAATTCACGGTCAAGGGTTCCCGACCTTTGCGTTGGAAGACAGCGAAGGTCGTTTGCGCCAACTCCCTGTGGGTAACTATCTGGGCAATGTCGAGGCCTGGAAAGAGTTGCTCAGTGGTGCCACCACCTGGGCTTAAAGCGGCCACAGCCCCGGGCGTTCATGCGATTGAATGCCCGGGGCTCACTATTCAACCCGCACAAAGCGCCCTTCAGCCCGCACGTTAAAGCCAAAACCGCAGTCGCCATGGGTGCGCATGTCCAGCGAATCAGCCCTGAACTGCATGGACACATCACAGGTCGTTGCGTCCTCCGGTTCCCGTTGATGGTACACCGCTTTGCCATGTTCAATCGGCAGCACTTCGGCGAACTCCCCCATATTCGGTCCGTAATACAGGCCCATCTGCGGCATGTAATAGCCGGAATAGCTTATCAGCCAGTGCCCATCCTGCGGTTTGATGTCCACTTCGCTCCATACGCCACGTCCGGCATATTGCCAGTAGACACCGCCGGGCCCGTCCAACGGTGGCTGCTTCGCTAACCGCTGCTGCAACAGCGTTAGATTATGCCGGGATTTACTGTCTTGCGGCGCCAGCTCTAAATAAGCCCGAGCCTTGAGCAATTCACCTGCATGCATCAGGGCCAACGCCACGTTATTGTAGGCCGTGGCTGTTGCCTGTTCGTCCAGACCACAAAACTCGCTCCAGGCAGCCTGATCGCGGAAAATATCGGCGGCATGCGAATAGTCGCCGCGCTTATAGGCACTGTTCCCCAGTTCAGCGTAGCTCGCCACTTTGTGACAATCGGCATTAATATCCGGCTCATCAATCTGTGCCATAGCCTGGTCGCTAACGAGCACGCCATAGGCCAACAGCAAGGGGACCAACGCCTTCATCACTTATCCTTTCCGCAATAAAAAAACCCAATTTCGGCGCCAGTATAACCGCCATCGGGCATGGCATCACCCCTGACGATTCAGTCGCAATATTTCAAACGGTTAGCTGCGTTAAAACTGCTTACAGTCCAGGTTTGTTTGTTACTTGCCCCCGGCCCATGCTGAAGAAAATGCATAATTTATGGGATCCCATGAACACAACCCCTACCTCCAAACATGCCGTCTGGCAATTGATAAAGCCATTCTGGGTTTCGGAAGAAAAATGGCGGGCCTGGTCGATGCTGATCGCCATCATCGTCTTGTCGCTCGGGTTGGTGTATATCAGCGTATTGATCAACCAATGGAACCAAGTGTTCTATGACGCGCTGCAAAACAAAAACTACCCGGTATTCAAGGCACAGCTGTGGCGCTTTACCTATCTGGCGCTCATTTTCATCGTGCTGGCGGTGTATAAAATTTATCTGACACAAGGCCTGCAAATGCGTTGGCGGCGCTGGATGACAGAGAAATTCATGGGCAAATGGCTGGCGCATCAGGCCTATTACCACACCGAGCAACAGCAGATCGTTGATAACCCGGACCAGCGTATCGCCGAAGATCTCAACGTCCTGACACAGTACACACTCTCTTTGTCGCTCGGGCTGCTCTCCAGTCTGGTGACACTGTTTTCTTTTATTACCATTCTTTGGCACGTCAGTGGGCCAATGACCTTTATCATTCACCAACATGCCATCACCCTGCCTGGTTACATGGTGTGGTTCGCCCTCTTGTATGCGGTGCTGGGTTCGCTCTTGATCTGGTGGGTCGGCAAGCCATTGGTCCAGCTCGGCTTTAATCAGGAGCGCTATGAGGCAAACTTTCGTTTCGGCCTGATCCGCATCCGTGAAAACAACGACGCGATTGCCCTGTATCAGGGTGAACCGCGCGAAGCACAACAGTTGGGCGACCGCTTTGACACCATCCGCGCCAACTGGTGGTCAATTATGCACATCACCCGAAGGCTCAACATTGCCACTAACTTTTACAGTCAATTCGCCATTGTATTCCCAATGCTGGTGGCTGCGCCGCGTTACTTCTCTGGCGCCATCGAGATGGGGGGACTCATGCAGATCTCTTCCGCCTTTGGTCAGGTCCAGGGCGCATTATCATGGTTTATCGACGCTTTCAGCGATTTGGCAACCTGGAAAGCCTGTGTAAACCGTCTGGCCGGTTTTAACGCCGCCGTGGATCAGGTACACCATCAGCAACGCGGCATTCAATTGCAGCAGGAAAACGGCCAACCGGTGATCCTCGATCGTCTCAGCCTGCAGTTACCAGACGGCCAGCCTTTGCTGGATCCCACGTCGATGACCCTGAAACGCGGCGAACGCGTGCTGATTGTCGGCCCATCGGGCTGCGGTAAATCCACGCTGCTACGCGCTATCGCCGGTATCTGGCCATATGGCTCTGGTGCGATTGGGCGCGACGCCGCCAGCAGTACCCTATTTTTGCCACAGCGCAGTTATATTCCGATCGGTACACTGCGGGAAGCGCTGAGCTATCCGCATCTTGCAGCCGAATACCCTGATGAGCAGTTGTTGAAGGTGTTGGAAAATTGCCGGCTGAAGCATCTGCAGCGCTGGCTGGATACCAGTGCCAACTGGAGTCAGCGCCTGTCGCCGGGTGAGCAACAACGGCTGGCATTCGCCCGCGCCATTCTGACCCGCCCAGACATTTTGTTCCTCGACGAAGCCACCAGTGCGCTGGACGACGAGACAGAACAACTGATGTACTGTTTACTGGTGGATGAGTTACCGCAGGTGACCTTAGTCAGCGTGGCGCACCGCAACAGCGTAGCGAAATACCATCAAAGCTGCTGGCGTTTTAATCGTGTGGAAGAAAACCAACCGGCCCGCATGTCACTGAGCCCACTGCCCATCGCGGGCTAACCGACCGACTGGGCGCCCCCTACCATGGCGGCGCCCGGTTCCTCTCAAATACCGTCGGTTTGCACGTCCTCGCATTTTACCCGGCGTCTTTCATGCCATAGGCTGGTGAGGCCACGCTTGCCGCATGCCAGTGCCACTTCGCGAAACTCGTCCAGACTCAACCCTTCCCGCTCCAGCATCATTTCTGCCGCCAACTGCATATTCACCCCCGTCAGCACCTCACAATCGCCATGCAAGTCCGCCAGTTCACTGGCGCAGCGAAACGGTGAACCACCGAGCATGTCAGTCAGGAACACCACACCGTCCGGTTGCGTCACCTCAGCCAACGCAGCACCCAGCGCCACATTTAACTGGGCGGTGCTCATCTGTTCGGGAAAATTGACCGCGATGCAGTTCTCTTGCGGCCCCACGACCTGCTCAACCGCCTGCAACAGCCCACTGGCGAAGCCACCATGGCCGGTAATCATAATGCCTGGCATAGCCCTTTCCTCACAATAAACCGATAAATTTGCCCACGACCCCAATCACCACTGTCACGCCAATCAATTTGACGGGTGAAAAACCCCGCTTCATCAGGAAGAAGATCAGCAGCGTAAAACACAGGGGTAACAGGTTGGGCATAAGCTTGTCCAGCACGTCGGTCTGTAACGCCACACTGGCCTTGCCGGCATGCATCACCAGCGGGGTAGAAAGGTGAACGTATGAGGCCACCAATGCACCGATTACCGTCATGCCGACAATCGACGCGGCGTGGGATATTCGTCGGGTGTGCGTTTTCAGCAGCGCCAACGCACTGGTGCCGGCCTGGTAACCGTAGTGCGCCAGCCCGAAACGCAAACCGAAGTGGAAAACGTTAAACAGCAAGAGGAAGACGATCGGCCCGAACAGGCTGCCTTCCAGCGCCAGCGAGGCCCCAATCCCGGCACAAATCGGCAGCAGCGTCAGCCAAAACAACGCGTCGCCAATACCGCCCAATGGGCCCATCAGCGCCACTTTTACTGCGCGAATGGTGGAAATCTTCTCCTTGTTTTGCTCCATTGCCAACACCAGTCCGGAAAGGAAGGTGACGTCAAACGGGTGCACATTGATAAACTCCATGTGCATTTTCATCGAGTTGGCCAAGTCCTGTGGATTGCGGTGGATCTTGCGCAAACCCGGGATCAGTTGGTACAGCCAGCCACCGGCCTGCATTCGTTCATAGTTAAACGACGCCTGCAACAGCAACGAGCGCCAGGCCATGCGGTTGATATCTCCACGGGTCAACGCCTCAGCGGGTTGACTATCGACGTAGTCGTCCTGCTCGACCTGGCTGGTGGCCAGCGCCTGTGCTAAACGCTGCTCCGCTTTTTGTGCCAGCAGGTCGTCGGAATCATTAAATGCCATCTTCAGCATCCTCCTGTTGTACAGGCTGTTTGAGCGAATCCGCACCGGCCCGTTGACTGTTAAAGAAATCGATCAGTGCGATCGCCAGCGCACCCAGCGCCACGGCCAGAATGGGCAATTTCAGGAAGGTGACGGAAATGAAACCGAGGATGAAATAGGCCACGTAGGTTTTTTTCATCATCACTTTCATCAGCAATGAGAAACCAATCGCCGGCATCATACCGCCCGCTACCGCCAGGCCATCCAGGAGCCAAACCGGTGCTTTTTGCACCATGGCGCTGGCCGCATCGGCACCGAAATAAATCGGCAGAAACGCCACCACAAAATAGAACGCAAACAGGATGGTAATACCGAGATAATTCACCCGTTCAATGCCGCGCCAATTCAGTTCTTTCACCATGCGGTCGCAACGGTGCATCATCGGCGAAAACAGCGTAAACAGCAGCGTAATGCAGCCCTGTACTGCAATCGAAAACGGCACTGCAACGCCGATCGCGACCTTGGGGTCAGCCTTGGTCAGAATGGCGAATGCCGTGCCAATCACCCCGCCAATCACCACATTCGGGGGCTGAGCTCCCGCCAGCGGCACCATGCCCATCCACACCAGTTCCAATGTGCCCCCGACCAACAGGCCGGTGTAAACGTCCCCCAGAATCAGACCAACCAGCGGCCCCAGCACGACCGGACGATGGAAGTGGGTCAGACCGTCAAACAGATCGACCCCTGCCAATCCTGCCAATAGTGCAATCAATAACGCATCAGTCAACATGATTACCCCCGACCTCAAAACAACAGTTTGCCGATCGCCTCACCCGCTTCATCCGGCACCCGGCGTACCTCACACTCGACACCCAGCGCTGCCAACTCACGAAAAGCGGCAACGTCATCGTCATCCAGTGAGACCGTTTTATGCACCTGTCGCTTCCCCTCGGCGAAATGCATATTGCCGACGTTCACGAAACGGATCGGCACCCCGCCCTGCACCAGCTGCAACACATCCTGCGGCGTTTTACACACCAAAAAGATCTTCTGCCGATCTGCCGCCTTGTGGATCACGTCGATGGTTTTCTGCAGCGTGAAATAGCGCGTCTGTACCCCTTCCGCCACCACCATGTCCATCAGGTTCTGTTGCACCGGATCGGCGGCGGCCTCGTCGTTGGCGACCACCACCAGATTGGCCCCCAAAGTATTGGTCCAGGTCACACCGACTTGGCCATGCACCAGGCGGTTATCGATACGCGTCATCAGGATATTTGGCATTTCAATGCACCTCCGGGTAACAGGCGGCATGGTAATCATCGAGCACCTGCGTCACCTTGTGCATCACCCAATCCTGCGGATCCTGGCTCAATTCACCCGCATTCATTGCACGGGCCTGATCGGGCAGATATTGACTCAACAGCGCCAACGGGACCGGATGACGGCGCAAATTGTCGACCAGGTGTTCCACTGCCTGCTGAACCTGCGGCTGCGGCCAGTAGTAACGCACCCGATCGCTCAGGCTGTAGTGGCGATCGAGATATTGTTGATGCGGGTTGCCGTGATAATAACGACTCCACTGCTGCGGCTGTTCGCGCATTACCTGTTCCAGCGTGGCGCAAAGCTGCGCCGACTGATGCTCGCCCAGCCATTCGCGTTCGATATGGTCAAGGGCGAACAACGCCTCGCGCAGTGCAAAGGTCAACGCCGGGCCGACTTTCAGGATAGCGAAGTGATCGCCCACCAATTGCCGGTAAGCCTGGGGCGGTTGGTAATCCGTTGAGTGTGCCTCGTAGACCATGCCCGGCTGCTTTTCGATAAAGTGGCTCAGCGCTTGGGCTCGTTGCGGCTGGTAGTGTTCTACGCTGTGATGATCAAACTCGACACCCGGCTGCACCACCAGCGCAATGGTTCGCGTCCAGGCATCGACCAATTCAGCGCGTTGCCACGCCAGCCGGTGTACGTCCAGCGTTTGCTGTACGGCCTGCGGCGTAGTGACCTGCATGCCTTCCAGCGCTTCCTGAGCGCCACCGGGTACCGGCACTTCTGTACCGATGACATAGACCGGCGCCTCACCGCCGCTTTCCTGCCAGGCGCGTTCCGCGACGGCACACAATCGTGCAGCGCGGATGGCCACCGTTTCATCATTCAGAGGGAAGGGATCGCCAGCGCAAGACATGGAGCAATCAAGGTGGATTTTACGAAAGCCGGCACGGACATAATCGTCGATGAGCCTTTCTGCCAGCATCATCGCTTCTTCAGCCGGGCGATCCTGCCAGGCATTCGGGCCGAGATGATCGCCCCCTAACCAGAGACGATCCCGTGCCAGCCCCACGTCATCGGCCAGCAGCCACAGGGCATCGCGGAATTGTGCCGCGGTTTGGCCGGTGTAACCGCCAAACTGATTGACCTGATTCGATGTGGCTTCCACCAGCACGGGTGTACCACGCTCTTTGGCCTGCCGCAGGGCTGCTTTCAGCACCCAGGGGTGAGCGGAACAAACGGAAAATATCCCAACCGGTTTTCCGGCCTTGTGCTGCTCAATAAGCTGTAACAACTGCTGCATGAATCCCCCACGCAGGCGCCGTACTACCGATCGGCGATGACAACCTCCACGCCCAACTCGGTTAACGCCCGCTCGTAATCGTCCGGAAGAAGGCTGTCGGTAATCAGCCGATGAATTTGTCCAGCTTCACGAATCATGCAAAAGCTCTTGCGACCAAACTTGCTGGCATCCGCCACGGCGATGATCTCGCGCGCCACCTCACACATCACACGGTTGAGGTGTGCCTCACCGGGGTGAGGCGTGGTGATACCGGCAGCCAGATCGAAGCCGTCGACCCCCAAAAACAGTTTGTCGAAACGGTACTGGCGCAATTGCTGTTCGGCAGCCGGACCATAGAGCGAGTAGGAGTTGCGGCGCACGCTGCCCCCCAGCACCATCACTTCCACCCCATCGTTGCCTGAAAGCTCATAAGCAATGTTCAGCGCATTGGTCATCACCACCAAATCGCGTCGCCCTTTCAGGAACGGCACGATTTGAGTGGTGGTGGAACCGGAATCGAGAATCAACGCGTCACCATCACGCACATAGCTTGCCGCTACGCTCGCGATCTGCGACTTCACGTCGCGGTTTAACCGCCCCTTATCATGTAACGGGCGATCGAAGGCAAATTGTTGATTGAGCATGGCGCCGCCGTAAGCCCGCAACGCACACCCTTTTCGTTCCAGAAAGCGCAGATCGTTGCGGATCGTTACCGTGGATACTGCAAATTGCTTGCTGAGCTGCTCCACGCGCACGCTACCGTGCTCGCATAACAGATCGATAATGTGTTCACGTCGTTTTGCGGTATTCACTGGCATGAGCTGCGGTCCTCAGTTTTCCGGCCGGGCCGGGGAGAAGATGGCTTTCGCTCTACTGCGCCTGCATTACAGCAAAGCGAAAGCAATGAAATTGTGATCGGGGTTACAGCGCTGTTTTAGCAGAAAAACTGGCTAAAAACCTTTCGAATCGAAATGAAGTGAAAATTTTATAAGCGCAGAAAAAAGCAAAGTGAAATATCAGAGCGGGCGCAGCTGCCGGGGTGAGAAGCCGGATGATAGGCAGAAAACGAAAGCGGCGGTGTAACCGCCTGGCAGGCTGACTTTTAATTCATCAGGTGATCGGGATCACATATTGGCAATTATGCTTCCCCAGCATGGCATCGCAAATGCCCGAATTGCGTCGCCGGCGTTCAAGTGACCTCTTGTCAGGCCGGGGGATCTTCCCCTACACTGCGCGCAGATATCGGCCAAGGGTCGGTACGTAAGCGTTAACGTCAATCAACGCATCATGCTGTGCAGCATTGATTGACTGCATGCCCTGGTGCGAGGAACTCATGCCCCATTCTGCCTTACCCCAAACATCTGCCGCCATAAAACGCCGTCGGTTACGCCATCCATTATTGCTGATCAGCGGCATTATGTTGGTCGCGGCCAATCTGCGCGCCGCGCTGACCAGCGTAGGCCCATTGCTTGAACAAATCCAACAGCAGTTATCACTGTCCGCTACCGCTGCCGGCCTGCTTAACTCACTGCCACTGCTGCTGTTTGCCGTGCTATCGCCAGTGACTCCCGGCCTGGCCAAGCGTATGGGCATTGAACGCACTCTGGGTATGGCACTATTACTGTTGGTTATCGGCATTGTGCTGCGCTCCCTGCCGCAACACGGCATGCTGTGGCTGGGCAGCGTTTTAATTGGCGCCGCCATCGCATTTGCCAACGTGGTGTTGCCGACACTGGTCAAACGCGACTTTCCGCAGCGTGCCGCGGCGATGATTGCAGGCTATGCCGCCGTAATGTCGCTGGTCGCGGCGACGGCCTCCGGCTTGGCCGTGCCGCTGGCAGCGATGAACGATCTAGGCTGGCGTTTTTCTCTGCTGTGTTGGAGCCTTCCGGCCCTATTGGCATTGATTATCTGGCTGCCGCAGCTGCGACGCCCCGCCACTGCCGTGAGCAGTACCACACCCGGTGTTCAACCTATTCCCTCTCGCTCTCCCTGGGGCAGTGCACTCGGTTGGCAAGTCGCGCTGTTTATGGGCTTACAGTCCATCACCTTTTACACCATTATCGGCTGGTTCAGTGCCTTTGCCGCCAGCCACGGCACCTCGCCACAGCAAGCGGGTTTTGAGCTGTTTATTTATCAACTGGTGGCGATCGCCGCTAACTTCGTCATGGTATTTATTCTGCCGCGCGCGCGGGATCAGCGAACTATCGCACTGTGCAGTTCACTGCTGATTTTTACTGGGGTAGCCGGCCTGTTACTGAGGCCTGAAAATTCGCTGGTGTGGCTGATTTTTGCCGGGTTGGGGGCGGGAAGTTCTTTGGTGCTGGCATTGTCCTTCTTTGGCCTACGCAGTAGTCATCATCACCAGGCAACACAATTGTCGGGAATGGCGCAATCGGTAGGCTATCTTTTGGCGGCATTGGGGCCCACGTTATTCGGTTTGCTACACGATCTAACGCAAGGCTGGCAGTTGCCACTGGCCATTTTGCTGGGTTTGACGCTGCTGCAGGTGCTGTTCGGCATGTTGGCCGGGCGCAACCGGGTTATTCATTAACACCAGGCCGCGTGGGTTGCTCCGATGTAGGCTCTACAGCGTCGTCTTGCCATAGGTCGTTGATAAACTCACGTTGCTCACGAGTCAACTGCCAGGAAGGGGGGATCTTGGCCGGGCTATCATCCCGGGCGCCCCCCGTCTTCTTTACGCGTTTTTTGTCCATCGACACATTTCCTAAATAAACAGCCAATAAATCACGGCGGCGACGGCCAGCCAAAACATCCCGCAGCCGATAAATACGCATAGCCAAGCTTTACGTTTGATATTTGCATCATCCTTGCTTATCACAGCCACCCCGTATAATAGATTAAATCAATTAAAACGTGATTATTGATCTATTTAAACGATCAATAAAGTGTTTTGTTGCCCTAGTAATTTCACAAACATCTGCTACCTATGCACTTGAGGCGAGGTAGGGATAGAGAAAGGGTCTGGATAATGCGTCATGGGCGGCGAATGTGTGTTGCATTAGTGAACGATGGCGCAGTGTGACACAACACAACAGATCAAAATTAAACCACCGGTAAATAAAGCAATACTCAATTAATTGACTTTATGTAAGGGGAATTTGCGGCAGGTTAAACTGGGGGCTGGCTGGAGAAGTGACGTTATATGCTGTGTTCATCGGATAGCGCCATACGCTGACCAACGGCGATTCGGACCGCCAATGCGGCCCGAACGATAAGCCTCAGTCAATCTGCGAAATCGAGTCCCGGCTGGCGCGTTCACGATCGTTGCCGGTCAGCTCGCTTAAATGCCCATCACGCATTTGCAGCAACCTATCGGCATGTTCAAAGTAATGGTCATCATGGCTGATGGCGAAAACCGTTTTTCCCAGTGCGCGTAACTGCGGAAGCAACTCACGGTAGAAGATACGGCGGAATTGCGGATCCTGATCCGCCGCCCATTCATCCAACAGCAGCACATCGCGCTTTTCCGCCACGGCCAGCAGTAACGCCAGACGTTTACGCTGGCCTTGTGATAGTTGCGGATTGGTCACCCGCAGACCATCGAATTGCAGCTTGTCTTTCATGTTCAATCGATTAAGCCAACGTTCTACCAATTCGGCATCCGGTTGCTCCCCCTCTGGCCCCTGCAGGTGGTGGAACGGGTGGAAATCGGTAAAAATAGCGGAGAACAAACGGCGATAATCATGCATATCTGCCGGGGTCTGTGGCACACCGTCCAGCATAATTTTCCCGCTGACCGGTTGATATAAGCCGGTTAACAGCATTGCCAGCGTCGATTTTCCACTGCCATTGCCGCCAATCAGGAATACCAG
Source organism: Serratia sp. CoH_134_PS_4 (assembly GCF_058190535.1). Taxonomy (NCBI): domain Bacteria; kingdom Pseudomonadati; phylum Pseudomonadota; class Gammaproteobacteria; order Enterobacterales; family Yersiniaceae; genus Serratia; species Serratia sp. CoH_134_PS_4. Next base: position 114,965 of record NZ_JBXWKI010000011.1, read on the forward strand.
CTCACCGCGGCGCAGCGTCAGGTTGATAGGCCCGACGGCGAACCCGGCTTTTTGCTCCGTCGCGCCATAGTGGAACATCACATCGCACAGTTCCAGGGTCTGCCAGGCTTTGGGGCTCACCGCAGGAAATGCGGGTTGGTAATCTGCAAGCTGTAACGCTTTGACTTTACCGAAAGCCACCTCTGCGCCAATCAGCGTCGGGAATGCCCCCACCGCCTGCAACAACGGCGTACGCAGGAACAACAACGTCAGTGAATAGGTCGCCGCCACCGCAGTATCAGCCCAGCCCAGGCTATTTGCCATATAGAACACCAGGCCAATCGCGCCCAGCATCATGATATTCGACCAATTTACCGCGCTGAGATGGTAAGTATCCGCGCGGATAATATGGTGTCGATAATCTTCGGCATCGGGCTGGTAGGCTTGCTGGTACAACGCTTTTGCACGATCGCGGTTCAGCGTCAGCTCTTTACGGCCATCAATTGCAGATTGGTAATGTTCATAAAGGCGTTCTTCCGCTTCACGCACGTTGGTCAGGTGGCGATACACGCGAGACACTAAACAGCCGCTACCCAATACCGTTACAGCAACCCATATCGCGGTGACCACCAACATCTTCGGTGACAACCACCCCAGATAGGCCGCCGATCCCAACGTCAAGACTACCCCTTGCACCAGCTCCGGCAAGCGCACAAAAGCAATCGTGATATTACGAATATCACTGGACAGGCTTGCCAGTAGCGAAGCGCTGCCCAGCTGTTCTATCCGCTCAATATGCGTATCCAGGATGCGCTTGACCAGTTGGCCACGCAGTCGGAACACGAAATGATGGCCGAGCGTGGTCAGCGCTAGCTGTGAGCCCAGCGTTACCGCCATCAGCAATGCCAATAAACCGAGGAATTCGGGTAATACGGCCAGAGGGTTGCCCGCTACCGTCATCAGCCGCAAATTTATAAAGGCGATGATACCTATGCCCAACGCCGCGCTGGCCATGGTTAACGCCATTACCGCCAAAAACGGCCAGCGATACTGGTGGTACACCACCCGTAGCAACTCCATGAAGAACCCTTACCCTAAATCTTGAGATGGCAGGCATTGTAAGCGGCACAAAAGTGATATCAATAACAATTCTCATATTGTCTCTGGTGATGGCACTCTGGCCGCAAAAATGCCCATCTCCGCGGAGGATGAGTTTCAGGCGCAGAGATAACGCGTCGATCGAGGCGCACAAACTTGCCAACAAAGATGCCGCTTCAAGTATGACGGGTATACACTGAGCGTTGCTCTGGGATGAGGAAAACACCAACTGATGCTGCCCACACATGAATATGCCAACGACCTGATCCTGTTTGCTCTGATAGTTGACTGCGGTTCTTTCAGCAAAGCCGCTGAAACGGCCGGCATCACCAGCTCGGTGGTCAGTAAACGTATCGGCCGACTGGAAAAATCCCTTGGCGCACGCCTGCTATACCGCACCACCCGCAGCCTGACACTGACGGAAAACGGCCAAAGCCTATACCATCAGGCCAAAGAGATTGGCGCTCAAATTCAGCAAGCCCTGAACGTTGTCAGTGAAAAAAGCGACGAGTTGACCGGCGTGATCCGCATGTCGGTCCCGACGATTTCAGGGGAATTGCTGCTGAGTGAGAGCGTGGCAGAATTCTGCGCCCGCCATCCCAATCTGAAGGTTGAGATGCGGCTCGAGAATCGCTTCGTTGATCTGGTTAATGAAGGCGTTGATTTGGCTATCCGTACCGGCACCCTGCCAGATTCAAGCCTGATTGCTCGCCCTATTCTGGATTCACGCTGGGTGATCGTCTGCTCACCAGGCTATTTGCAGCAGCATCCTGAGCCTCACTCGGCCGATGACCTACTCCAGCATAATTGCCTGACCTACACGTATCAGGAAAGCGGGACCGACAACTGGTTGATGAAACAGCCAGGCAGCAGCAAAATTTATGAGTTACAGGTTAATGGCAACCTGTCCGCCAATAATGCCAGAGCAATCCGCAAGGCCGTGATCGGTGGTTATGGTATTGCCATGGTGCCGCGCTGTATGGTGTATGAGGATTTACAGGATGGAAAACTGGTGGAAATTTTGTCTGGTCACTGCGGCAAAGTATTAGGCATTTACGCTGTCTATCCCTATACCCGTAATTTACCGCTAAAAACCCGACTTCTGATTGAACATATCATCGCGTCTTACCAAAGCATCAGCCACTATTTTTGAACCAGATCACATAATTATTCCAAGCGGGCCGATAGCGCCCGCCAGGGATTACGCCACTTTTGAATATAATCTATTGATGATTATTGTGTAATTAATGTGAGCCAGCACATTCATCATATAAAAAACAAACCTATCGCATTGATTTTAAATCAAATAAAAAAACCCTCAATACGCACACCGCCAACAATAACGTGATGACGCCGCCCTTCTTTTCAATACCGGATAATTGCTGAATGGAACATCACCCAAGGTTGTGATTAGAATGAAAATGTTGCGGTAATTAACCTTTCGGCTACATACAGCCACAAATAACAATAATAACCCTGAGGCTTTTATGTCCCTGCTTTTCAGTATTGCGCCCATCGTCCTGCTGATCTGGATGATGACCAAAAAGAACGGTGTTCCCTCCTATTTTGCGCTACCGCTGACAGCGGCTGCCGTGTATGTCGTACAACTGTTTTGGTTCGATAGCCTGCCGCTGCTGTTGCATGCCAATATCATTACCGCATTGGTTTCGGTTTTCACGCCAATTACCATCATTGCCGGCGCTATTTTGCTCAATAAGCTGATGCAGATCAGCGGGGCAGAAAACGTGGTGCGGAACTGGCTGGAAAATATCAGCCCTAACCCGGTCGCACAGTTGATGATCATCGGCTGGGCATTTGCCTTTATGATTGAGGGGGCCAGCGGTTTTGGTACCCCCGCCGCCATTGCAGCCCCGATCCTCGTCGGGTTAGGCTTTAACCCATTGCGCGTAGCCCTGCTAACGCTGGTCATGAACTCTGTCCCCGTGTCGTTCGGTGCCGTCGGCACACCCACCTGGTTCGGTTTCGCCAATTTGGGGCTTCCCGATGCCGACCTGTTGGACATTGGCCGCCAAACCGCATTAATCCACTTTGTCGCTGGGTTTGTTATCCCGTTGCTGGCACTGCGTTTTATCGTGTCCTGGCATGAGATTCGCCGCAACCTGCCCTTTATTTTGCTTAGCGTCTTGAGTTGCACTGTGCCTTACTTGCTGTTGGCACAGGTTAACTATGAATTTCCTGCACTGGTTGGCGGCGCGATTGGCTTGATGCTGTCAGTGCTATTGGCACGCGCCGGGGTTGGCCTGACACGCAGCGAAAGCAAAACATCCTCTCAACCTGTGCCATTCGTGCAGGTCATCAAAGCAATGACCCCAACGCTGCTGCTGATTGCTATTTTGATAGTCACGCGTATTCATCAGTTGGGAATTAAGGCACTGCTCAACAGCAATGCACCTTTATGGAATGGCAAACTCGGCGGCTTGGGCGAGCTGCGCATCAGTGATGCCCTGATCATTGAATTACAACAGGTATTAGGTACGTCTGCTGCCGCAAGCTACAAAACGCTGTATGTGCCTGCATTGATTCCTTTTTTACTGGTGGTTTTGCTGTGCATTCCCCTGTTTAAGCTAAACGGCAAACAGGTAAAACAGATGTTTACAGAAACCGGGGGGCGCATAGCCAAGCCCTTTATCGCCCTGTTTGGCGCTTTGGTAATGGTCAATCTGATGATGCAGGGTGGCGACAAGGCGCCTGTGATCCTCATTGGCAAAGCACTGGCCTCGCTCACGGGGGAAAGCTGGCTGCTGTTCTCTTCGTTCCTCGGTGCCCTGGGTTCGTTCTTTTCAGGTTCCAATACCGTGTCCAATCTAACATTTGGCGGTATTCAGCATTCCATCGCCATGAGCAGTGGGCTAAACGTCAATCTGACGCTGGCTCTGCAATCCGTTGGCGGTGCCATGGGCAACATGGTGTGCCTGAACAATATTATCGCCGTCTGCTCAATCCTTGGGATCAGCAATGCTGAAGGAAAAATTATAAGAAAGACCGTGTTGCCCTTGCTGGTGTACGGGGGGATCGCCGCCGTTATGGCGCAGATCCTGACTTTATGAATGTAAAAGCACGCTATCGAAATAAGGTAAAAATATGATCATCTCCGCATCAACCGATTACCGGGCCGCAGCACAGGCTAAGCTTCCGCCTTTTCTGTTCCATTACATTGACGGCGGAGCCTACGCGGAGCATACGCTACGACGCAATACCGAAGATCTTGCAGGTATTGCCCTGCGCCAGCGCATACTGAGAAATATGTCAGACCTCAGTCTGGAAACCAGCCTGTTTGGTGAAAAACTGGCAATGCCGGTGATCCTCGGCCCCGTCGGGCTGACGGGAATGTACGCCCGCCGCGGTGAAGTGCAGGCAGCCAAAGCCGCGGCGCAGAAAGGCATTCCCTTCACCCTGTCTACGGTTTCAGTCTGCCCCATTGAAGAAGTGGCACCGGCAATCGATCGACCGATGTGGTTCCAGCTGTATGTATTGAAAGATCGGGGTTTTATGCGCAATGCGTTGGAGCGCGCTAAAGCTGCAGGGGTAAAAACCCTGGTATTTACTGTCGATATGCCCGTGCCTGGCGCGCGTTATCGTGATGCACACTCAGGGATGAGTGGTCCCAATGCTGCCGTGCGACGCATACTGCAGGCCGTGACGCATCCACAATGGGCCTGGGATGTCGGGCTGTGCGGCAAGCCGCATGATTTGGGCAACGTCTCGGCATATCGCGGCAAACCGACCAACCTCGAAGATTATATCGGCTGGTTAGGCGCCAATTTCGATCCCTCTATCTCGTGGAAGGATTTGGATTGGATCCGTGAGTTCTGGCAAGGCCCAATGATCATCAAGGGTATTCTGGATCCCGAAGATGCCAAGGATGCAGTGCGATTCGGTGCCGATGGCATTGTGGTCTCCAACCACGGTGGCCGACAGCTCGACGGCGTGTTATCGACGGCCCACGCATTGCCAGCCATTGCCGACGCGGTGAAAGGCGATATTACACTCCTCGCCGACTCTGGTATTCGCAATGGGCTGGACGTGGTACGCATGATTGCACTGGGCGCAGACGGTGTATTGCTGGGGCGTGCCTTTGCCTATGCCCTCGCGGCAGCCGGGCAGGCGGGTGTCGCCAACCTGCTCGAACTGATCGATAAAGAAATGCGCGTCGCCATGACGTTGATCGGTGCGAAAACCATCGCGGACATTAACGCCGACTCTCTGGTGAGTAACCGCTGATTACAGCGGTTGTACCCCGTCGGGGTAGCTGTTGTAACTCATCTTGTGAATGAAAGCGCCGGCGGGGGACACTAACACCTTGCCGGCGGCATCCAGACCCAGAAATATCCCTGTGCAGCGGCCAAGGGTAAAATCGAAAAAGAACACCGAGCAAACCGGGATAATCTTTTCTCGGAAGGTGAACAAATACTGCTCTTCCGCAAATTTATAGTATGTGGCGTAATCCATATCACCGTGACCAAACTGCTCACCGCGCAGATTCTGCCAGGCATAGCGCTCAGTATTCACGTAGAAATGTTCGTAATAATGGTTGGGGCTGTAAATATTCAACGTACGGTAGCCAAGCAGCTCACGGGTCAGGTGCGGCGCCAAGCCGCTCGGCGTAATATCCACCCGATGACCCACACTGAATGTTTGGCCCAACCGGGAACCATTCGTCACCTGTTGTTCAGGCAACAGCGTGCTACGCACCATCAACACCCGCCCGCTATCCGCGTTGAGCACCAATGTCAGGCATTCATTTCCCGGTTTCTGCAAAGGAATATTAAAGAAGTATTGTGATGGGCAAGTACGTACCTCCTCGTAAGCGTCTTCCCCTTGTTCTCCCTGCCAAGTCCAGTGCAGCCGTTGTTGATCGGCACTGAAATGCAACGTCATCTCTTCACCCTGTTCAAACACCATCTGCAACGTTTTGCCACGCCAGTCTTGGGTCGGTGGCAGGCGGTTGGTATCAATCCCCCTGGCGAAATCGTCATAGTTCTTCCACTCTGGCTCGGCGTTCTGGTTCAATACTGACGGATTTAAAGACATGCTCGTTCTCCTTGCGTATAGGGGGCAAAAGACTGTTTCAGACGTCGGCGACACCCTGACTTTTCAACGTTCTTCGGCTAACCACTGCGGGTGCCGTTTCATCGAGAAAACAACTTAAGACCACGGCGCAAGCAGCCCCAATGGCTGCCAGCCACATCACACTGACCAAGCCATAACGATCGGCGATAAAACCTGCGGTAAAAGGTGCCAGGCAGCCACCAATGACTTCACCAATGCCCATCACCAGTCCCAGCGCGGTGGCAATACGGGCTTTTGATACGGTTTCTGAAGGGATCGTCGCCATAAACAAGGTGAAGCAGCCCAAACCGGTATACGACAGAAACACCAACCCACCCAAAAGCCACAGGTTATCGACGTAACTCAGAAACAGTGGGCAGCAAATCGCCAGCAGTGAGAAGAAAATTAATGTCGGTTTACGGCCGATGCGGTCTGAAATTGCCGGCACCGCAACGCCCCAGAAAACCCAGGCCACGCCGATAGCGCTCATGATGCCGCCCATTGCCCCTTCGCTGAAGCCACGCGCGGTCACCAGGAAACTGGGGGTAAAAGTAATAATGACCATAAACCAGGTGACGAATACGCAAGAAATCAGGATGCACAACACCACGTTTTTAATTTTGAACAGCTCGGTGTAAGCAGCCTTTTCCAACCGATCTTTTGCCGCGGGTTCGTCAACAAAAGACGGATTCTTTTTGCCGTCGACATATTTATAAATTAACCAGGCCAGAATAATCCCCGGTAAGGCTGTCAGATGGAAAGCCATGCTCCAGCCCCACTTTTGAGCCAGGTAAATAATGAGCGGCGGCGCGATAATGCCCCCCAATAACCCCGGTGCGGCCCCCTGGATCAATCCCATATTGAATCCACGCCGCTGCGGTTGTGATTTTTCTACCATCAATGACTGTGCAATCGGCAATACGGGCCCTTCAGCAATCCCCATCAACGCACGGAATATCAGCAACATGGCGAAACCGTTAACCCACCCCGACAAGGCAGAAAAGAGAGAAAACACCACAATAGAGGCAATGAGCATGGGCTTGCGGATATTAAAACGATCGGCAATCGCGCCTAATCCTGCTCCCGACAATGCCCAGGTCAGCGCCAATACGGCAGACAACGTGCCAAGGTGCACATTACTCAGCTGCAAATCGGCAGCAATCATGGGGAATAAGAAAGATATGGTTAAACGATCAACAAAAACACAGCCAAAAACGAAAAAGAGAATCACCAGTAATCTGTTTTCTTCATTGACTCCCGAACCATATCCCGTCGATTTCTTCATGATGTGCTCTGCCTGTTAGTAAGCTCATAAATGACGATTTGCTTGTTCGCAACCCCTGAGTGACAAACCAAAATAACGGGCCATTCTTTTTTCGAGGTTGTTGTTAATATGTTAACGATTTAAATTTATCGCAAGCGAGCGGGCTGTCAACTGGGCTATAGCGGCGGCCAGGAAATCTTGAAAGTGGGTACATTACAGGTGGGTTATTATTAACATTGTTTATTTTACTGCACTGTTATTTCTCTATTTACGTCTCTCAACCGGTACTCTTTACGCCATCAAATTGCGTTGGCTTGTCACTTTCATAAATATATTAACGTTTCACATGTTAGATTTGTTTATTATTTAATTTAACGCGTCGATATTTCGAATCATTTTTATCTATTGAATTTATGCCATTTACCCAGCATTAACGTTATTCATTAACTCCATTGGGTAAGCCACTCACCGGACATTACATTAACGTGACTGAATCGTAAAAATACCTGTAGCGTGACGTGAATCACAGCAATACTCCCGACCACAATGCTTTGCAGGAGTGATTGGGACGATTTATCACGGCTGAATTATCAACGGATGAAAAATCCGTCGGCAAACGCGCCGCGCAAATAATGACTGAATTCCGTTACCACTCGCGACACCTGGGGCGCATAGGGCCGTACGACATAAAGGCTGTCTGCAAAGGCATTGACCGGCCGCCAATCAGGCAGTACCTCTATTAGCCTTCCGTCTGCCAGCGCCTGTTGTGCACTAAAGTCCGGCAGCAAAGCAATCCCCAAGCCTTCAGTGGCCGCATCCCGTATCGATTCGCTGTTATTGGTCGCAAACGGGCCACTGACGGGCACGTGAACCTTTTCCACGTTGCCTTGCTGTGGGTGTTTGGTGACAAAACGCCAGCCGGGCTGTTCCCCTTTACGCGGGTAATAAAGACATTGATGCGCTTGCAGATCGTTCGGCGATAGCGGCATCCCCTGACGTTTCACATAGTCTGCCGACGCCACCGCCAGCGTTTCAGTCTGACAAAGGCGCCAGGCGACATGCGTTTCGGGCAAGTTATCACTGTGGCGAATGGCCAAATCAAACCCTTCGGTGGTTAATGACACCAGTCGATCAGAAACCTCAAGCTGGACCCGCACCTCAGGGTTGGCGTGCAGAAAACCGGTAATTCGCGGTACCAATTGCTGGCGAGAAAACGCCACCGGCGCTGTCACCCGAACCGTGCCACGTAGTGGCCCGCCGGCATCACAAATACCAGAAAAACTCTGCTTTATTTGCGCAAAAGGCTGGCGTAACTCTTCCACCAACCTCAATCCCGCCTCGGTCAGTCTGACACTGCGGGTGGTACGCTGTACCAATGGCACCCCGGCCAGCGTTTCGATCTCTTTAATTTTTTGGCTCATTGCCGCTTTGCTGACATCCAGCCGCTCTGCCGCCCGGGTAAAGCTACCCTGTTCAGCCAATACGGTGAGCCAGTGCAAATGGGTCCACAAGGTTTCTATTTTGGGGTTTTTCATCGTGACTGTTCATTTATATAAACAATGAATTCAAGTATAGCGCTTCTTCCCACAGGGGTGCATGGCTAAGATGGGCTCTCAAAGGCGATGATAAAACGCTGCCCTGCACCTCCATGAAATCATTAACTCACTGACAGGATTATGAAAATGCCATTACTTATCTTTGACGTTATCGAGGGCCGCAATGAAGCCGAACTGAAAACGCTGCTCGACGCCGCCCACCGTGCCGTACTCAGCGCCTTCGACGTGCCGCAGCGCGATCGCTACCAGATTGTTCATGAAAAAAAAGCTCACCATTTGGTGATAGAAGACACGGGCCTTAATTTGACCCGCACTCGTAATCTGGTGGTCGTTCGGGTGATCACCAGCCCGCGGCCTGAAGAACAGAAACAGCGATTTTATGCTGAACTCAGCCGTGAACTGCGGGAAAGCTGCGGGATTGAAGGCAATGACTTGATGGTCTCAATTACCACTAACAGCAAGGGCGACTGGAGTTTCGGTAATGGCGTGGCACAGTACCTGACCGGCGATCTTTAACCCTTGTGATTCCCTAGGCTAAGCCGCCTGGGGATGTATATCGTCAGGGCTGCTGTTCGTCGTTATATTGGTTTTGCCACATGGCGGCATAGCGGCCATTGCTGGCCAGCAAGGCCTCATGCCGCCCACGTTCGACGATTTCCCCCGCCTCTAGCACGATGATTTCATCAGCATCAACGACCGTGGACAGGCGGTGCGCAATGACCAGCGTCGTATGATCGCGGCTCACCTCGCGCAAGTGCGCCTGAATCTCGCGTTCAGTCTGGGTATCCAGTGCACTGGTTGCCTCATCAAACACCAGAATCGCGGGGTTTTTCAGGATAGTGCGAGCAATCGCTACCCGCTGTTTTTCCCCACCGGAAAGCTTAAGCCCACGCTCACCCACTCGGGTTTCATACCCGTCGGGCAGACTGACGATAAAGTCATGAATATGCGCCAATTTGGCTGCCCGTTCGATCTCTGCCTGGCTTGAGCCCGTTTTACCGTAGCCGATGTTGTAGCCCAGCGTATCGTTGAATAACACGGTGTCCTGCGGCACGATGCCAATCGCCCCACGCAGACTGGCCTGCTTCAAACTGCGGATATCCTGGCCGTCAATCGAAATGGTGCCATTGTTCACATCATAGAAACGGAACAACAGCCGGGACAGCGTAGACTTGCCGGCACCCGAGGCCCCCACCACAGCCACCGTGTGGCCCGCTGGAATGGTAAAGCTGACATTTTTCAGGATGGGACGGCGCACATCATAGCCAAAACTGACCGAATCAAAGCACACTTCACCGGCTTTCAACCGCAGCGCCGCTGCATCTGGTTTATCGACAATCTCCTGCTCTTCCTGCAGCAAATCGAACATGTTTTCCATATCGATCAACGCCTGCCTGACTTCAGCATAAATAAAGCCGAAGAAGTTGAGCGGCTGATAGAGTTGCAATAGATAGGCATTCACCAACACAAAGTCGCCGACCGTCATCCGCCCCTGCACGATACCCTGTGCCGCCATCGCCATCATCACGATCAACCCGATAGAGATAATGGCGGTTTGCCCGAGGTTGAGGGCGGTAAAACTGAACTGGTTCTTAATCGCGGCGTATTCATACAAGCGGCGCGACATGTTGAAACGGTCTGCCTCAAAGTCTTCGTTACCGAAGTATTTGACCGTCTCATAATTGAGCAGGCTGTCGATAGATTTGGTATTGGCATCGGCATTGGCTTGGTTGAGTTCGCGTCTAAAACGCGTACGCCAACTGACCGCCATCACGGTGAACAGAATATAGCAGCCGACCGTCGCTAAAATTGCCAGAGCAAACCAGCCGTTTAGCAAATGCCACATAATCACCGACACCAGGGTGATTTCAAACAGGATGGGGAAAATGGAAAACAACAACCGCGAAAGCACTGTCGCTACGGCCTGAGTACCCCGTTCAATCGATAACGATAGCCCGCCAGTCTGGCGCTCCAGATGAAAGCGTAGGCTCAGCGCATGCAACTGCCTAAACACTCGCAGCCCTAACAACCGGGTAGCATTCTGACTGACGTGCACAAACATCACGTTGCGCAGCTCTTCAAATAACGCCGCGCCAACGCGCGCAACGCCATAAGCCAGGATCAAACCAATGGGTATGGCCAGCATTTTGGCCGTTTCGCCGCTCAAGGCGTCGATCATGGCTTTGTACGCCAGGGGGACTAACGTCGTACTTACCTTGGATATCACCATGAAAACAAAGGCGATAACCAAGTAATAACGTAACTTCAGGTTATCTTTGGGCCAGAGATAAGGCAGCAAAAATTTCAGTAAGCGGGAGCGGTCTATCATTGGGTATCTATTATCTCAGTCAACATAGCCGCATTGGCTTTTATCTATTCTGGCACGTCTGCCATGAAAAACCTTATGGAATACACCCACACAGCTCTTTTGGATCCCAACAAAATAGATGCCGCATCGAAGCATCATCCCCAAAGTGGCGTGTTCCACTATAATTGTCAGTGAAACTGTACAGGATATTCAAAACAAGGGAGTTCTATCATGCTAAACATGGGCCATCGTCATTCGTTGATTATCGATGAACAGAGTTTAAAGAAACAACGTACCCCGCTGTTAATCATCTCAATATTGTTGCTATTGGGCGGCCTTTTCTGCCTGTTCAGCCCCTTTGCCTCCGGCGCGGCGATCAGTGTGGTCGTGGGTATTTTCTTGTTGCTAAGCGGCTTCGCGCTTATTTTCGGTATGATTGCCAACCGGCTGCAAAATACCTGGCCGATGATCGGCGGCATTCTGCTCGGGGTGGCTTATCTTATTATCGGCTACGTATTTATCACCCACCCTGCGGTCGGTATTTTCGCCATGGCGGTTTACCTCGCCGTCTTGTTTGCATTGGGTGGGATTGTACGGTTGATCGCCGGATATAAACTGCGCGAGCTTCCGGGAAGCTGGCTGCAATTTGTGATTGGCATTTTGGATCTGGCCATTGCCTGGCTGTTGTTCAGCGCTGACCCAATGACATCAGTGGTACTGGTCACCACCATTGTGGGTATCGAAATGCTGTTCAGCTCGTTCAGCTTATTCCAGGTTGCCCGGCAGCTGAAACGCGCATGATCTCTCAGCGGAGCTACCCCGCTCCGCTTTCTCTGACATTTGGCTGCCCAGCCACACAATTAGGTTGGTACTTCGGCAGCCAACTGCCCTACTATAAGTAGAGTTTCACCCAATGCAGGCTCAACGATTTCCCCTGACGAAAAATTGAAGTGAGATGATAACGCTATGGAATTCAAGGACTACTATGCCATTTTAGGGGTTAAGCCGTCAGACGATCTTAAGGCAATCAAAACCGCCTATCGCCGGCTGGCGCGAAAATATCACCCCGACGTCAGTACCGAATCAAATGCCGAGGAACAATTCAAACTGGTCGCCGAAGCCTATGAAGTACTGAAAGACGACGAACGACGTGCTGAATACGATCAACTTCTGCAACACCGTAACGACCCCAACTTTGGCCGCCAGACACAGCATGGCCATGGCAATGCCCACAGCGCTGAAGACTTTTCCGATATCTTTTCCTCTATGTTCGGTGAACATGCACGTGCTCAGCAACATCGCCAAAGGCGCCAAGGCATGCGCGGCCAAGATATTGAAATGGAAGTCGCTATCTTCCTGGAAGAAACACAGGCAGAGCAAACCCGCACTATTCGCTATAGCCTGCCGGTGTATAACGCGTTCGGCATTGTAGAGCAGGAAATTCCTAAAACCCTTAATGTGAAGATCCCTGCCGGCGTTGGTGATGGTGAGCGTATTCGCTTGAAAGGCCAGGGTGCACCAGGCACTGACGGCGGCGCTAACGGCGATCTCTACCTGATTATCCGCATTGCTCCTCATCCGCTGTTCGACATTGTCGGGCACAACCTTGAGATCGTCCTGCCGGTAACGCCTTGGGAAGCGGCCTTAGGTGCCAAGGTCCCCGTACCGACCCTAAAAGACAGTATTCTGTTGACCATCCCTGCCGGCAGCCAAACCGGGCAGCGTTTGCGCATCAAGGGAAAAGGCCTGGTCGGAAAAAAAGAAACCGGGGATTTATATGCAGTGATCAAAGTCATGATGCCACCAAAACCGGACGAGAAAAGCGCTGCACTGTGGCAACAGCTGGCAGAAGCTCAGAAGACCTTTGATCCACGTAAAGAGTGGAGTAAGCAAAATGGCTAACGTAAAAGTAACTTTCACCATAACCGAGTTTTGCCTGCACACCGGCGTAACACAAGATGAACTCACGGAAATCGTTGGGTTAGGCATGATTCAACCGCGTGATCTCACAACTGAAGAGTGGATCTTCGACGATCGCGCACTGATCACTTTTCATCGCGCCGAGCAATTGCATCGCGAGCTGGCACTCGACTGGCCCGGCATTGCGGTGACGCTGACGTTGCTGGATGAGATCGAGCATCTACGCAAAGAAAACTCTCAGTTACACCAAAGGCTGGCACGCTTTATCAGCAAGCCCTGATGTTGTGAAAACAGCCCGTTGCACCTGCAGTGGGCTGTGTCAGACGCCGACAGCGTTCATCGTCGAAATATCCCCCCCTCTGCCGCCCTCATTCTTCCTCACTGGCGGAACGGGAAAATCCCTCTGCTGCTGCCTCCTTCCACACGGAAAACCAACATAACCGATACCCTCTGAAGAGATCATGTTGATAAAAAATATGCACTCGGCGATGTTTAACTGATGATTAATATGAATACTGTTAATAAAGACATGTCATTAAAAACATGTTATTAAAAACAGTATTGACACCCCTATCAAAACAAGTAGATTAGTAATCATCAGCAGCGAAACAATAGCTTGCTGTTAATAGTGAAAGTATTAAAGTTAAGTTGATAAAGTTATTTTTGCGATAAAGGCCACGAAGTGATTTTTGTATGGGCCATTAATGTAGAGAAAACAACACTCTCATTATATGACGCTTTAAGGCCACGTAGTCAGTATCTACAATCGCAGGGTGTGAACCAAAACGCGATGATGTAAGGCCATGTTTTAATTGTTATTTGTTTGCGATCATTTTTCAAGACAGTGCAACAAGATCGCAACGGAAGTGAGGCCACGCATCAAAGAGTCTATATCGCGAGGGGAGATGTACCTGTTTAATATGCCAAATCTTCGAGTATTGAGATTGGCCTAAAGTCTAAACTGGTAAATAGAGGGAGGATTGAGTTAACCCAATATTATCTGTGTTAAACCTGTACATTTAACGATAGAACCTTAGCAGTAAGAAATTAGTAAGTTCATTAATGTTAAATTTGAAGTCAATAGTACCTTAAAAGCCCTGGCAGACATTGTCAGGGCTTTTATCTTTTATATCCATACGCCAGTAATGTGGGATGAAGGTAGCACTCTGGGCAGAGAAGAGCCCCCGCTCCCACCCCACGATCTCATCGACCCTGAGGTTGCTCTCCGCATAACCAACCACTGCGACGGATCCGTTACAGGAACCCGTATGCGGCAGCCAAGACCCACCCCATCACGCACGACACAGAAACCCCGATCAGACCTACCATGATGAAACTGTGGTTAATCACAAACCGCCCGATATTTGTCGTTCCTGAACGGTCAAACTGAATGGCGGCCAGATCGCTTGGGTAGGTCGGTAAAATATAGTAACCATAACACGCCGGTGCAGAAGCAACGATGTAAGCAGGATCAACCCCGATGGCCAGTGCCACAGGAACAATCGCTGCAAGTGCAGCAGCCTGCGAATTAACAAACTTGGAAACGATAAGCAAAACGATGGCATAGGCCCAAGGATATTCTTTCACAATGGTGCCCAGCACTGACTCAATTTCTTTCAAATGAGCACCAAACATTGTCTCAGCCATCCAGGCAATACCGTAAACAGCCACTATGGCAATCATCCCTGAACGGAAAACCTCGTTTTTAGAGATAGACGCTGGGTTTGTTTTGGTAGCAATAATGATTACCGCACCAGAACACAACATGAACATCTGGATAACCAACACCATAGAGAGTGATTTGCCATTAATGAGTGGACGCAGTTCAGAGAAAGCCCCTAATAGCGCGACAATAACGATGGTCGCCAAGAAAATCCACATCGCTACCCAATTGCTGGTTGGGAGCTTTTTATCCAATAAGGTTGCTGTATCACCGTATACGTATTTGTAGTTTTCCGGGTCCGAAATGAAACTCTGGAATTTCTCATCTTTATCCAGATCTTTACCCCGGAACCAACTGAAGATACCAATAGCAAGAATACCGCACAGGGTAGAGGGTATCGTAATCGCCAGCAGATCGAGAAATTCCAGATGTTTACCATTAAAGGTAAAATCGCCCAACATGGCGACCAGCGATACAACGGCCACGGATACCGGGCTGGCAATAATCCCCATCTGTGCACCAATAGAGCTGGCAGCCATCGGCCTTTCCGGGCGAATATTGTTCTTGATTGCCACGTCATAAATAATGGGCAATATCGTGTATACCACATGCCCAGTACCACAGAGAATGGTCAAAATACAGGTAACAAACGGCGCAACAATGGAGACATACTTAGGGTTACGTCGCAGTAAACGCTCTGCAATTTGCAACATCACATCAAGTCCCCCTGATGCTTGTAGCGTCGCTGATGCTGCCACTACCGCGATGATAACCAGCATCACATCAACAGGGGGTTTCCCTGGCGGCAAGTGAAAAACGAAAACCAGTATAATTAACCCGATACCGCCAAGTAACCCCAGCGCAATCCCACCCTTTCTGGCCCCGTAAAAAAGGCAGATCAGTATGACAATAAGTTGAATCGTAAATAACATGTGAACCTCATTTTTATTGTTAAGATGATTAATAATTCACTTCTTTTCATTTTCATTGAGGGATTAAGATCACAGATAGTTAGTTTTCATCATTAAAAAAGCCCAATAAAATCAGGAGGAAACCAGTTTGTTTTATTAAAGTTATCATTATGTTTTTCGTGTAAATGAATGGCTACCAAACCCATACATTCATGTAAAAGCACATCATTAAAAGACCTAATAAACGTCTTATACGGCGTAATGTGTGGAATGAAGGAAATAGCCACAATGACAGCAATAATATATTTCAGAAACAATATTTTAAATAATAGTCAGCATTGATTTAACATTAGAAAAGGCTGACCATGAGCCAATATCGCGAAATAGGCTTTCTATCTCTTGAAACAGAAAACAGTACATTGGTAATCCAGCGGTAATTTTCGCAGCCTTATGCCACCCTCATTCAGTGGCTGTTCTCGACACCTATCATTAGGATTTTTACCTAAAAAAGCAGATTCAATTCAATTGCGTTAAGAATCATCTTAAAATAAATGCGGCATATTTATGGATGCAGGATCCCAAGGAATAGTATGAACAATAAGGATCGTAAACCCGGCTATCAGGTTGAGTATGGTGAAGAGTGGAAACCGGAAAAAACCTCTAAATGGTTTTGGGTTGCAATAATAAGCATTATCGGTATTTTAATCGCAATATCGTGAGCGTTATACGCTCGCGCGGCAAAGAGGCGCTCCGCCATAATCTCATCGATAAGATATTAGCGAAGATAAACACGACGTATCCGCACAAGCTAATCAGTGAGAAGAAATAAAATCAGAAGGCGTAACCGGTGCAGGCAATGAGAAGTTCTGTTTCATTCGAGCCACTTCACCGATCGGCGTTAACCCGAACAAACGCTTAAATTCACGGCTGAATTGCGAAACGCTTTCATACCCGACCCGTGCACTTGCCGCTGAAGCGGTGAGATTATTCCGCAACATCAGCAATCTGGCCTGATGCAATCGCGTGGACTTAAGGTATTGCATGGGGGATGTCTCAGTAATGGTTTTAAAATGGCTATGAAAAGTGGCAAGGCTCATACCCGCCTCTTTTGCCAGTGCATTCACATCAAGATACGAGTCATATTCCGCATGCAGCTTGCGCAACGCCTTAGCCACTTTCCCAAACTGCCCCTGCATGGTCAGTGCACTGCGGAGTGTTTGCCCCTGAGCGCCCGTCAGAACACGGTAATAGATCTCCCGCACCATCGCCTGCCCCAATATTTCGGCATCCAGTGGTGACGCCATCACCTGCAGGAAACGTAAAACTGAATGGCTCATGGCATCATCCATCGGACTCGACACCATACTCCGAGGCGGTGCGCTGACGCTCTGCCCACGATCGGCAAGGTGCAACAGCAGATCGGCCGCGACGGTGAAGTCCAATCGCATATAAATAGCCAGCATAGGCTCTGAAGCACTGGCATCCGTTTCCATCGTAAACGGCACAGGAATGGATACCATCAGGTAATGTTGTGCATCATATAAATAGACATCCTTTCCCAAGAAGCCGCGTTTTCTTCCCTGCACAACAATGACGATCCCCGGCTCATATAATACCGGCGTGCGCAGCAACGGACGGTTGGAACGCAAAAAACGTACGTCAGCCAAAGCCGTGAGGTTGTAGCCTTCGCGCGGTGTCAGCCTATCCAACAGCGCGATCATCTGGCCGGTAACCCCAGAAGAAGAAATTGCCATACACACCTGCAAAGCGACGTAGAAGGGAATGTAAGTCTGACACTCAGTAACGGGGTCGTCCAGCGAGCTCAGAGGAATAGGCAAACATCAGAGAGGATCATGGCTACGGATTTTGCCCTACCCGCCCTATGCTGCTTGTCCCCCTTACCGAGGATAACGTCATGCATTCATCAAAATTATTTTTTATCACCGGCGTCAGCAGCGGCTTTGGCCGTGCACTGGCAGAAGCAGCACTGGAAGCAGGTCACCGCGTAGTAGGAACACTGCGCAACCAGCAAGCCAAAGATGAATTCGACGCTCTGGCACCTGGCCGCTGTTTCGGTCGGATCCTTGATGTCACGAATTTTACCGACGTCGGTCCGCTGGTTGCCGATGTAGAACAAGAGATTGGCGCCGTTGACGTGCTGGTAAATAATGCCGGCTATGGCCATGAAGGAATAATGGAGGAGTCCCCCATCAGTGACGCCATTCACCAATTTGAGGTCAACGTGTTTGGTGCAATAGCCGTTATTAAGGCTTTTCTGCCCTATTTCCGCACACGCCGCGCTGGCCATATTATCAATATTACCTCAATGGGTGGATTCATTACCTTACCGGGGATCAGCTACTATTGTGGCAGCAAATTCGCCTTGCAAGGTATCTCCGAAACCCTGACCAAAGAGCTTAAACCCTTTAATATTGCGGTCACCGCGATTCAACCAGGATCTTTCCGGACAGACTGGGCTGGGCGTTCAATGGTGCGCTCACCACGTAGCATCAGTGATTACGATCAGAGTTTTGGGCCGATTCGTGAGACACGTGAAAAACGCAGTGGCCATCAACCTGGCGATCCGTTTAAGGCCGCCAAAGCCATTCTGCAACTCCTCGATAGCCCTGCGCCACCGGCATCATTGCTGCTTGGCAGCGACGCCGTCATGTATGTCAGAGAAAAACTGCATCAGATGAACACTGATATCAATGCCTGGGAAGCCGTCAGTCGCTCAACCGATGGCTAATACCCCTCTCCCTACCTTATAAAGGACCAGCATTAGTCTTACTGCCGGTATTGCCGGCAGTAGGTGCTGACTGGGTGGGGCGATGCCGTTGCTGCCATCCGCGTGTCGAGCGAGCGTTGTGAGGGCACCAGATGACAGCGCACTAGATGTTCAGGCTGTAGTAATGTTCATCCTTGTCGACTTTGCCGGTAAAGGTGAACCCAAAAGAGAGATACATTTTTTGCGCAACCAGGTTGTGTTCATCAATCATCAGCGTTACCTGCTTAACGCCGTTCTTTTTGAAGTAGCTCAGCATTGCCTCAAAGGAAGCGCGGCCCAGCCCCTGGCCGATAAATTTGTGGTCGAGCATATAGCGACAGATCTCAGCATCGGTCAGTTGATTCGCCCAGCGTTTGTACAGGAAAAAACCGATTAACTCCCCGTCGCGGTACAGCGCTCTGGGGTGGCATTCAGGAAAATAAGCCGCCTCAGAAATGGAGATCGCATTGCAGCAAATAAATGCTTCAAATAATGTCCCGACACCATCTTTGTTCGACGTCAGTTCACAAACATCAAAAACATTTTCGCGATCTATCTCACGTATCTCAATCATATAACCGTCTCAAATTTATCATTTTGTGAAGCTGAGCTCGTCATTCGGCGCCCCTTGTTCTTGGATTATACCCATCTTGTGTTCACCGCGGTTTACAGCTGCAACAGCAGGGCCGCGATCGACACCGACTAAAAATTGCGCTGGCTATAGTGTCGACTACAATTCAATCGAAATACCTCCCTACAAAAACAATATTGATTCATATTAGAGGTGATTATGTTGCAGAAACACGAAAACGTAATAAGTATGACTGTACTTAGCCATCAAGCCACCCGACAATTAATGCCCTCGTTTTCTTCATTGCCCCACACACAACACGCTGACGGCAAGTACCGCTTACGACGCTATTCGGTCGTCAAGCACGCCAATGGCCATGTGAGCGAGATTGGACCGCGCAATTTCGTTCAGTCTGATGAGATCAACCATTTTCAGGGCAACGTGGTACGCCGCTTCGAGCCGATTGACAGTGCCGTGCTGCAAAGCGCCGGGCTGGAGGAAATGTGTAATCTGTTTGCAGAAAGCAACGATCTGCCAGAAGGAGCCGAAATTGAAATTCACCAGATGCGCGTTGTCGCCATTCATAACGAAACGCAGGTAGCGCCGGAAGGTATTCATCAAGATGGTTTTGACCATATCGCGATGATCGCTATCCACAGGCAAAACATTGTCGGCGGCGAAATCATGCTATACGCCGATAGTCACCAGCCGCCGTTCTTTAAAAAAGCCCTGGCGGATGGCGAAGCCGTTTTACTGGCGGACAGTAAACTATGGCATAACGCTACGCCGATCAGCACCATCGTCCCGGAAGAAGAAGGATATCTTGATCTCTTTGTCCTGACAGCTCGGGGAGAAAAAGCATGACTTTTTCGCCCGAACTCGCCCGAGCCCAATTTAGTGCGCTATCCCAGCGTTATGATGATAAACCCGCGATCTTTTTCGATGGGCCAGGGGGATCTCAGGTTTCGCAAGCCGTGCTGGAAAAAATGACGGATTATCTGGGGAAATATAACGCCAATTTGGGCGGACACTATTTCTCCAGCCATAAGACGACCGAAGTCATGAACCAGGCACGGGAATCGGTACGTGCCTTTTTAAATGCGCCGTCGCCCGACAATGTCGTTTTTGGCATGAACATGACCTCGCTGACGTTCCACCTCAGCCGTATCATTAGCCGTAACTGGCAAGCCGGCGATGAGATTATCGTCACTGCGTTAGATCACTACGCCAACGTCTCCAGCTGGCAGCAGGCTGCAGCCGACAAACAGGTCACCGTGCATCAAATACCGCTGGAGCGTGCGGATTGCTCGTTGAACGCGGCCCGGCTGTGTGAAAGCATCACCGCCAAGACCAGACTCGTGGCCGTCAGCTATGCGTCCAACGTTACCGGCAGCATCGCCGACATTAAAACCATTACCGACGCCGCCCACCGTGTCGGCGCACAGGTGTATGTCGACGCCGTGCACTACGCTCCGCATAACCTGATCGATGTGCAAGCGCTTGGCTGTGACTTTTTAGTCTGTTCCGCCTATAAATTCTTCGGGCCGCATATCGGCATGGCCTATATCGCACCCCAGTGGTTGCAGCGTCTGCAGCCGTATAAAGTCGAGCCGGCCACCGACATCGGGCCAGGGCGTTTTGAAACGGGGACACAGAGCTTCGAAGGGCTCGCCGGCGTGACGGCAGCCATCGACTACCTGGCACAATGGGGCACGCCAGGGGCCCCACTCAGGCAGCGCTTGCAAGAAAGCTTTGCCGGTTATCACCAACATGAAGAGAGCCTGTGCCGGTACTTTTTGCAGCGTTTGCAGCACATAGACAGTATCCAACTCTATGGATCACCTTCCGCGGATACCCAGCGCCGCACGCCGACCTTTGCGTTAACCTTCAAGGAACATACCCCGGAACAGGTTGCTCGCCGCTTAGGCCAACACAATATCTGCGTCGGCAGCGGGCACTTCTATGCGCTGGGTTTAATTCAACAGTTGGGGCTGCAGGACTGCGGCGGCGTGCTGCGCGTCGGGATGATGCATTATAATACCCAGCAAGAAATTGACATGCTGTTTGAAGTGCTCGCCAGCGAAAGGTAGCGGAGCATCATACGCAAAGAGACTTCTGGGTAATGGGCAGCAGAATCACCAAAATCCACATCACCCACGTAGTGTCAGTAAAAAGCCCCTGCGAGAACAGGGGCTTTTTACGACGAGATAGGCGCGAGCACAAACTCAAGGCCTTTACGGCACGGCACCTGCTGTATTCGTTGACCAACTATAAACCGAGTGGCTCATCATCAAGGCGTTAATAACTGAACCAGCGATTTGGCTAAATGCTCGCTTTTGGCGGTTAATAAGTTACCGCTTTTTAATATCCCGTGCTGATTGCCATTGAGATCCATGACGGTTAAGCCTGCCTCTCTGGCGCAAATGATGATAGCCGCGCTATCCCAGGGTTTCATTATGGTATCAATAGCCGCATCTGACGCCCCATTTAACACTGAGACGTGTTGGATACAATCCGCGGAAAATTTAAACAATTTTGCTCTCTCAAGAACAGAAATCAGATGCCATGGCGTATCGCCATTCTCAATCCATGTGGAAGTGCCATGCATCCCTGAGGAGGTTATGGTCGCTTGCTCTACACCTATTGGCGCGGTTTGAGCTGGCTCACTCAACAACTGCCTGGCATTGTTTTTTCCGGCGCTCATAAAGCACCCCAGATCTTTTCCTGCATATACCAACGTATTTATTGCGGGTAGCCCAATAGAGCCGAGTATAGGTTCACCGTTTTGGATTAGCGCAATCAGGGAACCGTATACTGGCATGCCTAATTTGTACCATGTGGTGCCATCAATAGGGTCGATAAGCCAATATAATTGGCAGTCATCGGCAATGTCACAACCCAGTTCTTCACCATAAACAGGAATGTGCGGGGTCAGAGCCTGCAAGCTATCCCGGATATATTTTTCAGTTTCAATATCTGCTTCACTAACAATGCTCAAGTCTTTCTTTTCGAAAAATGTTACTTCATTTTTTCTGCTTTCAATAATGGAGAAGGAAGATAAAGCAATCTCTTTAACGTTTTGCAATAAGCCACTGAGTTCCATTTTGTTCATTGTTAATATCCACATCAATCATACTTAAAATTCAAGATAACGAACCCCACAATGGATTTTATAGCAGCGCCTCCATTGAGACATTTGGGGCCGTCACGTCAAGCCGTTAATATTAACACATGCCCCGACGGCATCCCCACAAGAGGTACATTGAACATGCCGCGAAAAACACCCCGCAAAGGTGTTAAAAAGCCCTCGGCTGCTTACATAACAGCTGTGCTTCCGCGACATGTCAAAGCCCCCTTCTTTCACTAACGATAACAATTAAAACAATTGCAGCGTTTTTTCTGCCATGCGGATAACAGCAAGATCGTCGGTGATATCTTTAACCTTATTAACCGGGATCCATTCCAATTTTTTTGATTCTTTGGACATACTGATTTCAGCATTCTGGCCTGCAACAAAACACAGGGTTATATCATAATGGAGATGCGCAGAGGCTTTAGGGTTTTCCGGTATTTTATGTATGTCAACATCAATGACGAAAGCGTCGTCTGCACTAATACTTTGGATACCACTTTCTTCTTGCGCTTCTCTCAAGCAAGCATCTAAAAACGACAAATCAGTCGGTTCGATGTGCCCACCTAACTGAAACCATCGATTTAGCTTGGCGTGAAGCGTCAAGAGCACTTTCGTTTTATCATGATTGAGCAGCCATGCGGAGGCAGTGAAGTGCCCCTGCTTTGACTCTTCATAGAAGACATTATCTTGCTCACGAAGAATATTCAGCATATTGCATTTATGTTCTTCTTCTTTCGCATAGCTTGTTTTATAGCCTTCTAACAAACTGGATATTTCATTTTTCATGACGTTATACTCACTTTGCATTATAAAATAATGAAACCAATAAAATACTCACGCACATCACGTGGCAATATTTTAAATCCGTGAAAGGGTGAGGTGTGCAGCATCAAAAAACACCCGATACCATCCCGATGTGCTGTTTGCGCCATAGGCTACATCGCTGCTACCCAACTTTTCGCTGCTGCATAAGTTAAACTAAACAACTCGTCATGGTTTAGATCACAGTGTGCAAGGCTAACGAAGGAGTTATGCCCTTCCATAATCAATAAGCCATTCTTTAAAAGCTCAGCCTTGAAACGGCTTCTTAACGCATAATTGTTGACGATCTCTTGACTAAAGACCAAGTCAAACAAGGCATTGTCGAAAAGCGCCTTAGCGTTCACATAATTATCTGCACCCGCTTCTTTAAGTGCCAGGTTGAGCGTCGTGACGATAGCCTTGCCCGCTTGGGAAACCAGGTTATAACCGTCACACTCCCCCATAATCTCTGCGACAGCAATTGCGGCATGAGGGGAAAGTATTTCTTTGGTGTGAGTACCGCCAATACGGGCTTCACGGTATACAGCAATGCTATCAGGCTTACCCATAAGGATTGCAAGGGGCAAACCGTTACCGATCGCCTTACCTAAAACCACGTAATCAGGATCGAAAGAGGCGTTATTCGCCAGATAGCCACCCGGGTTCGTTCTCCCCGCAGTCTTGGTCTCGTCTAATAACAACTTCACGCCATAGTTCTTGCACATGGCGATTGCCGCTTTAATCTTCTCTTCTGAGAAGAAAGCCAGCTGGTATACGTCCAATGCGAATATGGCAATATCATTTCCATGTTCTTGCAAGATGTGTTCTAGCTCAGTCAGGTCGCCATTAACCCAGTTGAAAACAGCCTCTTCACCGCTGACGCCGCGCATGCCATTCAAATAGCGTAAATCGTTTCTTTTCTCACTGCCCAATGCTTCATGCCAGCTCGGCGACATATAGAGTTGGGCATCATGCCATCCCAAAAAACCACATCGTACGATTTTTTTTCGCTCTGTTTGCATCATCGCGCATCTAAATGCAGCCGTTACTGCCTCGGAGCTGGTTTTAAATAAAGAGACAACGTTATAGCCGGCATAAACGTTTTCAAATACCTCTGATACCTGGCTATGTACCTCTCCAAATCCTGGGAACGACAACCCCAAGCTTAAGGCGTCAGTCAGCCTTCTGTTAAATTCTGGATGACTGTGACCAAGAATAACCGGCCCGATACCCAAAACAAAATCCAGGTACTGATTTCCGTTACTGTCTTCTATGCGATACGCTTTCCCCTTTCTAAACTGAATAGGTTGCCCATGTGAGTCTAAAAGTCTGTCGCTGCCAACTAATGGTGAAATCATGCCTATCATCCTTGTTTTCAAGCCGAAGCAATATGTTGTTTTTCTGGAAGGTGTTTTAGCTTTTTCCACGAGTTATGTGAAAAACCATACATTCTAATTAACCAGCGATCGTTGCCATCATAATTTGCAGAACTTGAAAGGTTATCTCTGCCATGCAAGGCAATCCTGTTATTTATGATAAGAACATCACCGGGCTGTAGGACAACTCTGTTGATGTATTTCGGATCGGACAGGTGTGTTTTTAGTTTTTCCAATGCTTCATTTGCTTCGTCATTGATCCCGACAAGCTTAGAATGGCTGTATCTTATGACCAGTCGACCATTGATATCCCCAATCACACTGATATTTTCTATTTTTGAATCAACATCAAAGCTGGACTGGCTACTAGCGATATATTCAGGCTTCATCAGCTGCTCTATCGTTGAATAACTTAAGTTATTCAAAATATCATCCAGTGACCAAACCGTTGTCGCTGCCTGAATCGGGTTTCTTAGGCAGGCCAAGGCAAAAACCTCGGGGGCAATGACTTGATTTCTTGTGTCATCAGGAAGCATTTCCGACCAATGGCCATTGACGACTTCTGTATGCGGGGAAAGGGACTTTGTAGAGCG
Source organism: Serratia sp. CoH_134_PS_4 (assembly GCF_058190535.1). Classification (NCBI taxonomy): domain Bacteria; kingdom Pseudomonadati; phylum Pseudomonadota; class Gammaproteobacteria; order Enterobacterales; family Yersiniaceae; genus Serratia; species Serratia sp. CoH_134_PS_4. Next base: position 139,975 of record NZ_JBXWKI010000011.1, read on the forward strand.
AGACCAGGATTTTTCATTATTCTTGGCAGGCATAACCATATGCGCCAATCGGCCTTGCATTTCATTAAGATAAGATGAAACGGTATGACCTGTGACACCTAACATAGCCATTAGCGTTGATGCTGGTTCAATCCATAAACTCGCATCGGGTGCTTCATCATTGCAAGGCGTCGGCGGTAATTTATCGGTTGAAAAACAATTCCTCATTAATAGATAGCCATATTTCTGCCGTTCTGAGAACCACGATAGCTCAGAGTAAACATCAACATCATTGGCTAACTGTTTGCGAATATTTTCCTCAGCGATACTTTTAACGATATATGGACTAATCTCTTGATTGTAAAGGGTGAATTTATTTTTAGTGATAATGTCTTTAAGATTAAAATCAGATAAATCAATTGATAGTCCCAGTGATGACAACTTAACATTCCGTGATAAATGCCTCACACATTATCTCCTTTGAGGTTAGTTAATAACAAAATAATTTCGTATATTACTATTACGCTCAATATCAAAGTAATTTGATATACGCTGTAAAAACCCAGGACACGTCATATTTAATTTCAATTTTTCATGCGATGACAGATCATTACTGATAGGTGTATAAAAGCTGTATCTTGAAGTGCGCATGTCAAAAATTTAAAAACATGCATATGGTATGGAAAATGGATACATGGGGGAATAACACTCCCTATCAATTTATTACAGTCACTATCCGTGTTGTCATTACAAGTGCTTATTCAATAACGGACAATAAAAACCAAACAACCCATTACTTTATGTTACAAATTCCGAACAAAGTATACAAACGCGCAACTTAATGTAAAGTTATTTTTTTTATTTTAAATGGCAACTATAACAATAAGCATTATTTGCTTGTTATATATATTCATGATCACTTAAAAAAACCTTGATCTATCTATGAATTGGAACCATGCTCAGCGTCATTAAGCGTTAATCTTCAAAGAAAAAGGCTATTATTAAGATAAAATAAGTAACTTATCTTATGTGATGCCTGACAAGCGCAGCGGCCATCGTAACGACTGATACATAAGGTATGTGCGACATTCTGTGCAAATACTTTTTGAGCATGTGTTTGTGTTGATTAGGCGTTTTTATCACTTTATGATCTGAAATCTGCAGGAAGTCAGTATGTTCAAATACCTCGCATGTTGCTTTATGTTAGTGCTAATTTACCCCCTGGGCGTGGACTTATACCTTGTTGGCTTACCCGACATTGCCAAAGACTTAAATGCCTCTGCCGTTGACCTTCATACTGCTTTTTCTATTTATTTGGCCGGCATGGCATCGACCATGATTATCGCAGGACTGGTATCCGACCGATTCGGCCGGAAACCCATCGCATTATTGGGTGCGTTGATTTTTGTCTGCGCGTCATACGGAGCCGCGTTGACGGTTTCTGCCGAACAATTTCTTTTTGCACGCTTTTGGCAAGGCGTGGGTGCCGGCTTCTGCTATGTTGTCACCTTTGCCATTCTTAGAGATACCCTGGACGATGATAAACGCTCAAAAGTGTTGTCAGTAATTAATGGTATTACTTGCATCGTTCCTGTTATTGCACCGGTTCTGGGGTATTTACTGTTAATGAGCTTTGAATGGCCAAGCCTCTTCACCGGTATGGCCATCTTCGCTGGGATTTCATGTTTAGTCTGTATATTCTGGTTAGATGAAACCTACCATAATAATAAAGAGACGCAGCCGAACAGTAAAATAATCAGCGGCGAAAGTTTATTATCAACATTATTCATCAGCCGACTATTTATTACCTGTTTGTCTATCACTGCAATTTTGACCTATGTAAACACCTCGCCAATCATATTAATGGGGCAGATGGGGTTGTCTACAGGGCAGTATTCAATATCAATGACAGGGCTGGCTGGCTTTAGCATGGCCACTTCATTTTTAACGCCCTATCTCCTGTCAAAATTTGGGCAAAAAACGCTCCTGCTATTATCACAAGCGCTATTTTTAACCTGTGCTGTTATCTTTGCACTCACACAAGCCCTGGGCCTGAATGCTTATTTAAACCTCGTCGGGTTCGCCATGATCGGTGTCGGTTTTGCTATGGGCTTCGGGATATTGATGAGCCAAGCCTTGAATCCGTTTAAGCAAAATGCCGGTTTGGCAAGTTCCGTGCTGGCCATTTGCCAGATCGCGTTCTCGGCAGGTTATATCTGGATAATGGGGATGCTGGGCGTGAGCGCAGTGAATATGCTGATTTTCCTGTTACTGTTTTCCAGCATCGCTAACACCATCGTGCTGGTCTCTGTACCCAACCAGCGGGAATGTCTCCAGGAGTAAACGCTCCCGCCCTGCCAGGCATTATCCCACTGTCGAGTCCCCTAAAACGCCTTCATAGCAATATGAAGGCGTAATAATACCAAACAGCGCTACCACAGAAGCTCTTCCCCGCAATACGGTTGTGGGCATACACACGTTCAAATACGTCATGACTTTTGGGTTGTTAGCGAAAGAGACTTAAGGAACAGATTGGATTGGATTGGATTGGATTGGATTGGATTGGATTGGAGCGGGTGAAGGGAATCGAACCCTCGTATGCAGCTTGGGAAGCTGCCGTTCTACCATTGAACTACACCCGCATCGGTGTGCGGCTGCCATTATAACCGGTTATCCCCGCTGGGCAAGCGGAGATAGCATGTAACTGCTGATGTTTTAGGCAGTTAGCGCAGCTTTCCTCTCTCCTCCCCCATCAGGCGAAAAAAAACCGGCACAGTGACCTGTACCGGCTGATATTAATACCCTTTGTCTTTCAATCCGCAGGGGTGTTGGCTATACCTTCCTGCGGTTTGAAATCTCTTCGGTATATGGCCTTATTTCTGTGGGCGCATTGCCGGGAACAGGATTACATCACGAATGGTGTGGCTGTTGGTGAACAGCATGACCATACGGTCGATACCGATACCCAGACCCGCGGTCGGCGGCAGGCCGTGCTCCAGCGCAGTCACGTAGTCTTCGTCGTAGAACATCGCTTCGTCATCGCCAGCGTCTTTCGCATTAGCCTGGTCAGCAAAACGCTGAGCCTGGTCTTCCGCATCATTCAGCTCGGAGAAGCCGTTACCGATTTCGCGGCCACCGATGAAGAACTCGAAGCGGTCAGTGATTTCTGGGTTAACGTCATTACGGCGCGCCAGCGGTGAAACCTCTGCCGGATATTCCGTGATGAAGGTCGGCTGAATCAGATGGCTTTCCGCCACTTCTTCGAAGATCTCGGTCACTACACGGCCCAGGCCCCAGCTCTTCTCAACCTTGATACCGATGGATTCAGCGATCGCAACCGCTTTACCCATATCGGCCAGATCGGCCAGATCGGTTTCAGGACGATACTTTTTGATCGCCTCGGTCATGGTCAGCTTCGCAAACGGCTTGCCGAAGTCGAACACTTCATCACCGTACTGCACCTGAGTATTGCCCAGTACGTTCTGGGTCAGGGTACGGAACAGCGACTCGGTCAGTTCAATCAGGTCTTTGTAATCCGCGTATGCCATATAGAGTTCCATCATGGTGAACTCTGGGTTATGACGCGGAGATACGCCTTCGTTACGGAAGTTACGGTTGATTTCGAATACGCGCTCGAAGCCACCAACAACCAGACGCTTCAGGTACAGCTCTGGTGCAATACGCAGGTACATATCAATGTCCAGCGCATTGTGGTGAGTAACGAATGGACGCGCAGAAGCCCCACCCGGGATCACCTGCATCATAGGCGTTTCGACTTCCATGAAGCCGCGTTCTACCATGAAGTTACGCATTGCCGCCATGATCTGAGAACGCACCTTGAACGTCTTGCGCGACTCTTCATTAGCGATCAAATCCAGGTAACGCTGGCGATAGCGGGTTTCCTGATCCGCCAGACCGTGGAACTTGTCCGGCAACGGGCGCAGGGCTTTGGTCAGCAGACGCAGTTCTGTACAGTGGATAGACAATTCGCCGGTCTTGGTTTTGAACAGCTTGCCGCGCGCACCCAGGATGTCACCCAGATCCCACTTCTTGAATTCTTCGTTATAAACGCCTTCCGCCAGATCGTCGCGCGCGACGTACAGCTGGATACGACCACCAACGTCCTGCAGCGTAACGAATGACGCTTTACCCATGATACGGCGGGTCATCATACGGCCGGCAACGGTGACTTCTACACCCAGCGCTTCCAGCTCTTCATTGTCTTTATCGCCGTATGCAGCGTGCAGCTTGTCGGACGTGGTGTCACGACGGAAATCATTCGGGAACGCAATGCCGTTCTCGCGCAGCGCGGCCAATTTCTCACGGCGTGACTGCAACTCGTTATTGAGATCCAGCGCCTGATCGGCGCCTTGTGGTTGTTGCTCAGACATTTCTGTTCCTTATAACCCGGCTTTCAAACTTGCCTCAATGAATTTATCCAGGTCGCCATCTAATACGGCCTGCGTGTTGCGCGTTTCAACGTTAGTGCGCAAATCCTTGATACGGGAGTCATCCAACACGTAAGAACGGATTTGGCTACCCCAACCGATATCGGACTTGTTGTCTTCCATCATCTGTTTATCAGCATTTTTCTTTTGCATCTCAAACTCGTACAGCTTGGCTCGCAGCTGTTTAAACGCTTGATCCTTGTTCTTATGCTGAGAACGGTCGTTCTGACACTGCACTACGATGTTGGTCGGTAAGTGGGTAATACGCACCGCCGACTCAGTTTTGTTCACGTGCTGACCACCCGCCCCCGAGGCGCGGTAAACGTCGATACGCAGGTCCGCCGGGTTGATGTCGATATCAATATCATCGTCCACTTCCGGGTAGATAAACACCGAACTGAACGAAGTATGACGACGGCCGCCGGAATCGAACGGGCTCTTGCGCACCAGGCGATGTACGCCGGTTTCAGTACGCAACCAGCCGAACGCGTAGTCGCCGATGATCTTGATGGTGGCGGATTTCAGCCCTGCCACGTCGCCGTCGGACTCTTCAATCACTTCGGTCTTGAAGCCTTTGGCTTCAGCCCAGCGCAGGTACATGCGCAGCAACATGCTGGCCCAGTCCTGAGCCTCTGTACCGCCGGAGCCAGCCTGAATATCCAGGTAGCAATCAGCACTGTCGTATTCACCAGAGAACATACGACGAAATTCTAATTGCTCGAGCTTGGCAGACAGTTGATCAAGCTCAACGACCGCTTCGTTAAAGGTTTCTTCATCGTCGGCTTCGATCGCCAATTCCAACAGACCAGTGACGTCTTCGCCGCCCTGTACCAGTTGATCGATGGTTTCAACAATGGCTTCGAGCGCAGCGCGCTCTTTACCCAGCGCCTGTGCGCGCTCAGGTTCGTTCCAAACGTCAGGCTGTTCCAGCTCGGCGTTGACTTCTTCTAGGCGTTCTTTCTTGGCATCATAGTCAAAGATACCCCCTAAGAACGGCAGTCCGCGCGGACAGGTCCTGAATTCGGTTTTTTACCGGGTTAATTTCAAACATGTTTTTAGCGTTCTTTTTCGTTGATGGCGTCGATGGCGAAATGCCATTAGAACCGGTAATTCTAGCGGATCCAGACGTCAGTTTATAGCGAGTTGGCTAGTTTTTGTGGGGGGAAGAAAACATGCCGGGGTTTGGCAGAGCAAACCCCGGATTAAGGCCGCCGTAAATTAACGTGGCCAGAGGTGTTGGATCAGTAACTGCACGTTGCGGTTACCGCGGAACTCGTTAACGTCCAGTTTGTATGCCAGTTCCACTTCGCGCACGCTGCTGTCCGGCCACAGGGTGGTATCTACATTGAAAGCGATACCGTCGAGCAACGGGCCGCCGCCGATCGGTTCAACCATCAGCTTCAAGTGTTTCTCACCCACTAACCGCTGCTGCAAAATGCGGAATGTCCCGTCAAACGTCGGCTCAGGGAATGCTTGCCCCCAAGGCCCGCCTTCACGTAGCAGTTCAGCCGTTTCCAGTGAGAGTTCCTGCATCGCCAATTCGCCGTCAGACCAGATCACACCTTCCAGCATTGCCGGATCTAGCCATTCGCCGACCAGCTCACCAAAGCGCTGGCGAAACTCGTCGAACTTGGCCTCTTCAAGCGACAGGCCAGCGGCCATCGCATGGCCACCGAACTTCATCATCAGCCCAGGATTCAGCGTATCCAACCGTTCCAGTGCATCCCGCATGTGCAAACCGGCTATCGAACGCCCAGAACCTTTCAGTATGCCATCACCCGCTGGCGCAAACGCGATCACCGGGCGGTGAAAACGTTCTTTAATACGCGATGCCAGAATGCCCACCACGCCCTGATGCCACTCAGGGTGATACATCGCCAGCCCATACGGCAACGTGGTGCTGCTGCGTTCAAGCTCGTCACACAGTTGCAGAGCTTCAACCTGCATGCCCTGTTCAATCTCACGTCGTGTCAGGTTGAGTGCATCGAGGTCATTGGCCAACATACGAGCCTGCGCGATGTCGTCACTCAGCAACAACGCCACACCGATCGACATATCGTCCAGACGCCCGGCAGCATTGAGGCGCGGCCCCAACGCAAAACCGAGATCGCTCGCCGCCAATTGACGCGCGTCGCGGTTAGCCACTTCCAACAGTGCCCGGATACCTGGCCGGCACTTGCCGGCACGAATACGGTTCAGGCCCTGATACACCAAAATGCGGTTGTTGGCGTCGAGCGGCACCACATCGGCAACCGTGCCGAGCGCCACCAGGTCCAGCAGCTCTGCCAGATTCGGCATCGCCAGTGCACGTTGTTCAAACCAACCGCTGTCACGCAGCCGTGCACGCAGTGCCAGCATCAAATAAAAAGCCACCCCCACCCCCGCCAAAGACTTGGACGGGAACGCGCAGCCGCGCAGGTTTGGGTTGACGATCGCTTCCGCCGCCGGCAGGGTTTCCCCCGGCAGGTGGTGATCGGTCACCAGCACCTGCATGCCCTTGGCGTGTGCCACTTCGACGCCCGCATGGGAAGAAATGCCGTTATCCACGGTCAAGATCAATTCCGCACCACGTGCATCTGCCTGTTCCACGACTTCGGGACTCAGGCCGTAGCCGTCTTCGAAGCGGTTCGGTACCAGGTAATCGACCGCACTGCCCCCCATGCTGCGTAGCGCCAGCACTGTCAGCGCGGTACTGGTGGCACCATCGGCATCGAAATCGCCCACCACCATAATGCGACGATGATCGGCCAGCGCCTGTTGCAGAATGCCAACAGCGGCGTCAATGCCGTCCAACTGCTGCCAGGGCAGCATACCTTTGACGCTGCGTTCCAACTCCTGCTCAGCCTGAACGCCGCGCAACGCGTATAAACGGCGCAGCAGCGGATGCAGGCTGGCAGGCAAATGGCTCTCGTCCGTCACCGCACGGCGGCGTAGTTGTGTTTTGATGCTCACCGGCGATTAACCACCGGTTTTGGTTGCGGTCTGGTGCGCGTCCAGCATAGCGGCCATCTCTTTCGGCCCCTGATAGCCAGGGATCATCATGCCGTTTTCCAGGATGATGGCCGGGGTACCCTGAATACCGAACTGCACGCCAAGCGCATAGTGTTTGCTGATATCGGTTTTACAGGTGGCTGGTGAAACTGCGTCGCCTTTCATTGCCAGGTCAAAAGCCTTGGCTTTGTCGGCGGTACACCAGATTGATTGCATGTCTTTCTCGGCCTGGGAATTCAGCCCCTGACGCGGGAAGGCCAAATAACGCACGGTAATGCCCAGATCGTTATACTCTTTCATCTGTTGATGCAGCTTGTGGCAATAGCCGCAAGTGATGTCGGTAAACACCGTGATCACGTGTTTTTGCTTCGGCGCTTTGTAAACGATCATTTGATCTTTCAACGCTTCCAGCTTGGTGGTCAGCAGCTGGTTAGTGACGTTCACGGGCTCTTTGCCACTCACGTCGTACAATGGGCCTTGCAGAATGTGTTTGCCGTCTTCAGTCACGTACAGAACGCCGCTATCGGTCAGCACGGTTTTCAACCCATTAACCGGTGAAGGCAGTACGTCTGCCTGCTGAATACCCAGGCTGCCGAGTGCTTTTTGGATTGCCGCATCGTCGGCATGGGCCGCGCCAGTCACAGACGCCACCAGCAGGGAGAGCAGCATTAAACCTTTCTTCATTCTTCCAATCCTTTTGAACCCGGCGTGTCAGGCACGCGGGTGGTGCTGTTGATGTAGCTGTTTGAGTCTTTCTGTCGCTACATGCGTATAAATTTGTGTTGTTGAGAGGTCGCTATGCCCCAATAACATCTGTACGACACGGAGATCGGCACCATGGTTCAGCAAATGGGTGGCAAATGCATGACGTAACACGTGTGGCGACAGCCGCTCACTGTCAATGCCCGCTAGGATCGCATAGTGTTTGATGCGATGCCAGAACGTCTGTCGAGTCATTTGCTGACAACGGTTGCTCGGGAACAATACATCCAGTGCCTGGCCGTTCACCATCCACGGACGCCCATGCTCCAGGTAATTTTCTATCCAGTACACCGCCTCTTCGCCCAGCGGTACCAGTCGTTCCTTGTTACCTTTACCGATCACGCGCACCACGCCTTGGCGCAGGCTGACGTCGCTGATGGTCAACCCAACTAATTCAGAAACACGAAGACCGGTGGCATACAGCACTTCCAGCATCGCTTTGTCACGCAGTTCCAGCGGTTGGTCCACGCAGGGCGCCTGCAGTAACGCATCGACCTGCGCTTCGCTCAGATCTTTCGGTAACCGTTGCGGCAACTTCGGCGAGGCAAGCAGCGCTGTGGGATCGTCGGTGCGCATGTTTTCGCGGTACAGGTATTGGAACAGGCGACGCATGGCGCTCAACAAACGCGCAGAACTGGTGGCCTTGTAGCCCCCTTCGACCCGTTCGGCGAGAAAGGCCTGCAGATCCAACGCTTGCGCCTGTAACAGGGGAGTATTTTGTTGGTTCAGCCAGGCGACCAGCGCTTGCAGATCCAGCCGATAAGAGGCCAGCGTATTTTCTGCCAGATTGCGTTCGAGCCACAGCGCATCCAGGAATTGCTCAATCAATGCATGATCTTGCTGTTGCACGCGGTCCTCCCTTTGTTGCGTTTATGCCACAGGCATTATGCCTTAAACCGGTACAAATCGGGTATACTCGACGCAATTCTACCTACGGCAATATAACGGTTTACACATGAAGATTGGTCTGTTTTACGGCTCCAGCACCTGCTACACCGAGATGGCGGCAGAAAAAATCCGTGAGATTCTGGGTGAAGACCTGGTCGACCTGCATAACCTGAAAGACGTCTCCCCCACACTGATGGAAGCGTATTCCATCCTGATCCTCGGGATACCAACCTGGGACTTCGGTGAACTGCAGGAAGATTGGGAAGCGATCTGGCCACAGCTGACCACGCTGGATTTGCAGGGGAAAATTGTCGCCATGTATGGCATGGGCGATCAACTCGGTTATGGCGAATGGTTCCTCGATGCGCTCGGTATGCTACACGATCACATTGCCCCACTCGGCGTACAGTTTATCGGCTTCTGGCCGATTGACGGCTTCGAATTTACCAGCCCGAAACCGCTAAGCGCTGACGGCAAACACTTCGTCGGCCTGGCGCTGGATGATGTGAACCAATACGACATGAGTGACGAGCGTCTGCAACAATGGTGTGAACAAATCCTGTTGGAAATGGAACCGCTGCTGTAATGCCAATGGGCGCGGTAACCGCGCCCACGCCATCTTTACTTCCACAAGCGGAAACGGCTCTCCCCTTCATCAACCGGTGTTTCACCGCTCAACCGTGCCGGATCGGCCACCTGATACCAGTCTAATTTACGCGTCAGCAGCATAATTCCCGCCAAAACTGCGAACAACAACCCGGCCCCGAGTACCAATGCGTTATCTTCTGATTGCAGCAGTAAATACAACACGCCGTATAACATCAACAAACTGACGGCGAATAGCCCCCCGCGTAGCCTGCCGCGCAGCACCGCACTGAGGTAAAAGGCAATGAGCCCGCTGCAGGCAATGCTGGCCAACAGATAGGCTTTGCCGAAACCGAAATGCTCGGAAAAGGCCAACAAGATCAGATAGAAAAGCACTAATGCTGCCCCCACCAACAGATACTGGATTGGGTGTACTCGCAGACCGGTCAAGGTTTCGAATAAGAAGAACGCCATAAACGTCAGGCCGATAAACAACACCGCATATTTCACTGCGCGCTCGGTCAGTTGGTAGTGATCCACCGGTTCAATCAGGCTGGTGCTGAAGGTCGGCAATTTTTCTTCGCCGAGAATTTCGTCGTCGTAATGGAAAGCGCTGTTGATGTTGTTGGCAAACCAGGTGCTGCGCCAGCGAGCACTGAAGCCTTTTTCCGTCACTTTACGTTCATCCGGCAAAAAGTTGCCAAGGAAATTCGGATGCGGCCAATTACTCTGCAGTGTCAATTCACTGCTGCGTCCAAGCGGTACCAATGACAAACTGCTGGTACCCGCCAGCGTGAGGGTAAACTCAGCGTCCAGCCCCGTTTTCTGCAATTCGCTCAGCGTCAGCGGTGCGTGAACCCCTTGATGCAGCACACTGACCTGAGTACCCGGCTCAAAGGTTGTCTGCGTCTGTGCGCCGATAAGCGGTGAGATACTTTTGATACCGCGTGAATCGCTCAGTGATACCAGCAAGAACGGCTGGCCAAGAATCACATTACTGCGCTGCAAATCGGCCAGATCGGGCTGGCCAAACTTCACCTTAAAATTCAACGGCCCTTGATACACTTGCGTCTGGTAGATGCCCAACTTACGCACGTCGACATTCGGTTTGCCGCTGACCTGCAGCGTCTCCGGCAGGAGATAACGGTGGTGGCGGACCATTTGCACCACTTTCTGCCCCTTGTCATCCGTCTTCTCTTCGCGTTCGCTATAAGGAATGACAATCAGCGGCCCCAAGATGCGCTGTGCCCGGCTGGTGCTTTCGCTGACCTGCCCCACTACGCTCTGGCGGTAACCGCTGCGTTCCTCAATCACGTTCATTAACTGTGTCACCGGAATGATCATTAAGATCATCAATCCCAGCAGAGTGGTTATCTTCCAAAACAATACCGATTTCATCATCGCCGCGCGCTCCTTGTAGGTTATTACGCCACGATAGAGGCCTCTGGTGAATACAGGATGTGGTTATGTGAAGGGACGGTGAAGTCAGAGAGATAAGGTGAAAATAGCGGCCACGCCCTGCGGCTGGCGATTATGCAAGCGAATACCACCACGGTGTAACCGCGCAACTTCCTGTACGAAACTCAGCCCCAGGCCACTGCTTTTCGGCTTGTCGGCCCGGGCCAGTGAATAGAAACGTTCGAACACCTTGTCCAGCGCATAATCGGGAATGCCCGTGCCGTCGTCACTGATGGTGATGCAATAGTGGTTGTCCTGCCGTTTGCCGCACACGCTGATGGCACCGCCCGGTGGGGTGAAGTCCAAGGCATTGTCGAGCAAGTTGGTCAGCGCCTGGCTGATCAGCAGCCCATCACCGGTCAAGGTCATTTCCTCAACCTCCTCAATCTGGAGCAAAACGCTACGCTGCGCTGCCTGCGCCTCTTTACCTGCCACGGCCTGGCGTACCAGCACAGCCATCGCCAAAGGTGCCAATTCCAGACCGGGCCGGCTTTCCAGCCGCGCCTGCACCAGCAGTTTATCCACCAATTGTTGAATGCGTGCACTCTGCTGTTCGATATTGGTCAGAAAACGCTGAGCCGTGGCCGGCGGCGGCAGTTCCTGAAGCAGCTCGGCTGCACCGCGGATCGCCGCCAGTGGGCTTTTCAGCTCATGGGTCAGGGTATGCACATACTGTTCGATGTAAGCCTTACCTTCCAGCTTCACGCGCATGCTTTCCAACGATTGTGCCAATTGCTTCAGCTCATGGCCGCCCATTTTCGGCAGCGGTATGCTTTCGCCCTGCGCCACGCCGTCAGCGTAGCGCACCAACCGACCAATCGAGCGGTTTATCCACCAAACAAAACCCAAACCGATCAGCAGTGCAATCCCCAATAACAGCGCACCAGCCCATAGAATGCGTCGCTCGCTGCGTTTGATTACCGGTGCCATGGTGCTGTTGGGTTTACCGACGCTGAGCACGCCGATGATTTTTCCTTGCTCCAACACCGGTGCGGCGACGTACATGACTGAACTGTTTTCATCCTGTGGATTGCTGCGGGTGCTGCGCGCACCGTATTGGCCACGTAACGTCAAATAGACGTCATTCCAGCGTGAGTAATCCTGCCCGAGCGCCTGTCCGCTGGAATCAAAAATGACGTTGCCTTGAAGATCGGTGAGGTAGACGTGATATTCGCTGCGATCCTTGCGGATACCGGCAATATTGGCGCCGATGGGCCGTTGATTGAGTTGGGCAAACGCCTGCGCCAGTTGCCCGTGTGCCACGTCGTCACGCTGCATATCGAGACGGGCGATCTGCGCCAGCAGATTGGCTGTATCCACCAATGTGCCTTCGGTCGCCCGCCGCACACCGGGTTTCACTTCCTGCACAAAAATGCTCAACACGAAATAACCTGCGACAGCCACAATCAGGAAATATCCCAGCAGCAGGCGCAAACCTATTCTCATGGCTGACGGCTCACGCTATAGCCCAGGCCTCGATGGGTGTGGATCGGCGGTTCACCGGGATCGATCGCGCGCAACTTGGCACGCAACGTTTTGATATGCGTATCGACGGTACGATCCAGGCTTTCCTCGGCCTGAGACCAGACACTGTCCATTAACTGCTGACGTGAAAATACCCGTCCGGGCGCCAGCAACAGGGTTTTCAGCAACAAAAATTCGTAGCGGGTCAATGGCAGTGGCTGCTGATGGTAATAGATGGCCGCGGCCTGCTCATCCATCCCAAAAGGACCAAAGCTGTACAACGCAGGCTGTTGCAAACGTTGCTGTTTTTGCAGGCGACGTAAAATGGTGCGCACACGGGCACTGACTTCTCGTGGGGAAAAAGGCTTGGCAACGTAATCGTCGGCACCAATCTCTAACCCAATCAGGCGGTCAACTTCATCGCTGCGGGCTGTGAGAAACAAAATGGGTAAATCCGCCGACTGCGATAACAGCCGGCGGCACAGTTCAAAACCGTTGATATCTGGCAGGCCGACATCGAGGATAGCCAGCGCTGGCGCACCCTGCGCCAACGCCTGCAATGCCGGCTCGCCACGCTCGAACCAGCGCACCTGAAAGCCTTCGCTTTCCAGGGTATAAATCAGCGTGTCAGCAATGCTAGGCTCATCTTCCACCAGCCAGAGCGTCGGCTTCATCAGGGTTCCTCGCCATCACCGGTGGGCGGATACAGCAGCGCCTGACGCAAATGCCGCCAATCGGCTTTAGCCATAGAATCGGAAGCCAGCCACAACCGACGACGTTTTTTCCCTTGGGCCGGCTGCAACGTCAACAAAATGCCGTAACGCGGCATCCAGGGCTGTTTTACCAGTTGCCATTCCTGCCCGTGCCAGCCCACGCGTTGATTCGCCAGCAGGTGTAGTTCACCCTGCCGCGACGCAATGCGCTTCTGGCTACGAATACATTCAAACACCACCAGCGTCAGCAGGACCAGCCAGATTGGGCCGTAACCCTCCGGCCAGGGTGAAATCAGAATCAGTAGGATCAGTGCGCCGTGTGTCAGCAGCGAAAGTAACTGGGTGCGCCAGGAAATACGGACATCACATCGCCACTGGGCCACGGTCTTTATTTCGCGTCTGGATCAGTGTCACCATTCTCTGCAGTTCACTGTCCTGCGGAGCGCCATGATTCATCAGCCAATTGAAGAGATCGGGATCATCAGATTCAAGCAGACGGACAAACAGCGCTTTGTCTGTGTCATTGAGCCGATCATATTCGTACTCGAAGAACGGCATGATTGAGATGTCCAGCTCGCGCATACCACGGCGACACGCCCAGTGGATACGTGCTTTGTTATTAATATCCATGTTGTTATGACTAACCTCTTTTCAGCGTGGCAACGCCATCGCAGGGTTCAACTGACACACTGTATGGCAACACCGGCGCGATATAATTCCATCAGCCAAAGATCTGTCTGCAAGGGGTACCCTTGGCCGCAAGCCTATAGAGTAACAATTTGACATACTCGCCGGGAAGAAGGTTCTCTGCGTAAAACGCAATAAAGCGCTAAATGTCAAAAAAAGCGCTGCCGGGGAGGCAAGCGTGAATAACAGTTTGCAAAGGCCGCCGCCTCTTTTACCATGGGGCCAACACACCTTCAGGTAAGTTAACGTTAAGCAGGGTCTTACTATGGCGTATAAAATTCCATTTCCACCCCGTCAACCTTCCGCTTCTTCCCATCTGCCCCTGACCTTAATCTCGCTGGAAGATTGGGCATTGGTGACGTTGAACGGGCCGGACACAGTGAAATACCTTCAAGGCCAGGTGACTGCAGATATCGACACGCTGCCAGCCGATCGGCACGTGTTATGCGGCCACTGTGATGCCAAAGGAAAAATGTGGAGCAACCTGCGTCTGTTCCACCGCGGTGAAGGCTTTGCCTATCTGGAACGCCGCAGCGTGCTGGACAGCCAATTGGCTGAAATCAAAAAATACGCGGTATTTTCCAAACTCACCATCGCCGCTGATAACGACGCGGTGTTGCTCGGCGTCGCCGGTTTTCAGGCCCGCGCAGCGCTGGCTGACGTGTTCAGCACCCTGCCGGATGCTGAGCATCAGGTCGTGCAAGACGGCGAAACCACCCTGCTGCATTTCGCGCTGCCGGCTGAACGCTTTTTATTGGTCACCACAACCGCCGTTGCCGAGAAATTGGTCGACAAGCTGCACGAGCAGGCAGAACTGAACGACAGCCAACAGTGGCTAACGCTGGATATTGAAGCCGGTTACCCGGTCATTGACAGCGCCAACAGCGCGCAGCTCATCCCACAGGCCACCAACCTACAGGCGCTGGAAGGCATTAGCTTCAGCAAAGGCTGCTATACCGGCCAGGAAATGGTCGCACGGGCCAAGTTCCGCGGGGCCAACAAGCGCGCACTGTACTGGCTGGAAGGCAAAGCCGGGCGAGTGCCGGAGGCCGCTGAGGACGTTGAATTGCAACTGGGTGAAAACTGGCGCCGTACCGGCACAGTACTGAGCGCAGCCAAGCTGGCCGACGGTACGCTGTGGGTACAGGTTGTCCTGAACAACGATCTGGACGCCGACAGCACTTTACGGGTGCGCGATGACGCAACCAGCCGGTTGGCCATCAAACCCTTGCCGTACTCACTGGTGGAAGATAAATAATACTCAGGCAGCAGGCTCACGCCTGCTGCCTGAGGCTTTACTCGTCCAGTTCGCCGTCCCGCTGCACCAGATAGATCAGCACCAGAATGATGGTGACAAAGAAACGAAATGCGCTGGGCACCCCATTCCATTGCTGCGACATCCACATACCGAACCATTCCCCGCCTACCGACATAAATCCGACCTGCCAGGTCAGAAAACCGATCGTCAGGCCAGCAACCGCCATTTTTTTCTTTCTGTTAAAGGCCACGGCTGGCAGCTTCAGTCCGCACAGCAAGCGCAAACCACCCACCCAGCACAATAATGCCGTCAGGCTTTCTAGCGTAATGATGCCAATGTAGCCAGCGTGATGCAGCCAAGGGGATTGAATGGCGCGGTAGGTGATGGTGGCGTCTGGGAAAATAGTGTCCATCATAAATACATGACGCACAAAGGCGAAGTTGGAACCGTAATCCGTGATATTGCCAAAAGCCACCAACGTGGCGAACAGGGCAATCGCACACACCAACAGCGCTTTGGATAAGCGAACGATCATCGTGATGAGTCCTGAAAAAGTTAACGAATACACCAAAGGTGTAATGGCGGGCTCAGGAATGAAAAAACATGGGCTTGTTGGATACCCGAAAGAAACAAGCGTTTCTTTTCTAACCTAAAAGAAACGCGGGATCAACATGGCATTAACGCAGGCCGGACAGCGATCAAACGTACAGATAAATCGCCATAAAATGGCACAGGCTGCCACCGAGTACGAAACCATGCCAGATAGCATGGCCAAAGCGGAAACGCTTAGAGGCATAGAAAATCACCCCCAGGGTATAAACTACACCGCCAACCGCCAATAACGTCACGCCGCCAATAGCCAGCCGGGTCGCCAACTGATAAATCACGATCAGCGACAGCCAGCCCATCGTCAGATAAGTCACCAACGACAAGGCTTCAAAGCGGTGGGCAAACGCCAGTTTGAACAGCACGCCCAACAGTGCCAATCCCCAAATTACGGCCATCAGCCCCTTGGCAAGCGGTGAGTCTAGCCCCACGAGCAGGAATGGCGTGTAGGTACCGGCAATCAAAAGGTAAATGGCGCAGTGGTCAAACTTCTTCAGCCAGTGCTTGGCCTTTTGATGGGGAATAGCATGGTAGAGCGTGGAAGCAAGAAACAGCAGAATCATGCTGCCGCCATAAAGACTGTAACTGGCGATGGCCGTCGCACCAGCGCCGCTATCAACCGCCTGAACCAACAGCAATACCAAGCCGACGATGCCGAAAACCAAACCGATGCCGTGGCTGATACTGTTAGCGATCTCTTCCGCCCACGGATAGGCCGCAACGGTAACGTCTTCGGTACCGGCTTTCACTACGCCCGTTTTTCCCATAAAGCACAACCCCTCAAAACACCCAACATTGTTCGAAATTACCGCAAGGCAGCTTAACTGAGAATAATTTCAGTGTACACGTGTACGCCAAAATAAAACTGTGTACGCGTGTAACCATCGAAATCCCTCTCCCACTGGTCTACAATCGTTCGGCTTCAACCCATCTACCTTGAGGTTTACACCATGTCATCCGCTGTACCCGCGTTAGATTTCGGCTCCATGACCCAGGTCATCCAGTTCCTGATGGAAATCGATAAGTTGAAAAGCGTGCAACGCCGCACCAAAGTGCTGGGCACCCAACGCCAGGAAAACTCCGCCGAACATAGCTGGCATTTTGCTATTGCTGCCCTGAGCCTGGCCCCTTATGCCGGCGAAGGCGTAGATATCCAGCGGGTGATTCAGATGGCGCTGCTGCATGACATCGTTGAGATCGACGCCGGTGACGTACTGGTCTACGATCTGGCGGCACGTGCAGCAATCCATGATGTAGAAGTGGCCGCGGCGCGCAGGCTTTTCGGCATGCTGCCGGACACTCAGCGCGAGTATTTCACCGCTTTATGGCAGGAATATGAAGATGGCGAAACTGCCGACGCGCGCTTTGCGCTGGTGCTGGATCGCACCATGCCGATGCTGATGAACCTGCACAATGGCGGCCAAAGCTGGGTCGAGAACGGCATCAGTCTGGAGCAAGTATTGGCGCGTAACACGACCATCGCTGATGTCCAACCGGAGTTGTGGAAATACCTGCTGCAACATCTGCAGGACGCACAGCGCAAAGGCTGGCTGAAGTAACCCTGTTGCTGCCGTAGTTAGCCGGGTGGTTCCCTCACCCGGCACGCCAACTCGTCGCGGTTTATTAACGTCACTGTATCATACGACGGACCTTCAGCGGCCGCCGGACGCCTCGATAAAGCTGCCGGTGACGTAAGAAGCGGCATCGGATAGCAGCCAGATAACGGCTTCCGCGACCTCTTCCGGGGTACCGCCACGTTGCATCGGCAAGTTGCCCTTAACCCTATCAACACGCCCCGGTTCACCGCCGCTGGCGTGCATTTCAGTGTAAATACACCCCGGCCGCACAGCGTTGACACGAATGCCCTGGCCCGCCACCTCCAGCGCCAGTCCGGTGGTCAGTGTGTCTACCGCCCCCTTGGATGCGGCATAATCGATATACTCCCAGGGAGCCCCCAAACGGGCTGCGGCAGAAGAGACGTTGACGATGGCACCGCCCTGCCCACCATGACGGTGCGCCATGCGTTTCACCGCCTCACGACAGCAAAGGAAATAACCGGTGACGTTGGTGCTCAGCACCTTATTGATGCGCTCTGCCGTGAGTTGTTCAATGCTTGTCTGTTGAAACAAAATACCGGCATTGTTGACCAGCGCAGCGATTGGGCCAAGGGTCGCATCCAGTTCGGTAAACATCGCCACCACCTGGCTTTCCTCGGCAATATCCGCCCGCAGCGCCAACGCCTGGCCGCCCTGTGATTCAATCTCTGTCACAACGTGTTGTGCGGCGACCTCATCTTTCAAATAGTTAACGCCCACCGCATAGCCCTTCTGGGCCAAAAGCAGCGCGGTAGCGCGGCCAATACCCCGGCTAGCGCCGGTGACCAGTGCAACTTTCGTCATGCTATTCCTTCTCTGGTTGGGGAATCAGAAACTGTAGCTGGCGCTCAGGAAACCCACCCCTGCGGCCTTTTTCTCGACGATCGGGCTGTTCGCCGCATCACCCAACAGAGTATAGATACCGACACCGCCCTGGAAGGCAATTTCCCGCGTCAATTGATAATTCAGCGCGGTATTGAGTATCACCTGCTTCATGCCGCTGCCTGGGCGATAGGCATCAAAAGCGCTATGCTCCGCTTGTTGCTGGGTGACACCGAAATAACCACGCTGATAGCCACTGTTGGCCCACGTGGCGGTCAAATCGGCAGAGAGACTGAGCGCATCGCTTAACGGGTAAAGCGCTGCCACACCCACATCAACATAGGCAGTATGCCCCAGGTCTTCACCGCCGTAGCGACGCGCCTTGGTGGCCTGCATCCCTCTGACATACGTACGAAAGGGTTCGAATTTATAGCTCAGCTCAATACCTGCTTCAAACGCGCCCCCAAAATCCCCCATGCCTCTGAGCCGATTTTTTCGCCCTCCCAACGTTTTAATGTCTTCGTCTCGCCCACCGTCATAACCCGCCAATAAGGCAATGCCGAATGGCCCCGACAACGGCAACTGCCAGCTGGCACCGCCCAGCCCCAGGCTAAAATCTCCCCATGTTGGATTGCCATAACCGGCCTGAACATCGTACAGCGGCACCGCGCTATAAATAGACGCCCCTTGATACAACGGCGCCACCGCGATACCCCCGCTCAGCGTCAACGACGCCTTTGCTTCATCCTGTGCGGATCCTTGTAAGGGAAATGCCATCAACAACGCCACCGCAGAATAACCCAGGGTATTTTTCACCGTATTTGCCTTATATTTAATGAGGTTTATAGCGCCACCAGGCGGCGCAATTGTTTTTTTATTCGTGGTTTAAAACGACTACAGGCATCTGAAACCACCGTCTGCAATTGGGGCCGCAAGGTTGATGAATGTGGCATTGGGCTATTTACGCCCTGAGCGTCAGCGTGAAAATGCACCGTGAACAGCACGACAAATAAGATCGCGCACAAGCGAATAAATCCGCCGGTGATAGCTAAATGTGACGCATTGCCGGTATGCATGGTGCTTACTCTGCGGTAATGATTGTGCTGAGAAGCCTACCCGAATCACAACGACGTTCCCTTAACGTGAAATTAACGCCAGATTAAGGTTTGCTTAAGAAGGTATGGGCGAAAAGCCGTGCGGCGTTGTCTTCCCCCGACAGTTGTAGTTATATAGCCGCCAGCGTAGTGATATAAACCGGATACCACGTGAACATATTGTTAGTGGAAGACGATCTGCAATTGGGCAAAGCCCTGTGCCGTGCATTGGAGCTGGCTGGATTTGAGCTGTGCTGGGTGCGATTGGTCCATGATGCACAACATAAATTAACCCAAGGCAGCTTCGATTTAATGCTGTTGGATCTCACCCTGCCCGACGGTGACGGATTAAAAAAGCTGATCGAATGGCGCGCCGCCGGACAGAACATTCCGATCATTATTCTGACGGCCCGAGATCGCATCGAAAGCCTGGTCAATAGCCTGGACTCTGGCGCAGACGACTTCCTGGCCAAGCCTTTTGCACTACCGGAATTAATTTCACGCGTGAAGGCGGTGAACCGTCGCATGGCGGGGTTCGCCTCCCAAACCTGGAGCCTGGGCAACCTGTATCTGGATCCGATTAACCACCAGGTCACGCTGGATGGCGAACTGCTGTTGCTATCAAAAAAAGAATACCGATTACTGCATGAGCTTATGCGTTGTGCCGGCACCGTGGTACGTAAGGCCGCATTAGAACAGAGCTTATTTGGGAATGGCGACAACGTGGAAAGCAACTCCCTCGAGGTGCATATGCATAATTTGAGACGCAAAATCGGTAAGGAAAGAATTATTACCGTGCGTGGTATTGGCTATTTATTAAAAAAAGAGGGCCAGGGATGATCAGTTTTAAATCCTTTTTTATGCGCACCATCATTTTTCAGGTATTGGCGATATTATTACTTTGGGGTGTTTTGATTGGCTGGGCAAAATATCTCTATTTCCCTGACGCAGAAAAATATTTTGATAATCAGCAGCGCCTTGTTGCACGTGGCATTGCCAATATTCTTGATAAAACAGACGTTACCGACCTCAATTATATTAATATTATTAAAGATATCGAAGTCATGTATATCGACTCCATTAAAAACGGTATGCAGGATGAAATAGACTATCGCCCATTACTTGTGGTTTACGATCGCAATAATAAGATTATTTACACCTCCCCACCTCAAAAGGAACCGTTGATTCTGCCACCTTCGGTGCTGTCCGGCACCATCAGCTATGGCAACGTGAAGTGGCATATAGCCGGCAGTTGGAGCGATAAGCAGCAATTTAGGGTGATCGTCGGTGAATCCTTTGACAACCGCACCACCATTTTCGGCAATCCGGCAGAAAGCACGGCCATCCCACTGCTGGTCACGCTGGCTGCAATTATTGTCGCCCTCTTGGTTACGGCCTATTTCAGCCTGCGACCACTGCGGCAAATCGCCAGAATGATCTCTGACCGTAAGCCGGGTAACTTGTCGCCGATAAATGTGCGCGCGCAATATCAGGAGATTCGCCCCATCGTTTTAGAAATTAATAAGTTGATGGGGCGTATCGACGCCGCCAACCAGCGTGAAAAACGCTTTATGGCCGATGCGGCGCACGAGCTACGTACCCCCATCGCCGCCGTGCTGGCCCAGTTGCACCTGCTGACCCAGGTAGCTGATAAAACCGAACGCCAGGAGATCATTGAAGACATGCAACACGGGCTGGATCGCGCCGCATCGCTGTCACGCCAACTGATTGACTTGGCCAAACTGGAGTCGGAAGACTTCCCACTGAAGATTGAAATGGTGAACATCCACGCAGAAATCAGCAAATGCATTGCCCAGCATGTCCCTTATGCGCTGGAGAAGAACGTCGAACTCTCTCTGGATGGGAGTGAAAATGTGATGATTGAGACCGATCGCCATTCGCTGATTACGATATTCACCAATCTGCTGGAGAACGCCATTAAATATGCGCCAAACGGTGCACGAATCGAAGCTAGCATCCGATCGCTGTCGCCGCTGGGCTGCTATATTACATTGCGTGATAATGGCCCAGGTATCCGTCAGGAGTACCACAAACGGCTGTTCGAGCGCTTTTATCGTGTACCCGGCACGCAGCAGAACGGCAGCGGTCTCGGGCTCGCCATTGCGAAAAACTTGGCTGATAAAATTGGCGCGCAATTGCGGATAACCGAAGGGCTTGATGAGCGCGGCATCGGTTTTATCATTGATCTGCCGGAAAACTACCTTGCACCACGAGAGAATTAACGGACGATGACCCACCCCATTTTGCTGCAACAACATCAACTTGATTTGCTCTGGCAGATCGATCGTAGTGAAGTGATCAATACGCTCTACCGCCTGCAGGATGGCAAGTTACAGCCTTATGCCGCCCATTATGATCTGCAAGGTTGGGATCCGCACGATCGGGAAACCTATGACCCGATCCACGAACACTGCTTTGCGCACGGTGGGCACTTTTTCGCCCTGTTCGAAGAAGAGAAGATCCTTGCAGCGGCCGTGCTGGATACCCTGCCGCGCGGTCCGCGGCAGGACTTACGCCAGCTGCTGTTTTTCTACGTCAGCGCCAGCCTGCGGGGTAAAGGACTGGGCAAACGTCTGTTCAGCCATTGCCTGCACCAGGCCAAACAAGACGGCGCTCACGGGCTGTATGTCTCTTCTATTCCAAGTAAAAACACCGTGGATTTTTACCTGTCGCAGGGTTGCCAGTTAATGACTCAACCCGATGCAGAACTGTTCGCCCGCGAACCGGAAGATATTCACCTGGCCTGCTATAGCAGCCCGTAGCAGGCTGTTTATCTGGCAATGCGGATCACCGAACGCACGTCGCTTTTCTTATTAAGATCCCAGGCGTCGGCGATCTCGGATAAATCGTGTTCCTGAGTCTCAACCGAGATCTCCCCCGCAGCTGCCAACGCCAGGATCTCACTGGCATATCTCTGCATTTCAGCCACCGGTGGGAAATTACCGGTACCGCTGCCCATGATCTGTAATTGATTACTGCGCAGTACCGCCGCAGGCAACCGAATGTCCGGCCCCGCCATCGAACCAACGTTGACCAAACGGATGCCGCGTCCGCCCGCGTAAGAAGACAAATCGTGGTTATTGAGCGTCGCAAGCAATGCTTCTGTGGCGGGGCCCCAGATGTAATCGACAATAACCTGATAGCCATTGGGTCCCGCGGCGGCAGCAAAAGCCTGCACCAACTCCGCCCCTTCCAGTGAAAGATCGACCGTGGCATCCACACCCAATGCATCCAGCACGCTCTGGCGACGGCCGGCGGCGACAATACGGCCCGCGCCAGCCTGACGTGCAGCCGCCACCGCCAGTTTGCCTGAAGTGCCAGTCGCGCCAATAATCAGCACCGTTTCGCCCGCCTGAACCTCAGCGCGCCAGTGCAGCGGCAGCCAGGCAGCGAACGCCGGATTAATCAATGCGGCTGCGGTAGCATCATCCACGCCCTTTGGCACAGGTACGGTCCAGGAAGCCACGGTACGTTCGGCTAACGCGCCATGCGGCTGGCGGAAAGAGGCAAAGTACACCCGCTGGCCGTCGGGTGTATAACCCACACCATCGGTACCCGGCACGATCGGCAGGTGCTTCGGGCTGGAATAATGAGTACCTGCCACCATGGCACGATCGAGCTGTTTAATGCCGGCGACACTCACCGTGATCAGCGTTTCGCCTTCGCGTGCGGTCGGTTCATCCACATTACCGGCCACCGGTGCCTGGCCCAGGACGTTTACAATAGCTGCTTTCATCATTGCTCCTTATTCCGTTCGAGTTACCCTGCGACGACAATAAAAAAAGGACACTGCATCATGCAGTGTCCCTTGAATGTCCGCTTTGCCGAACGTGTTATTCGTATTCGCTCATCGGTACGCAAGAACAGAACAGGTTACGGTCACCGTACACGTCATCCAGACGCTTCACGCTCGGCCAGTATTTGTTCTCACGCACACCCGAGATAGGGAACACGGCCAGTTCGCGGCTGTAGGCATGCTGCCAATCGCTGACTAGCTCAGCCTGAATGTGTGGCGCGTTCACCAGCGGGTTGTCTTCCAGTGGCCATTCACCTTTGGCTACCCGATCAATCTCGCTACGGATAGCCAGCATCGCGTCGATAAAGCGATCCAGCTCCACTTTGCTTTCTGACTCGGTTGGCTCAACCATCAACGTACCCGCCACCGGGAACGACATGGTCGGTGCATGGAAACCGTAGTCAATCAGACGTTTGGCAATATCCATTTCGCTGATGCCGGTCTCTTCCTTCAGTGGGCGAATGTCGAGAATACATTCATGTGCCACGCGGTGATCACGGCCGGTATACAGCACTGGATAAGCCTCTTTCAGGCGAGTCGCTATATAGTTGGCATTCAGAATCGCGACCTGGCTCGCTTGCTTCAACCCTTCCGCGCCCATCATACGGATATACATCCAGCTGATTGGCAGAATCGAGGCGCTGCCGAACGGTGCTGCAGAAACTGCGCCCTGTTGGGTTGTCACACCGTCAATTTGCACCACGCTGTGGCCCGGTACAAAAGGTGCCAGGTGTGCTTTCACGCCAATTGGCCCCATGCCTGGGCCGCCGCCGCCGTGCGGAATACAGAAGGTTTTATGCAGGTTAAGGTGTGAAACATCCGCACCGATATACCCTGGGGTGGTGATACCCACCTGGGCATTCATGTTGGCACCGTCAAGGTAAACCTGGCCGCCGAACTGATGGACGATCTGGCACACTTCACGAATGGTTTCTTCATACACGCCGTGGGTCGACGGGTACGTCACCATGATACAAGACAGCTCTTCACCTGCTTGTTCTGCCTTGATGCGCAGATCGTGCAGATCAATGTTGCCATTCTTGTCGCAAGCCACCACGACCACACTCATGCCTGCCATTTGAGCAGAAGCCGGGTTGGTACCGTGGGCAGAGCTTGGGATCAGGCAGATATGACGGCCCGCTTCGTTACGGCTTTCATGGTAACGGCGGATTGCCAGCAGACCGGCGTATTCACCCTGTGCACCTGAGTTCGGTTGCATGCATACCGCATCGTAACCGGTTAATTGCACCAACCATTGTGACAGCTGGCCGATCATCTGCTGATAACCTGCCGCCTGCTCTGGTGGGCAGAACGGATGGAGTTCGGAGAATTCAGGCCAGGTAATCGGAATCATTTCCGCAGCGGCGTTCAGTTTCATGGTGCATGAACCCAGTGGGATCATCGCCTGATTGAGCGCCAAGTCTTTACGTTCCAGACGATGCATATAACGCATCATCTCGGTTTCGCTGTGGTAGCGGTTGAAGACAGGGTGAGTCAGGATTGGCTCCTGACGCAGCATACCGGCCGGGATCGACTGGCTGCTTTTGCTCACTGCCGCATCCAGCGCGTCAATGTCCAGACCGTGGTTGTCGCCGGCCAGCAAGGCGAACAGGGTCTGCACGTCTTCACGTGAGGTGGCTTCATCCAGTGTGATACCTACTGCGCCGTGAATATCGGTGCGTAAGTTGATACCGAAGCTCAACGCGCGTTCCAGGACCGCAGCCTTGTCTTTCACTTCCACGGTCAGGGTGTCGAACCAGGTTTTGTGGCGCAGTTGCAGGCCGGCCTTTTGCAGCCCAGCAGCCAAAATGTCGGTCAGGCGATGAATGCGCCCGGCGATACGCTGCAGGCCCTGTGGGCCGTGGTACACCGCATACAGGCTGGCGATGTTGGCCAGCAGAACCTGCGATGTACAGATATTCGAGTTGGCTTTCTCGCGACGAATGTGTTGCTCACGGGTTTGCATCGCCATACGCAGCGCTGTGTTACCGGCAGCATCGCGTGAAACCCCAATGATACGGCCCGGCATCGAGCGTTTGAACTCATCCCGACAAGAGAAGAAAGCAGCATGTGGCCCACCGTAGCCCATAGGGACACCAAAGCGCTGCGCGGAACCGAATACCACGTCTGCGCCCTGCTTGCCCGGTGCAGTCAGCAACACCAACGCCATAATGTCAGCGGCCACGCTGGTGACAATCTTGCGGTTTTTCAGTTCGGCCAGCAGTGCGCTGTAATCGTGCAGTTCACCGGTGGTGCCAACCTGTTGCAGCAGTACGCCAAACACACCCTGCAACTCCAGTACTTTTTCAGCTTTATCGACGATAACTTCAAAGCCAAAGGTTTCAGCACGGGTGCGTACAACGTCCAGCGTCTGAGGATGTACGTCATCAGCGACGAAGAAACGGTTAGCGTCTTTTAGCTTGCTGGCGCGCTTGGCCAACGCCATCGCTTCGGCAGCGGCGGTGGCTTCGTCCAGCAATGAAGCGGATGCCAGATCCAGACCGGTCAGATCAAGGGTCACGGTTTGGAAGTTCAACAGCGCCTCAAGACGGCCCTGTGACACTTCCGGCTGATAAGGGGTATAAGCGGTGTACCAGCCTGGGTTTTCCAGCATGTTACGCAGGATCACCGGTGGCGTCAGCACCGCGCTGTAACCCATACCGATATAGGATTTGTAGCGCTGATTCTGAGAGGCAATCGCCTTCAGTTCTGCCAACGCCTGATGTTCAGTCGCCGCATCGCCCACCGGCGGCGGCGCAGGCAGTTGAATGTCTGCCGGCACAATCTGTTGGATCAGCGCGTTGAGCGAGCGTGCGCCCACCGCTTCCAGCAACTGCTGCTGTTGTTCTGCAGAAGAGCCGATATGGCGTTCGATGAACGCTTCGCTGTGTTCAAGTTGGCTGAGTGTCTGAGTCATTGCTACAAATTCCTGAATTCTGGCGTGGTACGGGATATAGCCTGTTCTATAACTAAAACGCCTTCCTATTAAGACCCTAGGTCAAGGCGTTACATACTCAATGGATTTCAAGTTGCCGCGAGGCGACCAGTTTGCTTATCCCCAGTGGCTTACTTTAGTCAGCTACTGGGGTAAGCATGTGCAGATAACAACGCTGCAGCTTGAAAGACGAAGAGTATGCCGATTACTCGTCGATAGAGGCCTGGTAAGCACCGGCATCAAGCAGGTTAGCCAGTTCACTTTCGTCTGACGCTTTAATCTGGAACAGGAAACCTTCACCGTAAGGCTCGCTGTTCACCAGCTCCGGGGAACCTTCCAGTTCAACGTTTACCGCAACGATTTCACCGCTGATTGGCGAATAAATGTCCGAGGCCGCTTTGACAGATTCAGCCACGGCGCAATCTTCGCCGGCGGCCACAACACGGCCCACTTCTGGCAAATCAACAAACACCATGTCGCCCAGCAGTTCCTGCGCGTGTTCGGTGATACCTACGGTGTAAACGCCGTTACCTTCTGAACGAACCCACTCGTGTGAGGACGCATATTTCAATTCTGTTGGCACATTGCTCATAGCCAGCTACTCCTTCGAAGAAATAATTTCCCTGCGTCTTTCACACCGCAGCGTTATTGGCCGCAGCGCAAAATCCATGGGGAATAACCAATAAAAAATTAATGAGTCAGGGGCTTACCGGCACGCACAAACCCAGGTTTGGTGACCTTAACCGGCATTTCGCGGTTGCGGATCTGTACGATGGCCTGTTCGCCGATGCCAGCAGGGACGCGGGCCAGGGCAATACTGAAGCCCAGGGTCGGCGAGAATGAGCCGCTGGTGATCACCCCTTCGTGCGTCTGGCCTGCCGCATCGGTGAAACGCACCGGCAGCTCATTACGTAATACGCCTTTTTCCGTCATGATCAAGCCGACCAGTTGCTCGGTGCCCAATTCACGCTGTTTTTCCAGCGCGTCGCGGCCGATGAACTGACGATCTTCCGGCTGCCAGGCAATGGTCCAGCCCATGTTGGCGGCCAATGGCGAAATGCCTTCGTCCATCTCTTGCCCGTACAGATTCATGCCGGCTTCCAGACGCAGCGTGTCGCGTGCGCCCAGGCCCGCCGGCTTAACGCCAGCCGCCAGCAGTTTCTGCCAGAAGTCCACAACCTGCTCTTTTGGCAGCGCAATTTCATAACCCGCTTCGCCGGTATAACCGGTGGTCGCGATAAACAGATCCCCGGCCTGTACGCCGAAGAACGGCTTCATGCCTTCAACGGCGTTTTTTTGTTCTGGGGTAAATAAGGTGCCGGCACGCTCTTTGGCCTGTGGGCCTTGCACCGCAACCAGCGCCAAATCGTCACGCACCGTCAGGGCTACGCCGTACGGAGCGGCATGCTCTTCGATCCAGGCCAGGTCTTTGTCGCGCGTGGCGGAGTTCACCACCAGGCGGAAATAATCTTCAGTAAGGAAGTAAACGATCAGGTCGTCGATCACGCCGCCGGACGCATTCAACATGCCGGTGTACAGCGCTTTACCCGGTTGGGTGAGCTTGGCAACATCGTTTGCCAACAGGTAACGCAGGAACTCGCGGGTACGGGCACCGCGCAGATCTACAATGGTCATATGGGAGACGTCAAACATACCGGCATCCTGACGCACGGCGTGGTGCTCATCGATCTGGGAACCGTAATGCAGTGGCATCATCCAGCCATGAAAATCTACCATACGCGCACCGCACGCCACGTGCTGGTCGTACAATGGGGTTTGCTTTGCCATCTTTTCCCTCACTCCACAAATCCCCGCAATAATTCAAACCGCCGCGCTGTTGGCTGCTCTTCTCACCCGAATCACCTACTCATGCAAGCTCATCGTGCTCGATCGGTTGCCGCCGCGATACAACTCGAATTATTTAGGGTATTTAACATTACGATGATAGCGCCCAAAGACGGCTAACCGCCGTGACGCAAACGATACCTTTGCCCTGACGTTAGCACCGAACGCCCCCATTAACCATAAGATAAAATAGGTTTGGCGTCGTTCAGGGGCAGTAAAATACCGGGCTAGTGTGCAGAGTTTTTGACTGGAAAAATGCGCTTTAAGGCACAAAACCAACAATTAAAGCACCAAAAATCCAAAGTTATATAACAAACCCACGGTCGGATGCGGAATTTCGACTTTTGATAACCGAACATTGAATTAGAAAAACTAATGCTAAAATCGGCATGAAATTAGATTATTTCAAATGAAGAGTGATATAAGAAAAAGCGATGGGTAAAAGGCACAGGGTTATGCCTTCGAGATCGACGTTAATGCGGGGAAATGAGGCAGAGAGGCCTGATGACCTCTCTCAGAATACGGTCAGGCCAACCACTCCGGCAGATCGTTCAGGCCCATCGCCTGACGTACCAGCTTAGGCTTCACGCCTGGCAGGCTGTCGGCGAGGCGTAGCCCAACATCACGCAGCAGTTTCTTCGCGGGGTGGTTGCCATCGAACAGCTCGCGGAACCCCTGCATGCTGGCCAGCATGACCGCCGCGCCGTGCTTACGGCGGCGCTCATAGCGACGCAGATACAGATGCTGACCAATGTCTTTGCCCTGACGTTGCAAACGGCGCAGTTCGGCAATCAGCTCCGCTGCATCCATAAAGCCCAGGTTGACCCCTTGACCCGCCAACGGATGCACAGTGTGTGCCGCATCCCCCACCAACGCCAAACGGTGTGCAGCAAAGCTGCGCGCGTAACGCCCGGTCAACGGGAAGGTCTGACGTTCGCTTTCCAGGGTACAGGTACCGAGACGCAAATCAAACGCCATCGCCAGCTCACGGTCGAACTGCTCTGGTTCCAATTTTTTCAGGCGTTCAGCCTCTTCCGGCGACACCGACCAAACGATCGAGCTTAAATGCGGATCGTTGAACGGCAGAAACGCCAGGATGCCATCGCCATGAAACACCTGCCGCGCCGTCGCCAAATGTGGCTCCTCGGTACGGATGGTGGCGACCAGCGCATGATGACGGTAGTCCCAGAAGGTCAAAGGAATATCGGCATGCTGGCGCAGCCAGGAATGGGCTCCGTCGGCGCCAATCACCAGCCGGGCGGTCAGCATGCGGCCATCCTCCAGCGTGATAAAAGCGTCGTTTTCGCCCCAGGCGACTTGCTTGAGCTTGGCTGGGGTAATCAGCGTAACATCACTCAAGCTTTCCGCCCGCTTCCACAAGGCTTGTTGAATCACTGTGTTTTCAATGATATGACCGAGATGGCTAAAGCCACACTCATCGCCACGGAAGGCAATCTTGCCGAAACTGTCGCGATCCCACACTTCCATCGCGTTATAGGCGCTGGCACGCAGGTTGAGGATCTCGTCCCACACGCCAATGTGTTGCAGCAGACGCTCGCTCGCAGCGTTGATAGCGGATACACGCAGCGCTGGCTGTGGCTGCAGCGGCGTCATATCTGGCTGCTGGTGCTCCAGCACGGCAACGCGCAGGCCACTGCCCTGCAAACCGCAGGCCATTGCCAACCCCACCATACCGCCACCGGCGATAACCACGTCAAATGATTGCATGCTGCTTAATTTCCTTAAATGACTCGCTATGCAGCCATTGCACAGCGATGTGGGCGTAGCACGCTACGCCCTTACTTAGACACCGCTTAACGATCTACCCAGCCCAACGTTCGCTTGGCAAAGGCATCTCGCACAGCCGGTAACTGGGCCATTGCCATCAGGCCCAGATTGCGCCCCACGACCAAGGGAGCGTAACGATTGGCAAACAACCGGATCAAACCGTCGGTCACGCCAATGGTCGCCTGCTGATCTTGCTGTCGCCGTTGTTGATAACGGCTCAACAACGCATAACCGCCGGGATCTTCCCCTGCATGCTGCGCTTCTGCCAGCGTTTCCGCCAGAGACATCACGTCACGCAGGCCAAGATTGAACCCCTGACCGGCGATCGGATGCAACGTCTGTGCGGCATTACCCACCAGCGCCAGCCGATGGCTGACATGCTGATTGGCCGTCAGCAGGCTGAGCGGATAGCTGTGACGTTTGCCGGCGCGAAGAATACGCCCCAACCGCCAGCCAAACGCCTGCTGTAATTCACTGATAAAACGCGCATCGTCCCAGGCATCGACCTGTTGGCGATCCTCACGCGCGTGACACCACACCAGTGAGCTGCGCCCCTGGGACATGGGCAACAGCGCCAATGGCCCATGGCGGGTGAAACGTTCAAAGGCACGCCCCTGTGGATCTTCTGCGGTCGTGACGTTGGCAATGGTGGCAAACTGCGGGTATTCACGCTGCTGCCATTGCAGATTACAGGCCTGCGCCAGTGCCGAACGCGAACCGTCCGCCGCTACCAGCAGTTTCCCGCTGATACGCTGACCGTTATCCAGCAGCACTTCTGCCTGCTCTGCCGTGCGCACCACATCAACCACTTTGGCTGGGCAGTGCAGCGTGACGCCCGGCGCCTTGGCCAGCAGTGCAAATAGCCGTTGGCCTGCGTCGTGCAGCTCGATCACCTGCCCCAGTGCATCAACCTGGTAATCTTGCGCATATAAATTAACGAACCCGGCGTGGCCGCGATCGCTAACGTGCACCTGGGTGATGGCTGTCGCACAGTCACGCAGCGCCGGCCAAACACCAATGCGCGTCAACTGCTGGCAGGTGCCCTGCGCCAAAGCAATAGCGCGGGCGTCGAACCCCGGGTGGCTGCGATCGTCCGGCCGGGTCGCTTCGACCAAATCAACCGCCAATCGTCCCTGAGTAAGCGACGAGATAGCCAGCGCCAGGGTCGCGCCCGCCATGCCGCCACCAACGATAATTACGCTCATGCGATTACCTTGCCGCCGCCATCAGGGCTTCAATGGCGTCGGCGTCTTTCACTACGCTGGCGGTCAAGTTCTCATTGCCGTTAGCGGTGATCAAAATGTCGTCTTCAATGCGAATGCCCAGACCACGGTATTCTTCCGGCACGTCAGCATCAGGTGCGATATACAGCCCAGGCTCGACGGTAAACACCATGCCCGGTTCAAGCGTACGGTCGCGGTTTGGCGTACCGTAATGCCCGACGTCGTGCACATCCAGCCCCAACCAGTGGCCAAGCCCATGCATGTAGAACTGACGATGCGCCTGTTCGGCGATCAGCTGCTCGACGTCGCCTTTCAAGATCCCCAGCTCAACCAGCCCGGTGATCATGATGCGCACGACCTCATCATTGACCTCACGGATGCTGGTGCCCGGTTTGAACAAGGCCAGGGCTCGCGTCAGCGACGCCAGCACGATGTCATACACCGCACGTTGTGGCCGGCTGAATTTGCCGTTGACCGGGAAGGTACGGGTAATGTCGCCCGCATAGCCTTTATATTCACAGCCCGCATCGACCAGTACCAGGTCCCCATCACGCAATTCACTTTCGTTCTCGGTGTAGTGCAGGATGCAGGCGTTTTCACCCCCGCCGACGATGGTGTTATAAGACGGGTAACGGGCACCGAAGCGGGTAAATTCGTGATGAATTTCCGCCTCAAGCTGATACTCGAACATCCCGGGGCGGCATTTCTGCATCGCGCGGGTATGGGCCAATGCACTGATTTCGCCAGCCCGGCGCATTATCGCCATCTCTTCAGACGATTTGAACAGGCGCATTTCATGCACCCATGGACGCCAGTCAGTCAGGGTCGCCGGAGCCTGCAGGTTTTGGCGGAATCCCTTACGCAGCGTGTCCAGCGCAGTGAACAGGATCTGATCGGCATAGGCATATTGGCCCTGCGCGTGGTAAACCACGTCCAGTCCATTGAGCAGCAGGGGTAATTGTTCGTTGATTTCATCGAACGACAGCGCACGATCTACGCCCAGCTTCGCCGGGGCAGCATCTTGTCCCAGGCGGCGGCCAAACCAGATTTCCGCCGTCAGATCACGCACGCGGTTAAACAGTACGCTGTGGTTATGCGTCTCATCGCTCTTCACCAGAATCAACACCGCTTCCGGCTCGTTGAAACCAGTCAGATACCAGAAATCGCTGTTCTGACGGTAAGGGTATTCTGTGTCTGCACTGCGCGTTGCTTCCGGCGCAGAGAAAATAATTGCCGCGCTGGCCGGAGCCATTTTCGCCAACAGCGCCTGACGGCGGCTGTTGAATTCCTGCTGAGTCATCACCTTCTCCTGAAATCAATCTGCCTGTGCTCACGGCCATTTAAGGACATGAATTTGGATGTTTAGTGCAAGGTCGGCTTGGCATTTTCCGGTGCCGTTGGTTTGCGGCGGGTAAATTCGGTATGGCATAAAATGGCGGCAACACGAACGTACTCCACCACTTCTTCCAGAGAGTGCTCAAGCTCTTCCTGATCTTCGTCTTCGTCATAACCGAGCTGGGCGATATTGCGCAGATCGTCGATCGCCTCACCCACTTCGTCTTTCACCTGGGCCAATTTCGGCTGCATCATGCCGAGCCCAAGCAGGAAATGATTCACCCAACCGGCCAATGCATCCGCGCGGTCGAACACGCTGACCGTTTCGCCTTCCGGCATCATCAGTTGGAACATGAAATCGTCGTCTTCTAAGGTTTCACGCGTAATTTCATAAAGTTGCTGCAACGGCAAGCTCAGTG
This sequence comes from Serratia sp. CoH_134_PS_4, assembly GCF_058190535.1. Classification (NCBI taxonomy): domain Bacteria; kingdom Pseudomonadati; phylum Pseudomonadota; class Gammaproteobacteria; order Enterobacterales; family Yersiniaceae; genus Serratia; species Serratia sp. CoH_134_PS_4. Next base: position 172,687 of record NZ_JBXWKI010000011.1, read on the forward strand.
CCTGCGGGAAGGCCACGCCTTCATTCGTCAGATCATAGACCAGAGATTGCCAGCCAGCGTCTTGGCTGCCACCGCACAACAGGCCGCTGAGCAGGCCGTGCATTTCTGCTGCGGTTAATGCCACCGCTTGCTGGTTAAGAGCAACGGTCAAAGATTGGTAACTTGGAAATGTATTCTGTATAGACATGCGCATTCGTCATCGTTGGCAGGATAAGTTCGTGTTATGCTACCACCAAGGTCCGTCGCTGTACCAGATAAGCGCGACACCTCAGTGGCTAGTTATAATCGTGATGTGTCAGATCTCACACACTGCCGGCAAGGATCAAAATGACGCTAAATACGCATTTTGAAACCCTTTTTTGACTGGTAATGTCTGTCGCAGTAGATTACAACCAGGTACTGAAAAAGGGGTTGTATCTTGGTACCGAGGTATATATAGTGGCGCCCGCTTTGGTTGGCCCGGTAAGGGTAGGCTGGGGCTGGCGCGAAATTTAGGCAGGAAGGTGGCATGTCTGCACAACCAGTAGATATTCAAATTTTTGGTCGCTCTTTAAGAGTCAATTGCCCGCCAGAACAACAAGATGCGTTGAACATGGCCGCGGTCGATCTTAACGAACGGTTGCAAGATCTTAAAGTTCGCACTAGAGTCACAAATACTGAGCAGCTCGTTTTCATCGCAGCATTGAACGTTTGTCACGAACTTGCTCAAGAACGGTTGAAAACCCGTGATTATGCGTCCAATATGGAACAACGCATTCGTATGCTGCAACAGACCATTGAACAAGCGTTGCTTGAACAAGGTCGCATCTCTGAACGTCAGGATGCACAATTCGAATAACTTAAGTTGCTGAGATCCAAGGTTTCGGCAACGAGTAAAAAATTTCTCTGAGATGTTCGCCAGCGGGCCAGTCCCCTGAGCCGATATTTAGTACCAACAGAATGTGATGATCCGCGATCGGTGTGCATGCTCGGCCCGCCGAGAAGCCTTAAGATTGCGACAGCACGTTCACCTTGAACCATGGGTTCAAGGGTTACAGCCTGCGACGGCATCTCGGAGATTCCCCTTCCTCAGCGGTAAGTGTGCTGACTATGTCCTTTCAAGCCCAATATGCCCAACAGCGGCAAAATATCCGACAGCAAATCCGCCAACGTCGACGTGCTTTAACACCAGAACAACAACACAACTTTGCCCAGCAAACAGCCGAACGCATTGCGGCACATCCGCGTATTCTGGCAGCGCAAAGCGTCGCGGTATTTTTATCCTTTGATGGTGAGCTGGACACGCGTCCGCTGATTGAACGGTTATGGCAGTCAGGCAAGCGGGTTTATCTGCCCGTGCTGCATCCGTTCAGCCCCGGCAATCTGCTGTTCCTGCGCTATACCCCGGAAACGCCGCTGGCTAGCAACCGCTTCAATATCCGTGAGCCACAACTCGACGTGCGCCACGTGCTGCCTTTAAATTCGTTAGACGTGGTGCTAACGCCATTGGTGGCATTTGACAGCACAGGCCAGCGGTTAGGGATGGGCGGCGGCTTCTACGATCGCACCTTGCAAAACTGGCAGCAAACTGGCCCTTACCCCATCGGGTTAGCCCATGACTGCCAACAAGTGGAACAGATACCGGTGGAACATTGGGATATCCCGCTGCCGGAAATCGTGACCCCGTCGCAGAATTGGGCTTGGCAGATAGCGCAATAGCAAAAGGCCGGATAAATCCGGCCTTTGGGTTACAACGTTTTCAATCAGAGCAGCAAGCGAGAACGGATGGTGCCGGCAATTGCCTTCATACGTTGCAGTGCAGCGTCGGCACGTTCGGTTTCCGCGTCAATGTCGATGACCACGTAGCCGATTTCCGGGCCAGTTTGCAGGTACTGCGCAGCAATGTTCACCCCTTCTTCCGCGAAAATCTGGTTAATTTGCGTCAGTATGCCAGGGCGGTTTTCATGAATATGCAGCAGGCGGCTTACGTTAGCACTGTGTGCAGGCAACGACACTTCAGGGAAGTTGACCGCAGACAGCGTCGAGCCGTTGTCGGAGTATTTCGCCAGTTTGCCTGCGACTTCGTCACCGATATTTTCCTGCGCTTCCTGAGTCGAACCGCCAATGTGCGGGGTCAGGATCACATTATCGAACTCGCACAGCGGTGAGTTAAACGGCTCGCTGTTGGTAGCTGGCTCTTCCGGGAACACGTCAATCGCCGCGCCGGCTAAGTGTTTGCTGGCCAGTACGTTACACAGCGCAGGGATATCAACCACAGTGCCGCGTGAGGCGTTGATCAGAATAGAACCTGGCTTCATCAGCGCCAGCTCTTCTGCACCCATCATGTTCTTGGTCGACGGAGTTTCCGGCACGTGCAGCGTCACTACGTCGCTCATGTTGAGCAAATCGGACAGGTGGCGAACCTGCTGTGCATTACCTAATGGCAGCTTGTTCTCAATATCGTAAAAGAACACTTTCATGCCCAGGCCTTCGGCCAGGATGCCCAACTGGGTACCGATATGACCGTAGCCAATAATTCCCAGCTTCTTGCCACGCGCTTCAAACGAGCCAACGGCCAGTTTTTGCCATTCACCCCGGTGCGCTTTGGCGTTAGCGGACGGAATACCGCGCAGCATCAGCAGCAGTTCGCCCAGCACCATTTCGGCCACGGATCGGGTATTAGAGAAAGGTGCGTTAAACACCGGAACGCCGCGTTTGGTCGCCGCTTTCAGATCAACCTGGTTAGTACCGATACAGAAACACCCCACCGCCACCAGCTTTTCTGCGGCAGCGAAAACCTCTTCGGTCAGATGCGTACGCGATCGGATGCCGACGAAGTGAGCATCGCGAATGGATGCCTTAAGCGATTCGGTGTCTAACGCACCTTTGTGATATTCAATGTTGGTATATCCGGCTGCCAGCAGATTATCTACCGTGCTCTGATGAACCCCTTCCACCAACAGGAATTTAATCCTGTCTTTCTCCAATGATACTTTTGCCATTTACCCGACCCTATGTTCAGACTTCAGAAGCGGCTGTTGTCAAACAGCACCCATCCAACATAACAAAAATAACGCAGGCGGCAATACAAACGATTGCCCGCCCGCCAGTACAAGGCTCAGGGTTGTCGGCGGTTTCTGGTAGAAAATGCCATAGGGAAAGAATTAGACAGGAGCTTCGTGGAGCTAACGCTCATAATGTGACATATGTCACCAAATTTGGCGCTTTTAATAAAAGATATTTTAGCCAGTGAATTATTCGGTCTGGTGGGATCCAAGATCCTATACCACAGGGGCACTGCCTGCTGCGCCCCTGCGGAGAGATTCTTTATTTGATGACTTTCACACCCTCAGGTGTCCCAACCAGCGCCACATCGGCACCACGGTTGGCGAACAGACCGACAGTGACAACGCCGGCAATACCGTTAATTTTATTTTCCAACGCAATGGCATCGACGATGTTCAGGTTATGTACATCGAGGATCACGTTGCCGTTATCGGTCAGTACATTCTGGCGATACTCTGGCAGACCGCCCAGTTTCACCAGCTCACGTGCGACGTAGGAACGCGCCATCGGGATCACTTCCACGGGCAACGGGAATTTACCCAGTACGTCGACCTGCTTGGTCGAATCGACGATACAGATAAACTTACGCGCAATGGCGGCAATGATTTTTTCACGCGTCAGCGCAGCGCCGCCGCCTTTGATCATCTGCATCTGGCGGTTGATTTCATCGGCCCCATCGACATAGATATCCAGCGAATCCACTTCATTGCTGTCGAACACGTGGATGCCGAGGCTTTTCAGCTTGGCCGTGGAAGCGTCAGAGCTGGACACCGCCCCTTCGATTTGGTGCTTGATCGAGCCGAGTGCATCAATAAAATGGGCGGCGGTCGAGCCCGTGCCAACACCGACGATGGTGCCTGGGGTAACGTAATCCAGCGCTGCCCAGCCCACCGCTTTTTTCAGTTCATCCTGCGTCATAATATGTCCCTTGCCTCTGTACGAAAACGTGTGCGTATTATAGGGTAAATCGCTATTTTTCACTCAGGCAGGATCACACTTCTTTGCCCTAAGCCGCATTTTTAGGCGCATCGCGGCAATATGTCCCGGTGATTTTCCACCTGTAAAACGCCAGAGATGTGGCATAGTGCCTGTATCAATTTACTTTAAGGGATATCTTTCCGATGAAACGCCCAGACTATCGAACGCTACAAGCGCTGGACGCGGTGATCCGTGAGCGTGGCTTTGAGCGCGCCGCGCAAAAACTTTGTATCACCCAATCGGCAGTATCCCAGCGCATCAAGCAGTTGGAAAACCTGTTCGGCCAGCCGCTGTTGGTACGCACCGTGCCGCCTCGGCCGACCGAACAGGGCCAGAAGCTGCTGGCGTTGCTGCATCAGGTTGAATTGCTGGAAGAAGAGTGGCTGGGTAACGACACCGGCATTGATACGCCGCTGCTGCTGTCGCTGGCGGTTAATGCCGACAGCCTGGCGACCTGGCTGCTGCCGGCATTAAAGCCGGTACTGACCGATTCCCCTATCCGCCTGAATTTGCAGGTGGAAGACGAAACACGTACTCAGGAACGCCTGCGGCGCGGTGAAGTGGTCGGTGCGGTGAGTATCCAGCCACAACCGCTGCCAAGCTGCCTGGTGGATCAACTGGGCGCACTGGACTATCTGTTTGTCGCCTCAAAAGGCTTTGCCGAGCGTTACTTCCCGAATGGCGTTACGCGTTCCGCGCTGCTGAAAGCGCCCGCGGTCGCGTTCGATCATCTCGACGATATGCATCAGGCTTTCCTGCAGCAGAACTTTGATCTGTCGCCGGGCAGCGTCCCCTGCCATATCGTGAACTCATCGGAGGCCTTCGTGCAGTTGGCACGCCAAGGCACCACCTGCTGCATGATCCCGCATCTGCAGATTGAGAAAGAGTTGGATTCAGGTGAGCTTATCGATCTGACGCCGGGCTTGTTCCAACGCCGCATGTTGTTCTGGCACCGCTTCGCGCCAGAAAGCCGCATGATGCGTAAGGTGACCGATGCCCTGCTGGAACATGGCCGCCAGGTTCTGCGCCAGGATTAAATGCAAAAGGTTCGCCGTGGCGAACCTTTTGAGGGCGTTGACAAAGTGCTCTGTTGTTTCATCGTAGGGGCGCCGCATGCTGCGCCCGTTAGCATCATCAATGGGTACATCGGGTCGAACATGTTCGACCCCTACCGGTTTAGCCCCTGCGTAGTTTTGCCAACACTTCGTACTATTGCGCCGCGTTGCGCTGCAACTCAAACACCACATCCACCTGATCGTCAAAGTGAATGCTCTGCTGTTCGTAGGTTTGTGCCACGTCGCTCTCCGCCGCTGCGCCCACCGCTTTGTACATACGCGCTACTGGCATCGGCTGGTAGTTAGCGACATGATAACGAATGCTGTAAACCGGCCCCAGCTTGGCGTTAAAGCCTTTGGCTAATGAAGCCGCCTGCTGCGTCGCATTCTCGATGGCTTTCTGGCGCGCCTGTTCACGATAGACGTCCGGTTTCGCGACGCCCAATTCCACGGCGCGGATCTCATTGAGGCCGGATTTCAATGCGCCGTCCAGCAGCTCATTCAGCTTATCCAACTGGCGTAACGTCACCTGCACCTGGCGTACGGCACGGTAGCCTTTCAGCACTGACTCACCGGTTTTCAGGTAATCGTATTCCGGCTGAGTGCGCAGGTTGGCAGCGCTGATGTCTTTCTTCTCAATATTGTTTTTTTGCAGGAAATCAAAGTATTGCGCGACACGTTCGTCGACCTGCTTTTTCGCCTGTGCCGCGTCTTTGGACGATACGCTCACTTCGATCGCCAGAGTGGCGATATCCGGTGTCGCATCAACGCTGGATGTGCCCGAGGTTACCACGTGTGGCCCTTCTGGCACTTCAGCCGCTTGCAGCGCCAGAGGTAATGTCCCTAATCCAATCATTGCGGCCATAGCCAATGCTTTAAGCTTCACAGTGTCTCCTTGATGACAGGCTGTAACTGATTACCGACCTTTCTCTACCGAGAACAGCCGGTTCCTTGGCATCAAACGTAGCATATCGCACGGGCTTTTGAATTCGGATTAGTGACAAATTCTTATAAACTTGCCCCCTGCCAGGCCAATTGCAAGGCAATACCCCACATCACTACGCCGACCAGCGTATTGATGACGCGTTGCGCCATTTGAGTTTTCAACCACGGCGCCAGCCAAGAGGCCAGCAACGCCAACGCGAAGAACCAAACGATGGAAGCACTCACCGCCCCCAGCGCAAACCAGGAGCGCACGTCCGGTGCCAGTTGGCCTCCCAGGCTGCCCAGCACAACGAAAGTATCAAGGTAAACATGTGGGTTCAGCCAGGTTACCGCCAACATGGTGACCACCAGCCGCCAACGGCTCTGCTTCATTTCCTCCGCCGTGGCCAGCGTCAAATGGCGACTGAATGCGGTGCGAAATGCGCCCCAGCCATACCATAACAAGAAGGCCACGCCGCCCCAGGTAACCAATGCCAGCAGTAACGGCGAACGGCTCAGTAAGGCGCTACCACCAAAAATGCCGGCGCAGATCAACACAATGTCGCTCAATGCACACAGCGACGCGATCATCAGATGATACTGACGGCGTATCCCCTGATTCATCACAAAAACATTTTGCGGACCCAACGGCAGGATCATCGCCGCGCTCAGGGCAAAGCCCTGCAAAAAGACAGCTAACATGGAATTCCTCACAGAAAAAAGCACCGTTCAGCGGCGCGTGTCGGTCAACACGCGCATCATATGAGGAAAAAATTATTAGGTGAAATTGATACTTCTAATCAACTATCAGAAATACTAATAATCAGGCAGGAATGACAAACCCCAGTTCTTGAGAAATGCGCTGCGCGGTCGCCAACACCGGTTTAATCAAGGCCTTAACACCAATCTGCTGCAGTTTGGCGGTGGGCAACGAGACCGACACCGCATAGGGAACCCGCTGCTGAATATCAAACACCGGGGCCGCCACGCAGGACACTCCCAGCTCATTCTCTTCACGGTCCATTGCCATGCCGCGCAGGCGAATATCGGCCAGTTCCTCATACATCTTCGGCAATTCGGTGATGGTATTACGCGTCAGCGTCTGGATCTCATGCTGATGAGTTTGCCAGTAGTGATCCGGGTAATCGCTGTTGCCGTAGGCCATAAAAATCTTGCCCATCGCCGAGCAATACAGCGGCATATGCTGGCCAATATAGGCACGGGTGCGCATCATGCCGGTCGTCGGCTCAAGCTTGTAGATCAAAATGACGTGGTCGTCTTCGCGGCTGGAGAAGTTTACCGTCTCCCCCACTTCCAGATTGAGCTGTTCCAGATGCGGCGCAGCAACATGGATGATATTCAGTGAAGACAGCGCCTTCTGCCCCACAGAAATAAACTTGGTCGTCAGCCGATAGCTGCCGGGCGAGGGTGCCTGGGTAACATAGCCGCTGGTATGCAGCCCTTGCAGCAAGCGATGAACGGTACTTTTGTTCATACCGGCCAGCTCAGACAGGTGCGCCAACGGGCAGCCATTCGGGAAGTTGCTCAGGATCTCAATCAATTGCAAACCACGGAACAGGCTTTGGCTGCCCATAGGCTTGTCTTTCTTGTCATCTTTCTCGTCAACAGCTTTCAGGCTCATAGCGCAATTTCTCCAGTGTCGAGCCGCCAGCCAACGCCACGGCGTGGTAAGCGGGCTCTTTGCCGGGAATGTTACCCCAAGGCCCGCATCAGGTGAAGACGGAACGCCGTTTCATTGTCCGTAGTGGGTTAAAAATGCGCAACATTTCGCTAACCGCCGAAGTGAGTTATACGTCACAATTCCGCAAAGAGACAAATAACCAATTGTTTTAAAACAATAATTAAAAACCGTCTGGCTTTGCTTTAGATCGGCGTTCGGCATATTATTTTTGAAATTGAATTTCGTATGTTGAAATTTAATGACGATATAAACACCAATTCGCACACGCCGAACGCGTATGCAGGTACCAGGGGCGCATCACATGACACCAGATAATGCGGAACAACCCATTCTTACCCTCAGCCATATTGTTAAGCGCTTTGGCGGCAACGTCGCGGTGAATGACGTGAGTCTGCAGGTGATGCCAGGCGAAGTCCTGGCCCTGCTGGGCGAAAATGGCGCCGGCAAATCGACACTGATCAAAGTGCTGGCCGGGGTTTACCCACGTGATAGCGGCGACATCCGGTTTCAAGGGAACAGCATAGCCTCCGCCGCCGCGATAAAAAGTGACAGCCGCCAGCCTATTGCCTTTATTCATCAGGATCTCGGGCTGATCGAATGGATGACGGTAGCGGAAAATATGGCACTGGTCATGGGTTTTCCACGCCGCTTCGGCCTGATCGACTGGCGAGCCATTCGCCGCCGCGCCGTTCAGGCACTTCAGGATGTCGGCATCGCCTTGGATCCCGACGCCAGAGTCTTCGAACTGTCGCGTACCGAAAAATCCTTGCTGGCAATCGCCCGGGCCGTGGCGGTTAACGCAGAGCTGCTGGTGTTGGATGAACCCACAGCCTCGCTGCCTGCCAACGACGTACGTCACCTGTTTGCTGTGATCAACCGGCTGCGCGACAAAAAAGTCGGCATGATTTATGTCACCCATAGGTTGGATGAAGTGATCGAGATCGCCGATCGCGTTTGCGTCATGCGTGACGGACGTTACGTCGCGGGTGGCAATACCGCTGATTACTCACTGCGTGATCTGGTGCAGATGATAGTGGGCGAAGCCATGGCGGACGATCAACGCGAACCCTTACCGGAAAATCGCCCGCCGGTCCTGCAGATCAATAACGTCACCGTGGGTGATATCGGCCCGGTCAGCTTCAGCCTGCAACCCGGCGAAATGTTGGCGCTGGCTGGCCTACGCGGTGCCGGACAGGAAGAAATTGGCCGCTTACTGTTCGGCCTACGTCACGCCGACGAGGGTGAAATCCGCTTTCGCGACCAGGCCTATACCGCCGCGAGCCCGCAGCAAGCTATGGCCTGCGGGGTTTCGCTGGTGGCGGGCGACCGCACCGGCGAGAGCCTGGTGATGTCGATGAGCGTGCGTGAAAACCTGTTTATCAACCCCTGCGCCAGCGGCCACAAACTGTTGTCGCGCTACAGCCGCCGGGCCGAGATCGGCGCCAGCTGGTGGAAAGTGCAGCTGTTCGACGTACGGCCCAAGGACGTCAATATCGATATCAGTGCCCTGTCCGGCGGTAACCAACAAAAGGTGGTAATGGCGCGCTGGATGCATCTGGGCGCTCCGCTGCTGATCCTGGAAGACCCTACCGCAGGCGTAGACGTCGGTGCTCGGGCAGAAATCTATCATCTTTTAAATAAATCCCTGGCGGAAGGCGTAGCGGTGTTGGTGATCTCCAACGACTTTGAGGAGATCGCCCATATCTGCAATCGCGCGCTGGTGTTCAACCGGGGGAAAGTGGTCGGCGAATTGAAAAATCAGCAGGTGTCATTCGCCAATTTATTGGAACTGGCTTCTGCCAGCGCCGGGGAAACGCCCGTGACAACGTTAGAATCTGAGGTGGGTCATGTCTAAAACATCTGTTAAATCAACGGCACTGGAGCAAAGAGTCAGCCTGTCGCAAGACGGTGCCGGCCCGTGGCTGATGCAGGTGCTCACACGCTACGGCCTACTGCTGCTGTGCATTGGGTTGGTGATCCTGTTTTCACTGATCACCCCTTCGTTCGCGTCGATGCTAACGCTGCAAGCGATCCTCTCCAGCAAAGCCAAGATCGCGCTGTTGGCGCTGGCAGCCACCATCCCGATGATCGTCGGGAAAATCGACCTTAACGTCGGTTTTGGCATCGTGCTGTGGCATATCCTGGCCATCACGTTACAGGTTGAATACGGTTTTTCTTGGCAGATGGCGGTGCTCACCGTTCTCGCGATCTCCGCCCTGTACGGCTTATTGAACGGCATTCTGGTGGCGCTGGCAGACATTGACAGCTTCGTTGCGACTCTCGGCTCCGGCACCGTGCTGTATGCCATTGCCCTGTGGCACTCCGGCGGCCGGCAGATCGTCGGCGATCTGCCAGACGCCTTCATCGCCCTGCACCACACCGAGATCGGCGGGATCCCGATCGTCGCGTTCTACGTGTTGATCGTCGCAGTGGTGCTGTGGCTGATCACCGAACACACCCCGCTGGGCCGCTGTATGTACGCCGTCGGCGGCAACCCGGCAGCCGCACGCCTGAACGGTATTTCGGTCAATCGCTTTACTATCGGCGCCTTTATTGCCTCCAGCGTCCTAACCGGTTTTAGCGGTGTACTGATCGCCGCCGAGCAGGGCGTTGGCCAGGCCAGCGTCGGCATGGACTACCTGCTACCTGCATTAGTCGGCGCTTTCCTCGGCAGTACCACCATTCGCCCCGGTCGGGTCAACGTCTGGGGTACCGTGGTCGGTATCGCCATTCTTGCCATCGGCATTGCCGGTATCCAGCAGTTCGGCGGGGAATTCTGGGTCGAACCGCTGTTCAACGGCGCAACGCTGTTGCTGTCCATCACTCTGGCGGGCTATGCCCAGCGCCGCCGGTTGCTCAACCAAAAAGCGGTACAACGCACTGCAGCCACCCCGGCTGATAAAAATAACCAAAAAGCGATCAATCCTTAACCAGGAGCTCACAGAATGAAACGTCTTTGGATATTACCCACTGCCCTGCTGTTGACCAGCGCCGCCTCCCCGGTCTGGGCCGATGCCTATCTCGATCAGGCTACGGCGGCTGTCGCCAAAGCCACCGCCAGCGTGACCCAGTGGGACGGCCCCACCAGCGGGCCCAAATTGCAGGCCAACAAGAAAATCATCTTTATCGCGTCGGACATGAAAAACGGCGGCGTGCAAGGCGTACAGGAAGGGCTGAGCGAGGCGGCGAAAGCCGCCGGATGGAAGCTGGAAACGCTCGATGGCGGCGGCTCGGTGAAAGATCAGCTCGCCTCACTGAATCAGGCAATTGCCCAGAAACCGGATGGCATCGTGATCGGCGGTTGGAACCCCAACGTGGCCAAAATCCCGCTGAAAAAGGCCATCCAGCAAGGCATTGTGCTCACCGCCTGGCACGCGGTGCCAGAGCCGGGGCCGATCGCCAAATACGACGTGTTTTATAACGTCACCTCTGACTCCAACGACGTGGCACGCATTGCCGCGCAATATGCGGTAGTGCAGTCCGGCGGCAAGGCCAATGTGCTGATCTTTACCGATTCGCTGTACCAGATTGCGCTGGATAAGGCCAACGTGATGAAAGAGGAAATCGGCAAATGCAGTGGCTGCAAAGTGGTGGAGTTTATCGATACGCCGCTGGCGGATACCGCCAACCGCATGCCGGCCATGACCTTCAGCCTGCTGCAAAAATACGGTGACCAGTTCCAGTACGCACTGGCCATTAACGATCTGTATTTTGATTTTATGGCTCCGGCCCTGAAAACTGCCGGTAAAGGTGGCACTCACGCCCCCTACAGCATTTCTGCCGGTGACGGCTCTATTTCTGCCTACCAGCGTATTCGCTCCGGCGGCAGCCAGTCGGCCACGGTGCCGGAACCACTCAAACTGCACGGCTGGCAACTGCTGGATGAGTTCAACCGCGCCTTCGCCAAGCAGCCACCTTCCGGCTACGTGACCCCGGCGCACCTCGTGACTCGCGACAATATCGCTGCCGACGGCGGTGCCAACAACCTGTATGACCCACAGAATGATTATCAGGGCCACTACAAAGCCATCTGGGGCGTGAAGTAAACGGAGGTCAGCATGAACGAACTGATGGCAGACCCTCAGCTTGAACGCCTGTGCGCACCGGCGATATGGGCCGAAGGCCCCGTGTGGCTGCCGCAGCAGGATGCGGTGGTGTTCAGCGACGTGAAGGGCAACCGCATGTTCCGCTGGTCGCGACAGGGGGAGCTGAGCCTATGGCGTTCCCCTTCGCACTATGCCAACGGCAATGCACGAGATGCCGAAGGACGCGTGATCAGTTGCGAACACGGGCGACGCGGCATCAGCCGAACCGAAAACGACGGTGAGGTGCAAATGCTAGTCGATCGGGTTGACGGCAAGCGTTTCAACTCGCCTAACGACCTGGCGGTACGTTCCGACGGCACAATCTGGTTTACCGATCCGCCCTATGGCATTACCGGTGACGAAGAAGGCTACAAATCTGAAAGCCAGGTGATCGGCTGCTACCTCTACTGCTTTGATCCGCGCGACGGCTCGCTGAACATTGCCGCCAGTGACCTGCAACGGCCAAACGGCCTGGCGTTCTCACCGGATGAGTCGCTGCTGTACGTGGCTGATATGTCGATAGTCGATTTCCCGACCCTGGGCCGCAGAGAGCTACGTGTGTATGAGGTCGACGGACGTGAACTGAACGCCGGACGACGCTTCGTCACCGTAGCCCCCGGCTTCCCGGACGGTTTCTGTGTCGATAAAGCCGGCAATCTGTTTTGCAGCTGTGCCGACGGCGTACTGATCTTCGACAGCCAGGGAAAGCAGCTCGGTAAGATAGAGGTGCCGGAACGGGTCTCCAATTGCACGTTCGGTGGACCTGACGGCAATGAGTTGTACATTACCGCCACCACATCGCTATACCGCAAGGTGCTGAATACCCGAGGTTAGCGAGTCAAAAAGGCGAAGGCAGAGCGGCCCCAAACCGCTCTGCTTTGCCACGCCTGAAGCACGGCAAAGGCCGAAAACGTGCCGCCGATCACAAAATCATCAGATTAATTTAAACAATTGTTTTATATAAATAATTTTCTCATGCACCGCTTTGACTTCGTTTAATCGCAGGTATAGCATTTATTTGAAATGTGATTTCACATAATGAAATTTAAAGAGCATAAAACAAACAAATGCGCCGTAGCGGAGAACCAGCATGAGAGTGAGTTACACCGATCTGAAACAGCAATTCAAACGCGTGTTACTGGCGCGAGGCGTGGCGGAAGCCACTGCCGACGACTGTGCCGGTATGTTCGCCGACACCTCCGCCAGCGGCGTTTATTCCCACGGCGTTAACCGTTTCCCTCGCTTTATTCAGCAGTTGGACGCTGGCGATATCGTACCGAACGCAGAGCCCAGTAAGCTGCTGTCGCTGGGGGCTATTGAGCAGTGGGACGCACATCAGGGTATTGGTAACCTCACCGCACGCAAGATGATGGATCGCGCCATGCAATTAGCCGACAACCACGGTATCGGCCTGGTGGCACTGCGTAATGCCAACCACTGGATGCGCGGCGGCGGTTATGGTTGGCAAGCGGCGGAGAAAGGCTATATCGGCATCTGCTGGACCAACTCTATTGCCGTCATGCCGCCCTGGGGTGCCAAAGAATGCCGTATCGGTACCAACCCGTTGATCGTCGCGGTGCCGGGCAATCCGATCACCATGGTAGATATGTCGATGTCGATGTTCTCCTATGGCGCGCTGGAGCTGAACCGGCTGGCGGGTAAGACCCTGCCGGTGGACGGCGGTTTCGATAACGACGGTCAGCTAACACGCGATCCGGCCATCATTGAAGAAAACCGACGCATTTTGCCGATGGGCTACTGGAAGGGATCGGCACTGTCGATCGTGCTGGATATGATCGCCACCCTGCTCTCCGGCGGATCGTCAGTGGCGGAAGTGACCGAAGACAACCGCGAAGAGTATGGCGTGTCGCAAGTCTTCATCGCCATTGAGATCGAACGCTTGATCGACGGCGCCACCCGCGATGCCAAGCTGCAGCGCATCATGGACTACATCACCAGCGCCGAACGCGATAACCCGGAGATAGCCATTCGCCTGCCGGGCCATAAATTCCCACGTATTCACGCGGAAAACATGCGTGACGGCATCCCTGTGGATGATCGTATCTGGGCGCGTATTCAGGCGCTGTAACAGGAGAATAACCATGATCTTCGGCCATATCGCCCATACCTCACCAGAGCAGTACCCGGTACCGGTGGCCAACGCCATCGCCTATCTGCAAAACACCGATTTCCGCGCCCTGCTCGCCGGACGCTATCAGGATCCTGCCAACGGCTACGTAGTACAGGTGCTGGATCTGCACACCCATCAACCGAGCGATCTCCGGCCTGAAGTACACCGCCAAAATGTCGACGTGCAGTTTCTGGTCAGCGGTACCGAATTGATCGGCGTGGCGGCAGACCGGGGCGATAACGCGATCCACCAGGATTTATTGGCAGAACGCGACATTATTTTTTATCAGGACGTCGCGGATGAATCCTGGTTAACCATGCAGCCCGGTAATTTTGCGGTATTTTTCCCGCAGGATGTTCATCGCCCGGCCTGTATTAATCAGCAACCCGGCGCTATTCGCAAAGTGGTGGTGAAAATACCGCTGGCGTTGTTTAGCGTCTAATTAGCGGCAAAACATAACCTGTAAAAAACACCGGTCCCTGGGCCGGTGCGGGGCCCCTTGTGCCCAAAAAAAAACCAAAACAATAAAGTCCGACCCTACAGAATATTGAAAGGTGTATATATGAATACAGCCTCTGTTTCCGTTAGCCAAAGCCAGGCAATACCCAAATTACGCTGGTTGAGAATAGTGCCGCCTATTCTCATTACCTGCATTATTTCCTATATGGACCGGGTAAATATCGCCTTCGCCATGCCCGGTGGCATGGATGACGAGCTCGGTATCACCGCCTCTATGGCCGGTCTGGCCGGCGGCATCTTCTTTATTGGCTATCTGTTCCTGCAAGTGCCCGGCGGCAAGCTGGCGGTGTACGGCAACGGTAAAAAATTCATCGGCTGGTCGCTGTTGGCCTGGGCGGTGATATCGGTACTGACCGGGTTGGTCAGCAACCAGTATCAACTGCTGTTCCTGCGCTTCGCGCTGGGTGTTTCGGAAGGCGGCATGTTGCCGGTGGTGCTGACCATGATCAGCAACTGGTTCCCGGACAAAGAACGTGGCCGCGCCAACGCCATCGTCATCATGTTCGTGCCGATCGCCGGGATCCTCACCGCGCCGCTGTCCGGTTGGATCATCACCGCCTGGGACTGGCGCATGCTGTTCCTGGTGGAAGGTGCGCTGTCGCTGGTCGTGATGGTGCTGTGGTATTTCACCATCAGCAACCGCCCGCAGGAAGCCAAATGGATTTCGCAGGCGGAAAAAGACTATCTGATAAAAACCCTGCACGACGAACAACTGCTGATCAAAGGCAAAACGGTGCGTAACGCCTCACTGCGCCGGGTGCTGGGCGACAGGATCATGTGGCAGTTGATCATGGTGAACTTCTTCTACCAGACCGGGATCTACGGCTACACCCTGTGGCTGCCGACCATTCTCAAAGGGCTGACCAACGGCAATATGGAGCAGGTCGGCATGCTGGCTATCCTGCCCTATATCGGTGCCATCTTCGGCATGCTGTTTATCTCCACCCTTTCCGACCGCACCGGCAAACGCAAAGTGTTCGTCGCGCTGCCGTTGGCCTGTTTCGCCATCTGTATGGCGCTGTCGGTGCTGCTAAAGGAGCACATCTGGTGGTCGTATGCGGCGCTGGTCGGCTGCGGTGTATTTATCCAGGCCGCCGCCGGGGTGTTCTGGACCATTCCTCCCAAACTGTTTAACGCCGAAGTGGCCGGCGGCGCACGCGGCGTCATCAACGCGCTCGGCAACCTCGGCGGCTTCTGTGGCCCTTATATGGTCGGCGTACTCATCAGTCTGTTCAGCAAGGACGTCGGCGTTTACAGCCTGGCGGTGTCACTGGCTATCGCTTCGGTACTGGCGCTGATGCTGCCGAATAAATGCGACCAAAAAGCGGGAGCCGAATAATGGAATATTGGCTGGGGTTGGACTGCGGTGGCACCTTTATCAAAGCCGGGCTGTATGACCGTCGGGGCACAGAGTTGGGCATTGCACGCCGCAATCTGGAGATTATCGCACCGCAGCCCGGCTGGGCGGAACGGGATATGCCCGCACTGTGGCACACCGCTGCCGAGGTGATCCGCGACGTGCTGACCCGTAACAACATCGCCGCCGGTGATATTCAGGCCGTCGGCATCTCGGCGCAGGGCAAAGGTGCCTTTCTACTGAACAAGCAAGGGCAGCCGCTGGGCAATGCCATGTTGTCTTCTGACCAGCGCGCACTGACGCTGGTGCAAGAATGGCAGAAGCAGGGCATGCCGCAGACGCTCTATCCGCAGACCCGACAAACCCTGTGGACCGGTCACCCGGTATCGCTGTTGCGCTGGGTACGGCAACACCAGCCTGAACGCTACCGCCAAATTGGCAGCGTATTGATGGCGCACGATTATCTGCGCTACTGCCTGACCGGCGAGTTGGCCTGTGAAGAAACCAATATCTCCGAATCCAATCTTTACCACATGGCGGACGGGCGCTATGACACGGCGCTGGCGCAGTTGCTGGGCATCGGCGACATCATGCCCGCACTGCCGCCCATCGTCGGCTCAGCCGAGATCGCCGGGCAGGTCAACGCTACCGCCGCGGCAGCCACCGGGCTGTTGGTGGGTACGCCAGTGGTCGGCGGGCTGTTCGACGTGGTGTCCACCGCGCTGTGCGCCGGGTTGCACGACGAGACGCGGCTCAATGCCGTGATGGGGACCTGGTCAGTCACCAGCGGCATCACCGACAGCATTACCGAAGGGTTCGAACACCCCTTTGTTTATGGGCGCCACGCCGAGGCTGGCAAATATATTGTGCACGAAGCGAGCCCCACCTCCGCCGCCAACCTGGAGTGGTTCTGCCGCCAATGGGGGCTAGACGATTACGCCCAGCTCAACGACTGGGTGGCAACGCTGCCGAAGGCCGACAGCAGCCTGCTGTTTGTTCCCTTCCTATACGGATCCAACGCCGGGCTTGGATTGAGCGCCAGCTTCCATGGCATGCAGGCCTTCCACCAGCGTGAACATCTGGTGCAGGCAATCTACGAAGGCGTGGTGTTCTGTCATATGACCCACCTCAACCGCATGCGGCAACGCTTCCCTGCGGCCACCGCCCTGCGCGTTACCGGTGGCCCGGCCAAGTCTGCCCCCTGGATGCAGATGTTCGCCGACGTTAGCGGCCTGCCGGTGGAACTGCCGCAGGTGGAAGAAACCGGCTGTCTGGGCGCCGCCATGGCAGCGATGGTCGGCAGCGGCGCATTCAGCGATTTCACCGCCGCCCAGCGGGCACTGGCACCGCGCATCGAACAGGTGCTGCCTGACGCCACCGCCGCCGAGGCTTACGGTAAAAAATATCGCCGTTATCAGGCACTGGTGGCGACGTTACACACGCTGCAATCCCCCCAAAAGGAGGCCCTATGAGCAATAAACCCCGCTTGCAACTGGCGCTCGATCACACCCAGTTGGGCGCCGCCCTGCAGACGGCGGAGCGTCTGCAGCCGCACGTCGACATCATCGAGGCCGGCACCATTTTATGCATCAGCGCCGGTATTCAGGCAGTAAGCGCACTGCGCGAACGCTGCCCGCAACATACGTTGGTGGCCGATCTGAAAGTCGCCGATGCCGGTGGCACGCTGGCGCAGCAGGCCTTCGGTCACGGGGCCAATTGGATGACCGTCATCTGTGCCGCCCCGCTGGCCACCATGGCCAGCGCACTGGACGTGGCGCAACAGCACCAGGGGGATATCCAGATTGAGCTGTTTGGCCGCTGGACGTTGGAGGATGCCAAACAGTGGCGTGCGCTCGGCATCCGTCAGGCGATTTATCACCGTGGCCGCGACGCGCAGGCCAGTGGACAAACCTGGGGCAAACAAGATTTGGATCTGATGAAAGCCTTGTCGGATCTGGGCATTGAACTGTCGGTTACCGGGGGTATCACGCCGCGCGATTTACCGCTGTTTAAAGACATCGCCGTTACCGCTTTTATCGTCGGCAGAGCGTTGGCGGAGGCTGCCGATCCGCTGGCCGCCGCCGGTCAGTTCCGCGCCGCTATTGATGACATCTGGAGAAGTTGATATGCGTCAGCACCCATTGGGAATTTATGAAAAAGCCTTGCCGAAGCACCTGACCTGGCCCGAGCGGCTGGCATTGGCTAAAGCCTGCGGCTTTGATTTTGTCGAAATGTCGGTGGATGAAAGCGATGAACGGCTGGCACGCCTGAGCTGGAGCAAAGAACAGCGGCTGTCGCTGGTCAGCGCCATGCTGGAAACCGGCATCAGTATCCCGTCGATGTGTCTGTCCGGCCACCGCCGCTTTCCGTTCGGCAGCCATGACGATGCACTGCGCCAACGCGCCTTCGAGGTAATGGAACAGGCGATCCAACTGGCGAAGGACGTCGGTATCCGCACCATTCAGTTGGCCGGTTATGACGTCTATTACGAACAGCAGGACAAAAGCACCCTAGCCCGCTTCACCGAAGGCATGCAGTGGGCAGTCGAACGCGCGGCCGCCGCCCAGGTGATGTTGGCGGTGGAGATTATGGACACCGCCTTTATGAACTCGATCAGCAAGTGGAAGGCCTGGGACGCCTGCCTGGCATCGCCGTGGTTCACGGTCTATCCGGACGTTGGCAACCTCAGCGCCTGGGGCAATGACGTAGGGCAGGAGCTGGCGCTGGGCATTGACCGCATCGCGGCCATCCATTTGAAAGACACCTATCCGGTCACTGAAAACTCACCGGGGCAGTTCCGCGACGTCCCCTTTGGTGAAGGCTGCGTCGACTTTGTCGCCGTCTTCAGCACCTTGAAACAGCTTAACTATCGCGGCGCTTTCCTGATCGAAATGTGGACCGAAAAAGCCGAAGAACCGGTGGCCGAGATTGTCCAGGCACGCCGGTGGATCGAACAAAAAATGCAACAAGGGGGTATGACATGCTAACGCTGCCACAGCTTAAACAACAGGTGCTGGAAGCCAACCTCGACCTGCCGCGCCACAACCTGGTGACCTTCACCTGGGGCAACGTCAGCGCCGTCGATCGCGAGCGCGGGCTCGTGGTGATCAAACCCTCCGGCGTGGAGTATGAACACATGACCGCCGAGGACATGGTCGTGGTCGATCTCGCCAGTGGCCAAACCCGGGAAGGCACCAAAAAGCCCTCTTCCGACACCGCCACCCATCTGGCGCTTTACCGTGAGTTTGCCGACATTGGCGGCATCGTTCACACTCACTCACGCCACGCCACCATCTGGGCCCAGGCCGGGTTGGACATCCCCGCTTGGGGTACCACTCATGCCGACTACTTCTACGGCGCGATTCCCTGCACCCGCCTAATGACCGAAGACGAAATAGAGCATGAATACGAACTGGAAACCGGCAAGGTGATTATCGACACCTTCCGCCGCCGCGGTATCGATCCAAATGCCATTCCGGCGGTATTGGTCAATTCACACGGGCCCTTTGCCTGGGGCAAGGACGCGCACAGCGCGGTGCATAACGCCGTGGTGCTGGAAGAGATTGCCTATATGGGGATTTTTTCACGTCAGCTGACGCCCGGTATTCACAGCATGCAACCGGCGCTGCTGGATAAACATTACCTGCGTAAGCACGGTAAAAATGCTTATTACGGACAGTAAGTCGGATTAGCCCGCACTCACAGACAACCCTTTTCATAAATATCCTTCGTGGCAGACGCCGCCAGGCGTCTGCCAGACATATCAAAGCGCGAGAATTGCGGCCGGTTCTTCAAAACCGGGGGGACGCCCTCCTCTTTCTCGCCCTCTCAGCATCTTTCAACCTCAACCCCTCATATGATCCTTATCACAAAACACGCACGCAGTTTTTAGCGTGCTACCAGCAAAGTAAAACAAGGTACGTGTGTTAATGGCACGTTACAGCTTGTCGCGCGCAATTGTTAATATCAATTCATGCGTTACACGCATCAGTTTATGAGTTTAATGCGCTTATTTACTTCATTTTCCTGATCCAGTCTGCAGTAACAGGCGCAGTAAAAGCGTCAATGACAAACTGGAGATAAAGATGCATCCCCCTAACGCACCAATGACGACTCGGGCAAGAACCAGCGCGATACTGCGCGTTACCTCTGGCAACTTTCTGGAGCAATTTGATTTTTTTCTGTTCGGATTTTATGCCACCTACATCGCTCATACATTCTTTCCAGCCAGCAGTGAGTTTGCCTCGCTGATGATGACCTTCGCGGTCTTTGGCGCGGGTTTTCTGATGCGTCCTATCGGTGCCATCGTACTGGGGGCGTACATTGATAAAGTCGGCAGACGTAAAGGGCTGATTGTAACCCTGTCGATCATGGCTGCTGGGACTTTTCTGATTGTCCTCATCCCGTCCTATCAGACCATCGGCCTGTGGGCGCCACTTCTGGTACTGGGCGGCCGTTTATTGCAAGGCTTCTCAGCGGGGGCTGAGCTGGGCGGCGTATCCGTTTACCTGGCTGAGATTGCCACACCAGGCCGTAAAGGATTTTACACCAGCTGGCAGTCAGGTAGTCAGCAAGTGGCCATTATGGTGGCCGCGGCTATGGGGTTCGCACTGAATGCAGCCATGGAAGAAAGCGTCATTCGCGAATGGGGCTGGCGTTTGCCTTTCCTGTTCGGCTGCTTGATTGTGCCTTTCATTTTTTTCCTGCGCCGTAATCTGGAAGAGACCCAAGAGTTTAACGCCCGTCGCAAGCATCTGGCGATGCACGATGTGTTTAAGACCCTCTTGGCAAACTGGCAGGTGGTTATTGCCGGCATGCTGATGGTCGCCATGACCACCACCGCGTTTTATCTGATTACCGTGTATGCACCCACCTTCGGTAAAAAAGTGTTGATGCTCAGCGCCTCTGACAGCCTGCTGGTGACCCTGCTGGTCGCGGTATCTAACTTCTTCTGGCTGCCGGTAGGGGGGGCGCTATCAGACCGTTTTGGCCGTAAGTCGGTGTTGATTACCATGGCGTTGCTGGCGCTGTTCACTGCGTATCCGGCCCTTAGCCTGCTTGCTGAAGCCCCCAGTTTTTCCATGATGCTCAGCGTGTTGCTGTGGCTGTCCTTCATCTATGGGCTCTACAACGGTGCCATGATCCCGGCGTTAACAGAGATCATGCCTACAGAGGTCCGGGTTGCCGGTTTCTCGTTGGCCTACAGTCTGGCAACCGCTGTCTTTGGCGGATTTACGCCTGTTATCTCTACCGCACTGATCGAGTACACCGGCGATAAAGCCTCCCCCGGCTACTGGATGAGTTTTGCTGCTCTGTGTGCCTTACTGGCGACGTTGTATTTGTACCGTCGTCGCACGTTATCACTACAAACCGCACGTTAAATCAGGGGTCTCGTCATGCAAAAAATTTATCGCCCACTCTTCGCTACCCTGGTGCTCCTCTCTGTCAGCACGGGTGCGATGGCCAAAGAGGTGACCGTCATGATTTCAGGCGGCTTTAAAGCCGCACTGGAAAAACTGGCTCCGCAATTTGAAGCAAAGAGTGGCGACAAAATCATCTTGGTGTCCGGTCCCTCTATGGGCAAGGCGCCCCAGGCGATCCCCGCGCGCCTGGCTCGCGGAGAAAAAGCCGATGTAGTGATTATGGTGGGTGATGCACTAACGAATTTGGAAAAGGATAACTGGATCCAACCGGGTTCGCGCGTGGAACTGGCCGATTCACCGATTGGTATGGTGGTTAAACAAGGCGACCCTAAACCCAATATCAAACAAGATGCGGATCTGCGCAAAACCCTGCTACAGGCTAAGTCCATTGCCTATTCTGACAGTGCCAGCGGCCTGTATATCAGCAACCAGCTATTCAAAAAGCTGGGTATTGAAGACAAGGTGAAAGAAAAAGCACATAAGGTTGAACGTATTCCGGTGGCCAGCGAGGTAGCAAAAGGGAAATATGCGATAGGCTTCCAGCAAGTCAGTGAGTTGCTCCCTGTTCCGGGCGTCACCTTTATTGGTGAATTGCCTGAAAATGTCCAGTACATCACCCGCTTTGCCGGCGCGGTCATCCTCAAGGCAGAACATCGCCAGGAAGGCGAAGCGCTATTGGACTTCCTGTCTTCCGCCCAGGCGCAAGACATTATTCGCGCCACCGGGATGAGAACGGTGAAGACTGCGCCACCCGTTAAGCAGAGTGATACTGTTCAGTGATTAGCTTTTCCAACTCGGCGGCAACATAGGATTGCATACGCCCGCTGCGCCTGATCAGGCCAACCGTGCGCTTCACTACCGGATCTGTCAGTGGCAGGTGTGTCAGTACCGAATGCTCTGAGGCCGGCATCGACATGGCGGGTACCGCAGCAATGCCAATCCCCGCTTCAACCATACCCAGCATGGTCGTGACATGCCGGGTTTCGCAGATGCTGGGGCGCTCAGGAATGATGTGTTCCAGCATCTGATCGAGCAAATTGCGATTACCTGACGTCTTATCCAGCCCTACATAGTCTTGCTGATAAAACTCGCGCCAGGTCAGACTTTTTTTACCGGCGATGGGGTGATCGCGCCTGCAGGCAGCCACATAAACATCCGCGACCAACGGCAGAAACTCGATATTGGATTGCAGGGTTCTGGCAAAACAGATACCGAAATCAGCCTGCCCACTGGCAACGGCTTCAATGACGTTACCTGCACTGCTATCGATAAGCTTAACCCGTACCCGAGGATAGCGGGCCTGGAAACTGCGAATCACGTCAGGCATAAAATAGTAGGCCGCCGAGGGCACGGTCGCGACCGTTACCAGCCCAACGCGATCCTGACTGACCTTATTGATATCAGCCAGAACCAGCTCAACATTCATCAGTAGCTGATCTGAGCGCTCGGCGAAGGTTTGCCCATAAAGTGTCAGCGTAACGCGCCTGGTTGTTCTGTCGAACAACTTAATACCCAGCGCAGATTCCAGCTTCTCTATCCTGCGGCTCAATGCTGACTGTGAAAGGCAGATGGACTCTGCGGCAAGCCGAAAATTACCGTATTCAACCAACGCACGGAAAGCATAGAGATCGTTCAGATCAAAATTCACGGGCATAGCGGCAGGCAATCCTTTCAGGGCAGTTTAAAGAAAAGATGATAGCCACATCTTGGACAACAGCAACTTTTTAAAGATTGACCTGCCGCCCTCATCGCCGACACCTTACATACTGGCGGCCATGACTGGAAATGACCGCCTGCCTCACGATGAAAGCCTGATGACATCCAAAAAGCATGATACCGGCGGTCAGCTATAGCGAGAAGTGGACGTTGAGTGCTCTGTTCAACATCGCCAAACTCAGCCTCAAACATTCAGTTTTTCGCGAGTTGGACCTTCAAAGTAGATGCTACTGATATGGCAACTACGCGGTTGAGCCAGCACAAAACGAATTGTTTCCCAGATCGAGCGCCCATTCATTAGACGTTCCCCCATTCTGGGCTGGCTATCGACAAATGTATCTAATCCGGTTAGTTCAAAATCCGGGGGATACAGCCCGGTCACACGTATATTCTCTTCAGACAACTGGTTAGAAAGTTTAGTTGTAAAGCCGCTAAGCCCGTGTTTGCTAGCAAAAAAAGCGGGGTGCGCAATTGAATCTGTAAAATTCGGGATCCCACATGAAGATATAATTGAGACGATATCCGCGCTTTCAGAACGTCTTAATCCAGATAGCAAAGCCTGAGTCAGTAGAATTGAACCTGTCAGGCCTGAACTGACGGTATTGATGATTTCTGTATCGGGTTGATCGTCTAACGTGCCTGACAGCCACTGAGCGGCATTGAGAATTAAAATGTCTATGGGCTTGTCGGAAAATAACAGCTGTGAAGAAAACTGAGAAATGGATTCAGGCTGGGTTAAATCACAGATATACCCTTTTGCAATCCCACCTTCAGCCGTGATGATGCTGCAAGTTTTTTGAATATCATCAGCACGCCTCGCGGAAAAATGCACCTCGACGCCTTCTCGCGCCAACCACACGCACAGCGCTTGCCCAAATCCCGCGCCGCCACCGGTAATCACAGCTCTTTTACCTCTCAGCATCTCCATCCATCCTTTCATAATGACTATGTGTGGATGTAGATATACATGAGGCGATGGACTGGCATCTTTCAGTTAGTGCCATTTTTCATGAGAGGCAAGAATAAGCCGCACCGCAATCTGTTTAATCGTGTTCTAGGGGACATGCAACATCTGTTTCTGGCACTGAGCTGACGCTAGGATTTGAGGCTGCCGGGTTGGTTACGTGTCAGAGTAATTGCCAGTCACTGCAAGCTCACCCGCATCATCTCCCCCACGCCCCCCTCTCAATGTCTCCTCTCTGAGGTATACTCGTATTTCTATACCACGCCAGCCAAAGCGGCTTTGGATCAGGCCCGTTTCAGAAGGAGCCTGACGCCTACTCTGCCCTCCAGCCAGCTCCACACCAGACGAATAAAGTGGAACTATCATGAGCCAAAACACCGCTCGTATCAGCGAGATCATCGACAGCGCCAAGATCTCGCCCTATCAGATTCTGATCCTCACGCTGTGTTTTCTGATCGTCTTGCTGGACGGTTTTGACACGGCCATCATCGGCTATATCGCCCCGGCCTTGCGTGAAGAGTGGGGCCTGCTGCCTGCGCAGTTATCTCCCGCATTCGGTGCCGGGTTGTTCGGCCTGTTGATTGGCAGTTTAGTCTTCGGCCCAGTCGCCGATGCCATCGGCCGCAAACGCGTACTGCTCGTTTCGATACTGATCTTTGGCGGCGGCACTCTGGCCTCTGCCTATACCCATTCAATCGAGTCGCTGACTCTGCTGCGGTTAATCACCGGCATCGGTTTAGGCGGTGCGATGCCCACCTGCATCACCCTCAGTTCGGAGTACTCGCCGGCGCGTCGCCGTATGATCATGGTCACACTGAGTTGGAGCGGCTTTACCGCCGGTTTGGCGCTGGGTGGCCTGCTCGCCGGGCAAATTATCCCTGCGTTCGGTTGGCGTGGCCTGTTGATGTTCGGCGGCATTGCCCCGCTGCTGTTGCTGCCGCTGCTGGCCTGGCAAATGCCCGAATCAGTACGCTTTATGACTGCCAGCCAAAAACATGCCGATCGCCTGCGCCACGTGGTCGAACGCATCACCGGCAAAAACTGGGCAGGCGTAACGATTGTCGATGACGAACGTCCAGTACAGGCCAGATCGCCGATATCGCACCTGTTTATCGAAGGCCGTGCGGTGCGCACCCTGTTGCTGTGGGTGGCGTTCTTCTGTTCGCTGTTCGTGTTTTACCAGCTCACCAGTTGGCTGCCGAGCATTCTCAAAGATGCCGGTTACGATATCGTTCACGCGTCGCGCATTGGGGCAATGGTGCCACTGGGCGGGACGCTCGGAGCTATCCTTATGGCGCTGCTGATGGACCGCGTCGGGCCATACCGGGTACTTGCTCTGTCCTACCTGGGTGCAGCGCTGGTTGTCGGCGCCACCGGTTACCTGATGGGGGATGTCTACACGCTGGCGACCACGGTGTTCCTGATCGGTTTCGGCGTGGCTGGTGCACAGAACGGCCTGAACCTGGTGTCCGCCACGATCTATCCCACCGCGGCCCGCGTCACGGGGGTCAGCTGGGCGATGGCGAGCGGGCGCTTCGGTTCAATCGTGGGATCCATGCTCGATGCCTGGATGATTGTCACTGCGGGTTCGTCTGAGATGTTCTTTATCTGGCTGGCGATGCCGGTACTGGTGGGTTCTGCCGCCATATTCCTGCTCTACCGGCTCAGCTCGCACCGCCGCGTACCCACGCCAGCGTCCGCTTTGCCACACTGATCCAACAAAAAAGGGGCCGTGGCCCCTTCTCACTTATTCTGCTTTCGCTGTGGTCGCATCGTTGCGATACAGATGAACATCCATCTGCGGGAACGGAATGCCGATGTTGTTGGCATCCAGCGCACGCTTGAAGTTTTCCATCAGATCAAAGTACACGTTCCAGTATTCTGCATTGGTGGTCCAGGAACGGGTCACAAAGTTCAGTGAGGACGGTGCCATCTCGGTCAGCCGCACAGTCACGCCTTTGGCGTGCATGATGCGCTTGTCGGCCGCGATCACATCGCCAAGTACCTTTTTCACTACATCGATGTCAGCGTTATACGCCACGCCAACCACGATGTCTACGCGACGATTTGGCTCGCGGGAATAGTTGATGATGTTACCGGCGATAATTTTACCGTTCGGCACCACGATGGTCTTGTTGTCTGCCGTACGCAGCGTGGTAGAGAAAATCTGCACCTGGTCGACAGTACCGGCCACACCGCCCAAATCGACATACTCACCGGCACGCAACGGACGGAAGGCCACCAGCAACACGCCTGCGGCGAAGTTGGACAGCGACCCTTGCAAAGCCAGACCCACAGCCAAACCCGCAGCACCCAGCACCGCGATCACTGAGGTGGTCTGTACGCCAACGCGCCCCAGCACAGCGATAAAGGTGAAGGCCAGAATACCGTATCGCGCCATTGCCGACAGGAAATCAGCGACTGTGGCGTCGATACCGCGCAGCTTCATTACCCGATTTACCGCATTGCTGACCACACGAGCAATGATCGAACCGATGATGAAGATAACGATCGCCGCAACGATGTTCACTGCATACTGAATCAATAAATCCTGGTTCTGCACCAGCCAGTTACCGGCACCATTAATGCCGTCTACTACGTTCAGATCTTTCATTCGTGTCGTCCTAACTCTGCCCCTAAAGGGGTAAACTCTCAAAAATACACCGACATCAGATGTCAGTAGGAAACCACCGCCATAGGTTAACCAACATTCACGCAGCATGCCAAGCGTAAGCGCTAAAAATAGCCAAAACGGTGGCTCGACTTCTTCTATGCTGAACACAGCGCCCTCACTTTTTTAAGACAAGGAACCTGTCCCGCAATGCGTATACTTTCCCCGCTCAGGCACTACTGGCAGGTCCGTCCGCGGCTGTTACTTTCTGTTGGCGCAGGTATTCTGTGCTATCTGTTACTCCCCGCCCAGCTGTCTCAACTGCAACGGCTGATGCTCGGCTGGAACGTGCTGGCCTGGCTCTATCTGTTGTTTCTCTGGCGGCTGATGCTGGTTAGCACTCCCAAGCACATTCGCCAACGTGCCCGCGCGCAGGACGAAAGCGCCAGCATGGTTTTGGCGTTGGTCAGCATCGGCTGTCTGGTGAGCATTTTGGCCATTCTGTTTGAACTGAGTACGGCCAAGCAGGTCAGCGACTCACTGAAAACACTGCACCTGGTGTTAACCGGCACCACGCTTGTGGTGTCATGGCTACTGCTACCGACGGCATTTACCATGCACTATGCGCACCAGTTTTACCGCCAGGGCGCACCGCAGGATCCTCTACCGCTGCTGTTCCCCGGTAACCTTCAAGAGCCGACCTATTGGGACTTCGCCTATTTCTCTTTTACCATTGCAGTCGCTTCGCAAACCGCCGACGTCGCGGTTGGCGCAGCAGAAGTACGCAAAGTCGCCCTGCTACAGTCGGTCATTTCCTTTGTCTTCAACCTGGTGATCCTGGGGCTGTCGATCAACGTCGGCGCCAGCCTGCTGAGCTAGAAACAAAAAAGGCTCCCCGAAGGGAGCCTTTATGGCTAACAGCTAGGCAAGATTACAGAACGTCAACTGCGTTCAAATCTTTGAAAGCCTGTTCCAGACGAGTAATCATGGAAGTCTGAGCTGAACGCAGCCATACGCGTGGGTCATAGTATTTCTTGTTCGGCTGGTCGGCGCCTTTCGGGTTGCCCAACTGGCCCTGCAGGTAAGCTTCGTTCGCTTTGTAGTACTGCAGGATACCGTCCCAGGTTGCCCATTGGGTATCGGTATCGATGTTCATTTTGATCACGCCGTAACCTACGGATTCTTTGATCTCTGCGTCGGTAGAACCGGAACCGCCGTGGAACACGAAGTTCAGGCTGTTGTGTGGCAGATTGAATTTCTTGGACACGTAGTCCTGAGAATCACGCAGAATGGTCGGTGTCAGTTTAACGTTGCCTGGCTTATAAACGCCGTGCACGTTACCGAAGGACGCTGCGATGGTGAAGCGTGGGCTGATCGCGTTCAGTTTTTCGTACGCGTAAGCAACGTCTTCTGGTTGGGTATACAGTGCAGATGCGTCCATGTGGCTGTTGTCCACGCCATCTTCTTCACCGCCGGTGCAGCCCAGTTCGATTTCCAGGGTCATACCGATCTTCGCCATGCGAGTCAGGTATTTGCTGCAAATTTCGATGTTTTCTTCCAGGGACTCTTCAGACAGGTCGATCATGTGAGAAGAGAACAGTGGCTTGCCCGTCGCTGCGAAGTGTTTTTCGCCAGCGTCCAACAGGCCGTCCAGCCATGGCAGCAGTTTCTTGGCACAGTGGTCGGTGTGCAGAATAACCGGCACGCCGTAATGCTCAGCCAACTGGTGAACATGATGTGCACCAGAGATTGCGCCCAGAATTGCTGCACCCTGAGGAACGTCAGTCTTCACGCCTTTACCGGCGATGAACGCAGCACCGCCGTTAGAGAACTGTACGATAACCGGAGCACGTACCTTCGCTGCTGTTTCCAGCACGGCGTTGATAGAGTCGGTACCTACACAGTTAACTGCTGGCAGCGCAAAGTTGTTCTCTTTAGCTACTGCGAATACTTTCTGAAC
This sequence comes from Serratia sp. CoH_134_PS_4, assembly GCF_058190535.1. NCBI lineage: Bacteria > Pseudomonadati > Pseudomonadota > Gammaproteobacteria > Enterobacterales > Yersiniaceae > Serratia > Serratia sp. CoH_134_PS_4. The sequence goes on from NZ_JBXWKI010000011.1 coordinate 201,157, forward strand.
GTCATCACCAGTGATGACACCCGGTTTTACGAAATCAAAAATTTTAGACATGTTACTTTGTCCTGTTTCGTCGGCCGTAGATGGATGTAAATCGATTTTTTCATGCCGCGCCGCAGTATGCCGCGCGGTATAAAACAAACGGGCGGCTTTCGCCTCCCGTTGTCTGAATTACTGCTTAGCGCGCTCTTCCAGCATCACTACCGCTGGCAACGCTTTACCTTCCACGAATTCCAGGAAGGCGCCGCCGCCGGTTGAGATGTAGGAAATCTTATCCTCGATCCCGAACAGATCGATGGCTGCCAGAGTGTCGCCGCCGCCGGCAATTGAGAAGGCTTCGCTGTCTGCGATAGCTTTTGCGACAATTTCGGTGCCCTTACGGAAGTTAGGGAACTCGAATACGCCAACCGGACCATTCCACAGAATGGTTTTGGCTTCTTTCAACAACTTAGCCATAGCCAGCGCAGTTTCGTCACCGAAGTCCATGATCTCTTCATCATCGTTGACTTCACTGACTTTTTTCAAGGTAGCAGGTGCAGTTTCAGAAAACTCCGTCCCTACTCGAGAATCGGTAGGAACCGGGATTTTGAACTCGTCACGCAGTTTTCTCGCTGCCTCGACGAAGTCAGGTTCGTACAGGGATTTGCCGACGTTATTATCGATAGCCACGAAGGTGTTAGCGATACCGCCGCCCACAATCACCGTATCGGCGATTTTCACCAGCGAGTTCAGCACATCAAATTTAGTCGAAACTTTAGAACCACCAACCACGGCAACCATCGGACGAGCTGGGGTTTTCAACGCTTTACCCAGTGCTTCCAGTTCTGCGGACAGCAGCGGACCCGCACAAGCTACAGGTGCAAACTTACCTACACCGTGGGTAGACGCCTGCGCACGGTGTGCAGTACCGAAAGCATCCATCACATACACGTCGCACAGCGCCGCATATTTTTTGGACAGGGTTTCGTCGTCTTTTTTCTCGCCCTTGTTGAAACGGACGTTTTCCAGCACAACCAGTTCACCTTCTGCAACGTCAACGCCATCCAGGTAGTCTTTCGCCAGACGAACCGGGGTTTTCAGGTGTTCTTTCAGATAGTTAACAACTGGCAGCAGGGAGAATTCTTCGTTGTACTCGCCTTCGGTAGGACGGCCCAGGTGGGACGTTACCATCACGCGGGCGCCTTGTTTCAGCGCAGCTTCAATAGTCGGCAGGGAGGCACGGATACGTGCATCGGAAGTCACTTTACCGTCTTTCACTGGAACGTTCAGATCGGAGCGGATCAGAACGCGTTTACCTGCCAGATCCAGATCGGACATGTTAATTACAGACATGGTGAACCCTCTTGGTTGATTCTCTAGAAACTATAAAGTTGCCTGAGCGGCGCATCGACCAATGCCGATACCGCCGTACTAGAAACCGCTTGCGGCCATTGCCCGTGTTGTATCCAACATCCTATTGGCAAAGCCCCATTCATTATCACACCAGACCAATGTCTTGATGAGGTGCTGACCGCTGACCCGGGTCTGCGTACCGTCGACGATAGCGCTATGCGGGTCATGGTTAAAATCGATCGAGACTAATGGTAGTTCTGTATAGTCAACTATACCACGAAAAGATCCCCGTGCGGCCATTTGCAACAACTGGTTGACCTCTGCCACTTTCACCGCCGAACTGACGCTGACGCTGAGATCTATCGCCGTCACGTTGATGGTCGGCACGCGTACGGAAATCGCTTCGAAACGATCGCAAAACTGCGGGAAAATACGGGTAATTCCGGCAGCCAATTTGGTGTCGACCGGAATAATCGACTGGCTCGCCGCACGAGTACGCCGTAAATCCTGATGATAGGCATCTATCACCGGCTGATCGTTCATCGAAGAGTGAATGGTCGTTACCGTGCCGGATTCGATGCTGAAGGCATCGTCCAGCAGCTTAATGACCGGAATAATGCAGTTGGTGGTGCATGACGCATTGGAAACGATGCGGTGTTCCTGCAGCAGCGTCTGATGATTGACGCCAAACACGATGGTGGCATCCAGATCGTTACCGCCAGGGTGGGCGAACAACACTTTCTTCGCCCCCGCAGCCAGATGGGCCTCGCCATCGGCTCGGCTGCCGTAGACACCGCTACAGTCCAGCACCACATCTACACCAAGCTCACCCCAGGGAAGCTGTTCCAGCGCGGGCTGATGCAGCAAGCGAATGCGGTCGTCCCCGACGGTCAGCATGTCGCATTCCTGACGCACATCCCAGGCAAAGCGGCCATGGCTGGAGTCGTATTTCAGTAGATGGGCCATCCCCTCGGCGTTTGCCAATTCGTTAATTGCCACCACGGAAATTTCCGCTCGTCGTCCCGATTCGTACAGTGCGCGTAAAACGCTGCGGCCTATGCGGCCAAAACCGTTTATCGCTATGCGGATTGTCATGCTGCTCCTGAAAAAGGGCCTTCTCTCCCCGGGCGCGTTCACCGTTATTGAGAGGGCGCTGACTGGGTCATCTAGATAACCCGCATAGAGTACTTTAGCGCACCACCTGCTGTGAATCGTCGCGTCGCATTATTCCTTCGGTCCAGCCTTCACTCATTACCTTCACTCTGACGTTTCTGTTGAATACAGCTACAACTGAAACGCTTCAGCCGAGCATAAACCAAAGTTTTGCCAAAAGGAACAGATGCGACAGCCTGCCTGACAACCGAACGGCACTTTGCGAGAATAAGATGATCTAGCGCACACTTTTTCAATCTCAATCCGCTGTGATACGCCAGATATCTTGGTAACGATGAGGTGTGGACCGCTAGGCTTTCGGGAATATCCACAGATGCTCGGCCGGCAGGGAAAGCCGGCACAGCGTCTGGCCGCGCACTTCAGTGCCATAGGCCCGCACGACAAAATCCTCAGCGACGGTGCGGAACAGGTACTCCCAACGATCGCCCAGATACATGCTGGTCAGCAGCGGCAACTCAAGCTGGTTACCCTGCGGGTCATCCCCCAGGCGTACGCGCTCCACGCGGATCACCGCCGTGGCCTCTTCGCCGGCTTTTACCCCTGCCCCCGCCATGCCCCACAACGCCCAGTCTTTGCCTTCAATGCGCGCTTTGCCGTCAACCACCTCGGTGATCTTGCCGTTCAGGCGATTATTGCTGCCCATAAACTCGGCGGTAAACAGGGTCGACGGCGAACCGTACATTTCCTGCGGCGTGCCCTGCTGCTCAATTTTTCCGTTGTTAAGCAGCAAAATGCGATCGGAAATCGCCATCGCCTCGTTCTGATCGTGCGTCACCATCAGCGCCGAAAGCCCCAGCTTGATGATCAGCTCACGCAGGAAAACCCGCGCCTCTTCGCGCAGCTTGGCGTCAAGGTTCGACAAAGGCTCATCCAGCAGAATGACCGGCGGGTTGTACACCAGCGCCCGGCCAATTGCCACGCGTTGCTGCTGGCCACCGGACAACTGATGCGGATGGCGCTTACCCAAATGCCCCAGCCCCAGTTGATCAAGCACACCTTGTACCCGCTGGTTGATTTCCGCCGAAGCCACTTTGCGTAATTTCAGCGGGTAGGCAACATTCTCAAACACCGTTTTATGTGGCCACAGGGCGTAGGACTGGAATACCAGCCCCAGGTTGCGCTCCTCCGCAGGAATTTCGCTGCGCGCGCTGCCGTTGTACACGGTATTGCTGCCAATGATAATGCGGCCCTGAGTCGGTTTTTCCAGCCCGGCGACCGCACGCAGCAACGTGGTTTTACCGCTGCCCGACGGCCCCAGCAACGAAACCACTTCGCCACGCTTTAGCTGCATAGAGACGCCCTTCAGTACCGGGTTGTCGCCGTAAGTTAAATGCAGATCTTCTACCGAAAGTTCAATCATGTAATTTCACTCCAAAGCGCAGGGCAATACCCAGACCTAACACCACCAACAGGATGTTAATGAAGGAAAGTGCGGCGACAATATCAATGGCACCCGCCGCCCACAGAGACACCAGCATCGAACCTATGGTTTCAGTGCCCGGAGACAACAGATAGACCCCGGTGGAATACTCACGCTCGAAAATCAGGAACATCAGCAACCACGAGCCAATCAAGCCATAACGCGACAGCGGAATGGTGACGTGGCGGGTGATCTGGCCACGGGACGCCCCAGCGCTGCGCGCCGCTTCTTCCAGCTCAGGGCCGACTTGCAGCAACGTCGACGAGATCAGCCGTAGGCCGTACGCCATCCAAACGACGGTGTACGCCAGCCAGACACTGAAGATGGTGCTGCGTAAGGAACGTAGCCAGACGATCAGGTTTTCCCGCAGCCATTCAGCCATCGGTAGCACCGAAAGCCAGCCCTCTTTCAGCGACTTATCCAGCCACATTGGCAAGAACAGGAAGACCCACAAGAAGGCTAACCCCGCCAACAGGCCAGGTACCGCACGCGGCACCAGCACGCTGTAATCAAGAAAACGGGTAGCCCCGTCAGGTTTGCGATGCATGGCAATGCCGATGAACAAGTAACAGACCACCGCCAGCGCGCCACCGAGTACCCCAATCGCCATCGAGTTGACGATGGCTCGCAGCAAGTTCGGCTGCTGCCAGATAGTGCGGAAAGTGTTGAGCGACAGCTCATCCCAGATTGAAACGCCCACCCCCCAATTAGAAATAAAGGCACGCAGCACCACACCCACCAGTGGCACACCGATAGTCACCGTCAGCCAAAACACCACCACCGCACCGGCCACCCAGCGCCATTTTCCCAGCGGCAGCGCCCGCGCCTGCGAGGCCTTACCCTTAACCGTGACAAAACGGTTGGCGGTACGCATCAGGCGGCGCTGCAACATGACCAATGGAATGGTGATACAGATCAGCACCACCGCTACCGCCGCCATCAAATGGTAAGACGGTGTCCCCAGCTTGTTGGTTAATTGATACAGGTAGGTTGCCAGCACCAGATTGCCCTCTGGATCCCCCAGTACCAGCATCAGGCCGAACACTTCCAGCCCGAGGAAGAACAGCAAAACCCCGGCGTACAGAATCGAAGGCCGCACCATCGGCAAGCTAACGGCAGTCATTACCTGCAAAGGTGAAGCACCCGCCGTTCGGGCGGCTTCTTCTACGTCAGAACCCACGCTGCGCAACGCCGAGGAAATATAGAGATAGGCGTGCGGTACGTGCGTCAACCCGGCGATCACCACGATGCTGGCCATCGAATAGATATTCCAGGGCACAAACCCCAGCAGCGATTCCGCCCACAGTGAAAAGAAGCCGACCGGCCCGGCGGCAACCACGTAGCCAAAGCCCAAGACCATCGGCGAGACAAAGATTGGCACCAGGATCAGCGGTTCAATAAATCGGCGGCCGGGCAAATCGGTTCTGACCATTAAAAAGGCCAGGATTCCCCCCAGCGGAATCGCGATCACCACCAGGCCGAAAGCCAGGATAAACCCGCTTTTCAGCGCCTTGTAAAAGTCCGGATCGGTGAAAATAAATTGGAACGCCTCAAGGCTAAAAACCTTGGAGGGAGAGAAAAAGGGAGCGGAGAGGAAACTTTGAATCACGATAAATGACAGTGGCACATAAATAACCAGTGCGGTTATCACCACCACCAAGCTGCGCGGCAGGCTCTGCCACTTTCTGCGCCATGCATTCATAATTTATCCCTGGTCATAAACCACCAAAGGACGCGCGCCACGGTGGCAGACACGCGTCCGGATATTGAACTTATTTGGCCGCGGCGGCACGCCACTGTTTAATGTAATCCAGACGTTTGGCCGGTTGCAGATACTCCAGCAGGCTTTCATCCACCGGAATCGGCTTCAGCGCATTACCGAGCATTTTGGTCATGCCATCGATATCGTTTTTGCCTTCAATGTCATTACGGATGGAGGGAATATCCGCCTGATTGGCGAGAATGCTCTGGCCCTTTTCCGACAGCACAAAGTTAAGCCACAGTTTTGCTGCATTCGCGTTGGTCGCCTCTTTACTGATAAAGGACACGCGCGACAGCACCAGGGTATAGTCCTTCGGATAAGAGATACTGAGTGAAGGGTCGGTTTTGGCGCGAGCTTCAGCGTATGAACCCAGGATATTGAAACCAATCAGATTCTCACCGGATGACACCCTTTCCATCATGGTCCCGGTAGACGACTGAACCGCCAGCCCCCCTTTAGCAATGTCTGCCAACGTGGCGAAATAATGGGGATCTGCCTTAAAGTCCTGTACCGACAGCATGAACCCCAGCCCCGACTTTTCAATGTCATAGGTCGTGACTTTCTTTTTGAACTTGTCGGTTTGGCTGGCGATCAGTTTTGCCAGTGCAGCATGTGAGTCCGGCACATCACCCTGCGGGATGAGTCGTTTGTTATAGATGAAGACCACCGGCTCATAGGTTGTGCCGTAGGCTTTCTCTTTCCATACCGCCCACTTGGGCAGTTGGCCCTGCTCTGGCGAGGCATATTCTTGCGCGTAGTCAGTGGCCAGTTTCAGCGCCGTATCCATCGACGAGCTCCATACCACGTCGCCGCTGGTGCCACCTGCAGCCTGCTCGCTGATATAGCGGTTGTACAATTCGGTGCTGTTCATATCGTTGTATTCGACTTTAACGCCCGGGTACAACGCTTCGAATCCCTGGATCAGCGGCCCGGCAGCTTTGGTATCTGTGGTGGAATACACCACGACCTTGCCCTCTTTCTTCGCACCGTCCACGATTTTTTGATAGTCAGCGGGATAGCCTGCCGGGAACTCAGCGTAAGCAGGCACTACGCCCAGCACAGCCATCGCTACGACCGACATGCTGATTCTTGTTAACATGATCAACTCCTGGCTACATTTAATAAACCAAAAATTAACATATAGTTAATAAGTGTTCTTAAGCAACGCCGTTGATTTTTTATCTTCGTGTTTTGTGAGGTTGGACGATTTTTGGGCAAGAAAAAGCCCGGCAATGTGCCGGGCTTAGGGTCACGCGACAGGGCAGGGCTTATTTCAGCAGTGCCTGCGCCTT
>NZ_JBXWKI010000012.1:0-194435 GCF_058190535.1 Serratia sp. CoH_134_PS_4
GAAAGCGTGCGTATTGCCTGAAAACACAACCCGCTACGGGGGAGACTTACCCGAAATCTGATTTATTCAACAAAGCCAAGTATCTGGTGTTCGACAAGACTATAGCAGTGTAAATATTTTGATAAAAATAATCAGCGCAAGTTATTAGAATGATAAAAGGATGAGTTTTTTATGAAAAAGGTTCTTATAGTTACTCCTGATATTGAAGGTCCAATCCGTAATGGAGGAATTGGAACAGCTTTTACCTCACTAGCAGTGAATATGGCGAAATCGGGCTTTGATGTTGAGGTGCTGTATACCTGCGGTGATTATTCAGAATCTGGCGAAAGAAAAACAGATCATTGGGTTGGAATCTATGAAGGACACAATGTTAAATTGATGGTTCTTCCCCCATTGAAAGAAATAAATATTGATGCGCCGTATTTCAGAAGGAAAAGCTATAACATTTACGAATGGATGAAGGGCTGCGAAAGCGCTCATTATGACGTAGTGATAGCTTGTGAATGGCAAGCCGACCTTTATTATACGCTTTTAGCTAAAGAACAGGGACTGTTCTTTACCGATACTAAATTCATCATTAATACACACAGTTCGACACTGTGGGCTGATGAAGGAAACTATCAACTTCCTTACGACCAAAATCACATGGAACTTTATTTCATGGAGCAAAAGGTCGTTGAAATGGCAGATGAGATTATTAGCCCTTCGCACTATCTTTTGGATTGGATGCGCGATAAGAAATGGGTACTACCTGCCTCGAGTCAGGTTATTCTCAACTGTGAACCATTTTCTATCAGCCCAACTGATGACGAGATCGTTCCCAAAAACGCAAGGAAATCGGCTTCAGGCATTGAGCTAATCTTCTTTGGTCGCCTGGAAACGCGTAAAGGGTTAGATATTTTCCTCCGAGCTTTGCATAACCTAAAAGAAGATGAAGTGGCTAAAATATCTGCCATTACATTCATGGGAAAAGGGGTTGTGGCTGAAGGTTTCAACTCTATTGAGCATATTAGAACCAAAACAGATTCGCTTGATACTAAAGTAAATATCATTACCGACTATGATCGTAGTCAAGCTGATGCCTATATTAAAAAAGACAATGCTCTTGTCATTATCCCTTCTTTGGTGGAAAACTCACCGTACACGGTCTATGAGTGCTTGATCGGAGGAGTGAACTTTATTGCCTCGTCTGTTGGAGGAATTAAAGAGCTTATTCCTGAAGAAAATCATTCTGATATTATATTTAACCCGACACCGAGCTCACTTTATCAGAAGATTATTTTTAGGCTATTAAACCTCACGATTAAATCGAATTTGGTACAGGATGTTGAGGAAATTAAAACATCGTGGGTTAATAAATTTAACGAATCTTTCGAGAGAAGTGGGCCTTCTGTTGATGTAAATCAGGAGCCACTAGTCAGTGTATGTCTGGTGCACCACGATCGAAGTCACCTGCTGCAACAAGCTATTGCATCTTTAAAAACACAAACGTACTCGAATTTTGAAGTTATTCTCGTCGATGATGGCAGTATTAAAGAGGAGTCCCGACGCTACCTTGATCTATTAAATAAAGAGTTTATGGCTAAGGGATGGAAGATTATAAAAAGCTCCAATAATTACTTGGGAGCAGCAAGAAATCTAGCGGCGAGACATGCATCTGGTGAATATTTAATCTTCATGGATGACGATAATGTGGCTAAACCGTATGAGATTGAAACATTCGTACGCGCGGCCGTTCACTCAGGTTGCGATTTGCTGACTACGCCAAGCGATTTGATTTATGGCGATGAATTCCCATCACCATTCCGTAAGATGAAAGATTGTTGGCTTCCGCTGGGAGCGGATCTAAATGTGGCTAGCTTCGCAAACTGTTTTGGTGATGCGAATGCAATGATTAGAAAGAGCGTCTTCGACAACGTTGGTGGTTTTACTGAAGATTATGGTATTGGTCACGAAGATTGGGAATTCTTCTGCCGTGTGGCTTTGGCAGGGCATAAAATTCAGTTGGTGCCTGAAGCCTTATTCTGGTACCGCGTCGCTAACAGCGGTATGTTGATCAGTGGGAATAAGGGTAAGAATAACTTCCGTAGTTATCGCCCATTCATGTCCCCTGATAATCAGATCCAATATACGATGGGGTTGATTCCATCCTTTATGGATAAGATCAATCGGTTGGAACGTGATTTGGCTTTCTACCGCAGTAACCCGAATGTTAATGGTTCAGCAGAAATTGGTGTGATCAATGAGAAACTCGATTACCTAATCTCCCAGCAGAGAGATGGTTGGGCTCACGATCGTTTCAATGCCCTATTTTCTGCTGTGAATAAGAAGGGTTTCTTCTATCGAGTCGGTCGTAAAATTTTTAATACTCTTCGGGGACGTTAAATCTAAAAGGAGACGCCGCTTACTGCGGCGTTTTTTATTTACAGTCATAAACATATTCTCAGAAACCGTTCTTTTATTCTTTCCTAAATAATGCCGATAGCATTATTAATTATTTTATCCCATCCTTCGATAGAAATATTATCTGCTTGGCTATAGTCGGCAAATCGGTCAATATAGGAAACTAGCACGTTATCATCATTATGTTCTATCGTGCCTTGCTTGTTGATATCATCGCTTTGAAACACTACCAGTATTTTGGTTTTCCCGAACTGATTAAGTTTATCTGCTAGTTGCCTGATAACAGACATGTCAACCTGATTGTTGTTTTTCTTGATAACGAAAACTCGATTTCCTTCTTTTAGTGATATTCTGAACTTGTTGACTAAATAATCTATTTTCTCTTTTTCTATCAAGTATTTTTCTTTTATTTCTTTATCATCGCCTTCAAAAAACCAATTCCCTTCTATTTGGTGACTGTATAGTTCTGTGTGGAAAATAACGCCGTTCGCATTGTCAATTAACATGTTTTTCCAGGTGGGTTGAAGGTTGTCTAGTCTATAAAATCCATCAAAATCACCGACGATTAAATTTAAAACATCCCGGTAATCCTTTATTAGCGACCAACGGAATAAACTACCATTTTCAATGCCTTTTGAACGAAGATAAAAACCGAACTCACAATTGTCACCCATGCTTTCAAAGCATGAAAGTTTTTCGTTTGCCATATCATCAATCCTAACGTGTTATTTAAATGTCAGTTTCAATATAAGATCAAAACGGTTTTTTTGAAAAAAAAGGTGTTAAAATGTGACGGTAAACAGCGTAGTCAAATATTGGAAGCATTGAGGCACGAAAAAATCGTGCCTCGAAGACGATAGGTAATTACTTTTGGTGCCGCTCGCGCAGCCGGCCAATCACCTTGCTCAAGTCCAAATCCTGATCCTGCAACAGCACCAACAGGTGATAAATCAGATCAGAAGCTTCGTTGGTCAACTCTTCACGATCGTTTACCGTGGCGGCCAGCGCGGTTTCCACGCCTTCTTCGCCCACTTTCTGCGCGATGCGTTTGGTGCCGCTGGCGTACAGACTTGCCGTGTAAGAGCTGTCTGGGCTGGCGGTCTTGCGTTCAGCCAAGAGTTGTTCCAATTGATAGAGGAAACCCCAATCGCTGTTGGCTGGGTAGAAACAACTGGTGTTACCCAGGTGGCAGGTGGGGCCGATTGGGTTCACCAAAATCAGCAGCGTATCGTTGTCACAGTCCGGGGTGATACTGACCACATTGAGGAAGTGCCCGGAACTTTCCCCTTTAGTCCACAGCCGTTGTTTGGTGCGAGAGAAGAAAGTGACTTTGCCGCTTTGCTCCGTCGTGCTCAGGGCTTCCTGGTTCATATAACCGAGCATCAACACTTCGCCGGAGACGGCGTGCTGCACGATAGCGGGCATCAGGTTGTCGGTTTTTTCCCAGTCCAGCTGGTTTCTCTGTTGTTCTGTTAACACACGCGAATCTCCACGCCTTGTTCGACCAGGAACCTTTTCAGGTCGCCAATATTAATGATTTGTTTGTGGAATACTGACGCAGCCAGTGCGCCATCAACGTCCGCATCACGGAACGCTTCCAGGAAGTGCTCCATGGTGCCTGCGCCGCCGGAGGCGATCAACGGCACCTTACAGACTTCCCGTACCTGTCGCAGCTGTTCCAAATCGTAACCGTTGCGCACGCCATCCTGATTCATCATATTCAGTACAATTTCGCCGGCACCGCGTTTTTGCACTTCTTTAACCCAATCCAGGGTTTCCCACTGAGTGACGCGGGTACGGCTTTCATCGCCAGTGTACTGGTTGACGTGATACTTGCCGGTTTCGCTGTCAAACCAGGTATCAATACCCACAACAATGCATTGCACGCCAAAACGATCCGCCAGACGGCTAATCAATGTCGGGTCAGCCAACGCCGGAGAGTTGATAGAAATCTTGTCGGCGCCGAAAGAGAGGATCTGACTAGCATCTTCCGGACTTTTGATGCCACCCGCGACGCAGAACGGGATATCGATCACTTCTGCTACCCGTGATACCCAGCTTTTATCCACAACCCGGCCGTCGGAGGACGCGGTAATGTCGTAAAACACCAGTTCATCTGCGCCTTCTTGCGCATAGCGCTGCGCCAGCGGTACGATGTCACCGATGATTTCGTGGTTGCGGAACTGCACGCCTTTTACGACTTGCCCGTCTTTAACATCCAGGCAGGGGATTATCCGTTTTGCCAGCATGCGATAGCCTCCTCAACGCTAAACTTACCTTCCAGTAGGGCACGCCCTACAATCACACCCTCAACGCCACTGCCACGTAGCTGGGCAATGTCGTCCAGATTGCCGATGCCGCCGGACGCCTGGAAGGCGATCTGCGGATAGCGCCGGCTGATTTCCTGGTACAGTGCGACGTTGGAGCCGGCCAGTGTACCGTCACGGGAAATATCGGTGCACAGTACATGCTTCAGGCCATAAGGCAGGAATTGTTCAACCACCTGTTCCAGCGTGGCATCAGAGTTTTCTTGCCAGCCACTGATGGCTACGCGTTTGGTGCCGTCGGCATCGATGCGTACATCCAGCGCAAGCACCATGGCATCAGCGCCGTAACGTTCAAACCAGCCTTGCACCAATTGCGGTTGTTTTACCGCGGTAGAGCCGATCACTACGCGAGAGGCACCGGCCTCCAATAAAGCAGAAACGTCTTGTTCATTACGAATGCCGCCGCCAACTTGCACCGGCACATTAACGCCTGCCAGCAGTTTGCGCAGCAGAGGGATCTGGCGTGCAGTAGGATCTTTGGCACCGGTCAGATCGACCAAATGCAATACCTGCGCACCTTGTTGTTGGTAGTCCTGCAAACGCAGCAGCGGATCGTTGCCATAGTCGCGTTGCTGGCCGTAATCGCCCTGATGCAAACGCACCACGTTGCCGTCGATCAAGTCCAAAGCCGGAATAATCATGCTGCCTACATCTCCAGAAAGTTTTTCAACAGTTGCGCACCGGCCGCGCCAGATCGCTCTGGATGAAACTGCACGCCGAAGAAATTGTCTTTTTGCACGGCGGCGGTGAAGGGCTCGCCGTAGTTCGCCTGGGCGATGGTGCTTGGGCATATCGGCATCGCATAGCTGTGAACGAAGTAGAAGTAAGCACCGTCTTCGATGCCGCGGAACAGATGATGGCCTGCCTGAGCAGAAACCTGGTTCCAGCCCATGTGCGGCAGCGGCAGGCCGAAGTCGGTCATCTGTACCACCGGGGTATCGATAATGCCCAGCGTATTGATGCCACCGTTCTCTTCGCTGCTTTTTGCCAGCAACTGCATACCGAGGCAAATGCCTAACACCGGCTGGGTACAGGCCTTAATCAGTTCAATCAACTCGCGCTGTTTCAACTGATCCATGGCGGCCTGCGCGGTGCCGACGCCGGGTAGAAAAAGCTTGTCGGCACGCAATACGATCTCCGGGTCACGGCTCACCTCTGGCTGGTAACCCAACCGCTGCACCGCGTAGGTGACCGAAGACAGGTTGGCGCAGCCGGTGTCCAAAATCACCACGTTCATCACAGCACTCCTTTCGAGCTCGGGAGGGTGTTGCCCTCTACGCGGATTGCCTGGCGCAGCGTACGACCAAACACTTTAAACAGGCTTTCGACGCGATGATGGTCGTTTTTGCCTTTGGTTTTCAGGTGCAGCGTGCAGCCCATGGTGTAGGACAATGAGCGGAAGAAATGCTCGACCATTTCGGTGCTGAGATCGCCAACACGCTGGTAGTTGAACTCGGCCTTATATTCCAGGTGCGGACGCCCGGAGATATCCAGTGCGCAGCGCGCCAGACATTCATCCATCGGCAATACAAAGCCGAAGCGTGCAATACCGCGTTTGTCGCCCAGCGCCTTGTTTAATGCTTCGCCGAGTGCCAGCCCGGTATCCTCTACCGTGTGGTGGTCGTCAATATACAGATCGCCTTTCACATCGATATCCATGCGGAAACCGCCGTGGGTGGCTATCTGATCCAGCATGTGGTCGAAGAAGCCAACGCCCGTTTTGATCTTGCTGCCACCTTCACGATCCAGCCAGACATTGACGTCTATTTGGGTTTCTTTCGTTACACGGTTAACTCGCGCGTGACGATCACGCTGGGTCAACTGGCGAACGATCTCCTTCCAACCCAGCGTTTCACGTTGATAACGCAATCCCTGAATACCCATGTTTTCGGCCAACTGTACGTCGGTTGGCCGATCGCCGATCACATAACAATGGGCCGTTTCCATCACGCCAGGCTCGAGGTAGCCCTTCACTAGCGCGGTTTTCGGCTTGCGGCAGTCGCAATTATCCGCAGGGAGGTGCGGGCAAATCAAAATATCGTCAAAGTGAATGCCTTGCGAACTGAGGATCTGCATCATCAGGTTGTGCGGCGGGTCGAAGGTTTCCTGCGGGAAACTGGCGGTGCCGAGCCCATCCTGATTGGTGATCATCACCAGCTGATAACCGGCCTGCTGCAAAGCCAGCAGTGAAGGGATCACGTCCGGCTCCAGCGCAAGCTTATCCAGACGATCAACCTGGAAGTCTTCTGGTGGTTCGGCAATCAACGTACCGTCACGGTCAATAAAGAGGATTTTTTGGCTCACATTGGCTCCTGGCGAGTCTTGTTGGCGCCGGGCAGGGCTGACAGCGCGTCAACCACGCGTTGGCATTCATCACGGGTGCCTATCGTAATACGCAGGCAGCCGGATAACCCGGGCTGTTTATTTTGGTCTCTTAAGATAATGCCCTGATCCCACAAGGTTTTAAACACATTACTTGAAGCGGTGAAACGTACCAGCAGGTAATTACTGTCGCTGGTGAAAACCTGCTCGACGCAGGCGCAGTTTTGCAGCGCCTGCTGTAGCACACTGCGATTTGCGGCGATCTCTGTAACCCGTTGACGCATCACGCGGATGCCTTCGGTGCTGAGCGCTTGCGCAGCGATATCTGCGACCGGGGTAGACAGCGGATAAGGGGCGATCACCTTCAGCAGCAGGGCGATCAGATCTTCATTACCCAAGGTAAAACCACAGCGTAAACCGGCCAACGCAAAGGCTTTGGATAAGGTACGCAGAATAGCCAGGTGCGGGTAGTCGCTCAGCCAGCCAGCCACACTGGCCTGCGGGCAGAATTCGATATAGGCTTCGTCAACCGCGACGATTGCCTTGCCTTTGGCCATTTCCAACAGAGTGCGCAAATCGTTCGGGTCGATCAGGTTGCCGGTCGGGTTATTAGGGCTGCAGACGTAAATCAGTTTAACGTTGTCCAGGCTGTCGGCGATGGCGGGCAAATCCAGTTGCCAATCCTGCTTGGCCGCCACGGTGCGACGCTCCACGCCAAAGGTTTCAGCGCTGACGGCGTACATCCCGTAGGTCGGTGGGCAGAACAGGATGGCGTCTTTACCCGGCTCGCAAAATGCGCGGATCAACAGCTCAATGCCTTCATCGGCGCCGCGGCTGACCAGCACCTGTTCCTTTTTAACCCCGGCGTAATCGGCGTAGCGCTCGATTACCCGCGCCGGTTGACACTCCGGGTAGCGGTTAAAGGTCTGCGCGGTCAGTTGAAATTCCGGGGCGATCGGGTATTCGTTGGCGTTCAACCACACGTCGCCGTTCCCCCCCAAGCGGCGGGCTGATTGATACGGGATCAGCTCGCGAACGTTGGCGCGTGCCAGATTTTCAATGCTCATGCTTGCTCCTTCAGTGCGGCAACGCGCAGGGTTACGGCGTTTTTGTGGGCAATCAACTGTTCGGCGGCGGCCAGCGTTTCAATGGTGGCAGCCAGATTCATGAAGCCCTGCGGCGTAAGCTCCTGCACCGTCATGCGCTTCTGGAAATCCGCCAAGCCCAAGCTCGAACAGGTGGCGGTGTAACCATAGGTCGGCAATACGTGGTTAGTGCCGGACGCATAATCACCGGCAGACTCCGGTGACCAGTCACCGAGAAACACCGAACCGGCGCTGGTGATGCTGTCGACCAGGGCGCGGGCGTTGCGAGTCTGAATAATCAGGTGTTCCGGGCCATACTGATTGCTGATTGTCACGCATTCGGCCAAATCTTTAGCGACGATCAATCGGCTGCTGGCCAGCGCTTGCCGTGCTGTTTCAGCCCGCGGCAATTGCGCCAGTTGTTGTTCTACTGCTTCAGCCACGGCCTGCGCCATTGCGGCATCGGGTGTTAACAGGATCACCTGTGAGTCCGGGCCGTGTTCCGCTTGTGACAGCAGATCAGAGGCAACGAATGCCGGGGTCGCACCAGCATCGGCGATCACCAGTACTTCAGAAGGGCCGGCTGGCATATCGATGGCCGCCCCGTCCAGACGTTGGCTGATTTGGCGCTTGGCCTCGGTGACAAAAGCATTGCCCGGGCCAAAGATTTTCGCCACACGCGGCACCGAATCGGTGCCGAATGCCATGGCAGCAATTGCCTGTGCGCCACCGACCTGAAACACTTCCGTCACGCCGCAAAGTTGTGCGGCATACAAAATTTCATCGGCAATCGGTGGTGGGGAACATAACACCACGCGACGGCAGCCGGCGATGCGTGCCGGTGTCGCCAGCATCAAGACGGTAGAAAACAGCGGGGCAGAGCCGCCGGGAATATACAGACCAACCGAATCGATCGGGCGGGTTACCTGCTGGCAACGCACACCTGGCTGGGTTTCTACATCAACCGGCGGCAGCTTTTGCGCATTGTGGAAGGTTTCCACGTTGGCAACGGCTATTGCCATTGCCTGCTTGATCTCGTCCCCCAGACGCGCGCTTGCTGCGGCGATCTGCTCGGCAGTGACGCGTAACGCACCGACTTCTGTTTTATCAAATTTGGCGCTGTATTCACGCAGCGCCTGATCGCCATTGGCCTTCACGTTGTCGAGAATGTCGCTCACCGTGCGGGTGATGCTGTCCGAGGCGGACATCGCCGGGCGCATCAACAGCGCTGTGCGCTGTTCGGCGCTGCAGTCTGCCCATTTGACCAGAGTATTGAAGTTCGGCATGGCGTTACTCCATCATCTTCTCAATAGGTAACACCAGAATCGAACTGGCACCGAGCGCTTTCAGTTTTTCCATGGTTTCCCAGAACAGAGTTTCACTGCTCACCATGTGCATTGCGACGCGGTTTTGCGCACCGGCCAGTGGCAGGATGGTAGGGCGTTCGGCACCCGGCAGCAGCGCGACGATTTCGTCCAGACGCTCGCTCGGGGCGTGCAACATGATGTACTTGGATTCGCGCGCCTGAATCACACCCTGAATACGGGTCATCAGGCGGTCGATCAATTGCTGTTTGGCTTCGGGCATTTCGCCGTCGCGTTGAATCAGGCAGGCTTTCGAGCGATAGATGACTTCAACTTCACGCAGGCCGTTGGCTTCCAGCGTAGCCCCTGTGGAAACCAGGTCACAGATCGCATCGGCCAAGCCAGCACGCGGTGCGACCTCGACTGAACCGTTCAACAGGCAGGACTTGAAACGCACGCCTTGCTTGTCGAGGTACTGTTTCAACAAGTGCGGGTAAGAGGTGGCGATACGAGCATCTTGCAGGCTCTGTGGGCCGGTGTATTCACTGTCGAGTGAGGTAGCCAGCGACAGGCGGCAACCCCCGAAGTCCAGGCGACGCAGAGTGAAATAGCGCGGGTCTTCACCCTGGGCGCGGCGAGTGAGCAGCTCTTCTTCCAGCACGTTCTCACCAATAATGCCCAGATCAACCACGCCGTCCATCACCAGGCCCGGGATGTCGTCGTCACGTACGCGCAGGATATCAATCGGCATATTCTCCGCGAAGGCAATCAGACGCTGTTGCTGCAGGTTAATTTTGATCCCACAGCGCGCCAGCAACTCCTGGGATTCATCACTCAGGCGGCCCGATTTCTGCATTGCTATCCGTAAACGTGTTTTGTCCAGCATGGTAACCTCTGTTTAATCTGTAAATTTATGAATTTATTTTAAAAATTATTTTTTCTGTCTGTCCGGAGCCAAAAAAAAACCCTCGGAAGAAATCTTCCGAGGGCTCTCTCTTGCATTCTGCGCGCCACTGGAAGATTAAAAAACCGTCTTCCAGCACTCATCGCCTGAAAGACTAGTCAGGGTGATGGTGATGATGGTGGCTGAACTGAATGCGTGTCATGGTGTTTTCTCTGTATAAAGTCGCTACAAACTCAATTGCTAATTAACCTAAACTATCCGCTGTCTGTCGCGCAACCCTTTTTTATCGTCATAAATTTAATTTATTGAAACAGGTTGAGTTATTAGCCAGACGCGACTTTACCTAAGCTTAAGCAGAGTAGATTGTATCACCCTACGGAGTGGCGTAGCCTTAACGGGCAAAGCGCTGCAATCTTCAAGAGAGGAAGATAATGAAAAAGGTCGCCATTATTGGTTTGGGCTGGCTGGGGATGCCGTTGGCCTTGTCGCTGATGAGCCGTGGTTTTGACGTTGTTGGCAGTAAAACGACGCCAGACGGCGTTGAAGCCGCGCGGATGAGCGGCATTGAATGCTATCAGTTGGAAATGACGCCAGAGCTGATTTGCGAACCGGACGATTTGGAGCCGCTGCTGCGCGTTGACGCGCTGGTAATAACGTTGCCAGCCCGTCGCACGGTTGAAGGCAGCGAGAACTACTTTAATGCGGTGCGCATGCTGGTGGACAGCGCAATGGCATTCGGTGTGCCACGCATCCTGTTTACCAGTTCAACCTCGGTGTACGGTGAAACCACGGGTACGGTACGTGAGGATTCTCCGCTGAAACCGGTGTCACCGTCGGGGCAAGTGTTGGCCGAGTTGGAGCGCTGGCTGCATGAATTACCCAATACCTCAGTGGATATTTTGCGTTTGGCGGGGTTGGTGGGGGTTGATCGCCATCCAGGGCGTTTTCTCGCTGGCAAAGTCGATGTCAAGGGGGGCTCACAAGGGGTCAATCTGGTGCATCAGGACGATGTGATCGCTGCCATCCAACTGTTACTGAAATTACCGAAGGGTGGCCACGTGTATAACTTATGTGCGCCGGGCCACCCGACAAAACGCGAGTTTTACCCGGCATTGGCTGAACAGTTACACCTGACGCCGCCGCAGTTCGCCGCCGAAGCTGAGCAAGACGGGCGATTGGTCGACGGTAGCCGCATCAGCAATGAACTCGGATTTGAGTATCAATATCCCGACCCTGCGCGTATGCCGCTAAATTAATCGTTTGAACATGCCCTGCCGATCGCGGGGCATTTTTTTATGTTGTCATCTGAGCGTCTTCATACTGTAACTCAATCGTCTTACCTCCTGCCTACAATCGCTTTTCCGATATAAAGTCCCAAAGAGGATGACCCATGTTATTAATGCATTTCCTGCCAATGGTGCGGGCGGTTGCCCCATGCCGGTATCTCTCTCAAACTGAAGTTTGGGGTCCGCTATCTACGTTATTTATCCAGCCACGTTGTTCTCTGCGGCCCGAGCATTGCGGCGGTTGTCATGAGCAATGACGCACGCGGGCCGGTATCCATTACCACATCAGGGTTGTGTTATCGCATAGCGGGCCAACCGATCCTGCAACAAATCGATTTGACCATTCCCGCCGGGTACACGCTGGCGCTATTGGGGCCTTCCGGCTGTGGAAAAAGCACCTTACTGAAGCTGCTAGCCGGATTGTTGCAGCCGGAACAGGGCAGCATTTCGTTTGGTGAGCAGAAGGTGGCCGACGCGCGCTACAACCTGCCACCGGAACAACGCAATTTGGGCATGGTGTTCCAGGATTACGCCCTGTGGCCGCATATGAGCGTGGTGCAGAATGTGGCATTCCCCCTGAAAATGCGTGCTATTGAACGGTCGCAGTGTCAGCAACGGGTGCTGGCCGCACTGGATCGCGTCGGTTTAGTGGATTTGGCCGATCGACGCCCAGCCGAATTATCAGGGGGGCAGCAGCAGCGTGTCGCGCTGGCGCGGGCAATTGTCGCAGAACCGAAGGTACTGCTGTTTGACGAGCCGCTTTCAAATCTGGATCGCGACCTGCGTGAATCTTTGTCCCATGAAATGGCCTCTCTTCTACGCCAGCTGCGCACCACCGCGGTGTACGTCACTCACGATCGCAATGAAGCGGCGGTGTTGGCGAATCGCGTGGTGCATATGGCTGACGGGCGCATTGCTGAAATTACCTCCCTCTAATGGCTTAAGGATAAATAACATGTTCTTTCAACAACGTATTTCAGGCCGTATTGCAAACACAGGAGTCGCCCTAGCTATGGCATTGTCCTTCGCCATGATGAGCAACAGCGCACAAGCGTTGACGCTATATACCGCAGGACCCGGATCGTTGGCCAAGAAACTGGCTACCGGTTATGAAAAGCAAAGTGGGGTCAAGGTTGATATTTTCCAGGCCACCACAGGAAAGGTGATGGCGCGCCTAGAAGCCGAACAGGCGAATCCGCGGGCGGATGTACTGATTTCTGCCTCCTGGGATACCGCGACGGATCTGCAACAACGGGGGTGGTTATTGGATTATCAGAGCCCTAATGCAGCGGAAGTTCCGGCGCAGTTTAAAACGCCGTCCTACGTGGCGCAGGGGATCTCGGCCCTGGGGATTGTCTGGAACAGTAACAGTGGTACGCCGGAGCCAAAAGACTGGCGCGATCTGGCGCAGCCAGCGTTTAAAGACAAGGTCACTACGCCCGATCCTGCGCTTTCTGGTGCTTCCCTTGATCTGCTGTTGGGGTTGCAACACGCCCAAGGCGAACAGGCCTGGCAACTGTTTGAAAGCTTGAAATCCAACGGTGCCATCATTGCTGGGCCGAATGCGCAAGCGCTGACACCGGTATTACAGGGTGCTAAAGCGGCAGTGTTCGGTGCGGTGGACTACGTCTCTTATAACAGCATGGCGGAAGGTGAAGCGATCAAAGTTATCTTCCCATCGAGCGGTACGGTTATTGCGCCAAGACCGATGATGATCCTGAAGTCGACTCAACATGCCGATCAGGCGCGGGCGTTTATCGACTATGTTCTGTCTCCGGAGGGGCAACGGGCGGTAGCGGATGCGTGGTTAATGCCTGCACGACAAGATATTGATGCCAAACGTCCGCTGTTTAAAACACTCACGTTGTTACCACAAGGGGACACTCCAGCGGGCTCACGTTCAGCCGTGCTCGATCGTTTCGCCACGCTTTTTGGGCAACGATAAATTGCGTGCAGGTGGAATGATGAAGCGTGCGCTGCTGCCTGGCACCACGGTGGTCGTTTTGTTGTTGTTGGTCGCCATGCCAATGTTATTTGTGCTGTTGCAAGCCGTATTTCCAGCATTAGCGCAGGGATCGTTGGCGAAGCCTTTCAGTGCTTTTCCCGCGTTATTGGCGGACTCGACGTTGTTCAGGCAACTGAGCGACACGCTGTGTGTTGGCGGAGGCGTAGCCTTGGTCAGCGCTGCACTGGGTATACTGCTTGGCGCGCTGCGGGGGCTGTTTGCATTGCCCTATGCGCGATTGTGGGATCTGCTGTTTCTGATCCCTTTTTTGCTCCCGCCTTACATTGCGGCGTTGTCATGGATGTTGGCATTGCAACCCAGTGGTTATCTGGAGCAATTACTGCCAATACGCTTAAGTGGACTGTTGTTCTCACTCCCGGGGGTGATCCTGGTGATGTCGCTGAATATCTTCCCGGTGGTGTATTTTGCCGTTTCCCGCAGCATGGCGGCAGCGGGAACCAGGCTGGCGGAAGTCGCGCGTGTGCATGGTGCCGGGCCGTGGCGTGCATTTTGGCGTATTAGCTTGCCACTGGCTGCTCCGGCTATTGCGGCCAGCGTGCTGCTGGCCTTTACGTTAGCGATAGAGGAATACGGCGTACCGGCAGCATTGGGCGCGCGAGCGGGTGTCCTGGTGCTGACGTCGGGTATCGAACAACGTCTGGCTGATTGGCCTATCGACCTGACGGGTGCGGCAATATTATCGTTGATTTTGGTCGGGTTAGCATTGAGCGCGTTTTGGTTACAACGCGCCATTGCTGGGTCGATGCAAGTAGAAACCACCACGGGAAAACCGATCACGATATCGGTACGATCGCTCGGACGCTGGCGTTGGTCGGTTGTCATGTTGTTTAGCATAGTGGCATTACTGGCGGTGGGGTTACCGTTGGCGTCAATGTTGGTTACGGCTTTTTCCGCCACGCTTTCTGGTGGGGTATCGTGGAGCAACCTTACGCTAGGGCATTTCACCCCATTGTTTGAGCCGGACAACGATGCCTTTTCAGCGTTAAGTACCAGCTTGTCACTGGCGTTAGGGGCGGCATTGCTGACCGGGGTTGTCGGTTTTCTGGCCGCATGGTTGGTGGTCGGCAAACGCGTACGCGGCGCCGTGCTGATTGATGTACTGTCATTATTGCCGGCGGCATTGCCAGGTATCGTTGTTGGAGTGGGGTTGATTCTGGCCTGGAATCGCAGTTTTTGGCCGTTGTCACCTTATAACACTTGGGGCATCTTGCTGCTTGCTTACAGCTGTGTGCTGTTGCCTTATCCGGTGCGCTATGCCAGTGCGGCACTGCGTCAGATTGGTGGCAACGTTGAGGCCGCGGCTCGTGTGCATGGCGCTTCGCCGCTGCAAGCGTTGCGATGGGTCATGTTACCTTTGGTGTTTCCCAGCCTGTTGGCGGCAGCGATGTTGGTGTTTGCCGTCTCGGTGCGGGAGTTGGTGACCTCGTTGCTGCTGTCTCCGGCTGGCGTGCAGACAGTGTCTGTTTTTGTTTGGCGTCAATTTGAACAAGGCTCGGTAGGGGATGGTATGGCGATGGCGAGTGTCGCGGTGGTGCTGAGCTTAACGGTGATGTTGCTGGCCATGAGGCTGCATCAACGGCATAGCGGCTGACCGGCGGTGGTGAACTGATCCGATGACGCTGTGAAAGCGGGGCTGTGTACAACAGCCCCGTTATTGGCTAGAGCCAGCCGGATTTTTTCAGCTTCTGATACAGGAAGAAGCAGCCGACGGCGGTCACCCCGAGAATCGTGTGATAGGCCCAGGGGAACTTCAGTTCCGGCATATTGGCAAAGTTCATCCCATACAAACTGAATATTACCGTTGGGATTGCCAGAATTGCTCCCCAGCCGGCGAGCCGTTTCACGACTTCATTCTGTTTCACGGTGACGAGGGCCAGATTGACGTGCATCGCGTTGGTCAGCATTTCGCGCATGTCGTCGATGTTACTGACAACCTGGCGCGCGTGGTCCTGCACGTCACGCACATAGGCGCGCAGTTCTTTCGGGATCACCTCTTCATGCAGGCGAATAAGCTGGTTGCAGATCTCCTCCATTGGCATTGCCGCATTGCGCAGGGCCAGCAGGTGTCGCCTCAGCGTATAAACGTTCTCAATGGCAGCCTCGTCAAACTCTGACTTGAACATGTTGGCTTCGATGGCTTCGATATTTGCCTCGAACCTTGCCACGACGCTGCGGTAGTTATCCACCACAAAGTCCATCACTGAGTACAATGCAAAACCCGGCCCGCGGCACATTTGTTTATGGTTTTCTTCAGCCTTGGCACGAATTGGCGCGTAGCTGGGGGATGCACCATGGCGTACCGTGATCAGGAAATTCTTGCCCACGAAAAAGTGTGTTTCACCGTACTCGACTTCGTC
This sequence comes from Serratia sp. CoH_134_PS_4, assembly GCF_058190535.1. NCBI lineage: Bacteria > Pseudomonadati > Pseudomonadota > Gammaproteobacteria > Enterobacterales > Yersiniaceae > Serratia > Serratia sp. CoH_134_PS_4. The sequence continues at coordinate 16,015 of NZ_JBXWKI010000012.1, forward strand.
TTTACCCCACTGTGCGGTTTTAACCACGATAAACAATGAATCACCGTAGGTTTCGAGTTTCGGGCGCTGGTGGGCGAACAACGCGTCCTCAATGGCCAGGTCATGCAGCCCAAACTCTTCCTGCACCTTGCGCATGAAGGCGTCTTCCGGCTGCCATAAGCCGAGCCAGACAAAGGTATCCGGTTGTTTCACTACCTCACTGATGTCGTCAATGGTCACTTCACCTAGCCGTTTACCGGCTTTGTATGCCACGCAGTTCACAACCATGGTTGTGGTTTCCATCAGGTCACCTGTTATTCAGTCAATGTTTTGGTAAGAAAGTAGCATTCATGCTCTGTCGGGTAATTTTGCAGCGTCATCCGCAGTTGATAGCCGAGCTTCTCGTAGAAAGGGCGCGCCTGGAAACTGAACGTATCTAAACGGACATAACGACAGCCACGTGCAAGCGCTTCTTGCTCCGCCGCCAACAGAACTTTACGGCCCAACCCGCTACCCCGTTGCGAATCCGCCACCCACAACCAGTCAACGCTTAACCAGTTACCCCACGTTTCCGCCGTCACGCCGGCGATAACCTGGCCGGCCTCATCTTGGCTGTAGACAGCAAGCGGCTTGCGCTGAGTGGGATCAATGTACGGGCTATTGTGGGCGCGTAGCCCCTGTCTGATGGCGTCGAGGACTTCTTCGCTGAGTGAATCGGTTACGGTAATGTGCATACATCCTCCTTGTTTACCCGTTAACTTAAGCACAGTCTGGCTAAAAGACAACATATTGAAAATTAAAACAAACGTTGCAAGTGGTCTGCTGGACTACACTGAATGGACCCGTTTCTATTCAGGAGGATGCCATGCGGAGAGTCACGACGATGATGGCACTGCTGTTATTCAGCGGTTTGCTGCATGCTGCGCTGAAGGTCACGCCATTACAGGATAAATTGGAGCACCCTTGGTCGCTGGCATTTTTGCCCGGTGAGCAGGGCATGTTAATCACAGAACGACCGGGCCGCCTGCGGCTGTGGCAACAGGATAAAGGTTTGTCCGCGCCAATTACCGGTGTGCCTCAGGTGTATGCCGAAGGCCAGGGTGGGCTGCTGGAAGTGCTGTTAGCGCCTGATTTTGCCGATAGCAGACGAATCTACCTCAGCTTTGCCGAAGTGGGTGAAGACGGTAAGGCAGGGACCGCGGTGGGTTATGGGCAGTTAAGCATCGATCGCCAACGATTGGAGAACTTCACGGTGATTTTCCGCCAGCAACCTAAATTGTCGATCGGTAATCACTTTGGCGGCAAGTTGGCATTTGATCGCCAGGGCTATCTGTTTATTGCGTTGGGTGAGAATAATCAGCGGCCGACGGCACAGGATTTGGACAAGCTACAGGGCAAGGTGGTGCGGTTAACTGCCGACGGGGCTGTACCGCCAGATAATCCGTTTGTTGGTCAGGTGGGCAAACGGCCGGAAATCTGGTCCTATGGCCACCGTAATCCGCAGGGGCTGGCGTTGAATCCATGGAGCGGGGTGATGTGGGAGAGTGAACACGGCCCACGGGGTGGCGATGAGATCAATATTCCGCAGGCGGGGAAAAACTACGGCTGGCCGATAGCCACCTATGGCATCAATTACTCTGGGTTGGCTATTCCAGAGGCTAAAGGACAGAAGATCGCGGGTACTGAACAGCCCTTGCATTACTGGCGGGTGTCGCCGGGCGTCAGCGGCATGGCATTCTACGACTCACCTCGTTTCCCTGCCTGGCAGCATTCGCTGTTCATGGGTGCGCTGGCTCAGAAAGCCCTGATCAGGCTGACGCTACAGGGGAACAACGTGATCGCTGAAGAAAGGTTGCTGGAAGATCGCGGCGAGCGCATTCGTGAGGTACGGGTTGGGCCTGACGGCGACCTTTACCTGCTAACCGATTCGAGCGACGGCAAGTTGTTGCGGGTCGGGCTGTAGGCGTAATGATGGCGCCCTGCAGTTGCAGGGCGGGGGAAACTCAGGTTAACTCGCTCATGACACCGCGCTGATAGGCCGGGCGTTCTGTGAGTTGCTGATACCAGCGCTCCATGTTTGGACGAGATTGTCGCTTAATCGGCATGGAGAACCAGGCGTAAGCAAAGCTACCCAGCGGGATGTCGCCGATGCCGAAGGACTCACCGGAAAGGTAAGGCTGGCGACCAAGGGTTTCTTCCACAATGTCGAAATGCTTTTCCAATGTGGCGATTGCCGCTTCTATCTTCGCCATGTCACGCAGTTCCGCCTTGGTGCGAACCATTCCCCAGAACACAACGCTAAAGTGGCTGACAATGGTGGCTGTGGTCCAGTCCATCCATTTTTCTGCACTGGCGCGCGCTTGCAGATCCTGCGGGTAAAAAGGTTCATTGCCAAACTTCGCTGCCAGATAGCGAACGATAGTGTTGGATTCCCACAGCACGAAGTCATCGTCCTGCAGCAGCGGCACCAGGCCATTCGGGTTCAATGAACGGTAGAGTTCATCGTTTACCTTACCGAATGCGCCGCCGGCATTGATATGGCTGTAATTCAGCTCCAGCTCTGCGGCGCACCACAGCACTTTCCTGACGTTATTTGAATTTTCACGACCCCAAATGGTCAGCATAGAACGCCTCTTTTACGTGGGTTAATCAACCTAAGTAGTTATTCGTACGCCACAATGCAGCGTTTGTCACACCAGAAGGCATTTTTTGCCAGCGTGGTCGACACATTCAGCGCTCCCAGCGACAAACTTCCCAGCCATGCTCCAGCGCCAGTGCGTTGAGCTCACTGTCCGGGTTGATCACCGTAGCACTGTCGACATATTGCAACATGGCTTTGTCGTTAAGTGAGTCGCTGTAACCGTGGCTGTGCTCAAAGATCAATTCCGGGTGTTCTGCCAGCCACTGTTTCAAACGGGTCACTTTGCCCTGTTGGTAAGTCATGGTGCCGTAGGTGTTGCCGGTGAAGCGGTCGTCTTGCACTTCGACACCAATCGCCAGTGCGCCATCAGCACCGAGCTGTGCGGCAATCGGTGCCACCAGATGTTCACCGGTGGCGGAAATGACCAGAATGCAGTCACCGCGTTCACGGTGCCACAACATCCGTTCACGGGCTGCTGGATAGACGCGAGGCAGAATATCGCGACGGATATAACGCTGTACCCAACCGGCTACCGTTTGGGTACTCAGGCCGGTCAGTGGTGCTAGGGTGGCTTGCATGTAGTCCTCCATGGACAGTTTTCCCTGGTAATAGAGCTGCATGAGCTGCTGTTCCTGCTGTTCCAGTTCTGCCGGCGCAAACCCCTCGGCGACCAGCCAGCGGATCCACAGGCTGGCGCTGTCATCATCAATCAGGGTTTCGTCCAGGTCGAATAAGGCTAAATCCATCAGTATTTCTCCGGCAGGCAGGGAGGGAAAGAGGTGTATACAGAATAGCGGATACCGTTGGCCGCCAGCCAGTGGCGACAATGAAATTGCGCAGAGCATAAGAAACATTGATGACGGTTTTGCGACACTTTGTTGAACGTTTGCATAACTTAGAACGCAACAATATTGGCTCGCATCTTTGGCCGGGTGGTAACTATAGGGTAATGCACTGGCCATCCAGGAGTTAAAGATGCTGATAATTCGCCTTTATACCGGCCCGATCTTTGTCGGGAACGATGATGAGGAACAAGATAATGATACGACCACCACTGACGTTGAAGACGCTGCCGCTGCTGGATCTTTCGCAGCTTGACGGTGATGCGCGTCAGCGGCAGGCATTTCTTGACAATCTGCGTGTTGCGGCACGCGACGTAGGTTTTTTTTATCTGCGTGGGCATTGCATTGATAGCGCGCTAAATGTGCAGCTGCAACAGCGTGCCAGGCAGTTTTTTGCCTTGCCGGACGCCGACAAATTGGCGGTTCAGATGGTGCGTTCGCCGCACTTTCGCGGCTATAACCGCGCTGCGGACGAACTGACGCGGGGGCAACCGGATTGGCGCGAACAGTTCGACATCGGTGCGGAGCGTCCTGCGCTGGAATTGGCGTATGAAACGCCGCGTTGGGCGCGTTTACAAGGGCCGAATCAATGGCCTGAAGCCTTGCCTGAACTGAAGCCGTTACTGTTGCAATGGCAGCAGGTGATGACGGTAATGTCGCTGCGATTATTGCGCGCCTTCGCGTTAGCCCTGTCGTTACCGGAGCACGCATTTGATTCGCTTTACGGCGACAAACCCAATGAACATATCAAATTGATACGGTATCCGGGGCGTGAGGCCACCACCAGCGGGCAGGGAGTCGGTGCCCATAAGGACTCTGGCTTTTTGAGTTTTTTACTGCAGGACCGGCAGAAAGGCCTGCAGGTTGAAATTGAAGAAGGGCGCTGGGTGGACGCGGAACCGCGTGAAGACACCTTTGTGGTCAACATCGGCGAACTGTTGGAGCTGGCGACCAATGGTTATCTACGCGCCACGGTACATCGCGTGGAAACGCCGCCGGCGGGGAGCGATCGTCTGTCGATCGCTTTCTTCCTGGGGGCGCGACTTGACGCTGTGGTGCCACTGTATCAACTGCCTGCGCATCTGGCCGCCGAGGCACGCGGCCCGGTCAGCGATCCGCATAATCCGCTATTGCGCGATGTGGGGTTTAACTACCTGAAGGGACGAATTCGCTCTCACCCCGATGTAGCGCAGCGCTATTATCAGGACGTTGTAACCTAGTGGTCGGTGGGCCACATGCTGCGCCCAACGGATTAAAGGGGGGCGAACACATGTTCGACCCCCTTTGACGTGTATGGAACGGAGATTACTCGGCCAGAGCCTGTTTCAGGTCGGCAATCAGATCTTCCGCATCTTCAATCCCTACCGACAGGCGCAACAACTGCGGGGTGATGCCCGTTTTCAGCCGCTGTTCCAACGGAATCGACGCGTGGGTCATGCTGAATGGTTGACTGATCAGGCTTTCCACGCCGCCCAGGCTTTCTGCCAGCGTGAACAGATGTGAGCGTTTGATCACCCGGCGCGCATAGGCGTCGTCGCCTTTCAACCGTACTGAAATCATGCCGCCAAAGCTGTTCATCTGCTTTGTCGCCAGAGCGTGCTGCGGGTGGCTTGGCAGACCCGGATAGTAAACGTCTTCTACCTGCGGCTGGCTTTCCAGCCACTGGGCGATGCGTAAGGCGCTATTGCTGTGGCGCTCCATGCGCAGTGCCAGCGTACGGATGCCGCGCAACGTCAGGAAACTGCTGAACGGATCGAGAATGCCGCCCACCGCGTTTTGCAGGAATCCGAGCTGTTCGGCCAGCTCAGGATTGTTCCCTACTGCAGCGACCCCGGCTACCACATCGGAGTGGCCGTTGAGGTATTTGGTGGCGGAATGCACGACGACATCAAAGCCAAGATCCAGCGGACGCTGAATGTAAGGTGAGGCAAAGGTGTTGTCCGCCACGCTGATCAAACCGTGTTTTTTAGCGATCGTGGCGATGGCGCTCAGATCGGCCAGCTTCAGCAGAGGGTTAGTCGGCGTTTCTACCCAGATCATTTTGGTATCCGGTTCGATTGCCTGCTCCAACGCGGAAAGATCCGCCGGGGAAACATAGGTGACGCGCAGGCCGGCTGTCCGGCTACGCACCTTCTCCAGTAAGCGGTAGGTACCGCCATATAAGTCGTCAACCGCCACCAAATGGCTACCCTGATCGAGCAATTCCAACACCGTCGAGCAGGCTGCCAGGCCAGAAGCAAAGGCATAACCGCGGCTGCCGCCTTCCAGTTCAGCAATGGCGTTCTCCAATGCGGTACGCGTTGGGTTGGCGCTGCGTGAATATTCATAACCTGTATGCTCGCCCGGTGCTGGCTGGGCATAGGTTGACGTGGCATAAATGGCAGGCATTACTGCACCGGTAGCGTCCGGCGTGTAGCCGGCATGAACGGTCAACGTATCAAACTTGGCCATACAATCATCCTTATTAACGTAATTTTTGGCGCCAGGCGTTAAGTACGTCTGTGCGGGTAATCAAACCGAGGAAGCGCTCATCATCAAGCACCACAGCCACGTGCCCGTGATTGAACGTGGCGAGTAAATCCTGATAACTGGCTTCTTTTTGCAACGTCCTGACGGAATGAGTCATGGCGCGGGTGGCGGGGAGGCTAAAGTGGTTGGCATCCGCCTGTACGGTATTAAGCAGGTCCCATTCGTCGATGAGACCCACAACGCGATCGCCTTCCAGCACGGGTAACTGTGAGATCTCATACAGACGCATACGGGCATGAACGATCGCCAGAGTGTCTTCGGGGGCTACCGATACCGCAGCCCCTTCGTCATGACGATAGGCGATCAGGTCGCGCAGATCGCCATGCTGTGGTTTGCTTAACAGACCTTGTTCCAGCATCCAATGGTCGTTATACATTTTAGACAGGTATTTATTACCGCTGTCGCAGACGAACGTGACCACGCGTTTGGGTTCGGTCTGCGCCTGGCAATAGCGCAATGCGGCTGCCAGCAGCGTGCCGGTGGATGAACCCGCCAGTACACCCTCTTTGCGTAGCAGGTCGCGTGCTGTAGTAAATGCCTCGGCGTCTCCGATACGGTAGGCGTTACGTACTTGATTGAAGTCGCTGAGCGGCGGGACGAAATCTTCGCCGATGCCTTCAACCAGCCAACTGCCCGCCTCACCGATCTGGCCGTTATCGAGATAGTCCGCCAGGATTGAACCTGCCGGGTCGGCTAACACAAATTCGGTTTGCGGCGATACCTCGGCGAAATAGTGGCTCAGCCCACCCAGCGTGCCGCCGGAACCGACACCGACGACGATGGCATCGACCTGGTGGTCCATCTGCTGCCAAAGCTCCGGTGCGGTGGTATGGGTATGAGCCGCCGGATTGGCTGGGTTATTAAACTGATCGATATAGAACGCCCCGGGGATCTCGCTCGCCAGACGTTTTGCATAATCCTGATAGTAAGCCGGATGGCCTTTACCTACATCGGAGCGGGTTAACATGACGTCCACACCCAGTGCACGCAGATGGAAAATCTTCTCCCGGCTCATTTTGTCCGGCACAACCAACACCAGCTTATACCCCTTCAGTGCTGCCACCAGGGCCAGCCCCAAACCTGTATTTCCCGCAGTGGCTTCAATGATGGTGCCGCCGGGTTGTAGGCTTCCATCACGTTCTGCCTGTTCGATCATCGATAAGGCAACGCGGTCTTTGATTGAGCCACCTGGGTTTTGGTTCTCCAGCTTGATGAAAAGCCGACAGGGGCCGGTATCGAACTGGGTCAGTTCCAACATTGGGGTGTTGCCGATCATGTCGATGACGGAGTGGGGTATTGCCATGGAATCTCCAGAATAATTCGGTTTAATGGCCGTTATTTGGATGATAGCGCTGCAAATAAGCGTATTAAAAAGAACAAATAACCCCTCAATATGCATTTTTGGAATATATTAATTCAATTTGGCCGTGTGGAGGCATAGATGTGCAGCGGTGCAGATGTTCAGCCGTGTAGCCGTGGGTTGTTTAAAAAAACGGCGTGCAGCAGGCTTTTCATCCAATTTACGCGTAACAGCGTACAGTTATGTAAAAATGCTGAAAATTCACGCTAAACCCTGCAAAAATAAGATGAATCTAATAAACTCACAGCAAGGGCATTTTTGGTGCGCCGTTAACCCGTCATGGGGCCGCAGGGAGTCTGCGGTTGGCAAACGCGTGCCGGGCTACTCTCGCTGGTTGGCTGAAAACGTGAATATGTTTGAAAGTTAACGCTATTTCAATGATTTGAATGGACACTCTGGCGACGTCATGATGAAAAGAAACTTATCCACCACCCTGAAGAAATTAACGTTTAGCGTCAGCATACTGTTGTTGGCGGCTCCTGTTGTACAGGCGGCCGACGCGCCGGCTGCCCCGCAGATTGATGCCAAGGCCTATGTGCTGATGGATTACAACAGCGGCAAAATCCTGACGGAGGGCAACGCCGATACCCGCTTGGATCCCGCCAGTCTGACCAAGATCATGTCCAGCTATGTGATCGGGCAGGCGATCAAGGCCGGCAAGATCAAGCCGGAAGATATGGTGACCGTAGGCAAAGACGCATGGGCAACCGGTAACCCGGCACTGCGTGGGTCTTCACTGATGTTTATCAAACCGGGCGATCAGGTACCGGTGATGGAGCTGAACAAGGGCATTGTCATTCAGTCGGGTAACGACGCCAGTATTGCGTTGGCCGATTATGTCGCAGGCAGTCAGGATTCGTTTGTTGGGTTGATGAACAACTACGCCAAATCTCTGGGCCTGCAGAATACCCATTTCCTGACGGTACATGGCCTGGATGCGGAAGGTCAGTACAGCACAGCACGCGATATGGCATTGCTGAGCCAGGCGCTGATCCGCGATGTGCCTGATGAGTACGCGCTGCATAAAGAAAAAGAATTCACCTTCAACAAGATCCGCCAGATTAACCGCAACCGCCTGTTGTGGAGCTCGAATCTGAACGTGGATGGCATCAAAACCGGTTATACCGGCGGTGCGGGTCATAACCTCGTCGCATCGGCCACTGACGGTCCTATGCGTCTGATCTCGGTAGTGCTGGGCGCACCGAGCGATCGTATCCGCTTTAGCGAAAGTGAAAAATTGCTGACCTGGGGTTTCCGCTTCTACGAAACTGCCACACCGATCAAAACCGACAAACCCTTTGTTACTCAGAAAGTGTGGTTTGGCGACGTCAATGAAGTACCGTTGGGCGTAGCGAAAGATGCAGCCGTGACTATCCCGAAAGGGCAAATGAAAAACCTGAAGGCCAGTTACAAACTGAATCAGGCGACGCTGGAAGCGCCATTGGCGAAAAATCAGGTCGTCGGCACCATTGATTTCCAGCTCGACGGCAAAACCATTGAGCAATATCCGCTGGTGGCGATGCAGGAAGTGAAAGAAGGTAACTTCTTCAGCCGTATCTGGGACATGGTGATGATGAAGCTGACCCAGTGGTTCGGCAGCGTATTCGGTTAACCATAAAAGGGCGCAATGATAAATTGCGCCCTTATTTTTTTATCAGTTACAGGCGACCACTTTGATCGCCAATCCGCCCTGCGACGTCTCGCGGTATTTGGCGTTCATGTCTTTACCCGTCTCATACATGGTCTCTATGACCTTATCCAGGCACACCCGCGGCTCACTGGTGCGACGTAGCGCCATACGTGCGGCATTGACCGCTTTCACCGCGGAAATCGCGTTACGTTCGATACAAGGCACCTGAACCTGACCGGCCAGTGGGTCACACGTCAACCCCAGGTGGTGCTCCATGGCGATCTCTGCCGCGATGCAAACCTGTGCCGGGCTACCGCCCATCAATTCTGCCAATCCCGCAGCCGCCATTGAGCAGGCAACGCCCACTTCCCCCTGGCAGCCCACTTCGGCCCCGGAAATAGACGCGTTCATTTTGTACAACGCGCCGATCACACCGGATGTCAGGAAGTAACGGCTGTAGGAATTTGGATTAACCGGGCGAATAAATTGGTCGTAATAGGCCAGCACCGCCGGGATGATGCCACAGGCACCGTTGGTCGGGGCCGTCACCACGCGGCCACCGGCGGCGTTTTCTTCGTTGACGGCAAAGGCGAACATATTGATCCAATCAACCACGTTCATCGGATCGATATTGTTTTTGTCGCCCGTGACCAGCATGCGGCGCAAAGCGGCGGCGCGGCGCTGAACCTTCATCGGGCCAGGCAATAGGCCTTCGGTGTTCATGCCACGTTCGATACCGTCGCGCATCACCTGCCAGACGTCGGCGAAATGCGCGTCAATCTCGGCCTTGCTGTGCAATGCCAATTCGTTTTGCATCACCAGCCCGGACAGCGACAGGCCGGCGTCTTTGCAGTGTTGTTGCAAGTCTCGTGCGGAGGCGAACGGGAAGGGCACCTGTACCGGGTTTGCCGCGGCCAGGCCGAAATGCTCTTCATCGACGATAAACCCCCCGCCGGTCGAGTAATAGGTTTTGCTGTGCAGCAACTGCTCATTGGCGAACGCGCGGATACGCATGCCGTTTTCATGCAGCGGTAAATTATCACTGTGGAAGTTCATGCTGGTTTGCAGCGGGAAATCCACTTCGTGATGGCCATTGGCCAGCAACAGGCGACCGCGTTGCCCAACGTCGTGGATAAAACCGGCAATACCGTCGATATCCACGTCGTGCGGCAAGTTGCCCGCCAGTCCCATGATGATGGCAATATCGGTGTGATGACCTTTACCGGTCAGAGATAACGAACCATAGACGTCGACCACTATACGGGTGGTATCCATCAACTGCTGGCTGGCAATCAACTCATCGGTGAACAGCTTGCCGGCTTTCATCGGGCCGACGGTGTGGGAGCTGGATGGACCAATACCAATTTTGAAAATATCGAAAACGCTGACCATGGTTTCGCCTCCTTCTTCAGGTGTTAGGCGTTAGTACAGGAAAGGGGGCCGTGCAGAGAAGCCGGCGCAGGGAGCGCCGGCTGGTCTTGATTAGAGGCTGTACAGGATTGCGGAGATGGCGATCAGGCCCATCACAACAACGAACACGTTGCTGATGTGGCCGCTGTACTTGCGCATGGCAGGTACTTTACGGATAGCGTACATCGGCATCAGGAACAGCAGCATGGCGATGATTGGACCGCCCAGGTTCTCGATCATGCCGAGAATGCTTGGGTTCAGGGTCGCAACAATCCAGGTGGTCACCAGCATAAAAATAGCGGTGATACGGTTCAGCTTGTTGGTGCTGATGGTTTTGCCGCGGCTCTTCATCGATTTGGCAATCAGGCCGTTAAAGCCTTCACGTGCGCCCAGGTAGTGACCCAGGAACGACTTGGTGATCGCGATAAAGGCGATAACCGGCGCGATGTAGGCAATCATCGGGTTGTTAAAGTGGTTGGCCAGGTAGGACAGAATGGAGATGTTCTGTGCCTTGGCTTCGGCCAGGTTTTCCGGTGACAGGCTCAGCACGCAGCTGAACACGAAGAACATTACGGTCAACACCATCATGATGTGAGCGAAGCCCAGAATGCGGGAGCATTTCTTCTCAGCCTCTTCCTGGCCGTATTCTTCACGTTTGGCCACCGCAAAAGCGGAGATGATAGGTGAATGGTTGAAGGAGAACACCATGACCGGGATCGCCAACCACAGGGTGATAATCAGGCCGTGCCCCATGCCGGTGCCTGCGCCGGACAAAGAGACGTTGTCGAAGATGGCGGTGGTCCAGTTAGGGATCAGGTACAGAGCCAGCAACATCAGCACGCCAACAAACGGGAATACCAGGATGCTCATGGTCTTCACGATAGCTTGCTCACCGAAACGCACGATAGTCATCAGGCCAACGATCAGGATCAGTGACAGGATAGCGCGCGGTGGCGAAGTCATTCCCAATTGGTGAGTAATGAAGCTGTCGACGGTGTTGGTGATGGCGACGCTATAAACCAACAGGATTGGGTAGATAGCGAAGAAGTAGAGCAGGGTAATGAGTTTACCTGCGCCAATACCAAAGTGCTCTTCAACGACTTCGGTGATGTCTTCACCGGCATTTTTACCAGAGAGAACAAAACGGCACAGGCCACGGTGGGCGAAGAAGGTCATCGGGAAAGCGATGATGGCCATGATGATCAGGGGAATCAGCCCACCGATACCGGCGTTGATTGGCAGGAACAATACGCCCGCGCCGATCGCGGTGCCGTACAGGCCCAACATCCACATGGTGTCGGTTTTACGCCAGGTACTGGTAGAGCCAGAAGCCGCAGAGGCAATGGTGCCGGTCTGTGTAGTGTCCATAAATATCTCCGAAGTGAACACGATAATTTAAAATTAAAGGCAAAACTTAAGGTTAAGACCGAATGACGCAATATGAGATAGCGGCATCGGTAAGAATCAGGTGCTGCTTGCGGGGATAGCTGGCCTCCCCCTGGTTGTTTATTATGCTAATTACCGTGGGCACGTATGCCGGATAACTAATCAAAGGATATTTAGCCTGTTGAAGGCATCATATCGGTACCGCTGCCGGAAGGTCATTGCCTGCCGATTTTCGTTGGCGGCAAGATAACGATTTACAGTAGAAACAACCGTGATCATGCTCTCAAATGCGTAATGTGTGCGGCTAACTGCTTTTTTATTGGTTTTTCATGCATATGTTGCGCGCTTGTGTAAGGTTTCATGCTGAGAACGCTCTCATAAATCTTTCAGGGTTTATCGGGTATCGCTAATCTGTAACCAGATAAAACACTGCAGTTGTCAGCAAGCCGAGCAATATATTTTAAGCGTGGGTTTGGATCTAGCTAAAAACCCGGATTAAGCGGTTTTAGTGACGTAGATCACATTAATATTCTAAGTGGAATTTCAATTAACGCATTGTTATATAATGATTAATTTTCAATATCCAGCTAATAACGCAGGTAAACTAATTGATCGATTAACGGGACGAAATGCTTAACCATTCATCATATAAATAAAACAACTTGGTTATATTTAAAGCGACAAGGTTACGAAATTGTTGATATTTATCTTGTGGAAGTTATCGCTATTTATCATATAAAAGGGTTGTTAGACGTAGAGAGAAAGTATTATCACTTCAGATTCTTTCCTGTTAGAGGAATAAGTCTGACAAACTGTTGCAATTTATTAACCTGACATTGGGTGCGGATAAAGAAATTAGCGAATCAATTGCACGTTATTTGTTCGTCTTTGAAGGATGATAAAGAGCAGAATGAAGCCTACCGTCGGCAAATACCGACGGTGAAGTGCAGATTAAAAACGAATGGCTATCGCATTTTCGGTGAAAAATTCCGCAAACTGTGGGTCAGGCTGGCGATCGGTGATCACGCGGTCGAAATGGGTCAGTGGACCGATACAGGCAGGTTTGGTTTTGCCGAATTTGCTGTGATCTGCCACCAGGATCTTTTGTTGCGACATCTTAAGGGCCCGGTGCTTCATTTCTAACTCATCAAAGTTAAAACAGGTTGCGCCATGCTGCAGGCTCAGTCCGGCGGCGGAAATGAAGGCGATATTAGGGCAGATATGATCCAGCTCGTTGTGGCGGCCAACCGCCGTGAAAATGTAGTTGTTCGGTCGGAATTCACCACCGCACAAAATCACTTTACAGTTGGGTTTGTCCTGCAAGGCCAGGAAGGTGTTGAGCGAGTGGCACACTGCGGTAAAGACCAATTCATCAGCGATAGCATCTATGATCGCCGGGGTGGTGGTGCCGCAATCGAAGAATACCGTGTCATTTTCGCCGATCAGCGCTGCAGCGAGCAAACCGATACGGCGTTTTTCGGTGACTTGCTTGGCTTTTTGATCGGATACAAAGTAGTTGGTCACGCCGTTACTGCGTGGATCTGCCACCACATAACCACCCAGTAATACCACGGCAGCGGGTTCCGCGCTGAGATCGCGGCGGATGGTCATTTCAGAAACGCCCAGCAGCACGGCGGCTTCTTTTAAATGGATCTTGTCAGAGCGCTTTAACGCTTGCACTAACCGGTTGATACGTTCTTCGCGCCGTGTTTCCATCTGTCTGTCTTCCCGCAGGGTTAAGAGCCAATATAGTAGGCCGTGTCCCATCATTGCCCGCAACGCGAAGGCGTTGACCCTTTGAAGGCACGTTTACGTTTCGAGCGGCTTTATGTTTCACGCGTTACTCTACGATCAGTGCCCACATGCAGTGACGGGGTACAGCCTCGGTTTTCTCTAGGCCAAACACACAAATGCGGGGTAATAAGTGGCCAGCTATTGGCTGGACATATTACCCCGCATCAGATTATCACGGCGCGCGCCCGATATTGGGGCGCCTCAGGTTATCAGTAGCTGCCTGCGGCAGCCTGATCACCGGAAACGATTGCTACGCCAGAGCTGGTGCCGATACGAGTAGCGCCTGCTTTAATCATCTTCTCGGCGGTTGCGCGATCGCGCACGGCGCCGGATGCTTTAACACCCATCTCACTGCCTACTGTGGCACGCATCAATTTGACATGCTCTTCACGAGCACCACCGGTGCTGAAGCCAGTAGAGGTTTTAACGAAAGCCACATCGAGTTCGCGACACATTTCACAAACCTGAACGATCTGTTCATCGCTGAGCAGGCAGGTTTCCAATATTACCTTCAACGGGATCGCCGCGCAAACCTCGCGCACTGCGGCGATGTCAGCTTTGACTTCTTCCAGCAGGCCGCTTTTCAACCAACCCACGTTGATCACCATGTCAATTTCTTGCGCGCCAGCGGCAATAGCCGCTTTGGCTTCGAAGGCTTTGGCTACGGTCAGGCCGGCACCCAGAGGGAAGCCAATGACAGAGCAAATTTTCACTTGGCTTTCTTGCAGCAGATGTGCAGCCAACGGCACATAGCCTGAGTTTACGCAGACGGCGTAGAAATTGTGCTGTTGTGCTTCTTCACACAATTTGGCGATTTGCGCTTCAGTGGCATCCATTGCCAGCAGGGTATGGTCGACGTAACGGGCGTAATCGATGTTTTCGGTAGTCATCTTGATTCCTTATTGACGTTTAAACAAAGCATGATGTGAGTAATGTTAGAATAGTAACATCGTAATGCCGTTAAACATAGTGGTGTTTTAAAAATGAAGCACAGATCATCGTTTTTAGGCTGTTTGGTGTGTAACATACGGGGTGTTTAATGTTACTTAAATAACATTCAATATTGAGTACAGGGTTACCCACGTGAAAAACCAGGGGGAAAGAATGAATATAATGATAAATCTGGCGCCAGAGCAGTTTAGGGCACAACCGGATGAGATTTTCCGCAATACGGATTTTGTTGTTACAGCGTTCAGCACCGAAGAAACAGGGGAAGTGCTGATGCTGGCAAACAGCCGTGGTGTGTTAAGCGTGCTTCCTTTCCGTGATCTGACGATTTGGGATGCCGATTTTGATGGCTACTCATTAAAGTCAGGTCGCCGTAGCACCAGATTTGTCAGGAGAAAACTGGAGGGCAGTTCTGCTTTTCATTCACCCTGGCCGTATCAGGAAGGTTCAGTAGTAAGTAAACAGAAGGTGTGGCTGCAGATAGACGGCCAGACTCTGTCGCTTTATGCGTCGGGAGAACCCGCAGATCAGCGATATCGGCTGCGCCCGGCCGTGCGGTTGGCGGCTGACAGCGCACAGTTCACCCTTGAAATGCATATCACCAACCTTGCGGATGAACCCTTGCCGATCCGTTACGTATGCCAGCTTAACTATGGCTGTATTCCTACTGCGATTTTTCGGCAGAATTTGCCTGTGCTGGCCCTGGCACCACCGGGCCATATTGCTGAACAAGGGGTCTTGTGTTCAGACGATCTGTCACTGTATGTCGATCAGGCCGAGTTCTTTATGTTGGCTTCAAAAGGCCGGCGTTATGTCACGCGCTTTTCCACAGCGCAGTTCAACTATGGTTTACGCCCTGTAACGCAACAGGGGGGCCTTCACGCATTCAGGTTTATTCAACCTGCGACGTGCCGCCCGCACGGAAAGAGTCAATTGCCGGGGATGATGTTAGCCGTGGGAAAAACGCGAGAGTTTTGTGTGACGACCGGGGTGGTGTGAGAGCAGGGGCTACGTTGCCCCTGCCGGAATGCGCAAGGGCTTATTCTTTCACCCAGCCCTTACGGATAGGGAAGGCAAACAGGAAACGGTACAGGCGTGCCAGTTTGGTGGCGATGATGTCACCAAACAGGTTCCATACCAGCTGGGCAAACAAGCAACCGACCAGGCCAAGCAGGAAGCCGCCTACCATGTCCAGCGGCCAGTGCACGCCAAGATAAACCCGGGACCATGCAATACCCCCTGCGACGATCAGCAATAAAATACCTGACCAGACCCGATGCCAGAACAAGAAGGCCAGGGCGAAGGTAAAGATAGCGGTTCCGTGATCGCTGGGGAATGAACTGTCCGGGGCATGCGCCAGGAAGGTGTAGCCGACACCTGCAACAAAGGGTCGTTCATGTGGCAGCAGCATGCCGATAGTGGCGGCGGCAAGCATGGCAAATAACAGAGCTATCGTCGTTTTTGCAACCACTTCACGCTGTGATACCAGCTGGCTCTGCGGCCCCCACAGCCATAACCCGATGATCAGCGCTGGCACGATAATGATCAGATCGCGCGCCAAAAAGGTGGCAACATCAATTAACCACTCGGGGGACGCCGGGGTCGCATTGATCCAGGCGAAAAGTAGATGATTCAACTGCTCCATAATATTTACCTCGTCTTGCGGCGGATAAAACCGCTTACCGTCCAATAAACAGCCAATTGGCTGAACCAAACCCACCAACCTGCCCATAGGTTATGGGTAAGAAAATGTGCACCGCGCATCACCTGACCAAAACCCATCAGCATGCCGAGCGTAATACCGCCAAACCAGCACCAGTAAGCCAGGCGCGGGCGTTGTGGATAAAACAGGAAAAACAGTGCCATTACGGCAAAGCCACTGGAGGCGTGACCACCGGGGAAGCAGCGTCCCGGTCCAGGTTCTGCAGGTACCGTGCCGAAGAGTGGGAAGGACATTGCTTTGCCACCGTACTCGATCAAATCCCACGGGCAGGAATGCGCGCTGGTGGCTTTCAGGATCCCAACGACCAATGGCCCTATACCGATCAACACCATAGTGACGATCATGCGCGGGTTACGGCGGTAGATTCCCCAAAATAGCGCCAATACTGCACCGGTAATGACACTGATTTTCAGCAAGCGGTGGTTAATCAAATCCAGCCAGTGATTGTTCTGCCAAGGGAAATGCCCACTGGCAGGATCGAACCAGTCATTGCTGATTGCCCAGTCAAGTTGTTCGTTGCGTGAAAGCCACAGGAACAACAAACCACTGACGATCAATCCCAAAACCTGCCAACGGTAAAAGGATGCTGGCAGTGAGTAAAGGGCGTTAGTCTTAATTTGGGATGTTGTTGAGGAT
Source organism: Serratia sp. CoH_134_PS_4 (assembly GCF_058190535.1). NCBI lineage: Bacteria > Pseudomonadati > Pseudomonadota > Gammaproteobacteria > Enterobacterales > Yersiniaceae > Serratia > Serratia sp. CoH_134_PS_4. Next base: position 32,893 of record NZ_JBXWKI010000012.1, read on the forward strand.
TGATTTAATGAAGGTTTTGGGTTCACACGCTGACTCAGTGACATCAATAGATAGTCGTACTGTAATAATTCTGTCTTAAGAAAACCTTAAATGCAGCAGAGAGTTGGCGTCAGAAAGCGGTAGGCGAGAGCACCGCTTTCGGCTAAGGTAATCGTTTGCTTTTTTATTGGGATGATGTGGTGATGACTAGAAAATTAAATCTTGCGCTGTTGGTTGCGTGTAACACGTTTTTTTCACCGTTGGCTATGGCGCAGCAGAGCGTTGCTGCTGCGCCTATTGTCGTGCAGGGCGCAATGCCAGTGGAGGCGGAGCGTTTTGCCCAGCGTCTGGACAACCCGCGTGAAGAGCAGATTGGCGGCTGGCGTTTTTGGCAGGGTACGGTAGACGGCTATCCTGTGGTGGTGTCGGAAACCCTGAAAGGCATGTCTAATGCCGCGGCGGCTACAGCGATTGCAGCGACTCATTTTCATCCGGTGGCGATCATCAATCAGGGGACCGCGGGGGGGCACGACCCGGCACTGAAGGTGTATGACATTGTGTTGGGTAAGTATTCGGTCAGCCTGGGTGCGTTTAAGACCCCGAAGAAAGCGGCCGGCGAAGGCAGCGACTCACGACAGTGGCAGCCGATGGATCTGTTGGCGTCAAAAGGCAGTGCGGGTGAAGATAAAAATGCCCACACGATCCGTCAATTCCCGGCAGATGGCAAACTGTTGGCTGACGCTGAGGGAGTTAAAGACAGCTATACCCAAGGCAAGGTGGTTGAAGGCGTGATTGGCTCCGCCGATGTGTGGAACAGCGAGCTGGACCGCATCAGTTTTTTCCACGCCAATTATCATACCTCGGTTGAAGAGATGGAAACGGCCTCAGCCGCACAGATTGCTGCCGCCTTTAACATTCCGTTTATTGGTATTCGCGTACTGTCGAACAATATCACTAATCAGGGTAAATACGACCCACAGACGGGCCTTGCGTGCCAGGATTATGTCTATCAGGTCGTTAAGGCTTATATAGCCAAAAACGCACCTAAATAATGATTTATCCCAGACAATGGTCACTGGTGGGTTTTTGTCACTGACCATTGCACATTGTAAAGAAGATTAAACTACTGGCGGGCTTGTCGGTAGTGTATTAGTTTATGAGCGGTGAGTTTAATAAATTGTAGGGATAAAACATGAACAAGGTATCTGTCGTATTTTCCGGCCTGCTGATGGCCGTTTCTGCCAGCGCCATTGCTGCCACCTCTCCCGAAGACACCGATATCAGCAAACAGCCGCTCGAGAAGGTCGCGCCATATCCGAAGGCTGAGAAAGGCATGAACCGTCAGGTCATTTACCTGCCGAAGCAGGAACATGAAGAAAATTTCAAAGTGGAACTGCTGATCGGAAAAACGCTGGAAGTGGACTGTAACCACCACATGATCGGCGGCACGCTGGAAAGCAAAACGCTTTCTGGTTGGGGCTACGACTACCTGGTATTGGAAAAACTGTCTGAGCCAGCGTCAACCATGATGGGTTGCCCAGATAACACCAAACAACAGAAATTTATCGCCGCCAACCTTGGTGACGCTGCCATGCAACGCTACAACAGCCGCTTGCCAATCGTGGTCTACGTGCCGAAAGATGTGGAAGTGAAATACCGCGTATGGAAAGCGGAAGACACCGTGAGCAAAGCAGAGCAGAAGTAATATCGATGTGAGCTAATCATTAGCTCGGCTAAGTAATTTCCAGAAAAAGGCCCGTCTTGGGAGTGCATTGTGCCGTTGGCAATGGCCCCCCTGGCGGGCTTTTTTTTGCTTATCGCACCCTGGTGCGAAGCCATAGAAAACGGCAGTAAAAGCCTGTAGTTTGGTGTCGATAAAAAAGGCAGGAGTCTACCGTAAGGCACAGAAAAACACGGTTAGCTTTATGCCTACTTACAACAGTAACATCCACCTGACTGGGCAAACATGACAAAATTAATTGAATTTAACGCCATCGTTGAAGCAGCAGAACGTTTATCTGGGAAGATTATTCGGACGCCAGCCATACCCGGTTCGAAACTGGCCGAAAAAATTCAAAGGCCAGTCTTTCTGAAACTGGAAAACACCCAGCTTGGTGGCTCTTTTAAGGCGCGGGGGGTGCTAAATAAGTTTTTGAAGCTGGCAGACAATTTCGAAAATAACCGGTTTGTTGCCGTGAGTGGCGGTAATTTTGGTATCGCGATAGCCGAGGCAGCGAAAATTTTTGCCGCTGACGTTACTATCATTATGCCGCCAAGCGCCCCCGCAACGGCTATCGACAGGGTTCGTGAGCTGGGCAGCGTCGTCATTATAGAAACCGATGTTCAGGCTGCGTTTGAGCGGGCTAAAGCATTGGCCAATGAAGGATATGTCGTCATCGATGATTGTAACGATTCGTTGATAGCTGAAGGGCATGGAACGCTCGCGCTTGAATTTATTGCCGATTGTCCTGAGTTGACCGATGTTTTTATTGCCGTTGGTGGTGGTGGCATGCTGGCGGGAGCGGCCACGGTATTGAAAGCGATTAAGCCCGATATTCGAATTTGGGGTGTTGAAACGCCCGGCGCCAGTTCAATGCATCAGGCACTTCGCGCGGGTAAGCCTGTTAACGTTGAGATTACGTCGATTATTTCTACTCTCGGTGTACCCGTCATTGACGAAATGATGCTTGCCCATGCTCACGCTTATGTTGAGGACATCATTGTGGTATCGGATAAGGCCGCCGTGGAAGGTATGGTTGCGTTTGGCGAAGAGGCGAAGTTATGGGTTGAACTGGCATCTGGAACGCTCATACCTGCCGCTATGTCAATTGCCGCCACGCTGCCCGATAATGCCGTGATTGGGCTTGTCGTATGCGGTGGAAATATATCCCATCAAGATATGAGTAAATGGGTGAGCTACTCGCAAAGTCTCTGATTGATCGCATAAGCGTTTGGGCGATTATTTCAGCCGGTGATTTTCTACAGGCAACAAAAAACCCGATAGTCTTGAACCTAAAAAGGCGGGACTAACGGGCTCCACAAAATGGGGACATCAAAGAAAAGCAGTGGCACTAATTCAGACTACCCCCGGAAAGGAAAGTTCTCACCGGGGATAAAAATTTCAAAATATTTTTGCCACTGATTCATCTTCGTTGCTTATCAGTTAGCCGAAGATCCCCGGCCACAACACCACGATCAGCGAGCCCGCAAGGGTTAACAATACGTTAGCGATAGCGTAGGTCCCTGCATAGCCCAGCGCCGGGATATTGCTGCGCGCGGTGTCGCTGATGATTTCCATTGCCGGTGCGCAGGTACGGGCACCCATAATCGCACCGAACAGCAGGGCGCGGTTCATGCGCAGTACATAGGCACCGAACAGGAAACAGATCACCACGGGCACCAAACTGACGATGAGCCCTGCGATCAGCATCTGGCCACCTACCGCGCCCAGGCTATGGCCGATACCCGCGCCGGCGCTCAGGCCTACGCCGGCCATAAACACCATCAGGCCAAACTCTTTCACCATGTTCAGCGCACCCTGTGGGATATAGCCAAAGGTTGGGTGGTTGGCTCGCAGGAACCCGAGCATGATGCCGGACATCAGCAGGCCGGCAGCATTGCCGATGCCGAATGAGAAGTTGCTGAACTGAATGGTAATCTGGCCAATCAAGAGACCAATGATAAAGAACGCGCAGAATGCCAAAAGGTCGGTCACCTGGCTGTGGATGGAGATAAAGCCAATCTTCTCCGCCACGCTTTTCACCCGGCGTGCGTCGCCGCTGACTTGCAGCACGTCACCTTTATTGAGCACGATGCTGTCATCAATAGGCATTTCAATCTGGCTGCGGATCACTCGGTTAAGGAAGCAGCCGTGATCGGTCAGTTTCAACTGGCTCAGGCGCTTATTTACCGCATTGCTGTTCTTGACCACGATCTCTTCGGTGACGATACGCATGTCCAGCAAATCCCGGTCGAAGACCTCTTTGCCGTTGCGGAAGCTAGGATCCAGCCGTGCATGTGCGTCAGGATAGCCGACCAGCGAAATCTCATCGCCGACTTGAAGCACGGCGTCGCCATCGGGGTTAGCCAAAATGCCGTTACGGCGAATACGTTCGATATAGCAACCGGTCTGGCGATAGATACCCAGCTCGCGCAGGTTTTTGCCATCCGCCCAGGCGACTAATTCCGGCCCAACGCGGTAAGCGCGGATGACCGGCAGGTACACCTTACGTTGGCTGTCCGTGTCCAGGCCGCGTTCACGGGCAATCTGCTGAGCGGAGGTGGAGAGGTCTTGATGTTGTAGCTTGGGCAGGTAACGCGCGCCGAAAATCAGGCTGACCAGACCAATCAGGTAGGTCAGGGCGTAACCGAGGCTCAGATGATCTTGCGCCGCCAGAAGTGCCGGGCCGTTGGTAATGGTATTGCGTAGCGTATCGCCCGCACCCACCAGTACCGGGGTTGAGGTCATAGAACCGGCTAACATACCGGCGGTCAGGCCAATATCCCAATGGAACAGTTTGCCAAGACCAATGGCGATCACCATTGCCGAACCGACCATCACCAGTGCCAACATCAGGTAATTTTTGCCGTCACGGAAAAAAATTGAGAAAAAGTTCGGCCCGGCTTCCACGCCAACACAGAAAATAAACAGCATAAAGCCGAGGTTGAGTGCTTCTGTGTTAATGGCGAAGTGTTGTTGCCCAAGCAGTAACGAAACCACTAAAACGCCAATGGAATTACCGAGTTGAACGGAGCCCAAACGGACTTTACCGAGGCACAGCCCCAGTGCGAGTACCACGAACAGTAACAGGATGTAGTTACCGTTTAACAAACTAGCGACGTTTATGTTCACGTAGGATAACTTATTGTTTACCAGTAAGTGCTTGATATAAATAACTATAAGATATAAATTCAGTCAAAAAGCGACGTCATAAATAACTAACCAGCGGAAGGCGATTCGAACCATCGATCGGCGGCGTTTATTCTAGTCGCAATGGCGCGTGACAGCCAGCATAAAGCTGACTTCCTGCGCCGCCGTACGCATTTAACCCTCTTTAAGCCAAGGAAAAAGTTCAGTTCAGCGTTGCCGGTTTACGGCAAGGCGTCACGGGTTTTGTGGCACTGTTGATTTTTACGGCGTGGTAACGAGGTTAAACGGGAGGCGATGTGGCGAGTGAACGGTATTGGTGGGGGATTTTAAGCTGTTTTCTGCTGTTCAGCCTGGTGTATCTCGGCCAGCAGAGCGGGGCATTCGGCAGTACGGATCATGAACACCAAGGCGAAACGGGCCTGCTGCTGTTCGTGATACCCGGCGTTATCGCCAGCTATTTGTCGAGTAAAAAACGTATTCTCTGCCCGCTGCTGGGAGCGCTATATGCGTTGCCGCTGTGTCTCATCATCCGTCATTTTTGGCTAACGCCGTCCTCTTCGTTCTGGCAGGAACTGGCTTATGCCACCAGCGCGGTATTCTGGTGCGTATTCGGTGCGCTGCTGGCTTTGTTTGTACGCAGTTTGTTGCAAGCCTATCGGCACTGTCATTCCCGTGAACGGCAATAAAAAAAGGCGCTATCCGCGCCTTTTTGTCGTTCTGTTTGAAGCTTACTGGAACAGATTCAGGTTTTCTTTAGCGTAGGCTTCGAAATCGGTGCAGCCGCCGATGTGTTTCTCATCGAGGAAGATCTGCGGTACGGTTTCTACTGGCTTGCCAACGGTTTTTTCCAGATCGGCCTTGGTGATGCCTTCAGCGTGGATATCAACATAACGGAAGTTGAAATCGTCACGTTCTTCAGTCAGTTTTTCCGCCAACTCTTTCGCACGGACACAATAAGGACAGCCTGGGCGCCCGAAGATAACTGCAAACATGCAACACTCCTTAGATTGATATTTAAATATGTAATCGCAACTGCAATGACATTCTGTCAGTCCAAAAAGACCAAAGCCAAGCATTACCCGCGTTAATGACGGTTACTATGCCCGTTGAGACGGCGAAAAAAAAGCAGGAATTACCTGTTAATCCAATTCATGTAACCGATTAAGCTGTCGGGGCTGTCGCCGCTGGTTGGAATTCACTACACTGGAGGCAGAGCTTTGGGAGAAGAAAAATATGCGTTCATTCGGTGACTTACCGCGTCCCGTGCTGGTGTTGGAAGGCCTGGGGATGCTGTTGTTGGTGCTGGCTTATCTGAGCATTCACAATCATGTCCAACTTCCGGGGTGGTTGGCGTCGCCACAGGCGGCGGTAGGCATGATCTTTCTCGGTGTAGCGCTGATGGTACCTGCCGCCGCATTTCTGGTCTGGCGCGTGGTGCAAGGCTTTGGCCCATTGATGCGCGGTGGCGAACCACCGCAAAACGATCGCCGCAAACCCGAAGTGAAACCTATGCCAGATGATAAAAACGATCGTGAGCCGCGTGTCTGAGTGACCGCCGTCGGTGATATGCCTGTCTGACAGGTGATTGTCTTTTTGGGGTGACGAGTGAAAATTGCCATTCTTTCGCGCGATGGAACGCTGTATTCGTGCAAGCGCTTGGTGGAGGCGGCTGAACAGCGCGGCCACTGCATTGATATTATCGATCCGCTCTCCTGTTACATGAACATTAATCCGGCTGCGCCCACTATCCATTATCGTGGTCGTCAGTTAGAGCGTTATGACGCCGTCATCCCCCGCATCGGATCCGCCATGACCTTTTACGGCACTGCGGTACTGCGTCAGTTTGAACTGTTGGGCAGCTACCCGCTGAATGAGTCGGTGGCCATTACCCGTGCGCGCGACAAGCTGCGTTCTTTGCAATTGCTGGCACGCCAAGGCATAGACCTGCCGATCACCGGTTTTGCGCATTCGCCGGACGATACCGGTGATTTGATTGAACTGGTCGGCGGCGCCCCGTTAGTGGTCAAACTGGTAGAAGGTACGCAGGGTATCGGTGTGGTGCTGGCGGAAACACGCCAAGCCGCGGAAAGCGTTATTGATGCATTCCGCGGCCTTAACGCTCATATCCTGGTGCAAGAATATATCCGCGAAGCGCAGGGCTGCGACGTGCGCTGTTTGGTCGTCGGCGGCAAGGTGGTAGCCGCCATCGAACGGCAGGCAAAGCCCGGCGAGTTCCGTTCTAATCTGCATCGCGGCGGCACGGCCCGCAAAGTGGTTATCACAGCCAAAGAGAGGGCGATGGCGGTGAAGGCGGCCACCACGCTGGGATTGGATGTTGCCGGGGTTGATATCTTGCGCGCGGACCGTGGCCCATTGGTAATGGAGGTCAACGCTTCACCGGGTCTGGAAGGGGTTGAAAGCACGACGGGATTGGATATTGCAGGCATGATGATCGAGTATATCGAACAGCGTGGCAGACCGGGTTTCCGCCTGAAGTCGGGGGGGTAGGACACCGAACAGAATAGGCTTCTCTGCACGCGGTAACACGCCTTTTTCTCTGCCATATTTGCCCTAATAGCGAATTAAGCCGCATTGATCGTGGCATAGCGGGGCAATATTCCGTAAGCTATGCGCCTTTTCGTGTTTTGAATATTGTGAGGCTGGTATTATGGATTCACTCATTGTCCCTGATTTGGCGTTGTTGCGACGCTGGCTGGATCAATCGGGCATTTCATTCTTTGAGTGCGATTCTTGCCAGGCGCTGCACCTGCCGCACATGCAAAACTTCGACGGCGTTTTCGACGCCAAACTCGATCTGGTTGATAACGTGCTCCTGTTCTCCGCGCTGGCCGAAGTGAAGCCGACGGCGCTGATCCCGCTGGTGGCGGATCTGAGCCAAATCAACGCCAGTTCGCTGACCATCAAAGCTTTTGTTGATATCCAGGACGATAACCTGCCGAAGTTGATCGTTTGTCAGGCGCTGAGCATCGCCGTTGGCGTCACGCTGGAACAGTTCACCCACTTTATGCAGCAGGGTGAAGAACAAATCTCAATGGTCATCCTCGAAGCGCGGGCGAACGATCTGCTGTTTATGGGTGACGAAGAAGAGAACCCGGCTGCGGCTGACCGCCACCCAATGCTGCACTGATCCCCACTGTACATTATGTGTGCCGCCTCTCTGGCGGCATGCTGCCGTTATTCCCTCCTGCAATAATATATTCTGCGTTTCACCCTCTGTTGCCAGATATTCCTCGCCGTTTATGCCATTAATGGCGTATCACATAGAGAGAAACTGCATAAAAAATCGATAAAAACCGGTTTTAACCCCGGAGGCTGGTGCGTTTTGGCAACAGGGGTTATGCTGCTGATTCTGCTAAGGGCTTGCGATTCTCCAGGTGACCATGCGGGCGGGGCAGTTGAAAAAGGTACATGCAATCAACTGCATAGCCATTCAATCCGCGGTTGCAACTATTGCGCTCGATCAGGAAAGGTTTTGTATCGATTCCGATACAAGTTCAATTCTATGATTCACCCCTGTTTTGGAGGTAGTTACGGATGGTCACCCAACGTAAAAAGTGGTTATCGGGTGTTGTTGCTGGCCTGCTGATGGCCGCGTCCGTCACAGCGTCAGCCGAGGAAAAAACGCTGCACGTCTATAACTGGTCCGACTATATTGCGCCGGACACCTTAGCTAAATTCCAAAAAGAAACCGGTATTAAGGTCGTGTATGACGTCTTTGACTCCAACGAAGTGTTGGAAGGCAAGCTGATGGCAGGCAGCACCGGTTATGATTTGGTCGTACCTTCATCCAATTTCCTCGAACGTCAGTCGCAAGCAGGCATTTTTGAGCCGCTCGACAAGAGCAAAATACCGAACTACAAAAACCTTGATCCAGAGATGCTGAAGCTGGTGGCGCATAACGACAAGGATAACAAGTACGGCATCCCTTACATGATGGTGACCACCGGTATCGGCTATAACGTTGATAAGGTCAAAGCGGTGTTGGGCAAAGATGCACCGGTCAACAGTTGGGATCTGATCCTTAAACCGGAAAATCTCGAGAAGCTAAAAAGTTGTGGGGTTTCCTTCCTGGATGCGCCAAGCGAAGTTTACGCTACCGTACTGCATTATCTGGGCAAAGATCCTAACAGCACCAACGCTGCGGATTACACCGGTGCGGCAAACGATCTGCTGCTCAAGCTGCGCCCGAACATCCGCTATTTCCATTCTTCCCAGTACATCAACGATCTGGCGAACGGGGATATCTGTGTCGCGATCGGCTGGTCCGGTGACGTCATGCAAGCCGCCAACCGTGCCAAAGAGGCGAAGAACGGCGTGAACATTGCTTACGCCATTCCGAAAGAAGGCGCGCTGACCTACTTTGATATGTTTGCCATGCCGGCAGATGCCAAAAGTAAAGATGCTGCTTATCAGTTCCTGAATTTCTTGCTGAAACCGGACATCATGGCGGATATCAGCAACCACGTTTACTACGCCAATGCGGTCAAGGACTCTACGCCGCTGGTGAACGCCGAGGTGCGTGATAACCCGAACGTGTATCCGCCAGCGGATATTCGCGCCAAGCTGTTCACGTTGAACGTACAGTCGCCGAAACTGGACCGCGTCATTACCCGTGCCTGGACTAAAGTTAAAAGCGGGAAGTAATACTCAGGGCCCAGTATATCGGGCCCGGTTTTCCCTGTTGTTTTGACCAGCAGGCGGGTGTTTCCCGCCTCGTTGCCATTTTGGGCCATGGCAATCGCCGTGGTTTTTTGTCCTGTTTTGCACCGGAGAGCACCCCGATTGAACGACGTCATCCCTCGTCCTCAAGCCAAGTCGCAGAAGGTTTTCACCCCTCTGCTGGAAATCCGTAACCTCACCAAAACCTTTGATGGCCAAAACGCGGTCGAAGACGTCAGCCTGACCATCTATAAAGGCGAAATATTTGCATTATTGGGCCCTTCGGGCTGCGGCAAGTCGACGCTGCTACGTATGCTGGCCGGCTTTGAACAGCCGACGGAAGGGCAAATAGTGCTCGATGGGCAGGATATGTCGCACGTGCCACCTTACCAGCGGCCGATCAACATGATGTTCCAGTCCTACGCGCTGTTCCCGCACATGACGGTAGAGCAAAACATCGCCTTTGGCCTGAAGCAGGACAAAATGCCTCGTGCGGAAATCGCCGGCCGGGTCGCCGAAATGTTGTCGTTGGTGCATATGCAGGAGTTCGCCAAACGTAAGCCTCACCAACTCTCCGGTGGTCAACGTCAACGCGTGGCCCTGGCACGTAGCCTGGCGAAACGACCAAAGCTGCTGCTACTCGACGAACCTATGGGGGCGCTGGATAAAAAGCTGCGCGATCGGATGCAGCTGGAAGTGACGGACATTCTTGAGCGTGTCGGAGTGACCTGCGTAATGGTGACGCACGATCAAGAAGAAGCCATGACCATGGCAGGCCGTATAGCCATTATGAACCGCGGTAAATTTGTGCAGATTGGCGAGCCGGAAGAGATCTACGAGCACCCGAACAGCCGCTTTAGCGCGGAGTTCATCGGCTCGGTCAACGTATTTGACTGTGTGCTGCAAGAGCGCCATGACGATGCCTTGATCCTGCAAAGCCCCGGCTTGCGTCACGCGATCAAGGTTGACTCTGATGCCTCGGTGGTAGACGGCGTACCGATCCAGGTCGCGCTGAGACCAGAAAAAATTATGCTGTGCGAAGACGTACCGCAAGATGGCTGCAACTTTGCCGTAGGTGAGGTTGTGCACATCGCCTATCTCGGTGATTTGTCTATCTATCACGTGAAATTACTCAGCGGCCAGATGATCAGCGCCCAGTTGCAGAACGGCCATCGTTTCCGCAAAGGGATGCCGACCTGGGGTGATGAAGTGCGTCTGTGCTGGGAAGCCGACAGCTGTGTCGTGTTGACGGTGTAGAAGGTGGGGAATAATCATTATGACAATGCTTGCTGAACGCACGCCGCCGGAACCGCCGGCGAAAACGCCCGGTCCATTGAAAGCGCTGTTCCAGCGCCTGCAGATGGCCCATGGCCGCAAGCTGGTAATTGCGGTGCCGCTGCTGTGGCTGACGTTATTATTCCTGCTGCCGTTCCTGATTGTGTTCAAGATAAGCCTGGCAGAACTGGCGCTTGCCGTTCCACCCTATACTGACTTGATGAGTTGGGCAGAGGGTAAGCTGGATATTGCACTCAACTTTGCCAATTACCTGCAACTGACCGACGACCCGCTGTATGTGGATGCTTATTTGCAATCGTTGCAGGTAGCGGCGGTGTCGACCCTGTGCTGCTTAATCATCGGCTATCCGTTGGCGTGGGCAGTGGCACACAGCAAATCGTCAACCCGCAATATATTGCTGCTGCTGGTGATCTTGCCGTCGTGGACCTCGTTTTTAATCCGGGTTTATGCCTGGATGGGCATCTTGAAAAACAACGGTATTCTTAACAACTTCCTGTTGTGGTTGGGTGTCATTGATCATCCACTGGTGATTTTGCACACCAATTTGGCGGTGTATATCGGCGTTGTGTATTCCTATCTGCCGTTTATGGTGTTGCCGATTTATACCGCGTTGACAAGGTTGGATTACTCGTTGGTGGAGGCTTCCCTCGATCTGGGGGCCAAACCGTTGAAAACCTTTTTCAGCGTGATTATGCCGTTGACGCGTGGCGGCATTATTGCCGGCTCGATGCTGGTGTTTATCCCTGCGGTCGGCGAATTTGTCATTCCTGAACTGCTGGGCGGACCCGACAGTATTATGATTGGCCGGGTACTGTGGCAGGAGTTCTTTAATAACCGCGACTGGCCGGTGGCCTCGGCGGTTGCTACCGTTATGCTGTTGCTGTTGATAGTGCCAATTCTCTGGTTCCACAAGCACCAGAACAAGGAAATGGGGGGGCAGGGATGAACAATTTGCCGGTAGTTCGTTCACCATGGCGCATTGCTATTTTGGTCATTGGTTTTACATTTTTGTATGCACCGATGCTGATGCTGGTGGTTTACTCGTTCAACAGTTCCAAGCTGGTGACGGTGTGGGCAGGCTGGTCGACGCGGTGGTATGTTGAGCTGTTCCATGATTCAGCGATGATCAGTGCCGTCGGGCTAAGCTTGACGATTGCTGCTGCCTCGGCGACCGCCGCCGTGGTGCTTGGCGCTCTGGCTGCCGTGGTTATGGTGCGTTTTGGCCGTTTCCGCGGTTCAACCGGTTTTGCCTTTATGCTGACAGCCCCTTTGGTTATGCCGGACGTGATCACCGGCCTGTCGTTACTGCTGCTGTTTGTGGCGATGGGGCATGCGTTTGGCTGGCCGTCGGAGCGGGGCATGTTTACCATTTGGCTGGCCCATGTCACTTTCTGTACTGCTTATGTATCCGTGGTGATCAGTTCGCGCTTGCGTGAGTTGGATCGCTCTATCGAAGAAGCCGCCATGGACTTGGGCGCGACGCCGCTGAAAGTGTTCTTTGTGATCACCTTGCCGATGATTGCCCCTGCACTGATCGCCGGTTGGATGTTGGCTTTCACCCTGTCATTGGACGATCTGGTTATCGCCAGCTTTGTCGCCGGGCCGGGTGCCACCACCTTGCCGATGTTGGTGTTCTCCAGCGTACGCATGGGCGTTAACCCAGAAATTAACGCGTTGGCAAGTTTGATTCTGCTGGTGGTTGGGGTTATTGGCTTGATTGCATGGTGGTTTATGGCGCGCTCGGAAAAACAGCGATCGCGCGAATTACAAAAGGCTGCCCGTAGCTGAGTCTGAGCAAACCTGCTATTTTTGCAATAATTGGTATTGCAATTGATTACCTGACTTTATATACGCCGTTTGAATAGCCCCAATCAAGGTTAATTGCCGCGTTATGAGCGGTAGTTTGAAAGGGGCAGTGGCGTTTCGTTACGGAACATGGACATGTCAGACATGCTGAACAGCAGGCAGGGAATGGGAACGACTTCAGATGCGCCAGTACCGGTGATGGTTGCAGGTACCGCGATGGTCGCTATCAAATGCGTCAGCGTGCTGTTGCTGTTAGGTGAGCTCGGCGTCGACGGCGCGCAGGAGTTTGTCAGCACCAGTGCGCAGGCCTGGGATTCCACCTTGATCTTTCTGGCGGGTTTGTTACTGCTGTGTCTGCAAATCAGTTGTGGTTTCGCAGTGATGCGTGGCCGCAATTGGGGACGTTGGATCTATGTCATCTGTCAGTGTGTTGTGGTCGGCTATTTGCTGCTCGCCACCATTGGCAGCTTTCTGCCGGAAGTATTTACCGTTGAGGGTGAAAGCAGTGGGCAGATCCTGCACGAACTGATCCTGCAAAAAATCCCTGATGTTGTCATTCTGGCATTGCTGTTTATCCCTGCGGCCAGCCGCCGGTTTTTCGCTGCACGTCATTGAGGTTTCATACCCGGCGCTTTCCAAACCGTCACGTTGCTGGCGGCAACTTGAAAGCTATAGGGTATAGCGGCGCAGAGTGTTAAACTCTGCGCCCTTAATTCTTCATCCTGAACCTAGAGTACTTTTCATGCATTGCGCTTTGTATACGGCGGGCACTTGCCGTTCCTGTCAGTGGCTGGAAAAGCCTTACCCGCAGCAACTGACAGACAAACAGCACCATCTGCAATCACTGCTGACTGGCCGTGATGTCGCACAGTGGCTGGAGCCGATTGCCGGCAAGCAGAGCGCATTTCGCAACAAAGCCAAAATGGTGGTCAGTGGCAGCGTAGAACGCCCGTTGCTCGGCATGTTGCATCGTGATGGCACTCCGGTTGATCTCAGCGCTTGTCCGCTTTACCCCGCCAGTTTTGCCCCAATGTTTGACGTGCTGAAAAGCTTTATCGCTCGGGCCGGTCTGACGCCTTACAACGTCGCACGTAAGCGCGGCGAGCTAAAATATCTGTTGTTAACTGAAAGCACCCATAGCGGAGGCGTGATGCTGCGCTTTGTGCTGCGTTCAGAGACGAAACTGGCGCAGTTACGTGCTGCCCTGCCGTGGTTAAGGCAACAGCTGCCGCAGCTCAGGGTGATCTCTGCCAATATTCAGCCGGTGCATATGGCGATTATGGAGGGGGAGCGTGAAATCCCGTTGACAGAGTTGCAGGCGTTGGAAGAGCAGTTTAATCAGGTGCCGTTGTATATTCGTCCGCAAAGTTTCTTCCAGACCAATCCGCAGGTGGCTGCCGACCTGTATGCCACAGCCCGCGACTGGGTGCGCGCATTAGGCATCAACAGCATGTGGGATCTGTTCTGCGGTGTGGGGGGCTTTGGTCTGCACTGCGCGCAGCCGGAAACACGTTTGACGGGGATCGAGATCAGCGCAGAAGCGATTGCCTGTGCGCGCCAGTCGGCGAACGCCCTGGGTTTGCAACATGTTGATTTTCAGGCACTGGATTCAACGCAGTTCGCCACCGCTGAAGGCCGTGTACCGCAACTGGTATTGGTCAATCCGCCGCGACGTGGCATTGGCAAGGCATTGTGTGACTATTTAAACCTGATGGCGCCAGGCTATATTTTGTATTCGAGCTGCAACGCCGAGACGATGGCGAAAGACATTGAGATGTTGCCGGATTACCGCATTGAACGCGTGCAACTGTTCGATATGTTCCCCCATACCGCCCATTACGAAGTGCTGACGCTGCTGGTACGCCATTAAAGAGCGTTGTGGGGACAGGGCGTGTTATGCCACGCCCTGGAAAGATCTTACTGCGGGAACCACTTATCGTTGATGACTTTGTAAGTGCCGTCAGCCTTGATGGCGTCCAGTGCGGCATTCAGCTTGGCCAACAACGCCTGGTTGTCCGGGCGTACGGCAATGCCCAGACCGGTACCGAAGTATTGTACATCGGTAACGTGCTCACCGACCGGTGCCAATTGCGGGCTGTTCTTCAACCATTCATTCACTACCGCAGTATCACCAAATACGCCGTCGATACGGCCGTTTTTGAGTTCGAGAATGGCATTCTGGTAGCTGTCGTAAGAGACGGTGTTAATCTCTGGGTGCTTATCCTGCATGTATTTCTGATGGGTAGTGCCGTTCTCCATGCCGATCTTTTTGCCTTTCAAATCTGCCAGCGAGCTGAATTTGCCTTTTTGGGCAATCACAATCGCTGAGTTGGCATAATAGGGTTGAGTGAAGGCAACTTGCTTGCTGCGTTCTGGCGTGATGTCCATACCGGAGATCACCGCATCGTATTTTTTGAATTTCAGCGCAGCGATCAGGCTGTCGAACGCCTGGTTGGTGAAGGTGCATTCAGCCTTCATTTGTTTGCATAATGCGTTAGCCAGGTCGATATCAAAACCCACAATTTTGTTGCTGGCATCCAGCGATTCGAACGGAGGATAGGTGGCTGAAGAGGCAAAGCGAATGGTCTCTGCGGCACTGGCGTTAAAGGCAATACCAGCGAGTACTGTGGCGGCCAGTAATAGTTTTTTCATGCGTAAAGCTCCTGTCTGTAAGCCTGCGTTTTTTATGTCGTCGCCGCTTGATTTTACTGACAATAACCCAAAGGTTTTGGCGGCTGTTGGTTGGCATTTACCCTGCCATTTAATGAATTAATATGCAATATAAATGATTAAAAAATTATCGAGAGGCATAAAAAAGCCCTGCGCAGTGGCAGGGCGTTGAGACGGCCTTTCAGCATGCTCAGTTGCGGCGCTCAAAGGCCAGCGCCCGGCGCTCGACCAAACGCATCAGTAACGTCAATAGACCATTAACGCACAGATACACCAGCCCGGCAGCACCAAACACCATCACATCGTAGGTACGGCCATACATCAGTTGGCTGTAGCCCATCACTTCCATCAGGGTGATGGTATAGGCCAGTGAGGTACTCTTGAATACCAGCACGACTTCGTTGGAATAAGAGGACAACGCACGTTTAAAGGCAAATGGCAGCAGGATACGCAGCGACTGCGTACGCGACATGCCAAGCGCTTCACAGGATTGCCATTGACCGGCAGGGATTGCGCGTACTGCCCCGTAAAACAGCTGCGTGGTGTAAGCCGCACTGTTCAACGCCAGCGCGACCATCGCACAGAGCCACGGTTGTGACAGTAAGTCCCACAACCAGGGATATTCGCGGATAGCCGGGAACTGCCCTGGGCCGTAGTAGATCAGAAATATCTGCACCAGCAATGGTGTGCCAGTAAACAGCGTGATGTAGATCTTTACCAATGGCGTCAGGATCGGTGTTTTCAGCGTCAGGATCACCGTCAGTAACAGTGACAAAATAAGCGCCACGATCAGTGCAGTGATAGTCAATGTCAGACTGGTGTGCAGCCCTTTGATTATTTCTGGTAAGAACTCAAACATCAGGCTGGCCCCCGCTCAAAACGCGTGGTGCGCAGTTCGATGCGTTTGATGATGTACTGGCTTAACAGGGTAACCACCAAATAGATTGCCGCTGCAATGACGTACCAGGTGAAAGGTTCCTGTGTGCGCGTGGCGATGCTTTTAGTTTGCAGCATCAGATCGTTAACGCTGATCAACGATACCAATGCCGTATCTTTCAGCAACACCAGCCATTGGTTGCCCAAGCCCGGCAACGCGTGGCGCCACATCTGCGGCATGATCAAGCGAAAGAAAATCGCTGTGGTGCTCATCCCCAATGCCTGACCGGATTCCCATTGCCCTTGTGGTACGGCTTTCAGCGCTCCACGCAACGTTTGCGATGCATAGGCGGAATAGAGCAGGGCGAGTGCAATCACACCACACAGGAACGGGCTGACTTCGAAGTTATCAATCGCCAGTTGGACGGGCAGTTGGAACAGGCCAAAATTCAGGGTGAAGCCATCGGACAGCATCAAGAGCAGCTGCGATGAACCGAAATAGATGAACAGCACCACCAGAATTTCCGGCAGGCCGCGCAGCAGGGTGACCCAGGCAGTGCCGAGCCAGCTAACCACTTTCCAGCGTGATGACTCCCAGACGGCAAACAGCATCGCCAGGATCAGCCCAAGGATAAGGGCACAAACGGCAAGGCCGACGGTCATACCGGCGGCGCTTGCTAAAGGTTGAATTTCATTCATCGGGGTTGATTACTGCTGGAACCATTTTTTGTAGATGGTTTCGTAAGTCCCATCCTGTTTGATCTTGTCCAGAGCAGCGTTGAATTTGCCCTGAAGATCGGTGTTTTTCTGGCGAACGGCAATGCCCAGACCGGTGCCGAAGTAATCTTTGTCGGTCACTTTATCGCCCACTGCGCCCAGTGCCGCATTTTGCTTCAGCCATTCATTGACGACGGCAGTATCACCGAATACCGCATCAACGCGGCCGTTTTTCAGATCCAGAATGGCGTTCTGATAGCTGTCATAAGGCACGGTGGTGATTTCCGGGTGTTTGTCGGTCAGGTATTTCTGGTGAGTGGTGCCATTCTGCACGCCCACTTTTTTACCTTTCAGTGCAGCCACGTCGGCAACTTTGCCTTTCTGGGCGACAAACAGCGCAGAGTTATCGTAATAGGGTTTGGTAAACAGGACCTGTTTTTCACGTTCTGGCGTGATGTCCATACCGGCCATGACTGCGTCAAAACGCTTGAATTTCAGGCTTGGGATCAGGCTGTCAAAGGCTTGATTCGTGAAGGTACACTCAGCCTGGATCTCTTTACACAATGCATTGGCCAGGTCGACGTCAAAACCCTGGATTTTGTTGCCGGCGTCAATAAATTCAAATGGAGGATAAGACGCTTCGGTAGCGAAACGGATCGTTTCGGCTGCAGAGGCGGAAACGCTGATGCCAGCCAATACGGCGGCGATTATTAGTTTTTTCATCGCAAACTCCCCAAATTACAGCAAGTAAAATTGTTAGTGTGATAAGTAATTAGCAAACTCGGTGGTCTGTGGCTGCGTGAAGTGACTGGCATCGCCTTGTTCCACCACGTGGCCGTTTTCCATGTAAACCACGCGGCTGGCGGTTTTACGCGCCACTTCGACTTCATGGGTAACGATCACCTGGGTGATACCGGTGCCGGCCAATTCACGAATGATGCTGACGATCTGGGCGGTAATTTCAGGATCCAGCGCGGCAGTCGGTTCGTCAAACAGCAGCACCTGTGGTTCCATCATCAGCGCACGGGCGATCGCAACACGCTGCTGTTGGCCACCGGAAAGGTGCAGTGGGAAACGATCGGCAAAGTCGGTCAGGCGCAAGCGTTTCAGCAGTTTTTCGGCACGTTCCATCGCCTGAGCTTTGGTCAGACCCAGCACGCGGCACGGCGCTTCGATCAAGTTTTGCACTACGGTTAGGTGAGGCCAGAGATTATATTGCTGGAAAACCATACCGACGTTCTGACGTAGCTCGCGAATGGCTTTTTCACCAGGAGCCTGTTTGAAGTCGAATTGATTACCGGCGATCTGCAATTGGCCTGAGCGTGGCATTTCCAACAGGTTTAACACCCGTAATAACGAGCTTTTCCCTGCGCCGCTTGGACCAAGCAGCACTAAGGTTTCCCCTGCTGGGCAATCCAGCGTGATGTCAAACAGCGCCTGATGTGCGCCGTAATAGCAGTTGATACCGTTAAGTTGAATGCTCATGCGCCAGAATTGAATAGATATTGATGCCGCAAATGTTAACTTCCACAGAATACTTATGCAATCTTTGTGCGTTAAAATTTATTACTGCGCGGCAGGATAGTGAAAGAATAGCACAAGATACCGCGTGTCAGGTTCGAAGGGGGGATTTGTCGTGCATGCTGTGAGGTAGGTAGCGAAATTTCTCAAACTGAGCAAATATTGAGCGCAATCAAGGCATTTTTCTGACGACCGGCCCGGAAAGGGCCGGTAAGCGAGTGAGGTTACTGGTTTTCCAGCACTTGGCGCAGCGTACCGCTGGTGGCATGCGGTGGCACATTCAGATAGCGGATGTCATCCACGACCCAACAAGTGCCTTCACGCACCATCAACACTTCATCCTGCCAGTTGATCGTATTGCTGCCCTCTTTTTGGCGGCTGAGCTGAACGCGTAACGGGATATTCTTGGCATCCGTATTTGGAATGGTCGAGGCGCTGGCGACGGTTGCACTGGTCGGCCCCTGAGCATTGCCGGTAAACAGATCGCCTGTGATCTGATATTTACCCGGGTTCTGGTTGGCGCTTACCAGGTCCTGATACAGCACCTTACTCAGGTAAGGCTGCAACTGCGCCAGACGGTTGCTGTCCGGCAATGTGTTGCTGGTGCCCTGTTGCAGGCGCAGATCGTAAAATTTCTGTGCGACCGTATCCGGGCCGCCTTCCACACAACCGCCAGTACGGGTACCGATATCCTTGAATGCCGGTTCGACGGTGGTACAGGCACTCAGTAACAGCGCTAAGGGAAAAACAGCCGCAATCGTTTTTGTTTTCATCTCATTACCTTATGTGAAAGTCTCTACCATGAAGACCATTAGCCTACAGTATAAATGCGATTTCAGGCCTTGCATTCGTACTGCGTGCCATTTCATAACAGAACATAATTCCAAATTGATGGTCAGATAAATGCGATGAATCAATCAAGCTAGGAGTTTTGATGCAGCTTTCCACTACCCCGACCCTGGAAGGGTTTACCATTACCGAATATTGCGGAGTTGTCACCGGCGAGGCCATTTTGGGGGCCAATATTTTCCGCGATTTCTTCGCTGGCGTGCGTGACATCGTTGGTGGGCGTTCCGGTGCCTATGAGAAAGAGCTGCGCAAAGCGCGGTTGATTGCCTTCAAGGAGCTGGAAGAACAAGCGCAAGAGTTGGGCGCAAATGCGGTTGTCGGTATCGATATTGATTACGAGACTGTGGGTAAAGACAGCAGCATGCTGATGGTCACCGTCAGCGGCACAGCAGTGAAAATCAGTCGTTAATCCTTTTCTCTGACGCCCCGGCTTTCGCCGGGGCGTCCTCGTATTATCCGGCTTTACGTTCTTCAATTTTGACTGGACGGTGTTCCTGCGGTTTGGCTTCCGCGGCAGGGCGATGTTGCACCTGTTGAACTTGCTGTGGGTGGAACGGCTGCGGCGCGTTATGCGGCGTCGGGATATTTGGCCGTTGTTGAACCTGCTGTGGGCGGAAAACGTTGGCCTCAGGTGCCGTATGGACGACCGGTTTAGCCGCCGGTATATGGACGGCCTGCTGTACGGCCGGCGGTGCCACTGTACGCTGTTCCGGCTGGCGCATTGGCCGACTATCAGTCTGATGAACGGGAACGGGCGCTGCTTGTACTCTTGGCGGTTGTTTCACTGCTGCAGGCGCCGTATGGTTGAAATTCGGCATGGTCATCGGTTGCTGACCCTGTGCTGAACGTACCGTTACATGCGGTGCAGTGACAGTCCCTGTATGAGTAAAGTTCGGGGCTGCCATGGGCTGACGACCGGCTGCTGCCACCGGTGCCTGTGGGGCAAAGTGAGGTTGTTGCACAGGAGCAACGTTAATTGCCGGATGAGCCGTTGGTGCGGCAAAACGCGGCGCCGGATTCACCGGTGTATTGTTGAAGTTGGTTACAGTGCTGCTGCGGTTCACATTATTGTATTGGTTAATATTGGTTACACGGTTAATCACCGTAGTGGAATGCGAAATATAGGGAGCATTGTTGTAGACCACCGGTTGCCGCCGATTATTCCAGTGAACATCCCAGCTATGCCAGCCGTCATGATGATTCTGATTAATCAATGCCCCGACCACGATACCTACGCCAAAACTGATCACACCGGTTGCCAGCATATCGCTGCTGCTATAGCTGGAGGCGTTTTGATAACTGTAATTGGGGTAGGCGGGGATGGGCTGGCCATAGGCTACCCAAGGGTCGTATCGCGGCACATAAACCACATCCGGCTGGCTGGGTTCAATAACAATGGTCTGGGCAGGGGCAGCCACTATGCTTTGTGCATAGGGTTGTTGCTCAACATACTGCGTAGTCGGTGCCACAATCACTCTTTGCTGGGGGGATGTTTTGAGCGTACCTTTAGCCGACGCACGTTGACGGAGCACCTGAATGGCATTCATCACATCAGTGGGATCGTTGAGATAAGCACTGCCCAACGCAGTAGTCCAGGGGATATTTTTCGCCATCTGGTCTAACACATCAGGAAATTGAACCAAACTACGTACGCTAGGATCCCAAGGCTGGCTGTCTGCGGCCGTGGTGAGTGCAGCCGGTTGCAGGCCGCGGTTTTGCCCCAGCCAGTTATCGGCAGCGCTGATTTGATCAGGATAACCCGCACCGGCGAGGACCTGAGCCAGCAGCTTGTCAGGGAAAAGTGCCACCGGACTCACTAATTGATACAGTTGGTCGGCACTCAAGGGCGTATAGGCCGGCGCGGGGGCCGGGGAGGCTGCGGTCGGAGAACCGCCCCCCATGGTATTGGCTATTGTTTTTTGATCGCATCCACTGAGCGGCAGCATGGCGATACACATCAGCCATGTTAAATAGCTTGGCTTGAACATGAGCGACTCACTTTTATCAGCGCAGGTAATAGTATGAGCTTAACAGCTGCACTGCACTCTGTTAGCCAGGTGTAACACTCGCTTGCACATCTGGCTGCTCTGTCATCATTACGTGATTATTGGATACAGGTTAATCAATCTGAGTTACAAATTCGGGCATCGAAAACGCAGGAGGGAGTCTTGAAAATTTGGCCTGGGATATGCGTTGCGGTCCTGCTCGCAGGTTGCCAAAGTGAACAGCAGCGTACGACTGTTGATCGCGGCGATTACCAGCTTGAAACTCTGCATCAGGCGCAGGGCGCGGACCAACGTATTCGTTTTTTGGTGATGCATTACACTGCGGAGGATTTCCATTCCTCGTTAAAAACCCTGACGGACGAACACGTCAGTGCGCATTATCTGTTGCCCGCGCATCCGCCGTTGGTGGAGGGCAAGCCGGTTGCTTTCCAACTGGTGCCGGAAGCTCTGCGTGCCTGGCATGCGGGGGCCAGCAGTTGGCGTGGCAGAACCAACCTGAATGACACTTCGATCGGCATCGAAATAGTCAATCGCGGGTTCAACCGCACGCTGCTGTTTACCCATTGGCAGCCCTATACGCCGCAGCAAATTGCGCTGTTAGTCTCACTGAGCCGCGATATTATACAGCGCTACGGTATTCAACCGATGGACGTGGTAGGGCACAGCGATATCGCGCCGCAGCGCAAGCAGGATCCTGGTCCGTTATTCCCCTGGCAACAACTGGCACAAGCGGGGATTGGCGCCTGGCCGGATCCGGCGAAGGTGCAGGCGTTGTTGGCGGGGCGTGATAAACATGCCGCTGTGCCGTTGGCGCCGTTAATGGAAAAGCTGGCGCGCTACGGTTATGGCATTGATGCGAAGTGGGACGTCAGGCAGCAAAAAAATGTGTTGGCAGTGTTTCAAATGCATTTCCGGCCCAGCGATTATCGCGGTGAGCCGGATGTCGAGAGTGAGGCCATCATCGACGCGCTGCTGTTGAAGTACGGCACAGCGCGTTAATTACAGACCGTGCAGTTTGCCGTGCTCTTTTAGCCAGCGGGCGGTGCGGTAAATGCCTTCATCCAACGAAACAACGGGGTGATAGTCTAGCTCTTGCTGGGCGCGTGTGATGTCCAGCGTCAGATCGAAATTCAGCTTGGCGACGCCATAATGGGTTAGCACTGGCTCTTTTTCGCTTTTGCTGCCGAGTTTTTCCATCCCGCGGGCCATCATATCGAGCATCGGATAGGGCACAGAACGGATCCGGCATTTCATGCCCAGTTCGTCGATCAACTGTTGCACTACGCTACGTAGCTGGCGTGGTTGTTCGTTGGTGATGTTATAAGCGCGCCCGGAGGGGGTATTCTCTTTCTGGGTTGCCAGCCACATGGCATGGACCGCATTCTCCAGGTAAGTCATGTCCACCAGCGCCGCGCCGCCGCGCGGCAACAGCAAATTGCCATAGCGTTTGATCATCTGCAGCAGACGCGGCAGCATCACTTTATCGTGTGGCCCAAATAACCCCTGAGGGCGCAGGATAGTAAAGTGCGTTTGCGGGTTGGACAACGCCAACTGCTGGATCACGTGCTCACCGGCAGCCTTGCTGCGAGCGAACTCGTTAGCATAACGCACGGGGCGGAAGTCTTCAGTGATGTTGCGGTGGTGGTGGTAATCGAAGTAAACCGCCGGCGAGGAGATATGGATAAACTGCGACACCCCGTAGGCCGCCGCCCATTCGCCTAAGCGACGGGTCGCACGCACATTGGCCAGTTCAAAGGCTTCTTCAGTGCCCCAAGGGGACGTAAAGCTTGAGCAGTGCCACAGAACGTCCACGTCGGCCAGCATAGCTTTGGCCTGCGATGAGATCAGGTTGGTGAGATCGGCATGAATGAATTCTGCGCCCATTTTTTCCAGCAAACTGCCCATGGCCTGGTTGCGGCCGGTGGCGCGCACTTTTATGCCCTGACGACGGAGATATTCAACGGCGTTACGGCCTAATCCACTGGTTGCACCGGTGACCAATACCTTCATAACGAACTCTATTCTCACCAAAAATCAGAATGCTGACGGCCTTCAGCGGCGCTACAGCAAATAAGATGCCATTCTTCCGTTATTTCGTGCTCTATGCAATCGGAAAGGGCCTAACCGCAGCAGCAAACTGTGCGGTTGATCGACAATTAAGCATTAACGCTTATCCTCTTCGGCCAGTCTGGCAATTCGGCGCGCCATGCCGCGAAAAATAAACAGATGAGCAGGCATCATGGCGAACCAATACAGCAATCCACTGAACCCTGCCGGGTGCCACCAGGCGCGCACATCCAGAGTACGATGGTCACCGTGGTCTTTGATCGTGAAGGCCAGGCGGCCCAACCCTGGGGCTTTCATGCCGAACAATAACGCCAGTAATCGCTGTGGCTTGATGGTGATGACTTTCCAGCCGTCGACCAGATCGCCAACGGCCAGCGTGTCACGCTCCGGTCGGCCATAAACCACGCGGTTGCCGATCATATCGTCCATGCGGGCGCGGATCTGCCAAAGGATGTTGGCATAGAAATAGCCTTCTTTACCGCCCAGCTGTTGCACCGTATGCCACAGTGCCTGGCTAGATGCCGAGGTTTTCAGCGAATAACCCGCTTGCTTCGGGTAGAAACCATAGCCCGGTCGCCAACGTGCTCGCGCTTCGGGATCGTAGCCCCAATCGGCGGAATCAACCACCTCTTCCTCTCGCTTCAGCGTCGCGGTCACAGCCTGATCAAAGGTTTGCAGCGTTTGCGGTATCAGCGCCTGCAAGGGTTTACCGTCGGCGGGCAGATCGTGGTTCAATCCCTGAATGAGTGCGCGTGCAATAGAGGTCGGCACCGAGGTAATCATGCTGATGAACCACACCGAGATAAAGCGCGTCGGCAGCGGGATAGGGATCAGCCAGCGTTTTTTGCCGCTGATGGTGATGAAGCGCTCAAACAGGGTTTGATAGCTGATGTACTCCGGGCCGGCGACGTCAAAAATACGGTTTTCTTCTGCCGGATGCTCCAGCAGATCGGCCAGATATACCAGCAGGTTTTCTAACGCGACCGGCGACGATTTGGACCGCACCCAGCGCGGTGGCGTCAGTATTGGCAGGTTGTAGACCATGTCACGCATGATTTCGAAGGCGGCGGAGCCGGGGCCGACGATGATACTGGCGCGCAGTTCGGTAATAGGGATGCCACTTTGGCGCAAGATCTCGCCGGTCAGCTTGCGCGCGACCAAGTGCGGTGAGCTGTCACCGTCCGGTTGCAGCGCGCCAAGAAAAATAACCTGTTTAACGCTGGAGCTGCGCAACGCATCACGCAGGTTTTCCGCTGCCTGACGCTCTTTTTCAATAAAGTCATCGCCATCACCCATACCGTGGATCAGGTAATAAACGGCATCGATGTCCCACAGTGCGGCGGCCAGCGTTTCTGGCTGGTAGACGTCGACATACTGGCAGTTAACCTGCGGCCAGTTTTGTTCTTGCAGCCATTCGATACGGCGCGCGGCGGCGGTAATGTCATGCCCCTGTTCAATCAGGTGGGGAATCAGGTTTTGGCCGATGTAGCCGCTGGCTCCAAGAACCAGAATGCGTTGAGGTGTCATTAGCGCCGCCTTATGCGGTGAAGTTCATTGTCACAGGATGCCAAATCCACCGTTTAAATGCACTTTTTGTGTGGTTATGAGGGCGTTGCATCCGTCGTCGAGCGGCGTCACACTACGCACCGTTTGTCTGAGCTAAGCCGGAATGATGAAACTTAATGCCGTTTGTTATGCCTTGTTGGGACTGGTGCTGATCGCCAGTGTGTTTTTCCTGCATCCTGTCTGGATGTGGTGGTTGTTGGTTAACCTGCTGACGTTAGTGGTATACGGTGCGGATAAGCTTGCTGCGCGCAAAGGATGGCAACGGATGCCGGAAAGCACGCTGCTGGTATTCGGTTTGGTGGGGGGCTGGATTGGGGCAATCGTGGCCCAGCAGTGGTTTCGCCACAAAACCCAGAAGCAGCCTTTCAAGAGCGGGTTTATCGTCAGTGTGATTCTGAATGTGGTAGCGACCCTGGCGATTTGGTATTGGGTTTATGGCCGCTGGATATTATGAAGACGGGGCGTTGTCGCCCCGTCCAGGTAAAGGCTTAGGCATGCTGTTTGAGGAATTGTTGCCACAAGTCGACTACGCGCTGCAAATCCTGACGGTTGACGTCGAGGTGCGTCAGAATACGCGTTAGCGGCCCGCTGCTGATCAATACGCCATGCTCGCGCATCCAGGGGCCCAGCTTGGCGGCCAGCTCTGGCGATTGACGTAGGTACAGCACGTTGGTTTGTGCCCCCGGCTCTGCTATCTCCACGCCAATCTCTTGCAGCTGTTGTTCCAGCCATTTGGCGTTGTCATGATCTTCACGCAGCCGTTCAACATTGTGCTCCAGTGCATATAACCCGGCCGCGGCCAAAATACCGGCCTGGCGCAGGCCACCGCCGGTCATTTTACGCCAGCGCAAGGCGTGTTGGATAAACGCCTTGCTGCCACACAGCAGCGAACCCACCGGAGCACCCAGCCCTTTCGACAGGCAAATGGTAAAGGTATCGCAGTACTGCACAATGTCTTTCAATGGCACATTCAGTGCGACGGCGGCGTTAAAGATACGTGCGCCGTCAATGTGCAATGCCAGTTGATGTTCACGGCTGAACTGCCAGGCTTGTTGCAGGTATGCTAGCGGTAATACACGGCCGCTGATGGTGTTTTCCAGGCTCAGCAAACGCGTCTTGGCGAAATGAATGTCATCGGGTTTGATCGCTGCGGCGACCTTATCGAGCGGCAAAGTACCGTCTGGGTTTGCTTCGATAGGCTGTGGCTGGATGCTACCGAGGACTGCCGCGCCGCCGGCTTCATATTTATAGTTATGCGCCTGCTGGCCGACAATGTACTCGTCACCGCGCTGGCAATGGCTGAGTAGCGCCACCAGATTGGCCTGAGTGCCGCTTGGCAAGAATAGCGCCGCTTCTTTACCGGACAGGCGGACCGCTTCCGCCTCAAGTGCGTTAACCGTGGGGTCATCGCCGTAAACGTCATCACCAACTTCGGCACGGGCCATGGCCTCGCGCATGGCGGCACTTGGACGGGTCACGGTGTCACTGCGTAAATCAATAAGCATAGTTAACCTTGGGGATGGCTGATGGGAAAGGGAATATGACCTCCATCATAGCGGGATTCTTTTATGACAAAAGAGAAAAATACCGGGAACAGCAACCGCTGAACCCGGAAGGTGTTTTAACGTAACCAGTTGGTTTTTGCCAGCTCGACCACTTCGTCACCGCGGCCGTTGATAATGGCGCGCAGCATGTACAG
Organism: Serratia sp. CoH_134_PS_4; assembly: GCF_058190535.1. Taxonomy (NCBI): domain Bacteria; kingdom Pseudomonadati; phylum Pseudomonadota; class Gammaproteobacteria; order Enterobacterales; family Yersiniaceae; genus Serratia; species Serratia sp. CoH_134_PS_4. The sequence continues at coordinate 59,495 of NZ_JBXWKI010000012.1, forward strand.
GCTAAAGCCCTTGGCCTGTTCGAATTTGATCTGCGGCGGCATCGCCAACTCTTGTTTTGCGGTGACAACGTCCAACAACGCCGGGCCGGGATGCGCCAACATTTCCTGCAGCGCGGCGTCCAGTTCCGACGCTTTTTCCACGCGAATGCCTTTCACACCCGCGGCGTTGGCAATCGCTGCGAAATCGGGGTTGTGCAGATCGGTCCCATCGGTCAGATAGCCGCCGGCTTTCATTTCCATCGCCACAAATCCCAGTACGCTGTTGTTGAATATCACAATCTTGACCGGCAGTTTCAACTGGGCCAATGAAAGGAAATCCCCCATCAGCATGGTGAAGCCGCCGTCGCCGCACATGGCGATCACCTGTTTGTTCGGTTCGGTGGCCTGTGCGCCAATCGCCTGTGGCATGGCGTTAGCCATCGAGCCATGGTTGAACGAACCGAGCAGGCGACGTTTGCCGTTCATCTTCACATAGCGTGCAGCCCACACTGTGGGTGTACCAACGTCACAGGTGAAAATGGCATCGTCGCTGGCGTATTGGCTGAGCTGTTGCGCCAGATACTGCGGGTGAATCGGCTGATCGTCGTTGGCCGTCGCCAGCCCGTCGAGATCCTTGCGTGCAGTGCGATAGTGCTCCAGCGCCTTGTCGAGAAATGCGTGGTCACTCTTGGGCTCCAACTGCGGCAGCAGGGCAGTGAGGGTGGTATGAATATCACCCACCAGTGCCATATTGACCGGGCAGTGTGCGCCGATACTGCCGGGGTTGATATCGATCTGAATGATATTGGCATTGGTTGGGTAGAAGGCGCGGTACGGGAACTGGGTGCCAAGCAACACCAGCGTATCGGCGTTCATCATCGCGTGGTAGCCGGAGGAGAAACCGATCAAACCGGTCATGCCGACGCTGTAAGGGTTATCCCACTCGATATGTTCTTTGCCACGCAGTGCATGTACAACCGGGGCTTGCAGCAATTCTGCCAGTTTAACCACTTCGTCATGCGAACCGGCGCAGCCGCTGCCGCACATTAACGTAATGTTTTTCGCCTTGTTCAGGGTCTCCGCCAGCTTGTTCAATTCGCTCATTGGCGGTTGTACCAGTGGCAGTGCCGGGGTATGCCACACCATGCTGGCATCTTCGGGGGCCATACGCAGCGCCACGTCGCCCGGGAGTACGATCACTGACACACCGCGATTGAGGATCGCCTTGCGCATGGCGATTTCCAGTACCCGCGGTAGCTGTTCCGGGTTGGAAACGAGTTCGCAATAATGGCTGCATTCGCGGAACAGTTCTTGTGGATGAGTTTCTTGAAAATAACCACTGCCGATTTCGCTGGAGGGAATGTGCGCGGCAATCGCCAATACGGGGACGTGGTTACGGTGGCAATCGAACAGACCATTAATCAGATGCAGGTTACCGGGGCCGCAGGAGCCGGCGCAGACCGCCAATTCACCGGTAAGTTGGGCTTCCGCACCGGCAGCGAAGGCGGCGACCTCTTCGTGGCGCGTGCCAAGCCAGTCGATGGTACCCATGCGATGCAGGCTGTCGCTCAGACCGTTGAGCGAATCGCCGGTAACGCCCCAAATACGTTTCACACCTGCCTGTTCCAGTGTTTTGGCGATCAGTGTGGCTACGGTTTGCTTCATAGTTCCCCCAAATATGATAAAAACACCCAAATTTCAATGTATTGAAATTTCCAAGTGTGACTTATTGGATATTGAGCAGATGAACCTGATAAAAGCGCAGAACGGAGAAAGTGTAGAAGGGGAAGGTAAAGCATGCTTGCCGATAAATGCCCCATCGTGGTCGACGGGGCAGCAAGCGTCATGCCAGGACAACGTCACCTTGTAGTTGGCAACTGCAGGCCAGCACGTAACCCTGGGCGATTTCCTCAGGAGTCAGCGTCATATTACTGCTGGTGGTGTAGTTGCCTTCGAGGATACGGGTTTTGCACGAACCGCACACGCCGGCCCGGCAGGCGGCATTGACCGGTAATGCGTTGGCTTCCATCGCGGCCAGCAGCGTACTGCCGACCGGGACGCGGAATTCACGCAGCGGTCTGGCGGCGCGCAGCGTTAATCCTTCACCTTGCCCAGTATCGGCTTCTGTCGGCGTATGGAACTGCTCTTTATGGAAACGGGCCGCTGAAACGCCAAGTTGCAGACACAGTTGTTCCACTTGGGCCATATAAGGGGCGGGACCGCAGGTCATCACCGTGCGATCGATGAGGTCAGGCACGGTTTGGCGCAGTACTTCAGCACTAATTCGCCCGCTGAGATAACCGGGTTGAACATCCTGTTCAGCTATCAGCGTTAACCGCAACTGCGGATGCTTGGCGCACAACGCGTGCCATTGTTTGGCGAAAAGGGTGTCGGCCGGAGTACGCACGTTAAAGATCACTGCGATATCACAGGTTGGGCGGTTTGCCACCAGCCAACGGCACATGGAGATGATTGGCGTAACGCCGCAGCCAGCCGCCAACATCAGATAACGATCGGACGGGTGTTGTTCACAACTGAATTCACCCTGGGCATCGGACAGCCACAGCGTATTGCCGGGTTTGACCTCGCGCGTTAACCAGCGGGAACCGATGCCGTCCGGCAGACAGCGCACGCTGATGCTGAGAAAACGGCTCTGACCGGGCGAAGAAGATAACGTATAGGCACGCAGCGTATCTTCACTATTGCGTATGCTGACCAGCGCAAACTGGCCGGGTTGATAAGGGTAAAAAACGTCGCAGATCAGGTTTAACGTCCAGACGTCGGCGGTTTCTTGCTGGATCGAATGTACCTGCATACGGTTGGGGCAAAGCGGGCTGGGTTGGGTCATAGGGCACCTCAAAAGCAACGGGGCCAGCATGTGTGGCCCCAAAAAGGGTATTAACCAAGCAAGGCGTTCAGATCCTGCTCAACGGTGGTGATCGGGCGCATGCCGAACTTATCGTTGAGGATCGCCATCAAGTTGTCAGTCAAGAAGCCGGGTGCGGTTGGCCCAGTGACAATGTTTTTGACACCCAGTGACAGCAGCGTCAGCAGGATAACGATCGCCTTTTGCTCAAACCACGACAGTACCAGGCTGAGTGGCAACGCGTTGACCGAGCAGCCGAGGGTATCAGCCAGTTTGACTGCCAGCATAATGGCCGAATAGGCATCGTTACATTGACCGACATCCAGCAGACGTGGCAGCCCTTCAAGGGTGCCGAAATCCAGCTTGTTGAAGCGATATTTGCCACAGGCTAACGTCATAATCAGGCAGTCTTGCGGAACGCTGCGCGCAAAGTCGGTGAAGTAGCTGCGTTCGTCGCGGCTACCGTCACAGCCGCCAACCAGAAATACGTGGCGCAGTTTCTTTTGTGCGACTAAATCAATCACCGTATCAGCGGCGTTGAGCAGCGTCTGACGGCCAAAACCGACGGTGATCATATGTTCGATTTCGGTATACGGGAAACCATTCATCCCCTGCGCCTGCGCGATCACTTGGGTGAAGTCGTCCCCTTCCAAATGATTAACGCCCGGCCAGCCGACGATGCTACGCGTCCAAATACGATCGCCGTAGTGACCAACGTTGGGATCGATAATACAGTTAGAGGTCATCACTATCGGACCTGGGAATTTCGCGAACTCGATCTGTTGGTTCTGCCAACCGCTGCCGTAATTGCCCACCAGATGTTTGAATTTTTTCAGTTCCGGGTAACCGTGTGCCGGCAGCATTTCGCCGTGGGTATAGACGTTCACGCCCTGGCCTTCGGTTTGTTCGAGCAGCATGCGCAGATCTTTCAGATCGTGGCCGGAGATCAGAATGGCTTTCCCGGCCACCGGCCGAACGTTTACCGCGCTAGGCAGGGGATCGCCGTAGGCTTGTGTTTCGCCGTGATCGAGGATTGCCATCACATTGAAATTCATTTTGCCAATGCCCATGGCGTTGTTCAGCAGGGTATCGACGTCGCGTGGCTGGGTGCCGAGCCAGGCCATAAAAGCGTGGTAATCGGCGTAGATCTGCTCGTCGAACTGACCCAGTACGTGAGCGTGTTCCATATAGGCTGCTGCACCTTTCAGGCCATACAGGCACAGCATTCGCAGGCCGTGCACGTCGTCACCGACCTCAGCCTTGTCGGTATTCAAGGCAAACTGAGCGGCTTGTTGCAACAGTGTCGCGATGTCGTCACCGGCCAATTGCAGCGTAGCCAGCGGATGGTCGACACGGACGTCAGCGTCCAGTAACCGGCAACGAGTGGCCAGCGATTCGCGCAGGGCGATGGTTTCCCGTGCGTAACCGATGATGCGCTCTGAATCGAAGTTGACATTGGTCAGGGTAGAGAAGAAGGCGCGTGGGGCAAAACTGTCGATATCGTGATCGACGATACCAAGTGCTCTGGCCTGCAACGCCCAGGCGGATAGGCCTTGTAACGCCGCGACCAACAGGTCTTGCAGATCGGAGGTTTCTGCCGTTTTGCCGCACATACCTTGGGCATAGGAGCAGCCGTTGCCCGCAGGGGTACGGATGGTTTGTTCACATTGCACACAGAACATAATCGCTTCCTTTTTAAAGTTGCATTTTTAATGCTTGTTTAAAAGCATAGATCGGCAATCGGGGCTTAAAAAGGCTTTTGTGATGCAACCACGGACAACTTTGATTTAGCGCAATTTTGCTGTGAGGATGGGAATTATTCCGATTTCCGGGGGCGGTGCCCCCGGAGAGATCTCAAGAGAACAGGGCGATAAGTACCGGTGCCAGCAGGCTCAACAGGAAGCCATGCACGATGGCCGGCGGCACTATCTCCAGTCCGCCGCTGCGTTGCAGCACCGGTAGGGTGAAGTCCATCGAGGTTGCGCCACACAGGCCCAGGGCGGAGGAGCGGCTGCGGCGTACCAGCGTTGGGATCAGCATGATGGCTATCAGCTCGCGAGCCAGATCGTTAAAGAAGGCCGCGCTGCCCAGTACTGGACCGTAAGCGTCAGTGATCAAGATACCGGAGAGCGAATACCAGCCAAAACCGGATGCCATGGCTAACCCCGCTTTGATCGGCAGCCCCAGCAGTTGTGCGGCCAATGCGCCGCCCGCCAGTGCGCTAACCACGACAACGACTGCGACTATCATGCCGCGTCGGTTAAGCACGATTTGGCGTAACGTCATGCCGCTGTTACGCAGTTGGATGCCGACCAGCAGCAGCAAGAAAATCAATGCGTACTCGCTGCCTTTATTGGCGAACTGCAACCACTGCCACTGCGTCAGACCAAGCAGGAAACCGCCGAGCACTACGCCACACAGCTTGAGTGATTCCAGCGCCATGTGCAGACGTGAGGGCAGTTTTTCCTGTTTATGGGTGTTGCGCCACGGCATTTTGCGTTCCAACAACGCCAGCATCAGCAAGCTGATGGCGAGAATGCACAGGAAAAAGACGGCAGCATACTGGAATATCAGCACCAAATTGCTGCTCAGATCCTCCAGGAAGGCCAGGCTGATGCCCATGAAAAACAGGATCACGTACACCATCCAGCTCAGCAGACGGTTGATGGTTTGCAGTAGCGTTCGACTGCGCAACGGAACGAGGTAACCGGCAATCAGCGGTAACAGAATAATCAGCAGTCCTGAATACATGGTGAAGCTTGCGTCCTTTGTTCGGAGGGGGCGCCTGGATGAACGGCGAGGCACCACACGCTAACCAAAACAGCGGCTAGAGTAAAGCGGCAGATTTGACGTTGTCCGCTTGACCTGAAAGGGGTTTTTTGACCATGCTCTGAAGAGGTCACCCCATTAAGGACGGTGGCAGTGCGCACGGGAGGCGACAGATGTTCTTAGAGCGTATCGAGATTGTAGGTTTCCGCGGCATTAACCGGCTGTCATTGATGCTGGACGACAACACGCTGCTGATCGGCGAAAATGCCTGGGGCAAATCCAGTCTGCTGGACGCACTGACGCTGCTGCTGGCACCGGAGCCAAAGTTGTACCGTTTTGAAGCGCATGATTTTCACTTTCCGCCTGGAGAAGAAGATGCCAAAGATCGGCATTTACAGGTGGTATTTACCTTCTGTGAAAAAGACATCGGCCATGCGCATTTGCCCCGTTACCGCCATCTGTCACCGCTATGGGTCAAGGGTGACGATAACCTCAACCGCATTTATTACCGTTGCGAAGGCGAACTGGCCGACGACGACACGGTGTGTACCTGGCGCTGTTTTCTGGATGCCGACGGCAACGCGATGCCGTTACATCATATTGAGCAATTGGCTCATGCCATTATTCGTATCCATCCCGTGTTACGCCTACGGGATGCGCGGTTTATCCGTCGCCTGCGGCCCAGCACGCTCAATGATGAGCATCCGGCCGACAACCAGGCGCTGGCTCAGCAATTGGATCAACTGACGCGTGAGCTGGTGCGTAACCCACAAAAATTAACGAATGCCGAACTGCGTCAAGGGCTGGCTGCAATGCAACAGCTGTTGGAACACTACTTTGCCGAACAGGGTTCGCAGGTGACGCGACCGCGCAGACAGCGACCGGGGCAAGATCAGGATCAACAGGCATGGCGCTCGCTGGACAGCATCAACCGCATGGTCGCTGAGCCAAACAGCCGCAGTATGCGGCTTATTCTTCTGGGGATGTTTTCTACGTTGCTGCAGGCCAAAGGCAGCATCAAGCTGGATCCGCACGCTCGACCGCTATTGCTGGTTGAGGATCCGGAAACCCGCTTACATCCGATCATGTTGTCGGTCGCCTGGGGTTTGCTTAACCAATTGCCGCTGCAACGCATCACCACCACCAATTCCAGCGAATTGGTGTCGTTGGTCCCGGTAGAGCACGTTTGCCGGTTGGTGCGTGAATCTGGGAGAGTCGCCACTTACCGCCTTGGGCCGCGCGGGCTGGGCCCGGAGGACGGGCGACGTATTTCTTTCCATATTCGTTTTAACCGGCCCTCATCACTGTTTGCCCGCTGCTGGTTGTTGGTGGAGGGGGAAACGGAAGTGTGGTTGCTGAACGAATTGGCGCGTCAGTGCGGTTACCATTTCGAGGCGGAAGGGGTGCGCGTGATTGAGTTCGCCCAGTGCGGTCTGAAGCCACTGTTGAGGTTTGCCCGACGTATGGGCATTGAGTGGCATGCATTGGTGGACGGTGATGAAGCGGGGCGAAAATACGCCGCCACCGTACGCGGCATGCTGGATAACCATGAAGACAACGAGCGTGATCGGCTCACCGCGTTGCCTGCGCCGGATATGGAACATTTCATGTTCCGCGAGGGCTTCAGTGCAGTTTATTATCGAGTGGCGTCGGTGCCGAGCAATGCCCAAATGCCAATACGCAAGGTGATTCTGAAGGCAGTACATCATTCATCAAAACCGGATTTGGCGATCGAGGTTGCGATGCAAGCCGGTGAGCGCGGCACCGATTCGGTGCCGCCATTGCTCAAGAAAATGTTCTCACGCGTGATTTGGCTGGCGCGCGGCCGGGCCGATTAGACCCCGGCAAAGCGGGATGGGGGGCTGAAGTGTTCCGCCATTCCCTGTTCCAGTTCGTCTAACAGTTGATAGCGTCGGCGGTATTCGGCGCGCTTTTTGCTGACCACTTCATCGATCGGTTTACGGGCGATGTGTTCCGGCAGCAGGAAATAGCCGCTTTCAAGCATTTTACCGCCCATTGATGTCCAGAATTGATCGTAATCGGCATGGAGCTTATCTTTCTTTTTACTGCGATAGCGCCAGTTTTGGTAGATATGCGTAGCATTGCCAACCGCGACAATTTGCTGAATACCCAGATGGCGTGCCAAAGTACAAAGGCCTTCCAGTACCAGCCGTTTTGGGAACAATCCGTGACACTCTTTGGTGGTCAACTGGATTTCAGCGTGCGGTACCTGATGATTGGCCCCCTGCAACCCACCGATAAAGAGCGTGGGCTGTTGCTGGTAGTGCATCAGTGCAAAGGTGATCTCCGCCAGCATAATGCCGCTGGCATTACGCAGCAGCAGGGTCGTTTCCCCTTCCTTATTCAGATTATCGATGGCAGCCAACTCCAATGAAACGGCTGTACCGCTCTTGCCGGTGGCACTGGCCAGTACAAAAGGCTTGTTCAGATGACCGAGCAGCATTTTCCGTGGCATGCGTTGCAGACTGAGATCGTAGTGATCGCGCAGGGCGAACAGGCATTCGATTTTGCTCATGTTCGCCGCCAGATACGGTCGATGCAATTTGCACGGTAGATTGGGCTGCGCGTTCAGAATCTCATTGAGCAGCGGGTTTGATGCCAGCGTGCTGAGCAAACCGCTGGTGGTTCGCCAGCAAAATAAAGAACGGGCGATAAACTTCAGGCGGAATGATGTTTTTTTCCACGCTTTGCTCGGCGCCTTGTCGCCATTGGCCAGCGCCGTCATCAATTGCAAGCCATTAAGCGGGCGTGCAGATGCGAGTGGATAGCTGAGCTGAGACATGATGAAATCCTTGGCTGTATTGAATAACGCTATTTCACCAAGCCTTCACTAAACGGGAGTTCAATGCTGAATGTAACAAAGGATGTCTCCACATTGTGTTGAGCTAAGGTTTAGTTATTCATTACTGTGCGTGATAATTTAGCCTCGCTGCCGCTATTGGCAGTCTGAATTTCAACAGGCAGGAACCTATTTTGACGTGGTTTAAAGGACATAAGCGACGGTTGGTCATGGTGCTGATTGTGGTGGTAGCGATCGCCGCAATGCTGGCCTGGCACTTTGGTCATCCGGCGCCAACGCCGTTTAAAACGGTTAAGGTCGTCAAGGGCGACCTGCAACAAAACGTGCTCGCGACCGGGCAACTTGATGCGGTACGCAAGGTTGACGTTGGTGCGCAGGTTAGCGGGCAATTAGAAAGCCTCTTTGTCGAAATTGGCGACCGGGTGAAAAAAGGCCAGTTACTGGGCGTGATTGATCCGCAACAAGCGCAGAACAGCATCCGCGAGGGTGAGGCGACCCTGCGAGATTTGCATGCCCAGTTACAGCAGGCACAGGCGGAGCAAAAGTTGGCTGCGGTCACGCTGCAGCGCAATCAGGCATTGGCGAAGTTGCAAGCGGTTTCACGCCAGGACTTGGATCAGGCCGCCACGCAGTTGGCGGTGAAGAAAGCGCAGGTAGGTACTATCCATGCGCAAATCGCCAAGAATCAGGCAAGCCTGGACACCGCAAAAATTAATCTGGCATTTACCCGTATTGAAGCACCGATGGACGGTGATGTGGTACAGATCACCACGCTACAGGGCCAGACGGTGATTGCCGCTCAGCAGGCACCGAACATTCTGACCCTGGCGGATCTCAGCACTATGCTGGTAAAGGCGCAGGTGTCGGAGGCGGATATAATCAGCCTCAAGCCAGGCCAAAAAGCCTGGTTTACCGTACTGGGCGATCCTAACCGGCGCTTTGACGGCGTGCTGAAAGACATTCAGCCCACTCCAGAGAAGGTCAATAACGCCATTTTCTATTATGCGCGTTTTGAAGTGCCGAACCCTGAGGGGCTGTTGCGGCTGCAAATGACTGCACAGGTACATATTCAACTGGCGGGCGTTAGCCAGGCTCTGGTGATCCCGTTGGCAGCGTTGGGCGATCAAATCGCCGATAATCGCTACCACGTTTCGATCATGAAGCAGGGCAAGGAAGAAAAGCGCGAGGTTGCCATTGGCCTGCGTAATAACATTGACGTACAAATTCTTAGTGGACTGGATATCGGCGATGAAGTGATTGTCAGCCGTGGCGGCGTGGAGGCCATCTGATGGCGGCGCTGTTGGAGCTGAGCGGCATTTGCCGCAGCTATCAGTCGGGCGATCAGACGGTAGCCGTACTGAAGAACGTGAGCCTTAGCATTGACGCCGGTGAAATGGTGGCCATCATGGGCGCTTCCGGCTCCGGTAAATCAACCCTGATGAATATTCTCGGTTGCCTGGATAAACCCAGTGCTGGCGTGTATCGCGTGGCTGGACAAGATGTGGCGACGCTCAATGGTGATGCGCTGGCTCGGCTGAGGCGTGAGCATTTTGGCTTTATCTTCCAGCGTTATCATCTATTACCCCATTTGAGCGCAGCGCACAACGTCGAGGTGCCGGCGGTGTACGCAGGGTTGGGTAAGGCCGCGCGGCGTGAGAGAGCCGTGGCATTACTGCAACGTCTTGGGCTGAGTGAACGTGTGGGTTATCGACCCAGCCAGCTTTCAGGCGGTCAGCAACAGCGTGTCAGTATCGCTCGAGCGTTGATGAACGGTGGTCAGGTGATCTTGGCGGATGAACCGACCGGTGCCCTTGATAGCCATTCCGGTGAAGAGGTGATGACGATCCTCAAGCAACTGCGCGAGCAGGGGCACACGGTGATTATCGTCACCCACGATCCGGCGGTGGCTCAGCAGGCAGAACGGGTCATTGAAATCCGGGACGGGGAGATCATTGCTGATTCACGTCCGGATCAGCGAGGCAATCCGAACGCCAAGGCATTGGAGATGGTGGCGCCTGAGCCATCCTGGCGGCAAACGGCGGGTCGTTTCCGTGAGGCATTGGTGATGGCCTGGCGAGCGATGGCGGCGAGTAAAATGCGTACGGCGTTGACCATGCTGGGCATTATCATCGGTATTGCTTCTGTGGTGTCGATTCTGGTGATCGGCGACGCCGCCAAACAGATGGTACTGGCGGATATCAAATCGATCGGCACCAATACGATCGATATCTATCCCGGCAAGGATTTTGGGGATGACGACCCTACCTTCCGCCAGGCCCTTAAGTACGACGACCTTGCTGCACTACGTGAACAACCCTACATCAGTGCGCTATCGCCCACCATTGCCAGCAGTATGCGGCTGCGGTTAGGCAACGTCGACGTGGCAGCCAATGTCACCGGGGTCAGTGAACAGTTTTTCCACGTGTATGGCATGACCTTTACCCAAGGTTCCGGTATTGATCAACTGCAGGTGCAATCGCAGTCTCAGACGGTAGTGATTGATGCCAATACCCAGCGCCGGTTGTTCCCGCACCAGAAGGATGTCGTAGGGAAGGTGATTTTGGTCGGTAATATGCCGGCGACGGTAGTCGGGGTGGCGAAAGAAAAGCAGTCAATGTTTGGCAGCAGCAAGACGCTCAATGTCTGGGTACCTTATAGCACCATGGCAAACCGGTTAATGGGCAATGCCTATTTTGATTCGATCACGGTGCGTATCCGCGAAGGCTACAACAGTCAGGAGGCGGAGCAGCAGCTTACCCGTTTGTTAACGCTGCGCCACGGCAAGAAAGACATCTTCACCTATAACATGGACAGTTTGGTGCAGACGGCAGAGAAAACCACGCGTACGTTACAGTTGTTCCTGACGTTAGTGGCGGTAATTTCACTGGTGGTCGGTGGGATCGGCGTGATGAATATCATGCTGGTGTCAGTGACGGAGCGCACGCGTGAAATCGGGATTCGTATGGCCGTGGGGGCGCGTTCCGGCGATGTGTTACAGCAATTCTTGATCGAGGCTGTGCTGGTGTGTTTGGTTGGCGGTGCGCTGGGGATCACGTTGTCCTTCGCCATCGGTTTGCTGGTTCAGGTGGTACTGCCGGGGTGGCAAATCAGTTTCCCACCGGCGGCGTTGCTCAGTGCGTTTGTGTGTTCCACCGCAATTGGCGTGGTATTCGGTTATCTGCCTGCACGCAGCGCTGCGCGGCTTAACCCGATTGACGCGCTGGCCCGCGAATAGCATGATAATAAAAAATGCCAGTCATACGGCGGCTGGCATTTTTAGCGGAGTATTTCGGTATGACTCTGGGGGCGCGTTTAGGCCAGCGCCTCGCTTTCCAACGGCACAATGAGACTCGCATGGTTCCCTTTTGGCCCTTGGTGCACGTCAAAGCTGACCTGCTGGCCAGCCTTCAGCGTCCGGTACCCATCCATTTTAATCGTAGAATAATGGGCGAAAATGTCTTCGCCGCCGCCTTCAGGACAGATAAACCCAAACCCTTTGGCGTTGTTGAACCATTTAACAGTACCCGTCTCCATGCTTTTACATCCCTCGCAACGCTATTTTTAGGTGAGATGAATAACTGAATTCGTACCCGCCAGCAGCAGGTAGCAGATGAGCCTGAAAGTGGTTAAAACACCACCAGGTCACGAATTTACACTCTAGAGCAAATGATCATCACGTCAAGGGATCGGCTTTTGTCGGCAAGGGGCAGTTCATCAAAGTTTGAAGCAGGTAACGATATTGACATTGTTTGGTAACAATTTGTCAGAGATTTTTGCGCACGTTCCAGTGCGGCGGGATGATGGTGAAGATGGTAAAATAGTCATGATACCCCACTTTGAATAACCGGAACCTGTCCCCATATTAAAGGACAGAGCAGAGAAGATGAGCAGCGATGGGCAATAACAACGATTGGCTAAATTTTGAACACTTGGCCGAAGAAAAACAAATCGATGCGGTAAAACCGCCGTCTATGTATAAAGTTATACTTAACAACGACGATTACACACCGATGGAATTTGTGATTGACGTTCTGCAAAAGTTCTTTTCTTATGATATTGAACGCGCAACGCAACTGATGCTCACGGTCCACTATCAAGGCAAGGCGATTTGTGGTGTTTTTACCGCCGAGGTGGCGGAAACCAAAGTCGTACATGTGAACCGTTATGCAAGGGAGAACGAGCATCCGTTGCTTTGTACGCTGGAAAAAGCCTGATTAAGGCAATCTATTGGGGAGGTGCTTATGCTCAATCAAGAACTGGAACTCAGTCTCAACATGGCTTTCGCCAGAGCGCGTGAGCACAGACACGAGTTTATGACCGTGGAGCACCTGTTGCTGGCGTTACTCAGCAACCCTGCCGCGCGGGAAGCGCTTGAGGCATGCACAGTGGACCTGGCTGCACTACGCCAGGAACTGGAAGCCTTTATCGAACAAACTACGCCGACGTTACCTGCCAGTGAAGAAGAGCGCGACACACAGCCGACGCTCAGCTTCCAGCGCGTGTTACAGCGTGCGGTATTCCATGTGCAATCTTCCGGCCGCAGCGAAGTCAGCGGCGCCAACGTGCTGGTGGCAATTTTCAGCGAGCAGGAGTCGCAGGCGGCTTACCTGCTGCGCAAACACGACGTCAGTCGTCTTGACGTAGTGAATTTCATTTCACATGGCACACGTAAAGACGAGCCGGGCCAAGCGCCGAATGCGGAAAACCCGGTGAATGAAGAGCAGTCCGGAGGGGAAGACCGTATGGAAAACTTCACCACCAACCTCAATCAACTGGCCCGTGTGGGCGGCATTGATCCATTGATTGGCCGTGATCCTGAGCTGGAGCGTGCTATTCAGGTGTTGTGCCGTCGTCGCAAGAACAACCCGCTGTTGGTAGGGGAGTCTGGCGTTGGCAAAACCGCGATCGCTGAAGGGCTGGCTTGGCGCATTGTGCAGGGCGACGTCCCGGAAGTGATGGCGGACTGCACGTTGTATTCGCTGGACATCGGTTCGCTGCTGGCGGGTACGAAATACCGCGGTGACTTTGAGAAACGTTTTAAAGCGTTACTGAAGCAACTGGAGCAGGACAAGAACAGCATCCTGTTTATCGATGAGATCCACACCATCATCGGTGCCGGCGCGGCGTCCGGTGGGCAAGTCGATGCCGCCAACCTGATCAAACCGCTGCTGTCCAGCGGCAAGATCCGTGTTATCGGTTCGACCACTTACCAGGAATTCAGCAATATCTTTGAAAAAGATCGTGCCTTGGCCCGTCGCTTCCAGAAAATCGACATTACTGAACCGACGCCGGAAGAAACCATTCAGATCATCAATGGCCTGAAGACCAAGTACGAAGCGCACCACGATGTGCGTTATACCGCGAAAGCGGTGCGTGCTGCGGTTGAGCTGTCGGTAAAATACATCAACGATCGTCATTTGCCGGATAAGGCCATTGACGTGATCGATGAGGCGGGGGCTCGCAGCCGCTTATTGCCGATCAGCAAGCGTAAGAAAACCGTCAACGTTGCTGATATTGAATCGGTGGTAGCGCGTATTGCGCGCATCCCGGAAAAAACCGTATCGGCGAGCGATCGTGATGTATTGAGAAGCCTGGGTGATCGTCTGAAAATGCTGGTGTTCGGGCAGGATCAGGCCATTGAAGCCCTGACCGAAGCGATCAAAATGAGTCGTGCAGGCCTGGGCCACGATCGCAAGCCTGTCGGTTCATTCCTGTTTGCCGGGCCAACCGGCGTCGGGAAAACCGAGGTAACGGTGCAGTTGGCGAAGGCGATGGATATCAAGCTGCTGCGTTTTGATATGTCCGAGTATATGGAACGTCATACGGTGAGCCGCTTGATTGGTGCGCCTCCGGGCTATGTCGGTTACGATCAGGGTGGTTTGCTGACTGATGCGGTGCTCAAGCATCCTCACTCAGTGGTGCTGCTGGATGAAATCGAGAAGGCCCATCCGGATGTCTTCAACCTGCTGTTACAGGTGATGGACAACGGGACGCTGACCGACAATAACGGCCGTAAGGCGGATTTCCGCAACGTGATCCTGGTGATGACCACCAATGCCGGGGTGCGTGAAACAGAGCGTAAATCGATTGGTCTGGTTCAGCAGGACAACAGCACCGACGCGATGGAAGAGATCAAAAAAGTGTTCACGCCGGAATTCCGTAACCGTCTGGACAACATTCTTTGGTTTAACCATCTGTCGACCGAGGTGATTCAGCAGGTTGTCGACAAGTTTATCGTCGAACTGCAAGCGCAACTGGATGCGAAGGGTGTGTCGCTGGAAGTGAGCGACGAAGCGCGTGACTGGTTGTCAGTGAAAGGCTACGACCGTGCGATGGGTGCGCGTCCGATGGCGCGTGTCATGCAGGAAAACCTGAAGAAACCGCTGGCTAACGAACTGCTGTTCGGTTCGCTGGTGGACGGTGGTTCGGTCAAGGTTGAGCTGGACAAGGATAACCAGAAACTGACTTACCACTTCCTCAGCGCATCAATGCGTAAAGCGGATGAAGGTGCAGTGCACTAAGCCTGAGTCAAATAACGAAAAAGCGATGCTTCGGCATCGCTTTTTTTATGGGTGCAATCATCACCACAACAGAAATGATTGAGCCCTCTCAGTTTACCTGCGCTCCTGCAACTCGATGTTGAACGTTGCTACGGGGGTAAACGGAAAGGGCTCCGGAGGCATTACATCCTCGGTGCCGCCATCGGCTGGCGACGAGTGAGCCGATTAACGGCTACGGAAGACAATGCGGCCTTTGCTCAGGTCGTACGGGGTCAGCTCTACAGTGACTTTGTCGCCCGTCAGGATGCGGATGTAGTTCTTACGCATTTTACCGGAGATATGTGCGGTTACCACGTGCCCGTTTTCTAATTCAACGCGGAACATGGTGTTCGGCAGCGTATCAAGAACGGTGCCCTGCATTTCAATATTGTCTTCTTTGGCCATCGAATCCTCTAGGTCTAACTACCTTAGTTTTTAACCGGCAAGATAATGCCGAAAAACCCACATTATGTAAAGAAGTGTCGGTGAACATTGCACCGTTTCCGCAAAATTAGTTTGTTGGGGAGGGTGGTTCAACCTGCTGTGGGGGTAATACTTGCGGTGCCCAGCACTCTGGCGCTAACGGCTTGCGCTGAAGTTGACTGAGCTGCTGCAAAAATTGTCGTCGGGGGATCTCTCTCGCTCCCAGCGTGGCAGTGTGAGCGTTAAGCACCTGACAGTCAATCAATTCTCCGCCATAAGCGGCAAAATGCTGACAAAAAGCCATCAGTGCACATTTGGACGCGTTGGTTGTACGGCTGAACATCGATTCACCGCAAAACAGTGCGCCCTGAGCCACGCCGTACATGCCGCCTACCAGTGCGTCATCCTGCCACACTTCGATCGAATGAGCTAAACCGAGGCGATGCAGGTGCAGATAAGCGCGCTGAACCTCAGGGCCAATCCAGGTGCCTTCCTGCGGACGATCGGCGCAGGCGGCGATGACCGCCGCGAAGTCGTGATTCAGCGTAACGCGGAAAGGATTGCTGCGCAGAAAGCGTTTCAAACTCCGGCTGATATGGCGTTCGGCAGGGAACAACACGGCTCGCGGGTCAGGTGACCACCACAAAATGGCTTCCCCCGGCGAAAACCAGGGGAAGATGCCGCGTTCATAGGCGGCCAGCAAACGCGGTGCGGTCAGATCGCCGCCAATGGCCAGCAGGCCATTAGGATCGCGCAGAGCGCCCTCAGGAGAGGGAAATGCCAGTGACTGCGGTGACAGCTTAACAATGCGCATATAAGGTCTCAGCGTGCTCTACAGGCCATTTTACAGAGGTATATCACTGATACGTTGGCGAAAGCGAGCATAACGCCCCTGCAAGCCCATCAACGTGGCATGATCGCCTTGCTCGACAATTCTGCCGCCGTCCATCACGCAGATGCGGTCAAGGTGTTCTAAGCCGTAGAGACGGTGAGTAACCAGAATCAGCGTTTTACCCTGGCAGTGTTGGCGCAGCAACGCCAGGATCTGCTGTTCGGTCTCTGCGTCCAGGCCTTCGGTGGGTTCATCGAGCAACAGGAGAGGAGCTTGGTGTAACAATGCACGGGCAATGCCCAGGCGGCGCTGTTCACCGCCAGAAAGTTGGCGACCGCCATCCCCAAGCCAGGCATTCAGCCCCTCGTTCTCCAGCAACTTATCCAGGCCCACCTGCTGTAGCACTTCGCGCAACTGTTCATCAGCTGCTGCGGGCGCAGCAATGCGCAGGTTTTCACGCAGCGTATCGCTGAAGATATGAACGCGCTGGCTGACGACGGTTGTCATCTGGCGTAGCGTCGCCTCATCGTAAGAGCCCAATGGGTGTCCGTTGAGCAGCACCTGACCGCTATTGGCATTCCAGGCGCGTGTCAGCAATTGCAGCAAGGTCGATTTACCGCATCCGGTACGCCCAAGTAGCGCAATGTGCTCACCGGCGGCAATCTCCAGCGTGACGTCCTGCAACACCGGTAACGGTTGGTCGGGGTAGGTAAACGTAAGCTGCTGCAAGTTCAAGGTCGCGCCGCTTTCGGCCGCCGGGCCGTGGGCTGGGAATGTGACTTCGGGTTCTCGGTCGATCACTTGCTTTACGCGTGTGGCGGAAGCGATCACCTGCCCCAGATGCTGGAAGGCACCCGCGACCGGCATCAGTGCTTCAAACGAGGCCAGTGCGGCAAAAACAAACAGCGCAATCAAGGCTCCGGGTTGGCTGTCACCACCGACGCCTGCGGCTGTAAGCCACAGCAACAGCGTGACTGTTAAACCGCTGGCCAGGATCATCAACGCCTGTGCCATACCGCCGAGCGAAGCCTGTTGCCATTGGCGACGCTGCCAGTGTTGTTCTGTGGTATTCAGGGCTGTACGGAAGCTATCAACTGCGCCGAACACCACCAGTTCAGCCTGGCCTTGCAGCCACGCGGTCAGATCGGTGCGGTATTGACCACGCAAAGCGGTTAACTGACCGCCAATGGGTTTACCGGCACGGTAAAATACCGGGGGCACCAGTAACAGCAGCAGCAGCAGAATACCGCCCAGCGTCAGCGCCAGGGACGTATCTAACCAGCTCAGGCCGTATGTAACGACGGCAATCACCACGGCGGCACTGACCAGCGGCGAGATGACCCGCAGATATAAATGGTCCAGCGTATCGACATCGGCGACCAACCGGTTAAGCAGATCGGCCTGACGGAAGCGGGCAATGCCGCCCGGTGACAGCGGCAGGATCTTTTCAAAGGTAAACACCCGCAGATGGGACAACACGCGGAAGGTCGCGTCATGGCTGACAACACGTTCGGCATAGCGCCCGGCCGTGCGGAAAATTGCGGCACCACGTACGCCGGCAGCCGGCAGCATGTAGTTGAAGGTGAATAGACCCGCCAACCCAGCCAAGGCTGATGCCGCGAGGAACCAGCCCGATAGCGCCAATAGGCCGATGCTGGCCAATAGGGTGACGATGGCTAAAACAATGCCCAGGCAGATCAATAGGCTGTGACGACGGTACAGTGCCAGGAACGGCAGCAAAACACGCATGATTAGAGATCCCCGCGGCGGTGTGCGATCAGGTTGGCAAACAGGCCCGGCTGTGCGCTCAGCGTGGCGTAATCGCCTTGCTGGACAATTTGCCCGCCTTCCATGACCCAAATCTGATCGTAATCTTCGGTATCTTCCAACTGGTGCGTAACCAGCAGGGTGGTTTGCTGATGCGAAGCGGCATTCAGAGCCTGCATGACTCGACGCTCGCTGTGGGCATCAAGGCTGGCAGCCGGTTCATCCAGCAGCAGCAAACGACGAGGGCTGATGAGCGCCCGGGCCACCGCGACGCGTTGAGCCTGGCCGACGGAAAGACGTGCCGCGTTATCGCCGACTTCGGTATCTAATCCCTGTGGCAGATACGGCAGAATTTCGCCGACGTAGGCTTGCTCTACCGCTTGCTGCAATTGCGCCTCGCTGGCCTGCGGATTCCCTAGCAGGATATTGGCCCGCAGTGTCAGTGCCGGAAGGTGTGGGTTCTGTCCTACCCAGCCAAGCTGCTGGCGCCAGCTTTCGGCGGCCAGGTCGCGCAATTCAATACCGTTGACTGTCAGCGAGCCGCGATAGGGCAGGAAGCCGAGCAGCAGATTCAATAACGAACTTTTACCGGCACCGCTCAACCCTACCAACGCAATGCGCTGGTGTGGAGCAAGCGTAAAGCTCAGTGGGCCAGCCAGCAGGACGCCATTCGGCGACAGGATCTCCAGACTCTGGGCGTGCAGTTCCAGTGGCGCATCGGCGTTTAGCGTTTGCGTACCCTTGCCCATTTGTTCGCCTTCTGCACTGAGGAAGGTTTCAAGGGCTTCAGCAGCGCCCACGGCTTGCGCCTTGGCATGGTAAAAGGCACCGAGGTCACGCAGCGGTTGGAAAAACTCCGGCGCAAGGATCAGCACCAGGAAGCCTGCAAACAAGGTGACACCGGTGCCGTAACTGCCGAAGTTAAGTTCACCAAGGAACGAAAAACCAAAATACACTGCGACCACCGCGATGGAGATGGAGGCAAAGAACTCCAGCACGGCTGAAGACAGGAACGCCAACCGCAGCACTTCCATGGTGCGGCTCCGGAAATCTTCGGACGATTTGGCGATGTGTGCAGTTTCCGCTTCAGCGCGGTTAAATAAACGTAGCGTGTCCAAACCCCGCAGGCGATCAAGGAAATTGCCGCTCAGCCGTGCCAGCGCGACAAAATTGCGGCGATTGGCGTCAGCGGCGCCCATACCGACCAGCGCCATAAACATGGGGATCAGCGGGGCGGTGGTCAGTAGGATCAGGCCCGCGGCCCAGTTAATCGGGAATACGGTAATCAGAATCAGCAATGGGATAAACACCGCCAGATACATCTGCGGCAGATAGCGGGAGTAATAATCCTGCATGTCCTCAATCTGTTCGACGATGATGCTGGCCCAGCTACCCGCGGGCTTGCCCTGGACCCAGGCAGGGCCGAGTTGTTGCAGTTTATCCAGTACCTGACGACGCATCCGCTGGCGGATCACCTGTCCGCAGATAAAACCAACGCGCTCTCGCAGCCAGCTTAATATCGCCCGCAACGCGAAGGTGGCGGCAAGCCAAATAAACGAAGGGATCAACTGTTCACGCGGGGTGTGTTCGATAATCAGGGCGTGGAGCAGGGCGGCCAAGAGCCATGCTTGCGCGACAATCAGCATGCCGCTTATCAGCCCTAATACCATGGAAAGGCGCAGCCAACGCTGCGCCAGGGTGCTCTGCGTTTTGAGCCAACGGGTTAACTGTTGCTGTCTGGTTTTTTTCATCAGATAAGAGTCTGCGTCGCCGGCGCCTGTTGTTACAGACAAGGTTAACGTACTGTTAAAAAAAGTGTTTGCCCCAACCTGAAGCGAACAAGTGAGGGGCAATGTTACCTCTTCACCCGGCAGACTGAAAATAATAAAGCGGTCAAATATCGGTATAACAGACGACAACAGCAGGATTATGGCACCGCTTGACTGGCCGCCTCCGCCGCCAGGGCGGTTTGCACGGATCTGCGCTGGCTAATCAGCGACATATAACGGGTTATCGATGGCCAGTATTTGAGGTCGATGGAAAACTGATCCATCCAGCGCAACACGGTGAACAGATAGGCATCCGCAACGCTGAAAGCTTCTCCCAGTAGAAAAGCCTGTTCGTCCAGCGTCTGAGCAACAAAATCGAGGCGGCGTCGCAGCGTGTCGCGAAACCGTGTTTTAACCTCTTCCGGCAGGGTTGAGTTGAACAGCGGACTTGATCCTGCGTGGATCTCGCTGGTAATGAAGTTCAGCCACTCCTGCAAACGTACCCGTTCGAAGGTCGCGTTTGGCGGGGCCAGCGCGGCCTCAGGGCGCAAATCCGCCAGGTACTGCACGATGGCAGCGCCTTCGGTGATCACCTTTCCGTCGTCCAGCATCAATGCAGCGACGTAACCTTTGGGATTAACCCGATAAAAATCTCCGCCGTCGGCGCTGCGTTTGGTGCGGTTATTAACGCGGATGAGCTCGAACGGCAAATCTAATTCCCGCAGAACGATATGGGGCGAGAGGGAACAGGCATCGGGCGCAAAATAGAGTTTCATGGGGATATTCCTGAGGCAAAAAGCGACATCGCTTGCCCGTCAGAATGCCGTCGGCGCTGTCGACAGAAAAATTAGAATCTCAGAAACCCGATATCAGCTCAGCTACTGACGGGCAGCGGCAGATGATCTTGTAGATAGTGCAACAACGTTTGCACTGGCGCAGAGCTTGTGCCGGTGAATGAGCAAACCAGGCCAAAATGGCGATAAAGTGGCGCGCTGAGCGGCAGGGCGCAAATGCCTGGCGTATCGGCAGGTATTACCGATGCCGGCACCAGCGATACGCCAATTCCTTCACGCACCAGCGTCAGTGCCGTGTTCCAGTCACTGACGGTGACGCGAACATCCGTCAGGGCCAAACCTGCCTGTTGCGCCAGCAACTGGGCATTGAGCTGGCAACCGCCGGTGGCTAATACAAACGGCTGTTTGACCAGTTCGCTGAAATCTACTGGCTGGCGGCTTCTGGCCAGCGGATGAGCCGTGGCCGTCACGGCAAGCCATAGGTCTTTTCCCAGCGGAAAGCTTAGCCGTTCCGTTTTCGGATTCAACACGACGCCAATATCGGCAGCTTCCAACGCCAGCCAATTTTCGACTTCCAGATCGGTGCCTTCCAACTGAATCAGTTCAATGGCGGGAAAGCGGCGGTTAAATTTGCGCAGCAGCGGGGGTAACAACAGAGCAAATGCTGAAGGGAAACTGGCCAGGCGTATTTTGCCGGCGAACGCACTTTGCGCCTGCAGTGCGTAGTGCTGGATAGCAGTGAGTTCGGCCAGCATGGCGCGGGCATGGCTGACGATTTGCTCACCGCTTTGCGTTAGCGTAACGCTATGCGGTAGTCGGACCAACAACGGAGTATTCAATGCCTCTTCCAACTGAGCGATGGCCTGGCTGGCGCCGGACTGAGTCATGCCACATTGATTTGCCGCCAAGGTGATTTTGCCGCTATCGGCCACGGCGACCAACAGACGCCAGTGGAGAAGATTTTGCATCGAACACCCGCCTGATTTTGTTTTAAATACAAAAAAAGCGGCTAAGGTAGCCGCTTTTCAAGCTGACACGCTGTGCCGTTACAGCACTTCTGCGTTGGCGATGCCGTCCAGGTAACGCTCAGCATCCAATGCCGCCATACAACCGGTACCGGCGGAAGTGATCGCCTGGCGGTAGATGTGGTCCATCACGTCGCCAGCGGCGAATACGCCAGGAATGGTTGTCTGGGTAGCATTGCCGTGAATACCGGACTGCACTTTGATATACCCGTTCTCCAACTCCAGCTGACCACCGAAAATGCTGGTGTTCGGGCTGTGACCGATGGCGATAAACACGCCGGCCAACGCCAGTTCCCGTGTTTCGTTCTCTTCTTTGGTGCTGCGGATACGTACACCGGTAACGCCCATTTCATCGCCCAGCACTTCGTCCAGAGTATGGTCGGTATGCAGTACGATATTGCCGCTTTTCACTTTTTCCATCAGTCGGTTGATCAGGATCTTCTCTGAACGGAAGCTGTCACGACGGTGAATCAGGTGAACTTCGGCTGCAATGTTGGACAGATACAGCGCTTCTTCAACGGCGGTGTTACCGCCGCCGACGACCGCGACTTTCTGATTGCGGTAGAAGAAACCGTCGCAGGTTGCGCAGGCGGAAACGCCTTTGCCTTTAAAGGCCTCTTCAGTCGGCAGGCCAAGGTAACGGGCCGATGCGCCAGTGGCGATGATCAGTGCATCACAGGTGTATTCAGCACTGTCACCAAACAGACGGAACGGACGGTTTTGCAGATCAACGCTGTTGATGTGGTCAAACACAATCTCGGTCTGGAATTTTTCTGCATGCTCGCGCATACGCTCCATGAGCGCAGGGCCAGTCAGACCTTCGGCATCACCTGGCCAGTTTTCCACTTCAGTAGTGGTGGTCAGTTGACCGCCTTGTTCCATACCGGTAATCAGTACCGGACTCAGGTTGGCGCGCGCTGCGTAAACTGCGGCGGTGTAGCCAGCCGGGCCGGAGCCCAGAATCAATAATTTGCTGTGTTTAGCCGTGCCCATGAATAACCTCTTTTCCCACAATGGCGGACAATGGATCCGATTGTAGGGAAAATGCCGCATTAAAAAAAGCGTCAGGGGATGTTGTTAACGATTTGTTTGATAGTCATTGCCTATTAATTATTGTTTTGCTGCTAAATCGAGCGTAAAACGCAGCAATTTAACTTATGGAAAGGGCTTACTGCGATATTGGGTGCACATAACGGGAAACAGCACGTTAAGCGGGTTTAGGTGCCTTCTCTGCGGGGTTTTTAAGCCAGCGATTCATAACTAAAAACGGGGTGCTAACTTTTCATGACGGTACGTTCTTCTGATTTTGCTTCTTTTACTTTGACAATCCGCTGCGCATTTGCGAAAACATCATAGGAAGAAGAAATTATCCCCAAACCTGCAGTAAATCGTACGTATTTACGGCGTTGGCGCAGAGTTTTGCGCCGTAGCTGAAACCTTGTACAGCAGGTGAGAGGATATCGCGCAGGCGAATTGCAAATTTCTTCTTGCGATTAACGTCATTTAAACACCCTGTGCAGGGTTTGACAGACAGACTGCACAACGGTGGATGATGGTAGTGAAGCATATGACAGGCATCGGGTCTTCGCTTGGAACGAACCCTTACACATTGACGTTGGCTAGGGTGTGGCAAGTGCAGGGAAGAAAATAAGAGAGACAATAATAATGGCAGACAATAAGAAACGCCCGGGTAAAGATCTCGACCGTATCGACCGCAATATCCTGAACGAGCTGCAGAAGGATGGGCGTATTTCGAACGTTGAGCTTTCGAAGCGCGTGGGGTTATCTCCAACACCATGTTTAGAACGCGTGCGCCGCCTCGAGCGCCAGGGTTTTATTCATGGCTATACCGCTTTGCTCAACCCGCATTATCTGGATGCGTCACTGTTGGTCTTCGTGGAAATCACGTTGAACCGCGGCGCGCCAGATGTGTTTGAGCAATTCAACTCAGCAGTGCAGAAG
Source organism: Serratia sp. CoH_134_PS_4 (assembly GCF_058190535.1). Lineage (NCBI taxonomy): Bacteria > Pseudomonadati > Pseudomonadota > Gammaproteobacteria > Enterobacterales > Yersiniaceae > Serratia > Serratia sp. CoH_134_PS_4. The sequence goes on from NZ_JBXWKI010000012.1 coordinate 83,041, forward strand.
CTTGAAGAAATTCAGGAGTGTCATCTGGTGTCTGGTGATTTCGACTATCTGTTGAAAACCCGTGTACCTGATATGTCTGCTTACCGTAAATTGCTCGGTGAAACCTTGCTGCGTTTGCCGGGGGTTAACGACACCCGTACCTACGTAGTCATGGAAGAAGTGAAACAGAGTAACCGTCTGGTTATCAAAACACGGTAGGGTGCAGGTGCAAAACCTGATTAAATTGGTTACACTCCTGTTTATTCATACAGTTTCGGCGCCGGGGAAGCTTCTCGGCGCTGTTGCTATGTCAGCTAACAGGAACCTGGAGAGCCTTTCTTGAGCCAGGAATATACAGAAGATAAAGAAGTTACCTTGAGAAAACTCAGCAGCGGTCGCCGTTTGCTCGAAGCTGTGTTGATCGTGGTGGCCATTTTTGCCATTTACCTCATGGCTGCCTTGGTCAGTTTTAATCCATCTGACCCAAGCTGGTCGCAGACCGCGTGGCATGAGCCGATTCATAACCTGGGCGGTGGCGTCGGGGCCTGGATGGCCGACACGCTGTTCTTCACCTTCGGGGTACTCGCCTATGCGATACCACCGATCATGCTCATGTTGTGCTGGGCGGCTTACCGTCAGCGCGGCAACGGCGAATACATCGACTATTTTGCGCTTTCATTGCGCCTGATCGGCACGTTGGCGCTGGTGCTCACCTCGTGTGGCCTGGCGGCATTGAATGTCGACGATCTCTATTACTTCGCTTCCGGCGGCGTTATCGGCAGTTTGCTGAGCAATGCCATGTTGCCGTGGTTCAACGGCATCGGTGCAACCTTAGGGCTGCTGTGCGTCTGGGCTGCGGGGCTTACGTTGTTTACCGGTTGGTCTTGGCTGGTGATCGCCGAAAGAATCGGCGGCGCGGTGCTGGGTACGGCGACCTTTATGACTAACCGATCACGCCGTGAAGACCGTTATCACGACGACGATGATCGTTATGTCGAAGAACATGCCGAACCTGCACAGAAAGAAGCCGCGCTTGCTGTGGGCGCGACTGCGGCGGCGGCCAATGCGGCGGAAGACGACGTGTTGTTCTCTGCGCCTTCCGTAGCGGAAACCGCCAAGTTGGCGGCAGAAGCAGAAGATGCACAGGATCCCTTACTCAGCGGCTTGCGGGCTAATGATGACGATCCTGCTGATGCCGTACCCGTTGCACCAGCGGTAGCCAGTACGCCGGTTACTGCGGCTCCTGTCGTAGCACAGGCACCGTCGGTTACCGTGGCACCGGCTGCACCCGCATCGGTGAATCAACACCCAATGAGCAGGGTAGAGGAAAACGCGCCACCGCCATTGTATTCGTTCGAGATCCCTGAAGAGACACCGGCGCCGACGTTGACGCGTTCGGCGGATCCTTACCAGGACGAGGATAATGAACCGCGCTTGGGCAACTGGGATGTTCCGGCTGCATCACCGGCGCACGAACGTTCCCCGTTCGATTTTTCTGCCGCCCAGCGTGATAGCGCAGACATCAGTGCTCCGGCTGGTTTCAGTGCCGTTGAACCTGCCGTTACGCCGTTTGGTAGCGTGAAACCTCAGGCTCCTGTCGCTGCAACTGCGGTAGCGGGTGCTGTCGCCGCCAATACGTTTATGCCGGCATTTACCGCTACCAGTGAGGCTAACTCGCAGGTGAAACAAGGCCTTGGCCCTGAATTGCCACGCCCGAACCCTGTACGCATTCCTACCCGGCGTGAACTGGCCTCTTACGGTATCAAGCTGCCTTCACAGCGCATTGCCGAACAGGAACAGCGTAGCCGAGGGGATGACGAGCCATTGCAGAACGCCGAGAGTCTTGCGCCAGAGCAGGATGATGAAGCCTTGCAGGAAGCCGCGTTGCGCCAGGCGTTTGCCGAACAGCAAAATCAGCGTTATGGCGAGGAATACGCGCAAGATAACCAGGACGATGAGGCGGCTCTGCAGGAGGCCGCACTGCGTCAGGCCTTTGCTGAACAGCAAAGCCAGCGCTATGGGCAACAAGAAGCTACACCGTCAGCACAGGCAACCACGCCGGTAGACACGCGCAATGCGTTTGGTTTCTCGCCGATGGATGATTTGGTTGATGATGGCCCCGTTGAACCCTTGTTCACCTTGTCGCCACAGCTTGAAGACCGTATTGAGCAGCAAAGCGAACGTGAAGATGATGTGCCGTTCGGCCAGTTTGAGCCTGCAGCGCCGGTTTATCAGCCGCAAGCTCAGCCGCAGACACCGCCGGTACAACCCTACCAACAGGCTTACCAACAACCGCAGCAGCAATCGGCCACTCAGCAACAGCAACCGGCTTATCAGCAACCTGTCGCGCAACCGGCACCAGCCGCACCGCAGCAGCCAGCGATGGATAGCCTGATCCACCCGTTCCTGATGCGTAATGATATGCCGCTGCAAAAACCAACCACGCCGTTGCCGACGTTGGATCTGCTGACGGAAGCCCCGAAAGAGGTTGAGCCGGTAGATACCTTTGCGTTGGAACAAAAAGCGCGCTTGGTCGAAGCCAGCCTCGCCGATTACCGTGTGAAGGCCGACGTGGTTGATATCCTGCCAGGGCCGGTCATTACACGCTTTGAGTTGGATCTGGCTCCGGGTGTCAAGGCTGCACGTATTTCAAATCTGTCTCGCGATTTGGCGCGTTCATTGTCGACCTCAGCGGTGCGTGTGGTTGAGGTGATCCCCGGTAAACCTTACGTTGGGTTGGAACTGCCTAACGTCAAACGCCAAACCGTCTATCTGCGTGAAGTGCTGGATTGCCCCGCGTTCCGTGATAATCCATCGCCGTTGGCCATCGTATTGGGTAAAGACATTTCCGGTGAACCTGTGGTGGCAGATCTTGCGAAAATGCCACACTTACTGGTCGCAGGGACGACGGGTTCCGGTAAATCGGTAGGGGTCAATGCCATGATCCTGAGCATCTTGTATAAAGCCACGCCGAAAGAAGTGCGCTTTATCATGATCGACCCGAAAATGCTGGAACTGTCAGTCTATGAAGGTATTCCACACCTGCTGACAGACGTGGTAACCGACATGAAAGACGCTGCCAACGCATTGCGTTGGTGCGTCGCCGAGATGGAACGCCGTTACAAGCTGATGTCTGCGCTCGGCGTGCGTAATTTGGCCGGTTATAACGAACGTGTCGACCAGGCAGAGGCGATGGGACGCCCAATCCCAGATCCGTTCTGGAAACCAACAGACAGCATGGACATCACCCCACCGGTATTGGAAAAAGAGCCTTATATCGTAGTGATGGTGGACGAGTTTGCTGACTTGATCATGACGGTCGGTAAAAAGGTTGAGGAGTTGATTGCTCGTCTGGCGCAAAAAGCGCGAGCTGCGGGGATCCACCTGGTGCTGGCAACTCAGCGTCCGTCGGTGGATGTGATCACCGGTCTGATCAAGGCCAACATCCCAACCCGTATCGCCTTTACCGTGTCCAGCAAGATTGACTCGCGTACCATCCTCGATCAGGGCGGTGCTGAATCATTGCTGGGTATGGGTGACATGCTCTATCTGGCGCCTAACTCGTCTATTCCTGTCCGTGTACACGGTGCATTTGTGCGCGATCAGGAAGTTCATGCCGTGGTTAAGGATTGGAAAGCGCGTGAGCGACCTCAATATAAAGAGGGTATTCTTAGCAGCAGTGACGACGGTGAGGGCGGTGCTGGTGGCGGTCTGGACGGTGATGAGGAGTTGGATCCGTTGTTTGATCAGGCGGTAGAGTTTGTGGTGGATAAACGCCGCGCCTCTATTTCCGGTGTACAGCGCCAGTTCCGTATCGGCTATAACCGCGCCGCGCGCATTATCGAACAGATGGAAGCGCAGGGCATCGTCAGTGAGCAAGGGCACAATGGCAACCGCGAGGTGCTGGCACCGCCACGGCATGACTGATGACGCTTTAATCGTTGTTATTAAATAATAAAGGGCCGCTTAGCGGCCCTTGTGCAAAGAAGCGTAAACCCCTGGCTTCTCGGAACATTGGCCTATCTGCCTGCCGATAGCTTCGGGTAGAGTAAAGGGGTTAAGGGTTAATTTGACCCGCACGGCAACGCCTTGCGGTTAACGCATTTCATAAGGTATCTGGAATAATGAAAAAACTGTTAGTTGCCTGTTGTCTGCTTTCGGGATTCGCTTCCACCTCTGTGTTGGCCGACGCCGCGCAGGATCTGCAAAGTCGCCTGGCGAAAGTGAACAGTTTCCACGCTAGCTTCTCCCAAACTGTGACCAGCAGCGATGGCGCTGCCGTACAGCAGGGAGAAGGTGAACTTTGGGTGAAGCGCCCAAATCTGTTTAATTGGCACATGACCTCGCCAGACGAGAGCGTGTTGGTATCAGACGGGCAAACCCTGTGGTTCTACAACCCCTTTGTTGAACAAGTGACGGCAACCTGGTTGAAAAACGCCACGGGTAATACGCCGTTTATGCTGATCACCCGCAACAACGCCAATGACTGGAAACAGTACAACGTTAAGCAGAAAGGTGATGATTTTGAACTTACGCCAAAAACCAGCAATGGCAACCTGAAACAGTTCGCTATTACCGTCACGAACAGCGGTACTATTCGCAGTTTTGCTGCGGTTGAGCAGGACGGCCAGCGTAGTTCTTATGCACTGAAAAGCCAGCAGAATGTTGCTGCTGATGCCAGCAAATTTAAATTTACCCCGCCGAAGGGGGTGACGCTGGACGACCAGCGCCAGTGAGGTCAGCGTGAGTAATATGTCGCTCGATTTTTCCCAGAACGAGTTCCAGCCGTTGGCCGCCCGCATGCGGCCGACCACGCTGGCACAGTATATCGGCCAACAGCACCTGTTGGCTGCCGGCAAGCCTTTGCCACGCGCTATCGAGGCAGGGCAACTGCATTCGATGATTCTGTGGGGGCCGCCGGGCACCGGGAAAACGACGCTGGCGGAATTGATTGGTCGTTACGGCCAAGCGGACGTCGAGCGGATTTCGGCCGTGACGTCCGGCATTAAAGAGATCCGTGAGGCGATCGAGCGTGCGCGCCAGAACCGTGACGCCGGTCGTCGCACTATCTTGTTTGTAGATGAAGTGCATCGTTTCAATAAAAGCCAGCAGGATGCCTTCCTGCCGCATATTGAAGACGGCACCATAACCTTTATCGGCGCAACCACCGAAAACCCGTCCTTTGAGCTGAACTCGGCGCTGTTGTCACGTGCTCGTGTGTATCTGTTGAAAGCACTAACTGCCGACGATATCAGCCAGGTGCTGGATCAGGCGATGCAAGACAACGGCCGGGGTTTTGGCGGCCAGAATATCGAACTGCCTGAAGAGACCCGCCGTATGCTGTCCGAGCTGGTGGGGGGGGACGCACGCCGGGCGTTGAACAGCCTGGAAATGATGGCTGATATGGCGGAAATTAACGCCAAAGGTATACGCGTGCTGACGCCGGAATTACTGAAAGAAGTCTCCGGCGAACGCAGTGCGCGTTTCGATAATAAAGGTGACCGTTATTACGATTTGATCTCGGCGCTGCATAAATCGGTACGCGGCTCGGCACCAGATGCTGCGCTGTATTGGTATGCGCGTATTATTACAGCCGGGGGCGATCCGCTGTATGTGGCGCGCCGGCTGCTGGCGATTGCCTCAGAAGATGTCGGCAATGCCGATCCGCGGGGTATGCAGGTGGCGATCGCCGCCTGGGACTGTTTCACCCGCGTCGGGCCGGCAGAAGGCGAGCGCGCTATTGCTCAGGCTATCGTCTATCTGGCTTGTGCACCAAAAAGCAATGCAGTTTATACCGCTTTTAAAGCGGCCATGCGTGACGCCAAAGAGATGGCCGACTACGACGTGCCGGAACATCTGCGCAATGCACCAACCAAATTGATGAAAGAAATGGGGTTGGGCGCGGAGTACCGCTACGCTCACGATGAGCCCAATGCTTATGCGGCGGGTGAAGACTATTTCCCACCCGAAATGGCCAAGACGCGTTACTATCATCCAACCTCACGGGGCCTGGAAGGTAAAATCGGCGAAAAGCTGGCATGGCTGGCTGAGCAGGATCAAAATAGCCAGACAAAACGCTACCGCTAGCGTTGCCGTTGCGGTAAGGTTAGCGGGTATCACTCTCCTTTATACGGCTTCAAATTCAGCCGAATAAAACAACAAATTTTCTTTCAATAACAATAAGCACAGGATTAGCATGCTCGATCCCAATCTGCTGCGTAATGAGCTAGACGCAGTCGCCGTCAAACTGGCTCGCCGAGGCTTTAAACTCGATCTGGATCTGCTGCGTTCTCAAGAAGAGCGCCGCAAAGTTCTGCAGGTAGAAACTGAAACACTGCAGGCCGAACGTAACTCCCGATCGAAATCCATCGGCGCGGCTAAAGCGCGCGGGGAAGACATTGAGCCGCTGCGTCGCGAAGTGAACGAACTGGGTGACAAGCTGGATTCTGCCAAGGCCGCACTGGATCAGCTGCAGGCTGAAATCCGTGACTATGCGTTGGCGATCCCGAACTTGCCGGACGATGCTGTGCCAGTGGGTAAAGACGACAGCGATAACCAGGAAGTCAGCCGCTGGGGCGAACCGCGTCAGTACGATTTCCCGGTGCGCGATCATGTCGATCTTGGCGAAATGGCCGGTGGCCTGGACTTTGCCGCCGCAGTTAAATTGACGGGTTCCCGTTTTGTGGTGATGAAAGGGCAAATCGCCCGCATGCACCGTGCGTTATCCCAATTCATGCTGGATCTGCACACTGAACAGCACGGCTACCTGGAAACTTATGTACCTTACTTGGTGAACCACGCAACCTTGTACGGTACCGGCCAGTTGCCGAAGTTTGGTGAAGACCTGTTCCACACCAAACCCCTGGAAGAAGAATCGGACAGCAGCAACTATGCGTTGATCCCAACAGCAGAAGTGCCGTTGACCAACCTGGTACGTGACGAGATCCTGGAAGAGGAATCTCTGCCGCTGAAGATGACCGCGCATACGCCATGTTTCCGTGCTGAAGCCGGTTCTTATGGCCGTGACACGCGTGGTTTGATCCGTATGCACCAGTTCGATAAGGTCGAGATGGTGCAGATCGTACGTCCAGAAGATTCAATGGCTACGCTGGAAGAACTGACCGGCCATGCAGAGAAAGTGCTGCAGTTGTTGAACCTGCCTTACCGTAAAATGTTGCTGTGTACCGGTGACATGGGCGCAGGTTCATGCAAAACCTACGATCTGGAAGTATGGCTGCCGGCGCAAAATACGTACCGTGAGATCTCCTCCTGCTCCAACATGTGGGATTATCAGGCGCGCCGTATGCAAGCGCGCTGCCGCAGCAAAACCGAGAAAAAGCCGCGTCTGGTGCACACGCTGAACGGTTCTGGTTTGGCTGTGGGTCGCACGCTGGTGGCGGTGCTGGAGAACTACCAGCAAGCTGATGGCCGCATTCAGGTGCCAGAAGTATTACGCCCATACATGGGTGGCCTGGAATATATCGGTTAATTAATTAGCCGCTGCATAAAAAGCGCCTACGGGCGCTTTTTTTATAAGAAAATTATTATCCCTTTGTTCGAAAGTCCTTTTTCTTTCATCTACTTCCCCCGCTTTATTGATAGCAGACAAAGTTCACTAACCACTTCTGAGTAATATCCACTCCTGGAGAAGGGTTTTTATACAAGCCTATTAACAGACATCGGATCTGTCTCCCTGCCCGTTGCCTTGAGTCAAAGGCATGACGTTTATCAATACCTGGGTAAAACGTGGAGTGAGTTATGTTGGAAAACAAAGTAAACGACTCAATGTCCGAAGGTGTCAGCCGTCGTACCTTGGTGAAGTCTGGCGGTATCCTTGGCTTGGCAATGGCAGTCGGGGGCATAGTATTACCTTTTAGCCGCCGTGCAGTCGCCGACTCAATCAGTGAAAGCGTGCAAGAAGCCGCGCGCGACAAAGTGGTATGGGGGGCTTGTTCCGTTAACTGTGGCAGCCGCTGTGCCTTACGTTTGCATGTCCGCGATGATGAGGTGTACTGGGTCGAGACGGATAATACCGGCCTGGATGACTATGGAGACCATCAGGTTCGAGCCTGCTTGCGCGGACGATCTATTCGCCGTCGCATGAACCACCCGGATCGTTTGAATTATCCGATGAAACGCGTCGGAAAGCGTGGTGAAGGCAAGTTCAAACGCATCAGCTGGGACGAGGCGTATGATGCCATCGCTAACAACCTGAAGCGGATCGTCGAGCAATACGGTAACGAAGCGGTATACATCAATTACACCTCAGGCATTGTCGGCGGCAATATTACCCGTTCGTCACCCAATGCTTCGCTGGTTGCCCGCCTGATGAATTGTTATGGCGGTTACCTTGAGCAGTATGGGACTTACAGCACTGCGCAAATCGCCTGTGCGATGCCTTATACCTACGGCAGTAATGAAGGTAACAGCACTTCTGATATCGAAAACAGCAAGCTGGTGGTGATGTTCGGTAATAATCCGGCTGAAACGCGGATGAGCGGCGGCGGCATTACCTATTATCTGGAGCAGGCGCGTGAACGTTCTAATGCGCGAATGATCGTTATCGATCCACGTTATACCGATACGGCCGCCGGGCGTGAGGATGAGTGGATCCCCATCCGGCCAGGTACGGATGCGGCATTGGTGGCTGGGCTGGCGCATGTCTTGATCGGCGAAGACTTGGTCGATCAACCCTTTCTTGATCGGTATTGCATTGGTTACGATGAGAAAACCTTACCCGCTGGCGCGCCAGTGAATGGGCACTATAAAGCCTATATTCTTGGTCAAGGCGAGGATGGCGTTGAAAAAACGCCGCAGTGGGCGGCAAAAATCACCGGTATTCCGGCAGATCGCATTATCAAACTGGCGCGGGAAATAGGCACCGCGAAACCGGCCTATATCTGTCAGGGATGGGGGCCGCAACGTCAGGCCAACGGTGAACTGAGTGCGCGGGCTATCGCGATGCTGCCAATATTGACCGGCAATGTCGGTATTAATGGCGGTAACAGTGGTGCACGTGAGTCGACCTATACCATCACCATTGAACGTATGCCGGTGTTGGCAAACCCGGTCAAAGCAAAAATTTCCTGCTTTAGCTGGACCGATGCCATAGTGCGTGGCCCTGAGATGACAGCCAAACGCGATGGGGTGCGTGGCCAGGACAAGTTGAACGTGCCGATCAAGTTCATCTGGAACTATGCCGGTAATACCATCACCAACCAGCATTCTGACATTAATAAAACCCACGATATTTTGCAGGACGACACCCAATGCGAAATGATTGTGGTGCTGGAAAACTTTATGACCTCGTCGGCCAAATATGCCGACATTCTGCTGCCCGATCTGATGACCGTCGAACAGGAAGACATTATTCCCAACGACTATGCCGGTAACATGGGGTATCTGATCTTTATTCAGCCTGCAACCACCGCCAAATTTGAACGAAAGGGTATTTATGAGGTGCTGAGTGAGGTGGCACGCCGCTTGGGGCCAGAGGTACATCAGGGGTTCACTGAAGGGCGAACTCAGGCGCAATGGCTCCAACATTTGTACGCTAAAATGCAGGACCGGGATCCGCTGCTGCCGGGCTATGAAGCGTTGCGTGGTATGGGGATCTATAAGCGCAAAGATCCTAACGGCCATTTCGTGGCGTATAAAGAGTTCCGCCAGGACCCCGAAGCTAACCCATTAAAAACGCCGTCCGGCAAAATTGAAATCTACTCCGCCAGGCTAGCTGATATCGCCAGTAGCTGGCAGTTGGAAGAAGACGAAACCATCAGCCCATTGCCAATTTACGCTTCTACCTTTGAAGGTTGGGATGACCCTTTGCGTAAAACCTACCCCTTGCAAATGTTTGGCTTCCATTACAAGGCCCGCACCCACTCTTCCTACGGCAATATCGATGTTTTGCAGGCGGCCTGTCGTCAGGAGGTGTGGATCAATCCCCTAGATGCCCGATCGCGCGGGATAGTCGGCGGCGATAAGGTCCGGGTGTTCAACGGGCGTGGCGAAGTGCGTGTTGAAGCCAAAGTCACGCCACGGATCATGCCTGGTTTGGTGGCTATGGGGCAGGGAGCTTGGCATCAGGCCGATATGCTGGGCGATCGTATCGATCATGGCGCCTGCATGAACACGTTGACCACCCACCGGCCTTCACCTTTGGCCAAGGGTAATCCGCAGCATACCAATCTGATTGACATCGAAAAAGTGTAAGGGGTAGCCAATGACTCAGCAATATGGATTCTTTATCGATTCAAGTCGTTGTACTGGCTGCAAAACCTGCGAACTGGCCTGCAAGGACTTTAAAAATCTGACGCCGGACGTCAGTTTCCGCCGCATCTATGAGTACGCCGGAGGGGAATGGCAGCAGGAGGGTGATGGCTGGCACCAGAACGTGTTTGCCTATTATCTGTCGATTGCCTGCAACCATTGTGAAGATCCCGCCTGTACAAAAGTGTGCCCTACGGGGGCAATGCACAAGCGGGAAGACGGTTTTGTGGTAGTGAATGAAGAGGTATGCATTGGTTGTCGTTATTGCCATATGGCCTGTCCGTACGGTGCGCCGCAGTACAATGCCACCAAGGGCCATATGACCAAGTGCGATGGCTGTTATGAGCGGGTGGCCGAAGGCCATAAACCTGTCTGCGTAGAGTCTTGTCCGTTGCGGGCCCTGGATTTTGGCCCGATTGAACAACTCAGGCAACAGCATGGCACCCTGGCCCAGGTGGCACCACTGCCGGCGGCGCATTTTACCCGCCCCTGCCTGGTGTTAAAACCTAATGCCAACAGTCGCCCAAGCGGTGACACCACGGGCTATTTGGCCAATCCAAAGGAGGTTTGATATGGGTATGGGATGGCATGAATGGCCGCTGATGTTGTTTACCGTATTGGGGCAATGTGTGGTGGGGGCGATTATCGTTATGGGGCTTACCGTGATTGGCGGCAATCTGAATGAACAGCAGAGCAGGACGGTTCATCGTTCCCTGTTTTTCTTGTGGTTGCTGATGGGTATCGCTTTTGCCGCTTCCACACTGCATCTTGGTTCGCCGTTACGGGCATTTAACGCATTGAACCGCGTCGGTGCATCGGCGTTGAGTAACGAAATAGCCGCTGGCGCAGTGTTCTTCGCTGTTGGTGGTTGCTATTGGCTGTTGGCGATATTAGGTAAAATGCCGCCAGCATTGGGCAAACTGTGGTTGTGGGTGACCATGGCGCTGGGGGTTGTCTTTGTTTACGCTATGACAAAGGTGTATCAAATCGATACTGTGCCAACCTGGCATAACGGTTACACTACGCTGAACTTTTTCCTGACGTTGCTGATCGGGGGGCCGCTGCTGGGGGGCTTGTTACTGCGTGCGGCTGGGTTAGCGGTATCGGCCCGCTATTCATTGGCTATCCTTAGCGTGGTTGCGCTGCTGGTCAGCCTGAGTGCGGCGATGATGCAAGGCTATGAGCTGGCCAGCATCAATAGCTCGGTGCAACAAGCATCAGCGCTGATCCCCCAATACGGTCAATTAATGGTTGGGCGTTTGGTCTTGGTGGTGCTGGGTTTAGGCTGCTGGATTTGCCCACTGTTACGCCGTGGCAACGCGAGCGTGATGGGAATGGCTATAGGTTTGATTTTGGTTATCGCCGGTGAGCTTCTCGGGCGGGGCGTGTTCTACGGCCTGCATATGACCGTTGGCATGGCGGTAGCCGGTTAATAGTGTAGTGAGGCGCAGTTCGCTGCGCCCTTAAAAGGATCCTTGATTTATGACGCTAGAAAATATCGCTTTAACGGGTCGGGTGCTGGGTGTGTTGTTGTATGCGCCGCCAGAAAGTGAAGACGGCCAACAGTTGTTGGCAACCCTGTCTGAATCTGAGTGGGTCAAAGAATGGCCGTATGGCGACGCTGAGCAGTTACAGAGCGCGGCTGCTCTGATAGCTACCGGGATTGAAGATCAGCAGGACGAGTCTTTGGCAGAGGCTTACCAACGCCTGTTTGTTGGCCCAGACACCTTACCCGCACCTTTATGGGGCTCGGTCTATCTGGACAAAGAAAACGTACTGTTTGGGAATTCAACTTTGCGTCTGCGCCGCTGGTTGCGGTCGAATGGTATTGAAGCACAGCATGATCGTAATGAACCCGAAGATCATATTGGCACCTTGTTGATGATGGTGGCCTGGTTGGCTGAAGAACGGCAGGGTGGTTTGGTCGAGCAGTTGCTGACAAAGCATGTGCTGCCTTGGGCGCCACGCTACCTGGAATTGCTGCAAGCCAATGCAGGACATCCATTCTACTTAGGGTTGGCGCAGTTGGCGCAAATTACCCTGAGTGGCTGGGGTAAAGAATGTTCAGCCGAAGTGGAGCCATTAGAGCTGCATTTCTGATAGAAAATGAACAGCCGGCAGGTGCGCGATGTCGGCTGTTCATCGCAGGATATAGGGTGAGTTCCTGTCAGTTTAGTGTGATAGAGCTAGCTCATAGGCCTGCCTGACATACTCTGCCAGCGGTTTCTCATCGATATCGGCAACCGAGTAAAGCTTGATATGACGGCGATACTTGCCATTGCCTTCGAGCATGCGGTGGGGATCCTCGAGCAGATAGCCATTGCCGAACTCTACCGAGACATGGCTACTATAGGTAAATACGCCGCAGAAAAACGTCGTATTAGAAAACATAATGCCACCGTATTTGACGGATTCGCAGACGTTGTCGCCCATAGCCGTGACAACCTGGCGAACGCGTTCAACAATGGCCAAAAGCTCGCCGTGAGTGCTGCCAATATCACTCAGCAATGCGGTGACGGCCGCTTCTGTTTTACCTTCCATCATAAACCTTCCTTGCAGCGAATTTTATCCGTAACCAGCATAGCGTTTTTTGCACTGTGTTGCGCCTGTCTGTCCGACAAACACAAATTGTGCGGTGGATACATAAGTGCCGATTGACTTTTTTATCGCCAGTGTCATGATGCGCGCACTCTCATTGCGCGTTCGGTTTCAATCTCACTATGTCCGCATATTCTCGCCCAGTGCTCCTGCTGCTCTGTGGTCTGTTGTTGCTTACGGTTTCTATTGCCGTTTTGAATACGTTAGTTCCTCTTTGGTTAACTCATGCTCAATTGTCAACCTGGCAGGTGGGGATGGTGAGTTCCTCTTATTTTACCGGCAACCTGGTTGGCACATTGATTGCGGGTAAACTGATCCAGCGCATTGGTTTTACTCGCAGTTATCATCTTGCCTGTGTGGTGTTCGCTGTGGCGACTGCCGGTATGGCATTATCTCTCGATTTCTGGAGCTGGATGGGCTGGCGTTTCTTCGCGGGTGTCGGCTGCGCCTGGATTTGGGTGATTGTGGAAAGTGCACTGCTGCGCAGCGGTAATCTGTCCAACCGTGGCCAACTGCTGGCGGCCTATATGATGGTTTATTACCTGGGTACGGTGGTAGGCCAATTGCTCTTGAGTATGGTGTCGACGGAATTGCTGAACGTGGTACCGTGGGTGGTTGCGATTGTGATCAGCGCCATGTTGCCGATGTTGTTTGCCCGAGTGAACAGCCAACATGACGAACCGCAGCAGGCAGCGGTATGGCCGATGTTGAAACGCCGTAGTGCGCGGCTGGGCATCAATGGCTGCATTATTTCCGGTATTGTACTTGGTTCGCTGTACGGTTTGATGCCGTTGTATTTATCTCATCAGGGCATGAGCGACGCGAATGTCGGCTATTGGATGGCATTGCTGGTCAGTTCCGGCATCGTCGGTCAATGGCCGGTCGGTCGATTGGCCGATCGCTATGGCCGTCTGCTGGTCCTGCGTATCCAGGTGTTTGTTGTGATCCTCGCAAGTATGGCAATGTTGGGTAACTATGCCATGGCACCGGCATTGTTCATCCTCGGCTGTGCTGGGTTCACTCTGTATCCGGTGGCCATGTCCTGGGCATGTGAGAAAGCGATGCCGCATGAGTTGGTCGCGATGAATCAGGCCTTGTTGATGAGCTACACCATCGGCAGCCTGTTGGGGCCGTCCATGACGGCACTGCTAATGCAGAACTATTCTGATCGGGTGTTGTTCGTGATGATTGCCGCCGTGGCGTTGGTGTATCTGGTGATGCTGTTGAGAAAGCAAAAGCCGGATCGTCATCACACGCCGTTCGCCGCTGCCTGAGGACAAAAAAACCGGCGAGTACGCCGGTTTTTTTCGAGTGAAAGCGGATCAGTAAATGACTTTATGGCCGTAGCTTTCAAGAATGCCTTTCACGCGCTCCATGGTTTCCGCTTTTGGCGGATGGACGCCATCCAGCTTGTACTCTTCACCCATTGCAACCCACTTGTGCTTGCCCAGTTCGTGGTAAGGCAGAAGCTCAATTTTCTCAATATTCGTCATGTCTTTGGTGAATTCACCCAGCAGATGTGAAGACTTATCATCATCTGACCAGCCCGGCACGACCACATAGCGGATCCAGGTGCGTTGATTACGCTTCGCCAGATAGCGGGCGAATTCCAGCGTGCGGTGGTTGGAAACGCCTACCAGATTTTGGTGAATGTCGTCGTTCATTTGTTTGAGATCCAACATCACCAGATCGGTAGCATCCAGCAGTTCGTCAATCACCGGATCATAACGACGTACAAAACCGTTGGTGTCCAGACAGGTATTGATCCCTTCTTTATGGCAGGCACGGAACCAGTCGCGGACGAACTCGGCTTGTAGAATGGCCTCACCGCCGGAAGCCGTGACGCCGCCGCCGGAGGCGTTCATAAAGTGGCGGTAAGAGACGGCATCTTTCATCAGCTCTTCCACTGTCACTTCTTTTCCGCCGTGGGTATCCCAGGTGTCGCGGTTATGGCAATACAGGCAGCGCATCAGGCAGCCCTGGAAGAAAACGATAAAGCGGATCCCTGGACCGTCTACGGTGCCACAGGATTCGAAGGAGTGGATGCGACCTGTCACTGACATTGCGGGGTTTTCTCCAATATTGACTGTCAAACGCAGTCTAAAAATAGGCTCATAACCGCCAGCCAGGGATCAGCGATGCAGCAAGCGGGCAGGGCCCGACGACTGGGGTGGAACGATTCCTGTTGGCCGGTTCTTATGCCGGATAACTGTTTTGCCGGATATCCATTGAGTATAGCTATCTGGCAAAACAGACTCATGCTGAGTCAGGGAAAGGTATTTGCTAAAAAGGCCGGAAAGATCCGGCCCCGGGTTTCAGCTTAACCACCGAGCGGGAAACCCCGCCCGGATGGGGCAATTACATCGACTGTGTGAAAGTACGGGTAATTACGTCTTGCTGTTGTTCTTTGGTCAGCGAGTTGAAGCGAACGGCATAACCGGATACGCGAATGGTCAGCTGAGGATACTTCTCAGGGTTTTCCATTGCGTCCAGCAGCATTTCACGGTTCATCACGTTAACGTTCAGGTGCTGGCCGCCTTCAATAGACGCTTCGTGATGGAAGTAACCGTCCATCAGACCTGCCAGGTTAGCTTTACGTACATCGTCGTCTTTGCCCAGCGCGTTTGGCACGATGGAGAAGGTGTAGGAGATCCCGTCCTTCGCATAGGCAAACGGCAGTTTGGCTACGGAGGTCAAGGAGGCTACGGCACCTTTTTGGTCACGGCCGTGCATTGGGTTAGCACCTGGACCGAATGGAGCGCCAGCGCGGCGACCATCTGGGGTGTTACCGGTTTTCTTGCCGTAAACCACGTTAGACGTGATGGTCAGTACTGACTGAGTCGCTACTGCATTACGGTAGGTGCGCAGTTTCTGAATTTTCTTCATGAAACGTTCCACCAGGTCACAAGCGATGTCATCAACGCGGGCATCGTTGTTACCGAACTGCGGGTATTCACCTTCAATTTTGAAGTCTACGGCCAGGCCGTCTTCATCACGGATGGTAGAGACTTTAGCGTACTTGATAGCAGACAGGGAGTCAGCTGCAACCGACAGACCGGCGATGCCACAGGCCATGGTGCGATAAACGTCACGGTCATGCAGCGCCATCAGTGCAGCTTCATAGCTGTACTTGTCGTGCATGTAGTGAATGATGTTCAGCGCGGTCACGTACTGCTTGGCCAGCCAATCCATAAAGTGGTCCATGCGTTCCATGACTTTGTCATAGTCCAGCACGGTATCCATCATTGGTGCTTCTTTCGGGCCTACCTGCATTTTCAGTTTTTCATCAACGCCGCCGTTGATCGCGTACAACATGGTTTTCGCCAGGTTGGCACGTGCGCCGAAGAACTGCATTTGTTTGCCGACGATCATCGGGCTAACGCAACAGGCGATGGCATAGTCATCGTTGTTGAAGTCAGGACGCATCAGGTCGTCATTTTCATACTGTACGGAAGAGGTGTCGATAGACACTTTCGCCGCGTATTTTTTGAAGTTCAGTGGCAGCTTTTCAGACCACAGGATGGTCATGTTCGGTTCCGGAGACGGCCCCATGGTGTACAGGGTGTTCAGGAAGCGGAAGCTGTTCTTGGTTACCAGAGTACGGCCGTCAACGCCCATACCTGCCAAGGATTCGGTCGCCCAGATTGGGTCGCCAGAGAACAGTTCATCATATTCAGGGGTACGCAGGAAACGCACCATACGCAGTTTCATCACCAGATGGTCAATCAGCTCTTGCGCTTGTTCTTCGTTCAGTTTGCCCGCGTCGATGTCGCGTTGGATGAACACGTCAAGGAAGGTCGACACACGGCCGAAGGACATTGCGGCACCGTTCTGGGATTTTACTGCGGCCAGGTAGCCGAAGTAGGTCCACTGTACGGCTTCTTGTGCGTTGGTCGCAGGGCCTGAGATATCGTAGCCATATTTAGCAGCCATTTCTTTAATCTGGCCCAGAGCGCGGTGCTGTTCAGCAATTTCTTCACGCAACTGGATGGTCATTTCCAGATCTTCGCCGTTTTCCAGTTTAGCCTGCAGTGACTTGAACTGGTTCAGCTTGTCGGCCATCAGGAAATCGATGCCATACAGCGCTACGCGGCGATAGTCACCGATGATACGGCCACGGCCGTAAGCATCTGGCAGACCGGTCAGAACGCCAGATTTACGGCAGTTCAGAATGTCTTTGGTGTAAACGTCGAACACACCCTGATTATGGGTTTTACGGTATTCGGTAAAGACTTTTTTCAGCTGTGGGTCCAGTTCGCGGCCATAAACCTTACAAGAACCTTCCACCATTTTGATGCCGCCAAATGGGATCAGCGCGCGTTTCAGAGGGGCGTCAGTCTGCAAACCTACGATGGTTTCCAGTTCTTTCGCGATGTAGCCAGCGTCGTGGGAAGTGATTGTCGCTGCAACATTGGTGTCGAAATCAACTGGCGCATGGGTGCGGTTTTCCAGTTTGATCCCTTCCATAACCTTTTCCCACAAGGTGGAGGTGGCCTGAGTTGCGCCAGCCAGGAAGGATTCATCACCCTCGTAAGGAGTGTAGTTTTTCTGGATGAAGTCACGCACGTTGACTTCATTCTGCCAGTCACCTTTGCTGAAACCTTCCCAAGCTTTGGCTAACTTCTCGTTAAGTTCGGTCATTATACACCTACCTTTAATTGTGGATTTCTAACTCGGCACGCGGTAACTAACAGCTTAGTGCTGTTGTTCACCACCGCGCAGATAAATTACCCAGTAAGTCAACCCAACCAGTAAGCCGCCGCCAATGATGTTGCCTATGGTGACAGGGATCAGATTGTCGATGATAAAGTTGCTTACGGTCAGATGAGCGAATTGCTCGGGTGTTGCCCCTACGGCTTGCCAGAACTCTGGCGTGGCGAAGTTTTTAACCACGATACCCATAGGGATCATAAACATGTTTGCGATGCTGTGTTCGAAGCCGCTGGCGACAAACATACCCACCGGCAGGATCATGGCGAACATTTTGTCCATCAGGCT
Source organism: Serratia sp. CoH_134_PS_4 (assembly GCF_058190535.1). Classification (NCBI taxonomy): domain Bacteria; kingdom Pseudomonadati; phylum Pseudomonadota; class Gammaproteobacteria; order Enterobacterales; family Yersiniaceae; genus Serratia; species Serratia sp. CoH_134_PS_4. The sequence continues at coordinate 100,885 of NZ_JBXWKI010000012.1, forward strand.
GCGGCCGGAGTAGCTCATCCACACCGCCAGGCAGACCATCAGGTTAGCCAGAATGCCCAGGCAAACGGCTTCAACAAAGGTGTGATGCAGCTTGTGATCGGCGGTTTGCAGGACGTTCAGGCCCCATTGACCATTGGCGACCATGTGTTCGCCAGAGAACCAGATGAGTGCGACAAAGAACAGTGCGCCAATCAGGTTGCCGATATAGACATTCAGCCAATTTGCACCCAGTTGGTACCAGTTGATGCGGCCGCTGGCCTTGGCGATAACAATCAGCACGGTGGACGTGAACAGGTCTGCGCCTGAAACCACCACCAGCATTAACCCCAGAGAGAAACAGATGCCGCCGACCAGTTTTGCCAAGCCGAAAGGCACACCGGCAGTGCCGGTAGTCGCAGTGATATAAAATACGAATGCGATAGAAATAAAGACACCGGCAGTGATCGCCAAATAAAATGTTTTCAGCGGATGTTTGGTGGCTTTATACACACCTGCATCCTCAGCGATTTTCGCTGTTGCTGCAGGTAATATCAGATCGAAGGGGTTGTCAGCTTTCACACTAACTCTCGCTTTTAAGGGTTAAAACAACGCAATGAGATACTAGCAAAGCAGTATAGGGTAAAAATTGATTTGGATCATAAGGCGAGAAACTAAAGCGGTCAAAAACCGGATAATTCGCAGGGTTTATTTGGTTATGTAATTGATTTTAAATAAAAAACATTTTTTTAATGTTTATAAAAAATTTTGAATTATAGGTTGGAACAGCACCGTTGAGGTTAAATTTTCATGCGTTTTGTCACTTTATGGCGGCGAAGGTTTAATTATCGGTTAATTATTATTTCACCGACGCGTAACAATTGCCGTTTTATTTATCTTGTTTGCCGATAAGTGCGTAATGGGTTGAAAAAAATAAAAGGAAAAGCCGGCTATTTAACCGTCAAAATAAGGTTTTACTCTTTTTTGAAAGGGCATCGATAGAGTGGGAAAGAACGCGGTTTTGTGTCGCGCCGGCAAGGGAGTGCCGGCGCGCAGAAACTGAGATTATGCCTGAGCCCAATAACGGCGTTTGGCGTTCTGCAGTTTTTCGTAGGCCGCCAACAGCGCCTGATGAGCAGGTAAGGCTTTCAAATCGCTGTCGACAGCGAACAGACCGTTAAAGCGCTCTTCGCCGCTGATAGCTGCTGAGGCAGCATCTACCGCCTCCTGACCATACATCTTCACGAAGGCCGTGTAATACTGTGCAGGATCGCGGTCGGGTTCTTGCGTCAGTAGCAGCAAGGTTTGCAGGCAACGGTAGTAGTTGCTGCGTTCCGGGCTCAATACAGAAGCGTTGAAATCCTGCGTCCACTCGGCCCAAATCAGTGCCTGGTCCATGTCGCCGCCCGCCAGAGCCAGCATTGACTTCAGCTCGCCAACGCGCAGGGTATACCAGGCGTTATCTTTGCCAGAGGCAATCCCAAGCAACTCGCGCACGCGCGTGAAGTCGTCCAAACCTTCATCGTCCAGGCGCTCAATCAGCGCCAGGTATTCCTGTGGCTCCCACTCACTGCCTGGCAGTGCCAGTAGGGTATCGCGCAGGTGTGCCCCCATGCTGTTGTTGGCCAGCAGAAGGTCTTCCGCAGGATAGATGTCGGACATGCCCGGCACGATGATACGGCAGGCGTAAACATCCAGGTGCTCGTAGTCTGCGATGTACACTTCAGCACCTTCTTTGTCGAAGATACTCATCAGGGTTGCGAACTCTTCCTGCGTGCTGCCGCTGAAGCTCCAGTCGACAAACGGATAATCTGCATCCTGTTTGAACATGTCCCAAGAGATTAAACCGCTGGAATCGATAAAGTGGGTTTCCAGATTGGTGTGTTCTGCCACTTCTTCGTCGTCGAAGGTTGGCGCGGTGAACACGTCCAGATCTTTCAGGCTGCGGCCTTGCAGCAGTTCCGTGACGGTACGTTCAAGTGCCACGCCAAAATCAGGGTGGGCACCGAATGACGCAAAACAGGTACCGTTAGCTGGGTTGAACAGCACGACGCAAATTACCGGGTAGTTACCGCCCAGAGAGGCATCATAAGACAGGATCGGGAATCCTTCTTCTTCCAGCTTGGCAATGGCTTCCACCACGCCCGGATAGCGGTTCAGGACCTCGGCCGGGATCTCCGGCAGGCTGATGGATTCGGCAATAATGCGGTTTTTCACATAGCGTTCGAACACTTCAGACAAGCCCTGTACCCGGGCTTCGTTAGCGGTGTTGCCGGCTGACATGCCATTGGACACGTACAGGTTACCGATGATGTTCATCGGGATATAAACGGTTTGCTGATCTGATTGACGTGCGAAAGGCAGCGCACAGATGCCGCGATCACCGTTGCCAGATTGCAGATCGATCAGATCGCTGGCGTTAACATCTTGATCCGGGTTATAGAAAGCATGCAGGCGCTCGTCGAGAATGCCGGCTGGCAGCGAGTCATCGGCTGGGATCGGGAACCATTTCTCGTTCGGGTAATGCACGAAATCGCCTTCGGCAATCTGTTTGCCCAAGTAGAAGTCGGCGAAGAAGTAATTGGTAGAGAGGCGTTCAAAGTATTCGCCCAAAGCCGAAGCCAACGCCGCTTTTTTGCTGGCGCCTTTACCGTTGGTGAAGCACAACGGGCAATCACGATCGCGGATGTGAACGGACCATACGTGTGGAACCGGGTTCAGCCATGAGGCTTCTTCGATGTTAAAACCCAGATCGCTTAATTTTTGTTGGAAACGGGCGATAGAGTCTTCCAGCGCAGCGTCTTTGCCAGGGATAAAAGTTTGCGTCATTGTCTTCACTTTTTGAGCGTACTAAAAACGCGCAATGATACGGGGTTTTGCGCTCAAGCTCCATGTATTCCTAAATCGATGGCAAAGTCACAGTTTTTTTGTGGATAAAGACCATAATTCAGCGGGTTATCTATCATGGAGAAACCCAATGAAATCAGTGAAACTCAGTGTTGTGGCGCTACTGTTGGCAGGCGCAAGCGGTTCTGCGCTGGCATTGCCAAATATCACCCTGCTGGCGACCGGCGGTACCATTGCCGGCGGTGGCGACTCTGCCACCAAATCGAATTACACGGCGGGTAAGCTGGGTGTGGATGCTTTGGTGAATGCCGTACCGGAGCTGAAAAACCTCGCCAATGTACAGGGGGAGCAGGTAGTGAACATCGGTTCACAGGACATGAATGATGAGGTGTGGTTGACGCTGGCGAAGAAAATCAACGCCGACTGTGCCAAGACCGATGGTTTTGTCATTACTCATGGCACAGACACGCTGGAAGAAACCGCCTATTTTCTGGATCTGACCGTCAAATGCGATAAGCCCGTCGTGATTGTTGGCGCAATGCGCCCTGCAACGGCAATGAGTGCCGACGGCCCGTTCAATTTGTATAACGCAGTAGTCACAGCGGCAGATCCGCAATCTGCTAAACGTGGGGTTCTGGTAGCGATGAACGACAGCGTGCTGGATGCCCGCGATGTGACCAAAACCAATACCACTTCGGTACAGACTTTCCAGTCACCTAACTATGGTCCGCTTGGCTATATCCATAACGGCAAGGTCGACTACCAGCGTTCACCGCAGCGTAAGCACACGACAGAAACCCCGTTTGACGTCTCCAGCCTGACCACTCTGCCTAAAGTCGGCATTATCTATAATTACGCCAATGCTTCTGATGCACCCGCCAAGGCGTTGATTGCCGAAGGCTATCAGGGGATCGTCAGCGCAGGGGTGGGCAACGGTAACCTGTACAAGACGGTGTTCGACACGTTGGCAACGGCTGCACATAACGGCGTTGCGGTGGTACGTTCTTCGAGAGTGCTTACGGGCTCCACGACGGAAGACGCCGAAGTGGATGACACCAAGTTTGGCTTTGTCGCCGCTGGCACGTTGAATCCGCAGAAAGCGCGGATCCTGCTGCAATTGGCACTGACGCAGACGAAAGACCCAAAACAGATCCAGCAGATGTTCAATCAATATTGAGTTGAATGCATTTTCTTCATTCGGGGGCCTGTGTGCCCCCTAGCTATGTCGGCTGAATACAGCATAAAAAACCGCGTTAACCCACTGAATTAGCCACTGTCGCAGCGTTTTATTGCAGAAAACGCCGGTCATTTGGCAGAGCCTGTTATTGCCGAGGGGGAGGGTTTCCCCGCGTAGGGCGAATAACCATTGCAGGCGGGGGGCGCGAGTGATAAAACCGATGGGATAGTTCGGGCGTATTTCGGTAGGCCAGTATCATTGGCGAATAGTGAATGTGGTGAGGGGAAATGACTCAGGTTTATAATTTTAGCTCTGGTCCGGCCATGCTGCCGGTTGAAGTATTGCGTCGTGCGGAACAGGAATTGTGCAACTGGCATGGTCTTGGCACCTCCGTGATGGAAATCAGCCATCGCAGCAAAGAGTTTATCGAAGTTGCCCAGCAGTCCGAGCAGGACCTGCGCGATCTGCTGAAAATCCCCTCCAACTATAAAGTGCTGTTCTGCCACGGCGGTGCCCGTGCGCAATTTGCCGCGCTGCCGATGAACCTGTTGGGTGATAAAACCACTGCCGATTATATTGACGGTGGCTACTGGGCACACAGTGCCATTACCGAAGCGCAAAAATACTGCACACCAAACACCATTGACGTAAAAACGTCTGTTGACGGCCTGCTCGGTATCAAACCGATGAAAGAGTGGCAGTTAAGCGACGATGCGGCCTACGTGCACTATTGCCCGAATGAAACCATCGACGGCGTGGCGATCGATGAGGTTCCTGACTTCGGTGCTGATAAAGTGGTGATCGGTGATTACTCATCCACCATTTTATCTGGTCCACTGGACGTTAGCCGTTTTGGCGTGATTTACGCCGGCGCGCAAAAAAATATCGGCCCAGCAGGCCTGACGCTGGTGATCGTGCGTGAAGATCTACTGGGTAAGGCGCGCCGTGAAGTGCCATCGATTCTCGACTACACCGTGCTGGCCGAGAACGACTCCATGTTTAATACTCCGCCGACCTTTGCCTGGTACCTGTCTGGCTTGGTGTTCAAATGGCTAAAAGAGCAGGGCGGTTTGGTGGAAATGCACAAACGCAACCAGGCCAAAGCCGAGTTGCTGTATGCAACCATTGATAACTCCGATTTCTACCGCAGTCGCGTGGCTCTCGCCAACCGTTCCTGGATGAACGTGCCGTTCCAGTTGGCTGACTCTGCGTTGGATAAAGTGTTCCTCAGTGAAGCTGAGGCCATTGGCCTGCAGGCGCTGAAAGGGCACCGAGTGGTTGGCGGTATGCGTGCTTCCATTTACAATGCAATGCCGCTGGCCGGCGTGCAGACATTAACCGACTTTATGGCTGACTTCGAACGTCGTCACGGTTAAGCTCGGTTGCCTGCTATGAGCGGGTAGCCTTCGCTGTTGTCCTTTTGCGTTAAAGCGGCTCCGGCATTATTCCCGGGGCCGTTTCGTTTATCAGATTTTGGAGATTTTTGTTCACATGGTGGATTCCCTGACGTTACAACCGGTCGCCCTGGTCAATGGCACCGTCAACTTACCCGGCTCCAAGAGCGTATCCAATCGTGCTCTGCTGCTGGCTGCACTGGCTGAGGGGACGACGACGTTGACCAACTTGCTGGACAGCGACGACGTGCGCCATATGTTGAATGCGCTACAGGCGCTGGGCGTGAGCTATCAGCTGTCTGACAATCGCACCACCTGTAAAGTTGAGGGTGTTGCCGGCCCGCTGGTGGCCAGTCAGCCGCTTGAACTCTTCCTTGGCAATGCGGGTACGGCAATGCGCCCATTGGCGGCAGCACTGTGCCTGGGCAACAATGATGTGGTGTTGACCGGCGAACCACGCATGAAAGAACGCCCAATCGGTCATCTGGTTGATGCCCTGCGCCAGGGCGGCGCACAGATTGATTATTTAGAGCAAACGGATTATCCCCCATTGCGTCTGCGCGGCGGTTTCCACGGTGGCGATGTGACCGTGGACGGCAGCGTATCCAGCCAGTTCTTGACCGCATTGCTAATGACAGCGCCACTGGCTGAACAAGATACCCACATCCATATCAAAGGTGAGTTGGTTTCCAAGCCTTATATTGATATCACGCTGCACCTGATGCGTACTTTCGGTGTTGAGGTCAGCCACGACAACTATCGCGTATTCCACATTAATGGCCGCCAAAACTACCGTTCACCTGGCGACTATCTGGTGGAAGGTGATGCCTCTTCTGCTTCCTACTTCCTGGCGGCGGCGGCAATTAAGGGCGGAACCGTGCGCGTAACGGGCATTGGCAAAAAAAGCGTGCAAGGGGACACCAAGTTTGCCGACGTGCTGGAGAAAATGGGCGCGCGTATTACCTGGGGGGATGACTATATCGAATGTACCCGCGGTGAACTGCAGGGTATCGACATGGATATGAATCATATCCCGGATGCAGCGATGACCATCGCAACTGCGGCTTTATTTGCCAAAGGCCCGACGACTATCCGTAATATCTATAACTGGCGAGTGAAAGAGACCGACCGCTTGGCAGCAATGGCGACAGAGCTGCGTAAAGTGGGTGCCGAAGTGGATGAAGGGGAAGATTACATTCACGTGGTACCGCCAGCTAAGCTGACGTTTGCCGATATCGGTACCTACAATGATCACCGTATGGCTATGTGTTTCTCACTGGTGGCCCTATCGGATACGCCAGTCACCATTCTGGATCCGAAATGCACCGCGAAAACGTTCCCGGATTATTTCGAACAGCTGGCGCGCATCAGTCAATTAGCCTAACTGCAGTCAGATGCTTTCTTTTAAGGCCCTTCATTGGGCCTTTGTCGTTTTTTAATCCTCGTTGCCTGGGGCGTCCGCTATACTTTTGCGCGGTCATACGCTTATTTTCAACAACCAGACAGTTCCAGGGTAACAGTTCGCCGCTTGGCAGCGTATAATGCGCCACCGTGACTGACTGCCCGACTGGGCGGACGGCAGGGACGCGTTTAATTATGCTTTCGCATTGTGCTGATGGCAGGTTATGTCCCTGCGAGGTTTTCTACCTGAAGGAGAGAGAAATGACGGCTACAGCTCCGGTGATAACCGTTGATGGACCAAGTGGCGCAGGCAAAGGCACGTTGTGTAAAGCGTTGGCCGAGTCTCTTGGTTGGCGTTTGCTTGATTCCGGCGCGATCTATCGCGTGCTGGCGTTAGCGGCGCTGCATCATCAGGTCGATATCACGTCTGAGGAGGCGCTGGTTCCACTGGCCGCACATCTCGATGTTCGCTTTATTGCCCAGGACGGCAAACTGCAGGTTATTTTGGAAGGTGAGGATGTCAGCAATGAAATTCGCACTGAAACTGTCGGCAATACCGCTTCGCAGGCCGCTGCTTTCCCACGTGTACGTGAAGCGTTATTACGTCGTCAGCGGGCTTTCCGTGAGTTCCCGGGCCTGATTGCCGATGGTCGCGACATGGGCACCGTGGTGTTCCCTGATGCGCCAGTCAAGATTTTCCTGGACGCCAGCTCTGAGGAGCGTGCGCACCGCCGCATGCTACAGTTGCAGGAAAAGGGCTTTAATGTTAACTTTGAACGTCTTTTAGCCGAGATAAAGGAACGGGATGACCGTGACCGTAATCGGCCTATCGCGCCTCTGGTGCCGGCTTCTGACGCCCTCGTGCTGGATTCAACCAGCATGTCGATCGACGAAGTCATCCAGCGTGCGCTGACTTATGCACATGAAGTTTTAGCGTTGCCGCAGCAGTAAGCGCGGCGGCGTTATTGGCTTTTTGTCATATTTGTCATGGTAGTATCGAACTATATCGGGTAAAATTTTACCCCTGTAACCTAAACCCTGTCGGCATGGAGCCAATGGCGGGGTATGTGAAACAACCCCATTCGGCGGGATGCTAAATGGACGTTAAACTATAGAACCCTGAAGATTAAACATGACTGAATCTTTCGCTCAACTCTTTGAAGAATCCCTGAAAACAATCGAAACCCGTCCGGGTTCCATCGTTCGTGGCGTTGTAGTTGCTATCGACAAAGACGTAGTACTGGTTGACGCCGGTCTGAAATCTGAGTCTGCCATCCCGGCTGAGCAATTCAAAAACGCACAGGGCGAGCTGGAAATCCAGGTAGGCGACGAAGTTGATGTTGCGCTGGACGCTGTTGAAGATGGCTTCGGTGAAACTCTGCTGTCCCGTGAGAAAGCTAAGCGTCACGAAGCTTGGATCACGCTGGAAAAAGCTTACGAAGAAGCTGAAACTGTCGTCGGTGTTATCAACGGCAAAGTTAAGGGTGGCTTCACTGTAGAGCTGAACGGTATTCGTGCGTTCCTGCCAGGCTCCCTGGTAGACGTGCGTCCAGTACGTGACACTCTGCACCTGGAAGGCAAAGAGCTTGAGTTCAAAGTCATCAAGCTGGACCAGAAACGCAACAACGTTGTAGTTTCTCGCCGTGCGGTTATCGAATCAGAGAACAGCGCAGAACGTGATCAACTGCTGGAAAACCTGCAGGAAGGCATGGAAGTTAAAGGTATCGTTAAGAACCTGACTGACTACGGTGCATTCGTTGATCTGGGCGGCGTTGATGGCCTGCTGCACATCACTGATATGGCTTGGAAACGCGTTAAGCATCCGAGCGAAATCGTCAATGTTGGCGACGAAATCACTGTTAAAGTGCTGAAGTTCGACCGCGAGCGTACTCGTGTATCCCTGGGCCTGAAGCAACTGGGCGAAGATCCATGGGTTGCTATCGCGAAACGTTACCCAGAAGGCACCAAGCTGACTGGTCGTGTAACCAACCTGACTGATTACGGCTGCTTCGTAGAAATCGAAGAAGGCGTTGAAGGTCTGGTACACGTTTCTGAAATGGATTGGACCAACAAAAACATCCATCCGTCCAAAGTTGTCAACGTGGGCGATGTAGTGGAAGTTATGGTTCTGGACATCGATGAAGAACGTCGTCGTATCTCCCTGGGTCTGAAGCAGTGCAAAAACAACCCATGGCAGCAGTTTGCAGAAACCCACAACAAGGGCGACCGCGTTGAAGGTAAAATCAAGTCTATCACTGACTTCGGTATCTTCATCGGCCTGGACGGCGGCATCGACGGCCTGGTTCACCTGTCTGACATCTCCTGGAACGTTGCAGGCGAAGAAGCAGTACGTGAATACAAGAAAGGCGACGAAATCGCAGCGGTTGTTCTGCAAGTTGACGCAGAGCGCGAGCGTATCTCCCTGGGCGTGAAGCAACTGGCTGAAGACCCGTTCAATAACTACCTGTCTATGAACAAGAAAGGTACTATTGTTACTGGTAAAGTCACTGCAGTTGACGCCAAAGGTGCTACAGTTGAATTAGCAGGCGGCGTAGAAGGTTACCTGCGTGCTTCTGAAGCCTCTCGCGACCGCATTGAAGATGCAACTCTGGTTCTGAATGTGGGTGACGACGTTGAAGCTAAATTCACCGGCGTTGACCGTAAGAACCGCGTAGTAAGCCTGTCCGTACGTGCTAAGGACGAAGCTGACGAGAAAGATGCAATCGCTACTGTTAACAACAAACAGGAAGAAAGCAACTTCTCTAACGCTATGGCTGAAGCTTTCAAAGCGGCTAAAGGCGAGTAATGACGGGGGGCGGTTTGTTAACCGCCCCGATACGGTAGTTTAGCTGCAAAGCTTGGAGGAACTATGACCAAGTCTGAACTTATTGAAAGACTTGCTGGCCAGCAATCTCATGTACCGGCGAAAGCCGTTGAGGATGCAGTGAAAGAGATGCTAGAACATATGGCTGCTACGCTAGCCGATGGTGAGCGCATCGAGATCCGCGGATTCGGCAGTTTTTCTCTTCACTACCGTGCTCCGCGTGTGGGTCGCAACCCGAAAACTGGTGATAAGGTTGAGCTGGACGGCAAGTACGTTCCTCACTTTAAGCCAGGTAAAGAGCTGCGTGACCGTGCCAATATCTATGGTTAGTCGCTGACTACCATAGAGTTGTTGCTTGTGAAAAAATATAAAACGGTGCCTTTGGGCGCCGTTTTTTTTTGACTATCAGTTGGCGAACCCGCTGCTTTTTGTATTTTCTTGCGCGTGATGCCGCAAGTTTCAGGCTGGAGCAGCAACAGCGACGGTTATTGTGCGGCATTAGCCGTGAATCCTTTGATTACAACTGTTACACATTGATCTATATGTGAACAATCCCGTGATACCGGCGGCTGGATTGCCGCCTTATTTCGGGAGAAAGACCTATCAAGACTTCGCTGGATCTGGCAGCTATCGCTGTTGTCTGTGGCATTCTGCCGTTATTGGTATTGCCACAATTGCCCGATGGATTAACAACTCTGGGGGCTGTTTTACCTGCCAGCCTGATGCTGCGTTTCCGCTGGACGATATGTCAATTTATTGGCTGGTGGGCCCTGAGCTTTCTGTGGGCGGTCTTCTGCGCCGGGCAGTTGGTGGCGCAAGTGGAATGGCTGAGTCGTGGGTCGGAAGTGACGGCGGTGGTACAGGTTGGCAATGTAACTTTGGTACCTGCAGCAAGTAAACAAACGGTGATGAACATCGAACAGGTTAATGGACGCTGGCTAATGCCATCTATTGCCTTTACTACCCTCTGGCAGCCTGAAGAGCCAACACTGTGCGCCGGACAACGTTGGGAACTTCAGCTGCGTCTGAGGCCTATGCACGGCACGCTCAATGAGGGGGGATTCGATAGTCAACGCTGGGCGATGGCGCAACGTCAACCGCTGACAGCGAAGGTAAGACGCGCGAGACTGCTTGAGGGAAGTTGCAACTGGCGGCAGCGTATTATCAGCCATGCCGAGAGCAACATCGGTGACCTGCGCTATAAATCGGTGTTGCTGGCTCTGGCTTTTGGCGAAAGAACCTCGCTGGACCCGGCATTACGCACTCTGATGCTGAAAACCGGCATTGCACACCTCATGGCCATTTCAGGCCTTCATGTGGCCATGGCGGCGATATTGATCTGGGCGACGCTACGAGCGGTTCAACGGCTATTACCTGCACATCTCATCGGCTACCGTTTCCCACTGTTAGCAGGTTGGCTAGGCACCTTGATGTATGTTTGGTTGGCTGGTGCACAACCTCCGGCGGTGCGAACTGCCCTGGCGCTGACGTTATGGATGCTGCTGCGTTTACGCGGTGTCCACTGTAGTTCCTGGCAGGTGTGGCTGTGGTGCGTGGCCCTTATTCTGATTTGCGATCCGCTATCGGTGTTGTCAGACAGTTTCTGGCTCTCGGTGCTGGCGGTTGCCTGCCTCATTTTCTGGTTCGAATGGGTGCCGTTAAGTGCCCGTTTTCGTTCCGCCTGGTACTGGGCGCCTGTGCGCTGGCTGCATATCCAGTTCGGTATCACCTTATTACTGGTGCCTATGCAGGCCGCTTTGTTTCTCGGCCTGACGTTAACTTCTATGCCAGCCAATCTGTGGGCGGTACCCGTGGTTTCACTGGTGACGGTTCCTGTTATTTTGGTCGCGGTTCTTTGCGGCACCTGGCCGATATTGAGCGGTGGGTTATGGTGGTTAGCGGATTTGACGCTGCTTGCGGTATTTATGCCGTTGCATTATTTGCAGCGGGGTTGGGTTGATCTCGGTTCGGCATCCTTGGCTGTCAGTATCGCCGGTTGGCTACTGGTGGTTTTTTGGCGTTTTCACTGGTGGTTGCGCTATGCATCGGGGCTGGCAACGTTGGCGGTGTGTTGCCTGCTGTGGCGTGAAAGAGAACCGCCATACCGCTGGCGTGTCGATATGCTTGATGTTGGACATGGATTAGCGACAGTGATTGAAAAAAACGGGCAGGCAATCGTGTATGATACCGGACCCCGTTGGGGGGCAGGCAGTGCCGCAGGACGGAATATCTTGCCATTTCTTAACTGGCGAGGACTGTCTGTGGAGCAAATCATTCTTAGTCATGATCATCTGGATCACACAGGTGGTCTTGACGAGATACAACGTGCATTTCCACAAGCGACGGTAAGGAGCCCAGGGTTTGGTGCGGGGCATTTACCTTGCGTCGCGGGTGAGCGCTGGGAGTGGCAAGCGCTTCAGTTTCACGTATTGTGGCCGCCGAAGGCGGTAAAAATGGCGGGAAATGACGATTCATGTGTTATCCGCATCGATGATGGGAAATACAGCCTATTGTTGACGGGAGATGCAGAAAAAAGGGCAGAGACACAGTTGGTTCGAGAGCAACGCCATTCGTTGCCCGCTACGGTGCTGCAGGTGCCGCACCATGGCAGCAAAACGTCATCCACAGCGCCGTTTTTACGTGCGGTGGCACCGGTGGCGGCAATCGCGTCGGCATCTCGCTACAATAAATGGCGATTACCTGCTGCTAAGGTCGTCACCCGATATCGGGAAAATGGCATCGCATGGCACGATACTTCACGCTCAGGTCAGTTATCCGTACTTTTTTTCGACAACAATTGGCAAATTAAAGGCTTTCGTGAACAATTAATGCCCCGTTGGTACCATCAGCGGTTTGGCGTAGAGGGTGATAATGAGTAAAATAGGCCGCTATTTCTTCCGATGCTGGTATTTGCATGATGAATGATAAAGATCTCTCCACCTGGCAGACTTTCCGTCGCCTCTGGCCGATGATCACACCTTTTAAGACCGGGCTGATTGTGGCCGCCATTGCGTTAGTACTGAACGCGGCTAGCGACGCCTTTATGTTGTCTTTGCTTAAACCTTTATTGGATGACGGTTTTGGGAAAACAGAAAGCAGCATCCTGCTGTGGATGCCGCTGGCTGTTATTGGTTTGATGGTTTTGCGCGGGGCAACGGGCTTTGTCTCCAGCTACTGTATTTCGTGGGTTTCCGGCATGGTGGTGATGCACATGCGTCGCCGATTGTTCGGTCACATGATGCGGATGCCGGTTTCCTTCTTTGATCAGCAGTCTACGGGGACCTTGTTGTCGCGAATCACCTATGATTCCGAGCAGGTGGCGTCATCATCTTCGAGTGCGTTGGTGACCGTGGTGCGTGAAGGGGCGTCGATCATCGCGCTGTTCACCATGATGTTCTACTACAGCTGGCAACTGTCGGTGATCCTGATCGTACTGGCGCCGATTGTTTCTATTGCAATCCGCATCGTTTCCAAACGCTTCCGTAATATCAGCAAAAACATGCAGAATACGATGGGGCAGGTAACGACCAGTGCCGAGCAGATGCTTAAGGGGCATAAAGAAGTCCTGATCTTTGGCGGCCAGCAGGTTGAAACCGACCGCTTTAACTCCGTCAGTAACCGCATGCGCCAACAGGGCATGAAGCTGGTTTCCGCTTCCTCGATTTCTGACCCGATTATTCAGCTTATCGCCTCATTGGCATTGGCCTTTGTGCTGTATGCCGCCAGCTTCCCAAGCGTGATGGAAACCCTGACGGCCGGTACTATCACTGTGGTGTTTTCTTCAATGATCGCCCTGATGCGCCCGTTGAAATCACTGACTAACGTCAATGCCCAGTTCCAGCGTGGGATGGCAGCCTGCCAAACGCTCTTCTCTATTCTGGATATGGAGCAGGAAAAAGATACCGGTACCCGAGAAGTTGCGCGGGCGAAAGGCGATATCGAATTCCGTAACGTGACTTTCTTCTACCCAGGTAAAGAAACACCGGCGCTGCGTGATATCAATCTGAGCATTTCAGAAGGTAAAACAGTGGCGTTGGTCGGCCGTTCTGGTTCGGGTAAATCGACCATTGCCAATCTGTTGACGCGTTTTTATGACGTGCAGGAAGGCGAGATCCTGATGGATGGCCACGATCTGCGTGAGTATACATTGGCATCGCTGCGCGACCAGGTTGCACTGGTTTCGCAAAACGTACATTTGTTTAATGACACTATCGCCAACAACATCGCTTACGCGCGTGAAGATCGCTATAGCCGCGAAGAGATTGAAAAGGCCGCCCGCATGGCCTACGCCATGGATTTCATTGAGAAAATGGAAAATGGTCTGGATACGGTTATCGGCGAGAATGGCGTGATGCTGTCTGGCGGCCAACGCCAGCGTATTGCTATCGCCCGTGCTTTACTGCGTGACTGCCCGATCCTGATTCTTGATGAAGCCACCTCGGCACTGGATACCGAATCGGAACGTGCTATTCAGGCTGCGTTGGATGAATTACAGAAGAACCGCACTTCGTTGGTCATTGCCCACCGCCTGTCAACCATTGAGAAGGCCGATGAAATCCTGGTCGTAGAGGATGGTCGTATCGTGGAGCGTGGTGAGCATGCCGCATTGCTCGAAAAGCAGGGTGCTTATGCCCAGCTTCATCGCATGCAGTTTGGTCAATAATGATTGAGCGCATCTGGTCAGGAAGTTCACTGATCTATCTGCTGCTGTTGCCGCTGTCTTGGTTGTATGGCTTGGTCAGTAGCCTGATTCGACTCAGTTACCGGTGTGGCCTGCGTAAAAGTTGGCGCGCACCGGTGCCGGTCGTGGTGGTGGGGAATCTCACCGCCGGTGGCAATGGCAAAACGCCAATGGTGATCTGGCTGGTGGAGCAATTGCAGCAGCGTGGATACCGGGCGGGTGTGGTTTCGCGCGGCTACGGCGGTAAAGCAGAGGCTTATCCGCTGTTACTTAATGCAGATACCACCACTCAACAGGCAGGTGATGAACCGGTGTTGATTTATCAACGTACCGGTGCGCCAGTCGCTATCTCACCTAAGCGTGCTGAAGCGGTGCAGGCACTCCTTGAGCAGCAACCGCTTGATGTGATCATTACCGATGACGGTTTACAGCATTATGCGTTGCAGCGTGACTTTGAATTGGTTGTCATTGACGGTGTGCGTCGTTTTGGCAACGGTTGGTGGTTGCCTGCGGGCCCGATGCGAGAACGTGCTTCACGCTTGAACAGCGTGGATGCGTTGATTGCCAACGGCGGTGTAGCGCAGCCGGGCGAAATTGCTATGCAGTTGCAGGCGCGTGATGCGGTGAACATCGCCAGCGGTGAGCGCAGGCCAGCCGTTGAACTACCGCATGTGGTGGCAATGGCAGGTATTGGTCATCCACCGCGCTTCTTTGCCACGTTGGAAAAGCTGGGCGTAGATGTCGAAAAAGAAGTGGCGTTTGCCGATCATCAGGAATATCAGCACGCGCCATTGGCGGCACTGGTCTCCTCTGGGCAAACATTATTGATGACTGAAAAAGACGCGGTCAAATGCCGTGCTTTTGCCCAGCCCAACTGGTGGTATTTACCGGTCGACGCGGTACTTCCCCCCGAGCAGGCTGAGCAACTGCTGCATAGCGTTGAAAAACTGCTGAAAAAGTAAATCAAACGGCCAGCGCGTGAAGCCCCAGAGCTTGCGCGCAGGTTTCTATCGAGCGCTGCTGCGTTTGTTCATACAACGATAACTCATCGATCACCGCTGCACCCAACGCCGACTCAAACGCCGCTCGGCTTGAGCTCGCGTTGTATTGTGCGTGCCGACTGTCGCCCAGGTTCGACTGGAAAATACCCGCCGCACTGACAGGCAGAAAATCCTCATAGACCAAGGGTTGGAAACGAATGTATTCCTGTGCGATCAGTTGTTCTAACGTGCTGTGGGGATCCAGCGCGTCTTTTGCCGCCAGCCCGCACTCTGTCGGGAAGTAGCGGAACCAAGCCAGCTGTTGTTCACGCAAGGTTGCATAGTCATCGGGAAATGCCTTGAAGTGTTCCGCCAGTAACTGATTGTAGCGGTCCGCATTTTTTTCACTGGGGGGTGCCTGTAAAGCATCATTGGTTGCTTGTAACAGGCGATCGTACAGCGCACGGCCTTTCGTTGTCAGTGCTACACCGCGCTGTTCAATTTCACCGAACCGTGCAGTGTGGTGTCCTGAAACGGCGCGACCGTCATGTTCAACAAAGTCGACGTTTTCCTCTAGGGCTTTAAAACTGGTCTGACGCAGAAGAATGGGGCGACGGCGCGGTGGTGGGCCTTCAATGACGGCTTTAGGGGTAATGCCCCGGCTTGGCATAGACTGTTGAACAAGGTCTATATCGAGTGTGCGTGGCGTCAAATGGTTAATGTGCGGGCCTTTGAACGCCACTACATCAGCAATCAGGCGGTGCTGGTCGTGCAACTGCTGATATTCGGCTGCGCTGACCGTTGCGCGGCTGTGCCAGCGGAAGGTTTCCAGTGCCTGCTCGACAAATTCATCTGCCTGACTGTTGTCCAATCCGCCCTGAGCTTCTTGTAATACGATCAGTTCCAGTGCCCGTTCAGTAAAGATGCGGCGACGTGCCAACAGCTGTTGCGCCAGTTCGCGCAGCTCTGGGTTTTCAATCAGCTCAAGGCGTAATAATGAGGTGAAAACACGAAAGGGGCTTATCTGCAACGCGTCTTCATGTACCGCACGAAACGCGGTGGAGTGTACCGGGACACCGGCCACGGCCAGATCGTAGTAACCGACAGGTGACATACCCATAACGTTGAACAGCCGCCGCAAGGTGGCTAATTCCTCTGCGGTGCCCACTCGAATAGCACCATGGCGTTCCATAGCCAACCGTTCGATTTCGCCGGTAATTTGTAATTGGTGAGCCAGTGCGGCATCTTCGCGCAGAACCTGTCGGTTAGTTTCCGCCACCAGTTCGAGCAAATCACCATACAGAGGCACCTCTTTCTGGTACATATCTGACATGGCATGTGAGAATCTGGCGCGGATTTCATTCGGTGAGACGAACTGCTGGGCGGTCATGCGCATAGCTCCTTCATTCAGTATAATCTGAAAAATATTATTTTTGACGGTAAAAGTACTGGCTAAACGGCCATCCGCCTTGTTTTCACCTCAAGTTTAGCTATGTGAATTAGCTTTTGTTATAGCTTGGGCAAGCATATTAGATTTTTATGCGTTAGCTCTCATTTGAACAAAGAATAGCGGGCGAAATAGACATCCAGAAGGCAATGAGGCCACGAGTTTTACGTAAAAAAAGATAAATTAATCCATGCACAATCATAGACATAAAAAATTAACCGCAGGAATGATTAAAATAGGGCAATAAACCTCTTGTGCAAATGACGGATTTGTGAGTAAATGCAAGTCGGCCTGTGATGCAGACCTATTTATGTTCGAGTATAGAGTTAAGTAGTTCCTCCCAAAACGTTATCATCTGATTCCGCTTCAAAGACGAACCTTCTAAGTACCTCCCATAAGTAATGTTTCTAAAAACGGCCTAAATTGCCTTATGGCAGGTTTTGTATATATATATTTAAAAGGTAAATGTTAATGTCTAAGAAGACTGGTCAGGTTAAGTGGTTCAACGAAAGTAAAGGTTTTGGTTTTATTGAACAGAACGACGGTGGTAAAGATGTATTCGTACACTTCTCCGCAATCGCGACCGACGGTTTCAAAACTCTGGCTGAAGGCCAGCGTGTTGAGTACACCATCCAGGACAGCCCGCGCGGGCCGGCTGCCGCTAACGTTGTTGCTCTGTAAGTAAACAGGGAATAACGTAAAGAGATCTTAATACAACCATGATGAGGCGTTTAGCTGATTCATTGCGGAAGATATTAAGTTCAACAAGCCCGCCATTGTGCGGGTTTTTTAATTTTTGCTCACGAGAGGTTTCTTACGAAAAACTTTAGGATGGGCTGGTAGCGTCCAACAATAATAAAAATGACGTTGTTAAGGATGCTCAAGTAAAAGGATATAAGTTATGTTTAAAAATACTGTGTTACAAATGGGCCGTGTGAAATGGTTTGATCAGGCTGCAGGCTATGGCTTTATTTCACCGGTAGATGGCAGCGACGAAATTTATGTAAGCCGTCGTTCTATCGCCAATACTAAAAATAAATCACTAAACGAAGGTCAGAACGTCGAGTTCTCGATCTATCGCAGCTCTCATGGGCTGTCTGCGGCAGACGTTATCGCGTTCTGACCCATCCCCTTCCTCGCCAGTGCCGGTGCCGCCACCCCAAGCACTGGCGAAGATAAATTTCCCGATATCCACTATTATCAAACGATTGTTTAATCGTTTCGGATTTCAGGATGATTACCCCGGTTATTTCTCTGACTGCCGCCCGTGCACTCCATCTTGCTGCGCAAGGGCTGTTATCCCCAATGAAACGCAAAGCCAAACCCGACGATGTGGTTGCCGCTATTGAGCGTATGGGACTCCTGCAAATTGATACCATCAGTGTGGTCGCGCGTAGCCCTTACCTAGTACTCTTCAGTCGCCTGGGCGACTATCAGCCAGAATGGTTGGAGCAGGCCCTGGCGGGCCGCCGCTTGTTTGAGTATTGGGCGCATGAAGCCTGTTTCTTACCCATTGAAGATTTTGGCCTGTTGCGCCACCGCATGTTGCAGCCGCAGGAGATGGGGTGGAAGTATTCCGAAGAATGGATGCAGGAACACCAGTCGGCAATTGCGTCGCTCTTACGGCATATTGAAACCGGTGGCCCGGTTCGTTCGGCGGATTTCAGTGCAGAGAAAAAAGGAAATAGCGGCTGGTGGGACTGGAAACCGGAAAAGCGCCACCTCGAAATTTTATTCACTGCGGGTAAGTTGATGGTTGCTGAACGGCGCAACTTCCACCGTGTTTACGATTTGACGGAAAGGCTATTGCCGCATTGGGATGATAGCCGACACACGTTATCCACCGAGCATGCGCGGCATGAGATGCTCAGCCGCACCTGTCGTTTCTTGGGGCTCTTCAAAGCCGAATGGTTGGCAGATTACTACCGTTTGAAACGTGTTGCCCCGAAAGCACTGCTGGCGTCGTTACAACAAAAGGGCGATGTGTTACCCGTGTTGATCGACGGCTTGGACGGCGAGTTTTACGTGCACCATTCACTGGCGAAGGAGCTACAACAGGCGGAGCAGGGAACCTTAAAATCCAGCGTGACCACATTACTTTCCCCTTTTGATCCCGTGGTCTGGGACCGTCGCCGTGCGCTGGAACTGTTCAATTTTGACTATCGGCTGGAATGTTATACACCCAAAGAAAAGCGGCAATATGGTTACTTCACGCTGCCTGTATTGCAGCGGGGTGAGTTGATAGGCCGTATTGATGCAAAAATGCATCGTCGGCAAGGTGTCTTTGAAATTATCAGTTTCCATCCGCAGGCCAAGGTTCGTTTTGGTAAACAGCGTGCGCAGGATATCCGACAGGCGATAACGCGCAGTGCAAAATGGCACGGGGCGAAACAGGTTCTGGTGGGTAATATTCCGGCGCAACTGGCCGTTGAGTGGGGTGAAGGCTGGGAGGTGGTATAACGAACGGCACTTTGGGCGTGGGTAAAACGAATTCCAGCACCGCTCGTTACAATGGGGTGCCTCAGTTGCTGAAGTTGGCAAACAGGGCGATGATCTTATGAATACGTTTGATCATGATAAATTTATTTTTGTGACTCAAGTCACAAAATTCTACGCCTGCGTTGAAGGCAATTCAATCCCCTTTGCAGATTAAAAGTGCCCTGGTAAACAGCCGATGATTAACCTGGCGCATAGCGTTATGCTATCCTCACCCACTTTCCGTACGTTAGATCTCCACCCTGGAGGAAGCATGGACCACCGTTTACTCGAAATCGTTGCCTGCCCGGTCTGCAACGGTAAGCTCTATTTCAATAAAGAAAACCAGGAATTGGTGTGTAAAGTGGATGGCCTGGCCTATCCGCTGCACGATGGCATTCCCGTCCTGCTGGAAAATGAAGCGCGGGCGCTGTCATTGGATGAGAAACACGCATGAGTTTTATCGCTATTATTCCAGCACGTTATGCATCAACCCGTTTGCCGGGGAAACCTTTGGCCGACATTCACGGTAAGCCAATGGTGGTGCACGTAATGGAACGTGCACGTGAGTCAGGGGCTAGCCGCGTGATTGTTGCGACCGATCACCCAGCGGTAGCTGATGCGGTTAAAGCGGCAGGTGGTGAAGTTTGCATGACCCGGCCCGACCATAATTCCGGTACCGAGCGTCTTGCGGAAGTGATTGAGCACTATGGTTTTAGCGATGACGAAATCATTGTTAATGTCCAGGGTGACGAGCCGCTGATTCCACCGGTCATTGTACGTCAGGTCGCTGAAAACCTGGCGGGTAGCCAAGCGGGTATGGCGACCCTTGCGGTGCCAATCGACAGCGCAGAAGAAGCGTTTAACCCCAATGCAGTCAAAGTGGTTATGGATGCGCAGGGTTATGCACTCTATTTTTCACGTGCCACTATTCCTTGGGATCGTGAGCGTTTTGCGCAATCCAAAGAAAGCATTGGTGACAGCCTGTTACGCCATATCGGCATTTACGCTTATCGTGCCGGTTTTGTGCGCCGTTATGTCACCTGGGCACCAAGCCAACTTGAGCAGATAGAGTTGCTGGAACAGTTGCGGGTGCTTTGGTATGGTGAAAAAATCCACGTAGCGGTTGCCAAAGCAGTGCCGACAGTGGGTGTTGATACGCCGGAAGATCTGCAGCGCGTGCGCGACAGTATCAAAGGCTGAGCATTGAACGTCGGCGCGTCACACAGCGCGTCGGCGGTATAATTTCCCTTCTTATATCCCCATTTTGTTGATCTGCGTTGAAGAATTTTTCTGCTCACCGTTCGATGATATCAGCGTCTCTTCTTTTCCTCTTGAGGCCATTTTCATATGGAGCAGTTACGCGCCGAACTGAGTATTGTGCTGGGTGAACCGATCAGCCGACTGGAACGCGTTAGCGAACAGCCTTATGCACACATGTATTCGCTGTATGACCAACAAGGCCATGCGATCCCGCTAATGGCAAAAAGCTTTGTCTGTCAGGGTATCGCCCAACAAGAGTCTTACAAGTTATCGATGCTGTCCCGGGAAGGGGATATTCGCCTGCCGACGGTGTATGGCGTGGTCTATACCCATCAAGCGCCCTATAAAGAAATCTTGTTGATCGAACGGTTACGTGGCGTATCTGCAGAAGCACCAACGCGTACGCCGAACCGGTGGAATACGCTAATGGAACAGATTGTCGATGGTGTGTTGGCCTGGCACCGTATCGACAGCCATGGCTGCGTCGGTACGGTTGACAGCACCCAGGAAAATGATTGGTTTTGTTGGTATCAACAGCGGATAGAGGTGTTGTGGTCGACAGTCTGCAATCTTAACTCGCCACAGTTGACCATGGCCGATCGCCGTTTGTTGTACCGTACGCGCGAAGCACTGACCCATTTTTTTGTCGGATTCGACGATCCCTGCGTGCTGGTGCACGGTAACCTGTCGTTGCGCAGCATGCTGAAAGATCCGAAAAGTGACCAGCTGTTGGCAATGCTGAACCCGGGAATGATGCTGTGGGCTCCACGTGAATATGAGTTATTCCGGCTGTGTGAGGCGGGGATGCCAAGTCAGCTCTTGTTCTATTATTTGCAACGGGCACCGGTTGCGGAGTCCTTCCTGGCACGGCGTTGGTTGTATGTCGTGTGGGAAGCGATTGGGCGGTTAGTCCATACCGGCAAGCTTGAGCGACAACCCTTCGATTATGCCTCAAAACAGCTGTTGCCCTGGCTTGCCGGTTAAGGCCCGTTAGTCGACAGAAACCTCATCGGCTCCTTTCAGCCACTGCCACAGGCTGCCCAGCGTTTCATACCAGGCGCGCTCGCTGTGGCCGAGGAACATCGCCGACGGCACGACGCGATCCCAAATGTTCAAACGCGAGCTGATGGCCAACTGATTGGCCGGTGCCGGAATCGGGTAAAGCCCCTTGGCTTCAAAGAACCGCATGGCCCTTGGCAAATGGTTAGCCGATGTCACTAAAATAAACGGCTGCTGACCCACCAGTTTAGACACCTGTGATGCCTCCTGCTCTGTATCCATCGGACGATCCAACAACACAATGTCGCTGTTCGGCACACCCAGACTTTCCGCGACGCGCGCTGCCGTCGCCGCGTTGCTCAAGGTATGCGGGCCACCGGCCCCGGTGAACACCATTTTCGCTCCAGGGTGCGCGAGGTATAAACGCACACCTTCTGTTACCCTCGGCAGGCTATTGCCGATCAGATTGGAGCTTGGTGCCCAGTCCGGGTTAAAGGTATAGCCACCCCCCAGTACCACGATATAGTTTACCGGGTCAGTGCCGCGATAGGTGACATACTCTGACTCTATGGGCCGTAACAGCCTATCGGCCACGGGCTGCAGGCTGAAAAGCAATAAAAACAGCCAGCTCAGCGTCAAAATGACCCTGCCGCTTTTTTGCCAACGAGTGAACCAGAGCAGTAACAGCGCCAGTCCCATGAGCAGCAGCAGCGCAGGTAACGGCATTAAAATGGCGCCAATGAACTTTTTCAGGTTAAAGAGCATCAAAAATCAGGTCCTTTTGGGCGAAAAAACGACATCTGGGCACAATCAGGCCGCAAGAAGATTCATTCTAAGCCAGTCTGTGCCAAAATAGCAGGTTTGAATGGGCTGGCACTTTGCCCCCAGAAGAATAAGATCAGCGGAGCCGTAGTCCATGCAGGATCGCAATTTTGACGATATTGCTGAAAAGTTTGCGCGTAATATTTACGGCACCACTAAAGGTAAAATCCGCCAGGCCGTGGTCTGGCAGGATCTGACCACGCTGCTGGCCCAGTTGCCGCAGCGGCCGCTGCGCATTCTGGATGCCGGCGGTGGCGAAGGCCATATGGCCTGCCAACTGGCAGAATTAGGACATCAGGTGTTGTTGTGCGATCTTTCTGGTGAGATGATCCAACGCGCCGCGTCGCTGGCTGAGCAGAAAGGTGTGAGCCAGAACATGCAATTCATACAAAGTTCTGCGCAGGACATTGGCCAACACTTGGAACAGCCGGTTGATCTGATATTGTTTCATGCGGTGCTTGAATGGATCGCTGAACCTGAGGCAGCTTTACAGGCATTGTCTGACTGCTTGTTACCAGGCGGTGCGCTGTCATTGATGTTCTTTAATGCTAATGGCCTCTTGATGCGTAACGTGGTGTTGGGTAATTTCCAACTGGTGAACCCAGAGGTCAGAAGGCGCAGAAAGCGTTCGTTGTCACCACAGTATCCGCATAGCCCGCCACAGGTGTATGGCTGGCTGGAACAGTTGGGCATGCGCATCAGCGGCAAAACCGGGGTGCGGGTGTTCCACGATTATCTGCAGAGTAGGCAGCTTCAGACACAAAAATTTGAAGAGCTATTGGCGCTTGAACAGCACTATTGCCGGCAGGAGCCGTACGTGAGTTTGGGGCGCTATATTCACGTCATGGCGCATAAACCAAACCTGAAGGACGAACTATGAGTGAATTTTCCCAGACAGTACCCGAACTGGTCGCCTGGGCACGGAAAAATGATTTCTCTATTTCGCTCCCTACGGAGCGTCTCGCGTTTTTGCTCGCTATTGCCACATTAAATGGCGAGCGGCTGGACGGCGAGATGAGCGAAGGTGAGCTGGTTGATGCATTTCGCCATGTCAGCAAAGGTTTCGAACAGACGCATGAAACGGTGGCAGTCCGTGCCAACAATGCGATTAACGACATGGTGCGCCAGCGCCTGTTAAACCGCTTTACCAGCGAACTGGCAGACGGCAATGCGATTTACCGTCTGACGCCGCTGGGCATAGGTATTACTGATTACTATATCCGTCAGCGCGAATTCTCTACGCTGCGTTTGTCGATGCAGCTATCGATCGTCGCGCAGGAACTGAAACGTGCTGCCGATGCCGCCGAAGAGGGTGGCGATGATTTCCACTGGCACCGCAACGTGTTTGCACCGTTAAAATATTCAGTGGCAGAAATATTCGACAGCATCGACATGACCCAGCGGGTGATGGATGAGCAACAGCAAGGCGTGAAAGAGGATATCGCAGCCTTGCTGAATCAGGATTGGCGTGCAGCGATCTCCAGCTGTGAAATGCTACTATCCGAGACCTCGGGCACCTTACGTGAACTGCAAGATACGCTGGAAGCGGCGGGCGACAAGCTGCAAGCCAACCTGCTGCGCATTCAGGATGCAACGCTCGGTGGGGCTGAGCTAGGTTTTGTCGACAAACTGGTGTTTGATCTGCAAAGCAAGCTCGACCGCATTATCAGCTGGGGGCAACAGGCAATCGACCTGTGGATCGGCTACGACCGCCACGTGCATAAATTTATCCGTACCGCTATCGATATGGATAAAAACCGTGTGTTCGCACAGCGCCTGCGTCAGTCGGTACAAAATTATTTCGATAATCCATGGACGCTGACCCATGCCAACGCCGATCGCCTGCTGGATATGCGTGACGAAGAACTGGCGTTGCGCAGTGAGGAAGTGACCGGGGAATTGCCGCCGGATCTGGAATTTGAAGAATTCAGCGAAATCCGCGAACAGCTGGCGGCGATGATCGAACAAGCGTTGAAAATTTATCAGGAACAACAGATGCCGCTCAATTTAGGAGCGGTAATGCGCGATTATCTGGCGCAATATCCGCGAGCTCGTCACTTTGACGTGGCTCGTTTAGTGGTCGACCAGGCAGTGCGCCTTGGTGTGGCTGAAGCAGATTTTTCAGGGTTGCCGGCGCAATGGCAGGCAATCAATGATTACGGAGCCAAGGTCCAGGCCCATGTCATCGACAAATATTGAACAAGTAATGCCAGTTAAGCTGGCCAAGGCATTGTCTAACTCGCTGTTCCCGGCGCTGGACAGCCAACTGCGTGCGGGTCGTCACATCGGTATCGATGAACTGGACAACCACGCTTTCTTAATGGATTTCCAGGATGAACTGGAAGAGTTTTATGCCCGCTACAGCGTGGAGTTGATCCGGGCACCGGAAGGGTTCTTCTACCTACGCCCACGTTCCACGACGTTGATCCCGCGTTCGGTGTTGTCTGAGCTGGATATGATGGTGGGTAAAATCCTGTGCTATCTCTACCTCAGCCCGGAACGTTTGGCGCATGAAGGGATATTCAGCCATCAGGAACTGTACGACGAGTTATTGAGCCTGGCCGACGAAACCAAATTGCTGAAATTCGTTAACCAACGTTCCACGGGGTCGGATCTCGATCGTCAGAAACTGCACGAGAAAGTGCGAACGTCACTGAACCGCCTGCGTCGCCTGGGCATGATCTATTTTATGGGCAGCGACAGCAACAAGTTCCGCATCACGGAGGCGGTATTCCGCTTTGGTGCAGACGTGCGTAGTGGTGACGATCCGCGTGAAGCGCAGTTGCGTATGATTCGTGACGGCGAAGCTATGCCGGTTGAGAACAGCCTGTCGCTGAATGATGAAAGCGATGCTGAAGACTCGCAGCTGGATAACACTCCGGACAGTGCAGAGGATGAACAGGAATGATTGAACGCGGTAAATTTCGCTCGCTGACGCTGGTCAACTGGAACGGTTTTTTCGCCCGCACCTTTGATCTCGATGAGTTGGTGACCACGCTGTCTGGCGGTAACGGGGCAGGGAAATCCACCACCATGGCGGCTTTCGTCACTGCGTTGATTCCTGATTTGACGCTGTTGCACTTCCGTAATACCACCGAAGCCGGTGCTACCAGCGGCTCACGCGATAAAGGCTTGCACGGTAAGCTACGCGCCGGGGTGTGTTATTCCACCCTCGATGTGATCAACTCGCGTCATCAACGCGTTGTGGTTGGTGTGCGTCTGCAGCAGGTAGCAGGGCGCGATCGCAAGGTGGATATCAAGCCGTTCACCATCCAGGGGCTGCCAACGGCGGTACAGCCTACGGAGCTGCTGACCCAAACGGTTGGCGAACGCCAGGCTCGTGTGTTGACGCTGCAGGAACTGAAAGAGCGCGTTGAAGAGATGGAAGGCGTGCAGTTCAAGCAGTTCAACTCCATTACCGACTATCACTCATTAATGTTCGATTTGGGCGTGATCCCCAAACGTCTGCGTTCATCGTCAGATCGCAGTAAGTTTTATCGCCTGATCGAGGCCTCGCTGTATGGCGGTATTTCCAGCGCCATCACCCGCTCGTTACGTGACTATTTGTTGCCGGAAAACAGCGGCGTGCGCAAGGCATTCCAGGACATGGAAGCGGCGTTGCGTGAAAACCGCATGACGCTGGAAGCAATCCGCGTTACCCAGACTGACCGTGATCTGTTCAAACACCTGATTTCCGAAGCCACATCCTATGTGGCGGCTGACTATATGCGTCATGCCAATGAACGCCGCATCCATTTGGACGGCGCGTTGGCGTTGCGCAGCGATCTGCTGGGCAGCCGCAAACAGCTGGCAGCCGAGCAATATCGCCATGTGGAAATGGCGCGTGAACTGGCGGAGCAGAGCGGTGCGGAATCCGATCTGGAAACCGATTACCAGGCCGCCAGCGATCACTTGAATCTGGTGCAGACGGCGATGCGTCAGCAGGAAAAGATCGAGCGCTATGAAGGCGATCTGGAAGAGCTGACCTACCGACTGGAAGAACAGAACGAAGTGGTGGCAGAGGCCAGTGAACAGCAGGCCGAAAACGAAGCGCGTGCCGAGGCAGCCGAACTGGAGGTGGATGAGCTGAAAAGCCAGCTCGCTGACTACCAGCAGGCGTTGGACGTGCAGCAGACCCGCGCCATTCAATACCAGCAGGCGTTGCAGGCGCTGGAACGTGCTCGTGCCCTGTGCCAACTGCCGGAACTGAGTGCCGAGAATGCGGAAGAGTGGCTCGATACTTTCCAGGCTCGTGAGCAGGAAGCGACGGAAGCGTTGCTGATGCTGGAGCAGAAACTGAGCGTAGCCGACGCCGCACACGGCCAGTTTGAACAAGCCTATCAGCTGGTAGGCAAAATTGCCGGTCAGGTCAGCCGTAGCGAAGCCTGGCAGTGTGCACGTGAGTTACTGCGCGACTGGCCTTCACAGCAACACCTTGCCGAGCGCGTGCAGCCGTTGCGCATGCGTTTGAGTGAGCTGGAACAGCGTTTACGTTCTCAGCAGGACGCCGAGCGTCTGTTGCAAGAATTCTGCAAACGTCATGGCCAACAGTATCAACCGGACGATCTTGAGGCACTGCAGCAAGAACTGGAAGAGCGTCTGGAATCCTTGTCGCAAAGCGTCAGTGATGCTGGCGAACGCCGGATGGAAATGCGCCAGGAACTGGAGCAAATCCAACAGCGTATCCGCGAACTCACTGCCCGTGCCCCAATCTGGTTGGCAGCGCAGGATTCACTGAGTCAACTCAGTGAGCAAAGTGGCGAAGCGTTTGAAAACAGCCAGCAAGTCACCGAGTACATGCAGCAATTGCTGGAGCGCGAGCGTGAAACCACGGTAGAGCGTGACGAGGTCGCGGCAGGCAAGCGTGCCGTTGAAGCGCAGATCGAACGTCTCAGCCAGCCAGGCGGTGCCGAAGATCAGCGTCTGGTTACGTTGGCCGAACGTTTTGGCGGCGTATTGCTCTCTGAAATCTATGACGATGTCACCATCGATGATGCACCTTACTTCTCCGCGCTGTATGGTCCGTCACGCCATGCGATCGTGGTGCCGGATTTGTCGCTGGTGCGCGAGATGTTGGAAGGTCTGGAAGACTGCCCGGAAGATCTCTACTTGATCGAAGGGGATCCGCAGTCATTTGATGACAGCGTCTTTGCGGTCGAAGAGCAAGACAGGGCGGTGTTGGTGAAAACCGCTGAGCGCCAGTGGCGCTACTCGCGTTATCCGGACGTGCCGTTGTTTGGCCGCGCCGCACGTGAGAACCGCTTGGAAGTGCTGCATGGTGAACGGGAAAAACTGGCAGAGTGTTACGCGACGTTGTCTTTCGACGTGCAGAAGACCCAGCGTTCGCATCAGGCCTTCAGCCGTTTCATTGGTTCCCATCTGGCAGTGGCATTTGACGCCGATCCAGAGGCGGAAATCCGTGGCCTCACGACACGCCGTGGGGAAATCGAACGCGCTCTGAATAACCATGAGGCACAGAATCAACAACAACGTCAGCAATATGATCAGGCGAAAGAGGGCATCTCTGCGCTGAATCGCCTGATGCCGCTGGTTTCATTGTTAAACGATGAAACCTTGCAGGATCGCGTTGAGGAAATCCGTGAAGAATTGGAAGAGGCGCAGGATGCTGCACGCCATATCCAGCAGCACAGTGTTTCACTGACCAAGCTGGAACCGCTGTTGTCGGTGTTGCAGAGCGATCCGCAACAGCACGAACAGTTGCAGCAGGATTACACTCAGGCACAGAGCGTACAGCGCCAGGCCAAGCAGCAGGCGTTTGCCCTGACTGAAGTAGTACAGCGTCGTGCACACTTCAGCTATACCGATTCTGCCGGTATGCAAAATGCCAACAACGATTTGAATGACAAGCTGCGCCAACGTTTGGAACACGCGGAAGCGGAACGTACCCGCGCCCGTGAACAGCTGCGTCAGTATCAGACTCAATTTACCCAGTACAGCCAGGTGTTGGCGTCGCTTAAAAGCTCGTATGACGCTAAGCGCGATATGCTCAAAGAATTGAGCCAGGAGCTGGTGGACATTGGCGTGCAGGCGGATGCCAATGCCGAGGCGCGCGCACGTGCGCGTCGTGATGAATTACATGCCGGGCTGAGCAACAACCGTGCGCGGCGTAATCAGTTGGAAAAGCAACTGACCTTCTGCGAAGCGGAAATGGACAGCCTGCAGAAGAAACTGCGCAAGCTTGAGCGGGATTATTATCAGCTGCGTGAGCAGGTCGTCACTGCCAAAGCCGGCTGGTGCGCGGTCATGCGCATGGTGAAAGACAACGGGGTTGAACGTCGTCTGCATCGTCGTGAACTGGCCTATATGGACGGTGACGAGCTGCGTTCAATGTCGGATAAGGCTCTTGGTGCATTGCGTCTGGCGGTGTCGGATAACGAACACCTGCGTGATGTACTGCGTCTTTCTGAAGATCCTAAGCGCCCAGAACGCAAGATTCAGTTCTATATCGCGGTATACCAACATCTGCGTGAGCGTATTCGTCAGGACATCATCCGTACCGACGACCCGGTTGAAGCCATCGAACAGATGGAGATTGAACTGGGCCGCCTGACGGAAGAATTGACGGCACGTGAGCAGAAGCTGGCGATCAGTTCCAAGAGCGTGGCGAACATCATTCGCAAAACGATCCAGCGTGAACAAAACCGTATCCGCATGCTCAACCAGGGTTTGCAGGCGGTTTCCTTCGGGCAGGTGAAAAGCGTACGACTGAACGTCAACGTGCGTGAAGCACATGCGACTCTTTTGGATGTGCTTTCCGAACAGCAGGAACAACATCAGGATCTGTTCAACAGCAACCGCCTGACCTTCTCCGAAGCGCTGGCCAAGCTCTATCAACGCCTGAATCCCCAGATTGATATGGGGCAACGCACGCCGCAAACTATTGGCGAAGAGTTGCTGGATTACCGTAACTACCTGGAACTGGAAGTGGAAGTCTTCCGCGGCTCCGATGGTTGGTTGCGTGCTGAGAGTGGTGCGCTGTCAACCGGGGAAGCGATCGGTACCGGGATGTCGATTTTGGTGATGGTCGTGCAGAGCTGGGAAGAAGAGTCCCGTCGCCTGCGCGGTAAAGATATTTCCCCATGTCGCCTGCTGTTCCTCGACGAAGCTGCGCGACTGGATGCCAAATCCATCGCGACGTTGTTTGAGTTGTGCGATCGTCTGGAAATGCAGCTGATCATCGCGGCACCGGAAAACATCAGCCCGGAAAAAGGCACGACGTATAAGTTGGTGCGTAAGGTGTTCCAGAACCATGAACACGTACATGTCGTGGGGTTGCGCGGTTTCGCTAACGAGCCGCCTGCGTTAGGCGTCACTGCGGCAGAAACGCCGTAAACGGAGAAAAGCCCACTAATAATCTGAAAATAGCCGCCTTGGGGTGGCTATTTTTTTGTGCGCATGGATGATGGTCCTGCTTTTTTATCCGTTTAAAACCGGGTAGCTTAATGAAATAACAGTTATTCATAAGCGCCCAAGGGCAAAATGGCTTTTCTGTTCGTATACTGAAACTAATAAGCTGTCTTGGTTGTATTTTTTGTGAGCATACAGGGGGCAATGGATGTTGCTTAGAAATGGAAACACGGTACGGCGTCTGGCGTTGAGTTGCGCAATTGCATGTGGTCTGGCGTCGTCATTACCCGTATGGGCAACCGTTCCTGCCTTTCCGGTAGCGTCATCTGGCATGTCAGTCGCGCAAAGTCGTTCGGAATTGCTTGCTGCTTTGCCAAAAGGTATTACACCACATTATCTCTCAACGCTTGCTCCTCTGTACGCGGCGAACCGGATGCAATTGATGTGGCAGGATCGCGAAGCGGTTCAGCAGTTCCAGCAACAGCTTGCCGAATTGGCGATGTCCGGTGTGCAGCCGCAGTTTACCCAATGGGTAAAACAGTTGACCGATCCAGCCATTACCGATGTGGCGCGCGACGTCGTACTGTCTGACGCGATGTTGGGTTATTTGCAGTTTGTTTCGTCGATCGGTGCCAATGGCAATAGCTGGTTGTACAGCAATATTCCTTACAAACTCGGTCTGCCGCCTAATACGGTGATAAACCAATGGCAACTGGCGGTGCGCCAGGGCAAGACCCTGGCGTATGTGACTTCGCTCGCACCTCAGCACCCGCAATACGCCAAGATGCATCAGGCATTACGCGATATGCTGGCCGACAATCGTCCCTGGCCGCAAATGGCGAATGGGCCGAGCTTACGCCCAGATCAACTGAGCAATGATATTCCCGCCCTGCGTGAGATATTGGCGCGCAACGGCATGTTAACCACGACGGCCACTGCTGCGCCGGATGAAACACAGGATCCGCCTGCGGTATTAACGGGTTCGCGTAATGAACCCGATGACGGTGGTCTCTCTGTCGATGAAGAGAAAAATCGCGAGGCCAAGATTGCTGTCGTAAGTCCAGCGGCTGCACCGGTAAAAGATATCGTACCTACACCACAATCTCCGTTTTCACAGCAGTCTGAAAGCCCGGTGACGGTCACGGATAATCGCTATACCAACGATCTGGTTGAGGGCGTTAAACGCTTCCAGAAATGGCAAGGCTTGAGTGCGGATGGCGTGATAGGCCCGCGTACGCGTGAATGGCTTAATGTGACGCCACAAATGCGTGCCTCACTGTTGGCGCTGAATATCCAACGTTTACGCATTCTTCCCGGCCATGTGGGCACCGGGATCATGGTGAATATTCCAAACTACTCATTGACGTATTATCAGAACGGCAATGAAGTGCTTTCTTCGCGAGTGATCGTCGGCAGACCAAGCCGCAAGACGCCGTTGATGAACAGTGCGCTGAATAACGTGGTGGTTAACCCACCTTGGAACGTGCCGACTACGCTGGTGCGCGAGGATATCGTGCCGAAGGCGATGCGTGACGGCAGCTACTTCCAGAAACACGGTTATACCGTGCTTTCCGGCTGGAGCAACGATGCTGAGGTGATTAACCCCGCAATGATCGACTGGAACATGGTTTCTGCCCGCAACTTCCCGTACCGGATTCGTCAGGCGCCAGGTGCCACCAACTCGTTGGGTCGCTTTAAATTCAACATGCCAAGCTCGGATGCCATCTACCTGCACGATACGCCTAACCATAACCTGTTCCAGAAAGACATTCGCGCTTTGAGCTCAGGCTGTGTGCGGGTCAATAAGGCATCGGATTTGGCAAACATGTTGTTGCAGGATGCGGGTTGGAATAACACACGTGTGTCGTCCACCTTGAAAGAGGGGAATACCACCTACGTGAATATCCGTCAGCATATCCCGGTTAAATTGTATTATTTAACCGCCTGGGTTTCTGATGATGGAAAACCACAATTCCGCACAGATATTTACAATTATGATGATACGGTGAGATCGGGTGCACAAATTTTGGCTCAGGCCGAAAAATTAATGCAATAAATGCAGTAATTATAAATAAATAACGGTCAGAATATCGGGCCATGATGCAGGCACTCATCACGTGAGTGCCTGCAAGCCGCGGGACATCACGGGTTGACTCAGCCAGTGTGGGCGGTTATGGTTCAGGCAGTGCGCTGTTTTGTGCATATATTTTGATATTCTTGCCGGGTTTAACAGAAACATGGACAAAATTGATCATCATCGCCGTAAATGGCTGGCGCTAGGTAGCGCTGCCGTGGGCATAGCGCTGCTCCCTGGGCAAGCCTTTGCCAGTCTTTCTACTTCGCGCCCGCGTATTCTGGTTGTAAATAACATGCATACGGGCGAATCTCTGAAAGCCGAATTCTTTGACGGCAAGGGATATAATAAAGATGAATTAGTTCGTCTTAATCATCTCTTCCGTGACTATCGCGCAAATAAGGTTAAATCGATCGATCCCCGTTTGTTTGATCATCTCTATCGTCTGCAAGGTCTGTTGGGCACCAACAAACCGGTACAGTTGGTTTCAGGTTATCGTTCGTTGGACACCAACAATGAGCTGCGCGAGCGCAGCCGCGGTGTGGCCAAACACAGCTACCACACCAAGGGACAGGCGATGGACTTCCATATCGAAGGCATCCAGTTGAGTAATATCCGCAAAGCGGCGTTAAAAATGAGCGCCGGTGGTGTAGGATATTACCCACGTAGCAACTTTGTACACATCGATACCGGCCCGGTGCGGACCTGGTAATCGCTGTGTACCATAATTATAAATAGCGCCAGCCCGTCAGGGTATGGCGATGTTGTGGTTGGAGCCTTATGAAATACCAAATTATCCCCGTAACTGCTTTTAGTCAGAACTGCAGCCTGATCTGGTGTGAGATCACTCAGCAGGCGGCGCTGGTCGATCCAGGCGGCGAGCCGGAAAAGTTAAAGGCCGAAATTGCCAAACAGGGCGTGACAATCACGCAGATTCTGCTGACGCATGGTCATCTTGATCATGTAGGCGCAGCGGCGGAGCTGGCTGAACACTATCAGGTGCCGATCTATGGCCCGGATAAGGAAGACGCATTCTGGTTAGACGGCCTGCCTGCACAGAGCCAAATGTTTGGACTGGAAGAATGTGCGCCACTGACGCCAACCCAATGGCTGGAAGAAGGGGACAACGTGCAGGTGGGCGAAATGACGCTTAATGTGCTGCATTGCCCGGGGCATACTCCAGGCCATATCGTTTTTATTAACGAGCAGGCGCGGTTAGCGCTGGTGGGGGATGTACTGTTTAACGGCGGTGTCGGCCGCAGCGACTTCCCACGTGGCGACCATCAGGCATTGATCAACTCCATCCGCACCAAGCTATTGCCCCAGGGCGATGACATGGCGTTTATTCCAGGGCATGGCCCTATGTCTACTTTCGGCCAGGAGCGTGAAACCAATCCGTTCCTGCGAGAGGAACCGGCCATCTGGTAAGATTATTTCCCGGCAGAAATAACAAAGGGGCGCTTTTAGCGCCCCTTTTGCTTATGAGATCCCGCAATCTTTAGAGTACGGCAACGATGGCTTCGCACAGCGGTGCCATATTGTCCGGCGTCATGCCGGCAACGTTAACACGGCCGGAGTTAACGGCGTAAACGCCAAACTCGTCACGCAGGCGCAGAACCTGTTCTTTCGTCAATCCACTGAACGAGAACATGCCGTTCTGATTGATGATAAAGCTGAAGTCCTGCTCCGCGCCTTTCTCCTGCAGGGTATTGACGAACAGCTGACGCATGCGGTGAATACGTTGACGCATATCGGTCAGCTCTTGCTCCCACAGCGCACGCAGCGCATCATCACCCAAAATGGTCGCAACAATAGCAGCGCCGTGTGACGGTGGGTTGGAGTAGTTGGCGCGAATGGCGGCTTTCACCTGGCTGAAGGCACGATCGGCGGTATCCGTGTCAGCGGCAACGACGGTGCAAGCACCAACGCGTTCGTTGTAAAGGCCGAAATTCTTGGAATAAGAACTGGCGACGATCAGTTCCTGATGCTTGGCAGCAAAAATACGCAGGCCCTGGGCATCTTCTTCCAGACCTTTGGCAAAGCCTTGATAAGCGAAGTCGAACAGCGGCAGCCAGCCGTTAGCGGCAGACAGTTCTGCCAACTGGGACCACTGTTCTGGCGTTGGATCTATGCCGGTCGGGTTATGGCAGCAGCCATGGAACAGGACGACATCACCGGCCTGAGCCTGTTTCAGGCTATTGAGCAGGCCATCAAAGTCCAGCGCATGATTAGCGGCATCGTAGTAGGCGTATTCCAATACTTCCAGACCGACGGCACCAAACACGTTTTTATGGTTTGGCCAGCTTGGGTTACTGATCCAGATACGCTTCGCGCTGGTTTGGTTGGCGATGAAGTCAGCTGCCACACGCAGGCCGCCGGTGCCACCTGGCGTTTGCGCAGTGCGTGCACGCTTGTCGGCAATGATTGGGCTTTGCTTGCCGAACAGCAGTTCTTGCGTGCAGTTGGCGAACGCAGGGATGCCTTCAATACCGAGATAGTTTTTGGTGGTTTCATTTTCCAGCAGATACTGCTCAGCTTTTTTAACGCTGGTCAGCACCGGGGTTTTACCGGTTTCATCTTTGTATACACCAATCCCCAGGTTGATTTTGTTAGGGCGGGCATCAGCGCGGAAAATGTCGGTCAGACCCAGGATAGGATCGGCAGGTGCAGCAGTGATTTTTTCAAACATGTCAGGTGCTTCCATGGCTCGGAGTTAAGCAGACAGAAGCATCAGGGTAACGCCAGTTATACGCTTTGCCAACCGTTTGCGAGAAAAACACCGCGATCTTGTGAAGGAGGCAAATTCGGCATAAAAAATGAGGGGGAAAGGGGCGTTGGCAGGATAAAAAATTAGCTGCGATACACAAAACAAAAACAGGGCCGAAGCCCTGTTTTTTTAACTTATTCGACGGTGAACCGCCGCTAAGTGAGACAACTTAGAACTGGTAAACCAGACCAACAGCTACGATATCGTCGGTAGCGGTGCCAGTGGCTTTAGTGAACTCGTTGTCGTCCAGCAGGTTGATTTTGTAATCAACGTAGGTGGACATGTTTTTGTTGAAGTAGTAAGTGGTACCAACAGAAACATATTTAACCAGATCTTGGTCAGTACCTGCGCCTGGGACGTTCAGGTTTTTACCTTTAGATTGCAGGTAAGAAACTTCTGGACGCAGACCGAAGTCGAACTGGTACTGTGCAGTCACTTCGAAGTTCTGAGTTTTGCTAGCGAAACCGCCACAGCTTTCAGAAGCAGCACAGGTTGTGCTGAAGCTGCTGCCACCGAACGGAGTCATGTTGCGGGTTTCGGAGTACATGGTTGCCAGGTAAACGTTGTTCGCGTCGTATTTAGCACCAACAGTCCATGCATCAGCCTTGTCGCCACGTTCGTTAGAACGCAGTTTCTGATCATCGGTACGGTTAGAAGAAGCATATGCAGCACCTACGCTGATGCCTTCGCCGATGTCATAAGTAGATGACAGGCCCCAACCGTCGCCGTTTTGTTTCTTAACGTCACGACCGTCGTTCTGGTTTTTACCTTGGTACTGAACAGCGAAGTTCAGGCCGTCAACCAGACCGAAGAAGTTGTTGTTACGGTAAGTAGCAACGCCGTTGGTACGGCCGGTCATGAAGTTGTCGGTAACGGTGTAAGTATCGCCACCGAACTCTGGCAGCATATCTGTCCAGCCTTCTACGTCGTACAGTACGCCGTAGTTACGGCCGTAGTCGAATGAACCGTAGTCAGCAAATTTCAGACCTGCGAAGCCCAGACGAGTCTTGGTGCCTTCGGTGCCTTGAGATTCAGAGTGGTTAGCTTGAACGTTGTATTCCCACTGGCCGTAACCGGTCAGTTGGTCAGTAATCTGGGTTTCACCTTTGAAGCCAAAACGAACATAGGTCTGATCGCCATCATTACCTTTGTCTTTGGAGAAGTAGTGCAGACCGTCAACTTTGCCGTACAGATCCAGCTTGTTGCCGTCTTTGTTGTAGATTTCCGCTGCGTTTGCTGCACCAGCAGCCAACAGAGCCGGGATAACCACTGCAAGAATGTTGCGCTTCATCATTATATTACCCTCATTGGTGTTATTCGGACACCTTTGCCACTGCCGCCAATAATTCTTTTGAACTATTGTTGATAGATTGGTGTCGTCCTGTGTCTGCACGCAGTGTTCCATTCACAGCCGGGTTAATCTAGAACGAAAATGCTACCAATGTCCCAATGAGGTTTCAAAAAGAAAGTATTTGTAACTAAATGTAATATTCAGGGAACTTTGTGACGTGGGTCAATATTAAAAAATGCGAAAGGCCAGCAAAGCTGGCCTTGGTTTTGTAACTAAATTAATTAAAAAATGGATTATCTGATTAATTAAAAGCTTGCATTACGTGGCGTACGTGGGAATGGAATAACATCACGCACGTTTTGTACACCGGTCACATAGGCGATTAAACGTTCAAAGCCCAAACCGAAGCCAGCATGCGGTACGGTGCCGTAACGACGCAGGTCACGATACCACCAGTAATCTTCTTTATTCAGGCCCATAGCTTCCAGACGTTGATCCAGCACGTCCAAACGTTCTTCACGCTGTGCGCCGCCAATGATTTCACCAATGCCTGGGGCCAGCACGTCCATTGCTGCAACGGTTTTGCCATCTTCGTTCATGCGCATGTAGAACGCTTTGATGTCTTTCGGGTAGTTTTTCACCACAACCGGTGCTTTGAAGTGTTTTTCTGCCAGGTAACGTTCATGCTCGGAAGACAGGTCGATACCCCAGGAAACCGGGTTTTCGAACGTCTGACCTGATGCGATCAGGATTTCCACGGCTTCGGTGTAATCTACCTGAGCGAAATCGGAAGAAACAAAACGCTGCAGGCGATCAATTGCATCTTTGTCTACGCGCTCGGCGAAGAACTGCATGTCATCCATGCGTTCGTTTAACACCGCTTGGAACACATACTTCAGCATTTTTTCTGCCAGCTCGGCGATGTCTTCCAGGTCTGCAAACGCCACTTCTGGTTCGATCATCCAAAACTCTGCCAGATGGCGGCTGGTGTTGGAGTTCTCAGCGCGGAAGGTTGGGCCGAACGTGTAAATCTTGGACAGCGCACAGGCGTAGGTTTCGCCGTTCAACTGGCCGGACACGGTCAGGAACGCTTCTTTACCGAAAAAGTCCTGGCTGAAATCGACAGCCCCTTTGTCAGTACGCGGCAGGTTTTCCAGATCCAACGTTGAAACGCGGAACATTTCGCCGGCGCCTTCGGTATCGGACGCGGTGATCAGCGGTGTGGAAACCCAGAAAAAGCCATTCTCATGATAGAAACGGTGAATGGCCTGTGCCAGTGTGTGGCGCACACGGGCAACGGCACCAATCAGGTTGGTACGTGGACGAAGGTGAGCGACCTCGCGCAGGTATTCGATGCTGTGGCGTTTAGCCGCCATCGGATAGGTGTCCGGATCGTCAACCCAGCCAACGACGTTAATCGCGGTGGCCTGCAGCTCGAAACTCTGGCCTTCACCCGGAGAGGCCACCACTTTACCTGTGACTTCAATCGAACAGCCCGTGGTCAGATGCAGCACTTCATCCTGATAATTCGGCAGAGAATTATTAACGACGGCCTGTAACGGATCAAAGCAGGAACCGTCATAGACGGCCAGGAAGGAGATACCAGCTTTAGAATCTCTCCGGGTACGCACCCAACCGCGCACGGTGACTTCACTGTCAACCGCAGCACGGCCTTGCAGTACGTCGACTACAGGCACTACGCTCATAGATTTCTCTCTTTAATTATTTGGTTTAGAAATAGCTTACAACCCAAGAATATGGGGATGTTGCTATGTTACTTGCCGCGGTGCAGAGCACAAGCAGAAATCGCCGGATTGGTGCAACATTTCTTGGGGAAGCGCGAAAAGGGAGCAAGGAAAAGTGTCTTATAAAGAAGAAAAAGCCGGCGAAGGAAATTCAGCCGGCTTTTTAGCGTTCGCAGGAGGGGCGCTTAGCTCGCTTTTTTCACCAGCGGCAGGTCGAACGCCTTACGTAAGGCTTTCACAAAGGCTTGATCCTGGCAGATGGTTTTGCCTGGGCTATCGGAAAGTTTCGCCACCGGCTTGCCTTTGCATTCAACGAGCTTAATCACGATGTTCAGCGGTTTTACGCCGGGAATATCGCAGGTCAGGCGCGTGCCGATGCCGAACACCAGGTTGACGCGTTGGTAAAAATGCCGGTAGAGCGCCAATGCTTTCTCCAAATCCAGGTTATCAGAGAACACCAGCGTTTTGCTCATCGGATCAATACCCAGTGTCTGGTAATGCGCGATGGCTTTCTCGCCCCATTCGAACGGGTCACCTGAGTCGTGACGCAGTCCCTGATAGCGTTGGGCGAATTGCAGACCGAAATCGCGCAGGAAGGCATCCATAGTAATACAGTCGGTCAGTGCGATGCCGAGCTGGTCCGGATATTCATCCAACCAGGCTTGCAATGCTGCTCGCTGGCTGTTCGCCAACACCGGGCTGATCTGCTGGTGCGCCTGGAACCACTCATGGGCTTGAGTACCCACAGGTGCCAGATCAAGCTGATGTGCAAGATCGTAATTGCTGGTGCCGACCAGATACGGGAATTCGTCTTTCAGTGTACTGACGATGGATTGCTGAACGGCCTGCGAGAAGCGGCGGCGGGTACCGAAGTCCATCAGTTTGAAGCGTGAAATATCCACGTCAGCACTCATGGCTTTAAACTGCGCCAGTTTGCTGCGCAAATGGGCGACCGCCATGTCCGGTGTGACATCTGGCGAGCGATGACGGTGCACCACTTCGCTGATGACGGCCAGTAACGGAACTTCCCACATGATCACTTCGCGCCAAGGACCGGCAATGCGAATATGCAGCTTTCCGGCGCGATTCTCGATCTGAACCTGTTGCGGATCGTAACGAAACTCGCGCAACCAGCTCAGGTAATCCTCACGGAAGAACGGGAGCCCTGATAGATAGGTGAATTCAGCGTCTGTCAGTGCCAACTGGCTCATCAGTGCGACCTGCGCACGGATTTCGTCGGCATATTCGCCAAGCAGCTCATCACCACGGCAGCGGAATTCCGCCGCCACGCTGATAGCGGGATAGCGGTGAAACACTGCTTGCTGCATATGAAGCTTGTAGGCATCAGTATCAAGCAGTGATGTCAAAATCGGGGAGGCGTATTGAGTCATAGCGCGTTACTGCATCCTCGTCAGGCGCGTGTCCAAATCCGGATAATCATAAAAAAGTGGGGGGAGTATACCCGGATTATCCTGTTATTGAAGCTGCATCACACCACAATTCATTGGAGCGGGTCGAGGATTAAACGTGCCTTTATGCTGGCTTGCCGTCAGGACACAGGCAGAAAAGCCAGATTCACCTGTAAGGTGAATGACTTAGCCTAATTAGTCATAAAAATTATAATGTTAATTATTTTAAACAACAATTCAGATAAAACCGGTTGGTGTATGAATGCCAACCCGGTCTTTGCCGTTATTCTTGCAGAAATAGAGGGCTTCATCTGCCTGTTTGATCGCCGTCGGCAACAGCCGAATGTCACACACCTGCGCAATGCCGCAACTGGTGGTGAAACGGACTTCTTGCCCATTGGCTAATGTCAGGGTGAGTTGGTGAGTCAGCTCGCGTAGCGTTGACATGACTTCACGCGCATTTTCCAGCGTACAATTACTCAAGATTACGGCGAATTCTTCACCGCCATAACGGCAGAAAATGTCGCTGGAGCGGAAAGTCTTTTGTAATAACTTGCCGAACGCCACCAGTACAAGGTCGCCAACGTGATGACCAAAATTGTCGTTGAGGTTTTTGAAGTTATCAATATCAATCAGACAGAAGGCCAGTGGGTAACTATTGGCCGCCAGAGATTCACACTCGAGAAAAAACTTACGGCGATTATAAATATTGGTTAACGGATCAAGATATGAGGAAGCTTCCAGCTCCTTGATCAGCAGGTGCTTTTCATTTTCCAGTGTCACCTTTTCCATCTGATACTGTTTAAGCTGTTTAATGGCATCGCTGATGGCCATCAGCTCTTGACCGTAAAACACTTCATTGCGATCGATATTCATATTACCGCGTGATAAGCGCAAAATATTGTTATGTGTTTTCGTCAGCCAGCGGCTGATATTTGAACAATAAACCAGCGTCGGTAGAAAAATAAACAGGGTGATCAGCCCACCTAAGGAAATCATGCCGTAAATCGCCGTCTGGCTGTCATAGATCTTATGCTGTGATGCGGCGATTTCCATTTCGAAACTACGCTGATAAAGCTGTTGTGAGAGATCGCTCAAGTTATTAACGTACTGGTAGATATCATCGGCGGGGTAGTTCGTGTTCGTATCCACGGCGGTATACAGCCCTTCGGTGATACGGCTGATTCGTTTTACTGACAATTGTTCAAGGATCGCATTCACTAAAAATGTGGTTTGCAGGTCGTTATAGGTCAGCTTGACAAAAATTAGCCGGGTACTTAACGCATTCAATACCCCGGTGAGCTGAATGGCTTTCAGATAAGCGTCTTTACGTGCGAGTTGGTTGGTATTGACGTCAATAACCTGGTCGATCAATTCAGTCACGGACATATTTAGCCGATTATTCAGGCGTACGGCTTCCAGAAAGAGGAAGGCGTCGGCATCAACCATGCGGGTGTCGTAGGTGTAGCGGTAATAGCTCTTACTGGCTTGGGAAATATAGTAGGCGCTATTGATGTTGAACAGATTGGCGTTGGCATCGGTAACCTGCGAAAGCTGCAGGTTGTCATTATTCAACAATTGCTCCATCAGATTGAGCATGGAAAGTGCCGCGATTTTCTGCCGTATACCAAGCTGCTGTGATATCTCGCTGTTCAGGTGTGGTTGAAAACGGGCGATTTTTTCACGCGCCACGCGATCGGCGTTCATCCACTGCGCTGGGGTAATGTGCGGGTTTATCAGACTTAAACGCTTTAAACGGTGCGCTAACAGCGTGGCCTGAAAAGCCTCTGAAATCTCTTTGGTGCGGGTAATCTTGTACAGGTTCAGTTGGTTGTCGTGATAACCGGTCTCAGCCTCAACCAGTTCATCGGAAATAAACAGGGCGAATGAGGACATCAGGGCAAAGGTAAAAAAATAGATCAGATATTTTACTTTCATGTGCGCCGCGCGTCCTTGAGCCAGTTGGGGCAATTATACCATTGTGGCTCGCAGGCTGTCTTATCTATACCCGGCGGGAATGGCTGTCGAGTAGGGGCCACAGGGGAGTGGCTGGTTGCCCTACTCGCTGAGACAAATGAACTTTTTAATCAAAGAACAGAACCTGAGCGCGTGATGAACACCACACGGGCTTTTAGCATTAAATGCTGATTTTGATGTTCCATTAGGTGCAGGAGCCTGACTGGCAGGGGGATTCGTCGATAATACCAGGATCCACCTCCGATTTCTCTGCTCTGGTGCCTTGGCATGTCTGGGTTTTTTTTGTAGCTGTGATACAGTTTATTTACAATCAGGCTCATCGAAATTTCTGCTTTTTCCCCATGGCGAAATAAACGCATGATGAAAGCCTGGCACCTGTAACTCACTGAGACGTCAAAGGGTTTTTATGACACAACAGCCACAGGCGAAGTATCGCCACGATTATCGCGCGCCAGATTATACCATCACTGATATTGACCTGGATTTTGAGCTGGATGCAGAGACAACTCGCGTAACCGCAGTCAGCAAGATTAAGCGCCAAGGTGCTGCTGACGCGCCATTGGCACTCAACGGTGAAGATCTGACGCTGGTGAGTATTGAGATCGACGGTCAGCCGTGGACTGCCTATCAGTTACAGGATAACAAACTGGTTATCGAGAATCTGCCAGCACAATTTACCATGACCATCGTCAACGATATCCACCCGGCGAAAAACACCGCGCTGGAAGGGCTGTATCTGTCTGGTGACGCGCTGTGTACGCAATGCGAGGCAGAAGGTTTCCGCCACATTACGTATTACCTCGATCGCCCAGACGTGCTTGCCCGCTTTACCACGCGTATCGTGGCCGACAAGGCGCGTTATCCGTTCCTGTTGTCAAACGGTAACCGCGTTGGGCAGGGTGAACTGGAAGATGGCCGTCACTGGGTGCAGTGGCAAGATCCGTTCCCAAAACCTTGTTATCTGTTTGCATTGGTTGCCGGTGATTTTGACGTACTGCGGGACAGCTTCACGACCCGTTCGGGACGTGAAGTTGCGTTGGAGCTGTTTGTTGATCGTGGCAACCTGGATCGCGCCGATTGGGCGATGACCTCCTTGAAGAACTCGATGAAATGGGATGAAACCCGTTTTGGGCTGGAATACGATCTCGACATTTATATGATCGTTGCCGTCGACTTCTTCAACATGGGGGCGATGGAGAACAAAGGGTTAAATATTTTTAACTCCAAATATGTGCTGGCGAAAGCGGAAACCGCGACCGACAAAGATTACTTGAATATCGAAGCGGTGATTGGCCACGAATACTTCCATAACTGGACTGGCAACCGCGTGACCTGCCGCGATTGGTTCCAGCTCAGCTTGAAAGAAGGGCTGACGGTATTCCGCGATCAGGAGTTCAGTTCAGATTTGGGGTCACGTCCGGTAAACCGTATCGATAACGTGCGTGTTATGCGCGGCGCGCAATTTGCGGAAGACGCCAGTCCGATGGCGCACGCCATTCGCCCGGACAAAGTTATCGAAATGAACAACTTCTACACCTTAACCGTGTATGAGAAAGGATCTGAAGTGATCCGCATGATGCATACGCTGTTGGGTGAAGAGCAATTCCAGAAAGGCATCCAGCTGTATTTCGAACGTCATGATGGCAGTGCGGCTACCTGTGATGATTTTGTTCAGGCAATGGAAGACGCGTCCAACGTTGATCTGTCGTTGTTCCGACGTTGGTACAGCCAGTCCGGTACGCCGCAGCTGACCGTGCGCGACGAATACGATGCCGAACATCAGCAGTACCGCCTGCATGTCAGCCAAAAAACGGAACCGACTGCGGATCAACCAGAGAAGTTGCCGCTGCATATTCCACTGGATATCGAATTGTACGATGCAGAAGGCAATGTCATTGCTCTGCAGAAAGACGGTTCGGCGATCAATAACGTATTGAACATCACCGAAGCCGAACAAACCTTTGTGTTTGACGGTGTCGCACACCAACCTGTACCGTCTTTATTGCGTGAGTTCTCGGCGCCGGTGAAGCTGGATTACCCGTACAGCGATCAGCAACTGACCTTCCTGATGCAGCACGCCCGTAATGACTTTGCGCGTTGGGATGCGGCACAGAGCTTGCTGGCTACCTACATCAAGCTGAATGTGGCGAGACACCAGCAGAAACAGCCGTTGTCGCTGCCGCTGCACGTTGCTGATGCTTTCCGCGCGGTGTTGCTGGATGAGGCTCTGGATCCGGCGCTGGCCGCGCAGATCCTGACATTGCCTTCTGAAAGCGAAATGGCCGAACTGTTCGCTACTATCGATCCTGAAGCCATTGCCGCGGTACATGAAGCGATCGTCCGTTGCCTGGCGAAGGAAATGGCCGATGAGTGGCTGGCGGTGTATAACGCCAACAAAACCGACGGTTATCGGGTGGAACACGCGGATATTGCCAAACGCTCCCTGCGCAATGTGTGCCTGGGGTACCTGGCCTTTGGCGACGAAGTGCTAGCCGATCGTTTGGTGTCGGAGCAATACCGTCAGGCGGACAACATGACCGATTCTCTGGCGGCGTTGGCTGCCGCGGTGGCCGCGCAGTTGCCGTGCCGTGATGCGTTGTTAACGGCATTTGATGAGCGTTGGCACCAGGATGGTCTGGTGATGGACAAATGGTTTGTTCTGCAGGCAACCAGCCCTGCGGCAGACGTGCTGTCCAACGTGCGCAGCTTGCTGAAACACCGCTCATTTAGCCTGAGCAACCCAAACCGCACTCGCTCGTTGATCGGCGGATTTGCATCAGCGAATCCGGCGGCATTCCATGCCGCAGACGGCAGCGGTTATCAGTTCCTGGCCGAGATCCTCAGTGATTTGAACCAGCGTAACCCACAAATTGCTGCCCGCTTGATCGAGCCGCTGATCCGTCTGAAGCGCTATGATGCTTCGCGTCAGGCGCTGATGCGTAAAGCGCTTGAACAGTTGAAAGGGCTCGAGAACCTGTCCGGCGACCTGTTCGAGAAGATCAGTAAGGCACTCGACGCGTAACGGTAAAAGGACAAAGGGACGGCATGATCTAATGCCGTCCCTTGTCTAATTCGCGATACGTCGTGAAGTTTCAGCCAGCGGTGAGGGCGGAGACAGCACTCTGTCCAACACTTCGGCCTCCAGTTCTGCCAATTTACGCGATCCTTTTCGGCGTGGTCGCGGCAGATCAATGGTCAAATCCAACCCGATGCGTCCTTCCTCAATTAAAATCACCCGATCTGCCAGCGCAATGGCCTCACTGACATCATGCGTCACCAATAACACGGTGAAACCATGCTGTTGCCATAGCCCTTCGAGCAGCCCCTGCATTTCAATCCGCGTTAACGCATCCAAGGCCCCCAAAGGTTCATCCAACAGCAACAGGCGTGGACGGTGGATCAGCGCACGTGCTAAAGCCACCCGCTGTTTTTGGCCGCCGGACAGTGCCGCGGGCCACTCATTGGCGCGATCGGCTAATCCCACTGCGTTCAATGCGTGTAACGCGTCTTCTCGCCACTGGCCCCGTAACCCGAGTCCGACGTTGTCGATCACTTTTTTCCAAGGCAGCAGGCGCGCATCCTGAAACATCAGACGTGTATCCTCTCTGGCGCTGGCGAGCGGTGCATTACCGCTCAGCAATGCGCCGCTGGTGGCTTTCTCCAGCCCGGCCATCAGACGTAGCAGCGTGCTTTTTCCGCAGCCACTGCGACCGACGACGGCGACAAACTGGCCAGCGCTGATGCGCAACTGAATATTCTCTAGCACCGTGCGGTTACCGTAGCGCTTGGCAATGGACTCCAGCGTGACTGGGGTACCTTGGGGAATACGGGCGGGAGCCGTCATAGCGCTTCTCCTTGTTTCAGTTGGTAGGCCGGATGCCAGCGTAACCAGATGCGTTCCAGCAGTTGTGCACTGACGTCAGCCAACTTGCCGAGTAAGGCATACAGCACAATGGCGACCACCACGACATCTGTCTGTAAGAATTCACGGGCATTCATCGCCAGATAGCCGA
Source organism: Serratia sp. CoH_134_PS_4 (assembly GCF_058190535.1). Taxonomy (NCBI): domain Bacteria; kingdom Pseudomonadati; phylum Pseudomonadota; class Gammaproteobacteria; order Enterobacterales; family Yersiniaceae; genus Serratia; species Serratia sp. CoH_134_PS_4. The sequence continues at coordinate 145,815 of NZ_JBXWKI010000012.1, forward strand.
TCCCCGAGTTGGCTGAAATGGTTTCCGCCACGATCAGCGTGAGCCACATAAAACCTAAGGCGAAACGAACGCCGACCATGATCGAAGGCAGAGCACCCGGTAAAACCACCTGGGTAAATAACTGGAAACCGCTCAGGCCATAGCTGCGCGCCATTTCAAGCAGGCCGCGATCGATATTCTTGATGCCGTGATAAGTGTTGAGATAGATAGGGAAGAGGGTGCCCAACGCGACCAGAAAGATCTTGGCTGACTCATCGATGCCAAACCACAAAATCACCAGCGGGATCAGCGCCAAATGCGGCACGTTGCGGATCATCTGCACGGAACTGTCTAGCAGGCGTTCGCCCCAGCGTGACAGGCCGGTAATAAAACCCAGCACAAGCCCAATGCTGCCACCGATGCTAAAGCCGATCAGTGCACGCCAGCTGCTGATTGTCAGGTGTTGCCACAGCTCACCGCTTTTGGTCAGCGTCCAAAAGGCGGTAACGACGGCGCTTGGTGCCGGCAGAATGCGGTTCGACAGCCAGCCCGCCTCAACGGAGATTTGCCAGATAACCACCAGCGCTATCGGCAATGCCCAAGGGGCGAGACGATGCAAGATACGTTGTGTGCCGTTTGCCATAGTGCGGCTCCTCAGCTTTGCGACGCTTTTTGCGGAATATAGATATTGGCCACCACTTCTCCCTGCGCTTTGACCGGTCGGCGTTGAGTGGGCGCTTCGTTTTCAACCAGGTCAAGATGGGGGAACAGCAGTTCACCTACGCGGTAGGCTTCTTCCAAATGTGGATAACCGGACAAGATAAAGGTATCGATACCCAGGTCAGCATATTCCTGCATACGTGCCGCCACCGTCGGACCATCACCAACCAGTGCGGTACCGGCTCCGCCGCGCACCAGGCCAACACCGGCCCACAGATTGGGACTGATCTCCAGATGGTCTTTCTTGCCGCCGTGCAATGCCGCCATGCGTTGTTGTCCAACGGAGTCAAATCGGGCAAAAGCCTTCTGTGCGTCGGCAATCGTCTTCTCATCGAGATTGGCGATTAACCGATCGGCGGCCCGCCAGGCTTCTTCTGTGGTTTCACGTACGATCACGTGCAGACGTATACCAAAACGGACCTTGCGGCCTTTGGCTGCCGCTTTGGCACGTACCTCGGCGATCTTTTCTTTAACCTGCGCCGGAGGCTCACCCCAGGTGAGGTACATTTCAACCTGCTCGGCTGCCAGATCCTGCGCGGCGGCGGAAGAACCGCCAAAATAGAGCGGTGGGCGTGGCTGTTGTACAGGTGGGTACAGCAGTTTTGCGCCCTTTACCTGAATATGTTTGCCGTTGAAATCGACGGTTTCGCCTTCCAGCACCTTGCGCCAGACGTGGGTGAACTCTGCGGAGGCCTCATAACGCTCTTCGTGATTTAAATGCAGGCCCTCCGCCGCCAATTCCTCAGGATCGCCGCCGGTAACCAGGTTAAAGAGTGCACGGCCATTGGAAAGGCGATCCAGCGTCGCAGCCTGACGCGCTGCCAGCGTGGGTGAAATGATGCCGGGTCGTAACGCCACCAGGAACTTCAACCGTTGAGTGACCGGGATCAGTGACGCTGCCACCAGCCAAGAGTCCTCGCATGAACGGCCGGTCGGGATCAATACACCGCCGAAACCCAGTCGGTCAGCTGCTTGGGCGATTTGCTGTAAATAGCCGTAATCGACACTGCGGGCACCTTCAGTACTGCCCAGATAGTGGCCGTCACCATGAGTGGGTAAAAACCAGAATACGTTCAGGCTCATTGTAGGTTCTCCTAAATTATTGTGCGTTTGGGTGCCAGATGCGCTGAGAAATGTCGACTTTCACGGGCACCAAATGATTGGCATAAAACAGATCGGCAGTTTGCTGCTGAGCGGCAATGGTGTGTGCGTCCAAAGGCTTAATCGACGTCGGCGGGCGGTGATCCAGATAGGCGGAGATCACTTTCTCCGGCAGGCCCATCGCGTTTGCCAACAGTGTGACGCTTTGCGCCCGATCGCTGCGGGTCAGTGCATCGGCCTGTGTCAGTACATCGAGCACGTGTTGAATGAACGGCCCGTTAGCTTCGGCATAAGGGCGCACGGCAAGGTAGAACGAGCCGGTTTGATTAAGGTCGGTACCGTCACCCAGTACTCGCACGCCACCCTGCAACAAGGCAGCGGAATAGTACGGGTCCCAAATGGTCCAGGCATCGACGTTACCTTGTTGGAAGGCGGCGCGGGCATCTGCGGGAGTCAGATAGATAGGCTGAATATCGGTGAATTTCAGCCCTGCTTTTTGTAGTGAGCGCAACAGCAAATTGTGGGAGCTGGAACCCTTCTGAAAAGCGACTTTACGGCCCTTCAGATCCGCGACGGTTTTGATTGGGCTGTTTTCCGGCACCAGGATCACTTCCGCCTTGGGCTTTGGTGGTTCCACACCGACATACAGCAGGTCTGCACCGGCGGCCTGGGCGAATATCGGTGGAATATCCCCCGTACTGCCTAAATCGATGCTGCCCACGTTCAGCGCTTCGAGCATTTGCGGACCGGCGGGGAATTCGATCCAACTGATTTTGGTATGGGGAAACCGTTGTTCCAACAGGTTGTGGGACTTAGCCAATACCAGGCTAATCGATCCTTTTTGGTAGCCGATGCGGAATTGTGCCGGATCCTGAGCGTTGGCCGTATTGATCCACGCCAGTGAGATAATGCCTGCCAATGCGCTGGTACCCAGCCAACGTCCCAGAGAAGAAAGTCGTTTCATGCGTATTTCCTTATATGCTGTGCTGTCAGGCGGTTTGGCGTGCAAGCAGGGTCGGGGAGATCTTTACCCTTGGGGGTTTACGGCGACCGAGGGCCAGATAAAAGCTTTCCAAGGCCTCCTCCAATCGGGCTGCCAGGTTCTCGGACAGGGTGACCTTTTCACCGTCCAGCACGATCTGGCTGTCATCGGCAAACACCCCGTGCAACACCTCCTGAGCTTTCAATGCCGCCAGCACGGGTTTTAAGGCGTAATCCACTGCCAACATATGGCCAATGGAACCGCCGGTGGCTAGGGGCAATACCACCTTATGGTCCAGCGCGCGTTCGGGCAGCAGGTCCAGCAGTGTTTTCAGTGCACCGGAAAATGATGCTTTATACACTGGCGTAGAGACCAGCAGGCCATCAGCCTGCGCCAGTTGCTCAGTGAAGGCTTTGATTGCGGGGCTGTTAAAGTTGGCATACAGCAAATCTTCGGCATCAAAGTCGTGCAGGGTGTAGGGGATCACTTCCACGCCTTGCTGTTGTAACCAACTTTTACTCAGGGAAAGCAGTGCCGCTGATCGTGATGGGATACGAGGACTGCCGGCCAGTGATATAACGCGCATTGCCACTCCTTATAACTAAAAGTTAGGTTTAATGAGTAAATTATCGAGAAGTGTTTTAAACCTATCAGCAAAAGGGCGGGTTACTTAAATCTCATTTTTTGATTTTGATATGCGCAAATACGGATTGGCGGTGATTTGAACCCTGGCGAGGGAAAACGGTTGCGTAAAAAACGCTTTTTTTGCTTTTAATCAATTCCAATTGGGCAGGGGATACCGGATAATACGCCCCCGGTTTGCAACCGGGAAATCAGGAGAGTACATGTACTACCCCCTCATCAGAAAAGCGCTGTTCCAGCTCGATCCCGAGCGTGCGCATGAATTGACTTTTCAACAGCTTCGCCGTGTTACCGGCACCCCGTTAGAATTCCTTATTCGTCAGGCAGTGCCGACCAAGCCGGTAAGCTGCATGGGGCTCTCTTTTAAAAACCCATTGGGTTTGGCCGCCGGTCTGGATAAAGACGGTGAATGTATCGATGCCTTCGGTGCTATGGGTTTTGGCTTTGTCGAAGTCGGGACTGTGACGCCGCGCCCGCAGTCGGGGAATGATAAACCGCGTCTGTTCCGCGTTGTGGAAGCTGAAGGGTTGATCAACCGCATGGGCTTTAATAACCAGGGTGTTGATAATCTGGTTGAAAACGTTAAGAAATCTCATTTCGGCGGTATTCTGGGGATTAATATTGGCAAGAATAAAGATACCCCGGTTGAGCAAGGAAAAGACGATTATCTGATCTGTATGGATAAAGTGTATCCGTATGCCGGTTATATCGCGATCAACATTTCGTCACCCAATACTCCGGGATTACGTTCTTTACAGTACGGAGACGCGTTGGACGATCTTCTGGCCGCGATTAAAAATAAGCAGCAGGAATTGCATGCGCGCCATCACAAATATGTGCCAGTCGCTGTTAAGATCGCACCGGATCTTTCTGAAGAAGAATTGATCCAAATAGCCGACAGTTTGGTTCGCCATAATATCGATGGTGTGATCGCGACCAATACCACCTTGGATCGAAAATTGATCCAGGGGCTGAATTATTGCGAGCAAATGGGGGGCCTAAGTGGTCGTCCATTACAAGCGAGCAGCACCGACGTGATCCGCCGTTTGTCACACGAATTGCAAGGGCGTTTGCCGATCATTGGTGTTGGCGGAATTGATTCCCTGATGGCGGCACGTGAAAAAATGGCAGCTGGGGCTTCCTTGGTGCAAATTTATTCCGGATTTATCTTCAAAGGTCCGCGCCTGATTAAAGATATCGTTAACTACATCTAATATTTTTCCTTTCATTTTCGGCCGGGGGTTTATTTCTTCTCCCGGCTCGTCTATATTTTGTCCACTAGCATAAATATCGTTCGCGGAATTATCCGATGTTTAAGCGATTTTAGCGGTGATAAAATCACCTTTTAGGTAAATACAGCGTGGCATGGGCAGCAGAAGGATAAGAGATGAAGATAAAACCTGACGATAATTGGCGTTGGTATTTTGACGCCGAGCACGATCGGCTAATGCTGGATTTAGCTAATGGTATGATCTTTCGTTCGCGTTTCCCTGCCAAAATGTTAACGCCTGATGCTTTCGATGAATGCTCTTTTTGCGTGGATGATGCGGCGCTTTATTTTAATTATGAAGAGCAGTGTAAACAGATAAAACTCAGCCACGAGCAACGTGCAGAACTGGTATTAAATGCCCTGGTGGCTTATCGGTTCTTGAAACCCTTGATGCCGAAAAGCTGGCATTTTTCTCAGCAACATTATCCGTTGCAACCCAAGAATGGTGAGCTTGCGGCGGTGAAGGTGATGGAAAGCGGCGTTGAAGCCCGCCTGCTGGTGGTAGAAGCCGGCGATAACGCCAGCCTGTGCTTGCTGGCACAAAACCAACTTTCAGTTGCAGGTCGCACCATGGTCCTGGGCGATGCCATCAAAGTCATGCACGATAGACTTAAACCCTGTGCGCAGGATGAGGCCTCAGCCCCGGCTTACGACAGGGCTGTATAAGGCCGATTACGCCAGCGTCAGATCGCTTTTTGGAATACAGCTGCAGCAGAGAATGGTGCCATTGTTGGCTACTGCGCTTTTCTTCAGCGGTGCCACTTCGCCACTTACCAAGGTGATGCGACAGCTCCCGCAAATGCCCGCACGGCATGAATAAGGCACGCGGAGCCCTTGCTGTTCCAACTGCTCCAACAAAATCTGCTGATTATTGCCGGTAAACACCTTTCCTTCGTATTCAATGGTAACGCTGTGCGCACTGTCCTGCGGTGCCTGAAGGCTTTCAACGACTTTACCCGCGCCATAAGGGCGTGCAGGTTTAGTGGACAAGACTTCCACCGTATCGCCAACGCGGATAATACCGCTGTTGCGCGCCACCATATTTTGGCCAAAATCGACATCGCCGTTGTCAGCAGTGCGGAATTTCTGCAGGGTGCTGAGTGGTTCACCGCTCGGATGCTTACGGCCGCGTTCGGTGCTAACGGTAGTCAGTACACAGCGGCTGCAGGGTTTTACCAGATCAAACATGACGTCACCGACGCGGATCACCTGCCAACCATCTTCTGCCCACGCACTGGCACCCGTCACCACGAGATTGGGGCGGAATTGCTCCAGTTTGATACTACCTGGGCAGCGCTGTTGCAAATCGTTGAATGAGGCTTCGTTAATCAGCAGATAAGGGTAACCGTCGGCGAAGGAAAGGGGGATTTCCGGGTGCTTTTTAACGCGACGGGTGAGTTCTGGGCCGAGCCAGCGCAGCTGCACGTCGCGCTGAAAGTAACCGCTTAGCCAATCGTTAATGGGCTGCGGTGCAATCAAGGCGGTGAAATGGTTGCCCCAGACCTCTGTCGGCTGTGCCTCGGGGGCGAAATCACTGAAGCGGATGGCGGCGCTTTCGCCGTCCGGCGCGGTCAGGAACAGCCCATCGGGGAGCAGTGCTGGAGTGAACATCACCATCTGCGGATATTGGCGCGCCGTAATAAAGGTGCCATCCGGTTCGGTGATCATAAAAGTGCGATCAAAAGCCAGACCGCTACTGGAAACTTGCGCGTGAGAAAGCTGCAAACCACGAAGCGATTTCACCGGATGAACGTAGAGTTTCGAAAGCGTAATCACCCTTATCCCCGTGCGATTATTAAATAGAAGGGAGCAACTTTATGACAAGCGGTCTGGATTAGCTATAATGCGCAACAATTTTCTTTTTGGTGATAAGTACGATATGAACTCTCTGTTTGCCAGCACGGCGCGTGGACTGGAAGAACTGTTAAAAAGCGAACTGGAAGCGCTGGGCGCTCACGCCTGTAAAGTAGTGCAGGGTGGGGTACATTTTCAGGGTGACGATCGTCTTCTGTACCAAAGCTTGCTGTGGAGCCGTCTGGCCTCACGTATTTTGCTGCCGCTGAATGAATTCCGTGTGCACAGCGATCTGGATCTGTATCTGGGCGTACAGGCGATTGACTGGACGAACATTTTTGGCGTGGATAAAACCTTTGCCGTTCACTTCAGTGGCGTTAACGAAGAGATCCGCAACAGTCAGTACGGCGCGTTGAAAGTTAAAGACGCCATTGTCGACAGCTTTACCCGCAAGATGGATCAGCGTCCAACGGTTGCCAAGCAACAGCCGGACATTCGCGTCAACGTGTTCCTGCAGCGCGATATGGCCAGCGTAGCGCTCGATCTGAGTGGTGAGGGCCTGCATCAGCGTGGTTACCGCGACCTTACCGGCCAGGCACCGCTAAAAGAAAGCCTGGCGGCGGCGATTGTCCAGCGTTCCGGCTGGCAGCCAGGTACCCCGATGCTGGATCCCATGTGCGGTTCAGGCACGTTGTTGATCGAAGCGGCCATGATAGCTTCGGATCGTGCACCAGGCCTACACCGCCAGCACTGGGGCTTTACCGCTTGGAATGGCCACAACGCCGATCTGTGGCGTGAAGTGATCACCGAAGCGCAGGTGCGTGCACGTCGCGGTTTGCAGGAAACCACTTCGCGTTTCTTTGGTTCTGACATTGATCGCCGGGTGATAGAAATGGCCCGCGGAAATGCCCGTCGTGCCGGCGTTGCTGAACTGATCACCTTTAACGTCAACGACGTTGCCAAACTGACCAACCCGTTGCCGGAAGGCCCGACGGGCACCGTGATTTGCAACCCGCCTTACGGTGAGCGCCTGGAAAGCGAACCGGCACTGATCGCCTTGCATAATATGCTGGGTCGGATCATGAAGAGCGCGTTCGGTGGCTGGCAGTTATCGCTGTTCAGCGCTTCGCCAGAGCTGCTGAGCTGTTTGCAGTTGCGTGCTGAGCGCCAGTTCAAGGCTAAAAACGGCCCGTTGGACTGCGTACAGAAAAATTACCAACTGGCGGAAAATCCACAGGGTACTGGTGGTGTGCAGGTAGCGGAAGATTTTGCTAACCGTCTGCGCAAGAACTTGAAGAAGCTCGATAAGTGGGCCAAACAGCAGGGTATTGAGTGTTATCGCTTGTATGATGCTGACTTGCCGGACTATAACGTGGCCGTGGATCGCTACGGCAGCAAGGTCGTGGTGCAGGAGTACGCACCGCCAAAAACGATCGATGCGCAGAAAGCTCGTCAGCGTCTGTTCGATGTGATCAACGCCACGCTGGCAGTGCTGGAGCTGCCTTCCAATCAGCTGATCCTCAAAACTCGCGAACGTCAGAAGGGCAAGAATCAGTACGAAAAACTGGCGCAGAAGGGCGAGTTCCTGCTGGTGGAAGAGTTTAACGCCAAACTGTGGGTTAATTTGACTGACTATCTCGATACCGGGTTGTTCCTTGACCACCGCATCGCCCGCCGCATGCTGGGTGAAATGAGCAAAGGCAAAGACTTCCTCAACCTGTTTGCTTATACCGGCACCGCCAGTGTGCATGCCGGTCTGGGCGGTGCGCGCAGCACCACCACGGTGGATATGTCGCGTACCTATCTGGAATGGGCCGAGAAAAACCTGCGGGTTAACGGTCTGACTGGCAAACAGCACAGATTGATCCATGCAGACTGCCTGTCATGGCTACAAAATGCCGACGAACAATTCGACGTGATCTTTATCGATCCGCCGACCTTCTCCAACTCCAAGCGGATGGAGAATACCTTTGACGTTCAGCGCGACCACCTGGTGCTGATGCAAGATTTGAAACGGTTACTGCGTCGTAACGGGACCATTATGTTCTCGAATAACAAACGCGGTTTCCAGATGGATATGGCCGGCCTGAGCGCATTGGGTCTGGAGGCGAAAGAAATTACCGCCCAGACTCAGTCACAGGATTTTGCCCGTAACCGTCAAATTCATAACTGCTGGCTGGTTACCCATGCCGGCGAAGGAAAATAATTACTATGTCGTTAATTAGCATGTCCGGTGCCTGGTTGTCCTTCAGCGATGCACCGCTTTTAGATAACACCGAAATTCATATTGAAGACAACGAACGCGTTTGTCTGGTTGGGCGCAATGGCGCCGGTAAGTCCACGCTGCTGAAGATCCTCGGTAAAGAAATTCCGTTGGATGACGGCCGGGTGATTTATGAGCAAGATCTGATTGTGGCGCGTCTGCAGCAGGATCCACCGCGCAATATCGGTGGCACAGTCTTCGACTTTGTGGCGGAAGGCGTGGCCGAACAGGCGGAACACCTGAAAGCGTATCATGCGATCTCGCATTTGGTGGAAACCGATCCAAGCGAAAAGAACCTGACGCGCATGGCGCAGATTATGGAGATCCTCGATCACCAGGGTCTGTGGCAGCTCGACAGCCGTATCAGCGAAGTGCTGTTGCAGTTGGGTCTGAACGGCGATGCAGAGCTTTCTTCTCTCTCCGGCGGTTGGTTGCGTAAAGCGGCGCTGGGCCGCGCACTGGTGAGCTCCCCGCGCGTGCTGTTGCTTGATGAACCGACCAACCACCTGGATATTACAACGATTGACTGGCTGGAAGGGTTCTTGAAGGAATTCCAGGGCAGCATCGTGTTCATTTCCCACGACCGTTCCTTTATCCGTAATATGGCAACGCGCATTGTCGATCTCGATCGCGGCAAGCTGGTGTCCTGGCCGGGTAACTACGATTTATACCTGCTGAGCAAAGAAGAAGCGCTGCGAGTGGAAGAGCTGCAAAACGCAGAATTCGACCGTAAGCTGGCGCAGGAAGAGGTGTGGATTCGTCAAGGCATCAAAGCGCGCCGCACCCGTAACGAAGGCCGTGTACGTGCACTGAAGGCATTGCGTAACGAGCGTTCGGAACGCCGTGAAGTCATGGGCACCGCCAAGATGCAGGTGGAAGAGGCTGTACGCTCTGGCAAGATCGTGTTTGAGATGGAAAACGTTAACTATCAGGTTGGCGGTAAAGTGCTGGTGCGTGATTTCTCAGCGCAGGTACAGCGTGGTGACAAAATTGCGTTAGTCGGCCCAAATGGCTGCGGTAAAACGACGCTGCTGAAACTGATGCTGGGGCAGTTGAAAGCCGACAGTGGTCGCGTGCATTGCGGGACCAAGCTGGAAGTCGCTTACTTCGACCAACACCGTGCCGAACTGGATCCGGAACGTACGGTGATGGACAACCTGGCAGAAGGCAAGCAGGAAGTGATGGTCAACGGCCGTTCCCGTCACGTGCTGGGCTATTTACAGGACTTCTTGTTCCACCCAAAACGCGCGATGACACCGGTGAAAGCCTTGTCAGGTGGGGAGCGTAATCGCCTGTTGCTGGCCAAGTTGTTCCTGAAACCAAGTAACTTATTGATTCTCGATGAACCAACCAACGATCTTGACGTCGAAACGCTGGAGTTGCTGGAAGAGCTGATCGACGGTTATCAAGGCACCGTGCTGTTGGTGAGCCACGATCGTCAATTCGTTGATAACTCCGTGACCGAGTGCTGGATCTTTGAAGGTAACGGTGTGATCAGCACCTTTGTCGGCGGTTACTACGACGCACACCACCAACGTGCGACGGCAAAACCGATCCGTCAGGTAGCGGCCGAGCAGAACAAGCCGGCGGCGGAAAAAAAGGCTGAACAGTCGAAGAAACCTGCCGTTAAACTGAGCTATAACTTGTTACGTGAGCTGGAACAGTTACCGCAGCGTCTTGAACAATTGGAAACGGAAATTACAGCGTTGCAAGCGCAAATGAGCGATGCGGACTTCTTCACGCGTCCCCACAGTGAAACACAGCAGGTACTGACGGCACTGGCCGCAGCCGAAGGGGCGCTGGAAGAGGCGTTTGCCCGCTGGGAAGAGCTGGAAGCGATGAAAAACGGCTAACCGCTGAGAATACCGCCCGCGCGCTGCTGCGGGCGGTATTGCCGTACCGGTGAGCTACGTTGTTAAGGAGGATTATGGTGTGTTCCCACGAGAATCACGAGCAGCACAGCCACGCAACGCACGTACAACAGCAACAGGACAACCTGATGCTGTGTCCGCAGTGCGACATGCTGGTGGCATTGCCGCCGCTGGCCTATGGTTCAAAAGCGGTATGCCCGCGTTGTAAAACGACGCTCAGCTCCCGCTGGGATGAACCGCGTAAGCGGCCGATCGGCTACGCCCTCAGTGCATTGTTCATGCTGTTGCTGGCGAATATTTTCCCTTTTATTAATATGCGTGTTGCCGGTCTCGGTAACGAAATCAAACTGATCCAGATCCCGCAGGTGATGGTGGCGGAAGACTACGCCAGCATGGCCACGCTGTTTATGGTGTTCGTTCAACTGATCCCGGCATTTTGCATGGTGGCGATCATTCTTTTGTGCGCCAGGGTACCTATTCCTATCGGCCTGAAAGAGTGGATGGCCAAACTGCTGTTCCAGTTTAAAACCTGGTGCATGGTGGAGATTTTTCTGGCCGGGGTGCTGGTCAGCTTCGTTAAGCTGATGGCTTACGGTGATATTGGCGTAGGCAGCAGCTTTGTGCCTTATTGCCTGTTTTGCCTGTTGCAGGTGCGAGCTTTCCAGTGCGTCGACCGCCGCTGGTTATGGAATGATATTGAACCGGCGCCGCGACACGATCGTCCCATGACGGTAGGCCGTATCGGATTGCGCCAGGGCTTGCGTTCGTGCCAATGCTGCACGGCGATCTTGCCGGCTGAACTGACCCGCTGCCCACGGTGCCATACCAAGGGCTACGTTCGCCGTCGTCACAGCCTGCAATGGACGTTGGCACTGCTTGTCACCTCGATCATGCTGTATCTTCCGGCGAATTTGCTGCCTATCATGGTCACTGAGGCACTGGGTAATAAAATTACCTCAACCATCATGGCTGGGGTGATCCTGCTGTGGGGAGAAGGGTCTTATCCGGTGGCGATGGTGATCTTCATTGCCAGCATCATGGTACCCTCATTGAAAATGTTGGCGATTGGCTGGCTGTGTTGGGATGCCAACGGCAGGCATAAGCCCCGGGCCGATAGCGAACGGATGCACCTGATTTATGAAGTGGTTGAATTCGTTGGCCGCTGGTCAATGATCGACGTGTTTGTGATTGCCGTACTCTCGGCATTGGTACGGATGGGACAATTGATGAGTATTTACCCGGCTACTGGCGCGCTGCTGTTCGCCATGGTGGTGATCCTCACTATGTTTGCTGCCATGACGTTTGATCCCCGCCTGACGTGGGATCGCGTAAATGAAACGATAAAAAAGGAGCCGCAAGGTGACGGAAAATAATCATAACGTCGCGGACGTTGAAAAGATCAAGCGCTGGTCGCCGGTGTGGATTATCCCCATCGTCACTGCGCTGATTGGCGCCTGGATCCTGTTCTACCATTTTAGCCACCAAGGCCCGGTCGTGACATTGGTCACCACCACCGCAGAAGGGCTGGAGGCAGGGAAAACGAAAATAAAAAGCCGCAGTGTCGACGTCGGTATTGTGGAGACGGTCACGCTGAGTGAAGACTTGAGCAAGGTTGTGGTCGAGGCGCGCCTTAATTCCGGTATGGGAAAACTGTTGCGTCAGGACTCGGCTTTCTGGGTCGTGAAGCCACAGATTGGCCGCGGGGGGGTTTCCGGTCTGGGCACGTTGCTTTCCGGTGCCTATATCGAGCTGCAACCGGGCAATAAAGGCAAAGCAGGCAAGAGTGACTATCAACTGTTGGATGCACCGCCATTGGCGTCTCCAGATGCCAAAGGGCTGCGCATCATACTGGACAGCGAAAAATCGGGTCAGTTGAATGCCGGTGACCCCGTGCTGTTCCGCGGTTACCGTGTCGGCTCGGTAGAGACCAGCTATTTTGATCCGAAAATGCGTGCCATGCGTTATCAGCTGTTTGTCTCCGCACCTTATGATCAACTTGTGACCAGCAATGTTCGCTTCTGGAAAGACAGCGGCGTGGCCTTTGACATGTCCGCGCAGGGCATGCGAGTAGAAATGGGCTCATTGGCGACCTTGTTCAGCGGCGGCGTCAGCTTTGACGTGCCGGACGGCTGGGATCGCGGTGAGCAGGCGAAAGAGAAGACGGAATATCAGCTGTTCGATAACCAACGCAGCATCCAGGATTCGCTGTACACCGTACACAAAGATTACCTGATGTTCTTCTCCGATTCGATTCGCGGCCTGCAGCCGGGTGCGCCAGTCGAGTTCCGCGGCATCCGTTTGGGTACTGTGGCGCAGGTGCCATTCTATAAAGAAGGCATGATGCAACGACTGGATAACGATTACCGTATTCCGGTCCTGATCAGGATCGAACCGGATCGCTTCCAGAAACAGCTGGGTGGCAATTTCGATATTGAAGGGCATCTGAAAGATGCTGAAGCTCGTGGGATGCGCGCCGCGTTGAAGTCAGCCAACCTGCTGACCGGTTCACTGTATATCGATCTTGATTTCTACCCGCAAGAAAAAGCCTGGAAAGGGCCGCGCGAGCTGTTCGGTTACCCACTGATGCCGACCACCAGCGGCGGTCTGGCGCAGATCCAACAGAAACTGATGCAGACGTTGGATAAGATCAACGCGATGCCGTTAAATCCGATGATCAATGAGGCGACCAAAACGCTGGCGGAAAGCCAGAAGACCATGAAGTCGACACAGCAGACCATGCAATCGCTGAACGACATCATTGCCAGCAAAGAAATGAAGGCGCTGCCGCAGGATATGCAGAAAACGCTGCAGGAACTGAATCGCAGCATGAAAGGCTTCCAGCCAGGTTCACCGGCCTACAACAAGATGGTCGGCGATATGCAGCGTCTCGATCAGGTGTTGCGCGAACTGCAACCCGTGCTGCGTACCCTGAACGAAAAGAGCAACGCGCTGGTATTTGAAGCCGCGGGCAGTAATGATCCTCAGCCGAAGAAGGCCAATAAATGATGAAATGGATTCCGGTAGCCCTGGCGCTGTTGCTCAGCGCCTGTAGCAGTACGCCACAGAAAACCTACTATCAACTGCCGGCATTGGGTACGCCGGCGCAGGTCAGCGGGGGAGCGACGTCGCGCCAACTGTGGCTGGAGCATGTAAGCGTAGCGGACTATTTGGCACAAAGTGGTGTGGTTTACCAAACCAATGATGTGCAGTACGTGATCGCCCAGAACAACCTCTGGGCCAGTCCGCTTGACCAACAGTTGCAGCAGACATTGGTGACTAACTTGAGCAGCGCGATGCCAGGCTGGGTCGTATCTTCTCAGCCGATGAGCAGCGATCAGGACGTACTTAACGTCAACGTTAGCGGTTTCCATGGGCGTTTTGATGGCAAGGCGATTATTCGCGGCGAGTGGGTGCTGAACCATCAAGGTCAACTGACCAAACGACCGTTCAACCTGGAACTGAAGCAGGGTGAAGACGGCTACGATGCACTTGTGCGAACGCTGGCACAAGGGTGGCAGCAAGAAGCACAGGACATTGCTGCCCAGGCCGGTCGTTTTTAGTCATAATTTGTACTAAAAGAGTCTAATCCCTCCCAACGTGAAATTTTACATTTACAAGTTGGGAGGGATTTTTGTTTTATTTCAATACATTAACTTATTTTTGGCATATCAGCCACTTAGCAAATTCTACGTGTGTAGTTCACAAATATGACATTGGCGTGAATTTTGCGCATTGATCTTCCCGTCATTTAGCGCTATTGGTTAAACGTGGCTGCGCAAAAAGCAGCCATTGTTTTCTTTCCACCAGACCAAAAAATGAGGGAAACGAGGCATGAAGAGACAGAAACGCGATCGTCTGGAAAGGGCGCATTCGAGAGGTTATCAAGCAGGTATTTTAGGGCGTTCCAGGGAATATTGTCCCTACCAATCATCGGTGGACGCCCGGTCTCAGTGGCTGGGAGGTTGGCGAGAAGCCATGGAAGACAGGGCTGTGACCGCTTAAGCGGCTCCCTGTCAAAAAAAGGAACAACCTCCGCCAAGCGCGGAGGTTTTTGTTTACAGGTACTATTACCCTTGCCAACGTTTCAGCAAAATACTGGCATTCACACCGCCAAAACCAAAGCCGTTCGACAGCGCGTAGGTCATGGCCATTGGTTCCGCTTTCTTCGCTACCAGATGCAACCCCGCAGCAGCCGGGTCTGGGTTGTCCAAATTCAGCGTGGCTGGTGCAATCTGATCGCGGAGTGCCAGCGCGGTAAAAATAGTCTCTAATCCACCAGCAGCACCCAATAAATGACCCGTTGCAGATTTGGTCGAGGTGACGGCTATACCACCATCTGTACCGAACAGATGTTTAATGGCGTTAATTTCCCCTAAATCCCCCACCGGCGTGGATGTTGCGTGCGCGTTCAGGTGTTGTACCTGTTGTGGCGTTACGCCTGCTTGCTTGAGGGCAATCTTCATTGCGCGGTAGGCACCGTCGCCATCTTCGGCTCCAGAGGTCATGTGATAGGCGTCTGCACTGGTGCCGTAGCCAACAATTTCCGCCAACGGGGTCGCTCCCCGAGCCAGCGCATGTTCCAATGTTTCAATCACCAGCATGCCGGCACCTTCCCCCATAACAAAACCGTTACGTTCGCTATCAAAAGGTCGTGAAGCCGCCACTGCAGTATCTGCCGGCGCTGTAGACATGGCACGCGCTGCCGCAAAGCCACCCAGACTTACCGTGTCGATTGCGGCTTCTGTACCGCCACATAGGGCGATATCGGCTTCATCGTTACGAATCATACGGACAGCATCGCCAATGGCTTGTACGCCCGCTGCACAGGCTGTCACAGGGGCGCCGATCGGGCCTTTAAACTGGTGTTTAATTGAAACGTGACCCGCTGCCAGGTTCACCAGGAAAGAAGGAATGGTGAAAGGCGACAAGCGTTTGGCACCTCGGCTGTCGGTGGTGCGTACCGCCTGGGCGATGGCTGGGAAACCACCAATGCCGGAGGCGATCACCGTTGCAGTGCGTTCCTGCTTATCTTCGGTGTCTGCTACCCAGCTTGCTTGTTGAATAGCCTCATCTGCGGCTGCCATGGCGAGGAGAATGAAGCGATCCATTTTCTTTTGATCTTTTGGCGCAACAGAACGATCGGGATCGAAGCCAGCCTCGGCATCTTGTTGTAACGAAGGTACCTGGCCACCGACTTTCACTTGCAGGTCAGCAACGATTTCTTCCGGTAATGGGCGAATGCCAGACTGACCCTTCAGCAGACGCTGCCAGATAGCCTCTACGCCGCATCCCAATGGCGAAACGGCACCCATGCCGGTAATGACTATACGACGAGTGTTCATAGTGACTCCTTGGATGATTCTGGGGGGAATGCAGAAAGGTTCTGCTGCATCAGGGCTGCGCGTTGGCGCATACCTTCTGTCGCCGCAGGCCCTGGTGCCAAAGTAATATTATGCAGCGCAACAGGCTGCTGGGTGATGCTGTCGATCAGTTGTACACGTATCGGTTGTCCTGTACGGCGATCGACCAATTCTGCGCTAATACCGTCTTCGGCCAAGTGGGTGTTACCCCAGTGAAACAGCGCAGCAAGCACGGGAAAAAAATCGTTGCCACGCTCGGTGAGCAGATACTCATAGCGAACGGGCCGTGTTTGATAGCGCTGTTTATACAAAATACCGCTTTCCACCAGGCCCTTTAGACGGCGAGTCAATATCGTGGGCGAAAGCCCAAGGCTTTGTTGGAATTCATCAAAGCGGGATAAGCCATGAAACGCATCGCGAAGTATCAGGATACTCCACCATTCGCCGACACGATCCAGAGAGCGGGCTACCGGGCATGGCATGTTATCAAAACGGGTCTTTTGCATGGCACACCTCTCAGTAACTACAATAATTGTAGTCACTATTTGGCCGTTATAAATGTGCGTATATGAAGGCACAACATAATCACGGCGGGAAAATAAACGGCGACCGGGAAGGGCCGCCGTGACTGCGGTTAGAACGCAGCAGTGTCCTTGAACAGGCCCACTTTCAGATCGCTTGCGGTGTAAATGACCTGGCCGTCGACCAGAACTTCACCATCAGCGACACCCATAATCAGTTTACGGATGATCACGCGTTTGAAGTTAATGCGGTAGGTCACTTTCTTCGCGGTTGGCAGCACCTGGCCGGTGAATTTAACTTCACCCACGCCCAGTGCACGGCCTTTACCTTCACCACCCAACCAGCCGAGGTAGAAGCCGACCAATTGCCACATGGCATCCAGACCCAGGCAGCCCGGCATCACCGGATCGCCGATAAAGTGGCAACCAAAGAACCATAGGTCCGGATTGATATCCAGTTCCGCTTCCACATAACCCTTGTTGTGCGTACCACCGTCTTCGGTCATTTTGACCACGCGGTCCATCATCAACATGTTACCTGCCGGCAACGGTGGGCCACCAGCGCCAAACAGCTCGCCACGGCCGGATGCTTCGAGGTCTTCTTTCGTATAGGAGTCGCGTTTTTCTACCATGTTCTCAGTAAACCTTATTTTATTGAAGGGCGCAGATTAGCTTACACGTGTACGCTGAACAAGTCCGATCAGCCGTGGTTGAACCAGTTAAGCCAGCGAAGCGGCCATGGCCAGCGCCGACGCTCCTGCGGATTCACCTGTGCAATCCGTTCCTGAATGGCAGCTAATAGATTCGGCTGCTGTTCATCAGAGTAGGGGTAACCGGTGAGTAATGGCAAGGCCTCCGCGGCGCTATCGACAGCCCACAGATGGAATTGGCCTTCGCGTACCGCATCGACCACATCCTGGCGTAGACACAGATGGCGCACGTTGGTTGCGGGCAGGATTATGCCCTGTTTACCCGTCAAACCACGACGTTGGCAAACTTCAAAAAAGCCTTCGATCTTCTCGTTGACGCCGCCGATGGGCTGTACATTACCGAATTGGTCTACAGAACCGGTAACCGCAATTTGCTGTGTGATCGGCTGCAGTGACAGTGCGCTGATCAGTGCACTCAATTCAGCGAGTGATGCGCTGTCGCCATCGACTTCACCGTAAGATTGCTCAAAGACTATTGACGCGGAGAAGGGCAGAGGTTGGTCTAGTTCAAGTTCTGAAATCAGAAACGCCTGCATAATCATCATGCCTTTGGCATGAAGATTACCGCCAAGCTCAGCCTTACGCTCGACGTCGGTGAATTCGCCATCGCCAAGGTGGACGACACAGCTGATGCGAGAGGGCTCACCGAAACTGCGTGGATGACCTGGATACTCTAATACCGACAGGCCATTGATCTGACCGATGACTTCGCCTTCCGTCTCAATCAGGATTTGGCCCAGCTCAATTTCATCCTGCATGCGTTCGGCAAGGTAGCTTTCACGCCACTCACGCGCATTTAACGCGGCTTCAAACGCTTTGGCGGTGATGCTTTCTTCTTCGGCATACAGTGCCGCTTCAGAAAGCTGCTGGACGAGCCACAGCGGGGATAGTGGCAAGTTACCCTGATCGCCACTGTAACGTACCGCCTGTATCATCAGAGGGTACCAGGCATCGGCTGCCAAAGGCGGTAGTTGCTTTTCATCAATCAGTGCATTGACGTAGCCACACCATTGAACCATGTCATCAACTTCGGTGAGTTGCAGATCTTCTTCGTATTCACCGTAGACTGCCTGTTCGCTCAGTTCCGGCTCAATATCATGGAAATCGGCAAGACCGTGACGATCTCCGACCACGATCAACCGCAACTCCAGCGGCATCGCTGGAATAGTGATTGGTAAAGGACGCGTTTCATCTGGGGAAACCCAGTGGAACTGACGTTGGGTGATCATCTGCTTCAAACGCAACCACAGCAGCGGCTGGGCTAGCAGGGCACGTGCCGACAGGATTAGCACACCGCCATTGGCCTGATGCACCAGACCGGGTTGCAGGCTGATTTCGCCATTGTGGATCCTGACGCAGCCAAACAACTGTTCTGGTTCAACCCACTCCTGAAATACGCAGGCGCCCCCGGCGGAAAATGGCTCATCACCGCGGCTGGCAGGTTCTACACTTACCTTGCCACCTTGGATCACATAGTGACTGCCCTTGAACGCCATATTGTTAGGTTGCAGTTGCTCAACCGCATGGGCGATCAGCGCCAAATACTCACGCGTCTCCTGCGCTTTCAACAGCATGAAACGCGGTGGCGATTGTGGATGGCAAAACAGCGTCAGTGCATTTTCCAGACGTGGCTGAATAGAGGCAAAGGACACGGGAGCCAACTGCGCGGCGGTATCAAATATCGCTTGATAAGGCGTAACGTCCGGCAACAGTGATTGCCATTCAAGTCGGTTATTGGTCAAAGTGTTAGATGCAATCGTCAAAAAGGGAAAGGGCGATTATACAAGAATAACGGCAGCTTGATACATGCAGAGTAGAAGTTGGTGTCAGGGAGTTTGACATCACGAGGCGACTGTGCAAAAAACAGTCTAAAAGAGGGCGCAATTGCCAGGGAAATTCGGCGCAAAGCTGTTATGCTTAATAAAGTTACGCGGTCACTGAAGAGTTCACGATGAAATATCAGCAACTGGAAAATCTGGAGAGCGGTTGGAAATGGAAGTACCTGGTGAAAAAGCACCGGGAAGGGGAAGCTATTACCCGTCACATTGAAAACAGCGTTGCCCAGGAAGCCATTGACGAGCTGCTTAAACTGGAAAATGAGCCGGTAAAAGTGCTTACGTGGATTAGCCGCCACATGAATCCGGAATTGGATAACCGGATGAAGCAAACAATCCGCGCACGACGTAAACGTCATTTTAACGCAGAACATCAACACACGCGTAAAAAATCCATCGATCTGGAATTTTTAGTTTGGCAACGTCTTGCCGCACTTGCCCGTCGCAGAGGGGTAACATTGTCAGAGACAGTGGTACAGCTGATTGAAGATGCGGAACGTAAAGAGAAATATGCGAGCCAGATGTCGCTTTTGAAGCAGGATCTAAAAGCGATTCTTGGTAAAGACGACGAATAACTTGATAACCTGCGAGAGCATTGTTATTGCTAATCTCACATGTTCTGGACGAAAAAAAACCCCGCAATGCGGGGTTTTTTACTAAGAGCGGTAGCTTAGCCTTGTGGCTGAGTTACAACGTCTTTGATACCTTTAACTTCGATCTCTACGCGACGATCTGGTGCCAGGCAATCGATCTGTGCTTTAGTAGCACGGCCAGATTTGTAGCCACAGGTGTTACCAGTGACGGAATCAGCTTTGCCCATACCACGTGCAGAGATTTTGTCTGAAGGAATACCTTTAGATACCAGGTAATCAACAACGCTTTGTGCGCGTTTTTCAGACAGTTTCTGGTTGTATTGCTCTGAACCAACTGCGTCGGTGTAACCCAGAACTACAACAGAGCCATCTTTAGGATCCATAGAGCTCAGCTGAGTGTACAGCTGGTCCAGAGCCTGTTGGCCTTGTGCTTTCAGAGTAGATTTGTTGAAGTTGAACAGCACGTCAGACTTCAGAGTGAAACGCTTGGTTTCAACAACTGGAGCTGGAGCTGGTGCTGGAGCAACTGGAGCAACAACATCATCCTGACCGAAACGGTAAGAAACACCCAGGCTCAGCATGGTGTTGTCTGGACGAGCGCCGACAGTACCTGCATCACCGATGTTGCTAACGAATTGGTAGTCCAGGCGGGTAGCCCAGTTTTTGGTCAGTGCGTATTCAACACCAACAGCTGCCAACGGAGAAACGCCAGTGTCGTGATCGCTCAGACGTTGGCCAGTTGCACCGTAGTTAGCTTTGGAGTCTGCACGCCATACCATGCCGCCCAGACGAGTGTAGATGTCCAGATCGTCCATGATTGGGTAGCTCAGTTTAGCGGCCAGTTGAACGCCCTGCGCTTTGAAAGCACCGTTGTTCACGCTGCCTTTGTAAGGCATACGGCCAAGCCAGTCATAGCCCAGCTCGAAGCCCAGGTATTGGTTCGCCTGGTAACCCAGGAACGCACCAGCACCCAGTTGATCTTTATGGGTAGGGCCATTACCAATGCGGTTATCATAGCCGTTGCCGTAGAAACCAGTGTCATGGTACTGGGACCAGCCCAGTTTAGCACCAGTGTACCAGGTATTATCTTTTGGGGCGGCTTGCGCTACGGTAGCGAAACCAGCCAGTGCCACTGCTAATGCGATAGCTGTCTTTTTCATTTTGCGCCTCGTTATCATCCAAATAGGCAATGAGCTTTAAAGCTGTTTTAAGCCCTTGGTTAAATTCCTTCGCCAAGGTTTGAGCCCTCGTTTGTTACTCGGCCAGTTTATCTGGCGTTATAGAGCAACCTTGGCGATGTAAAGTCTACAACGTGGCGCGAAAGTTACAAGTGTGATGTGATAAAGCTCTAAAAAAAAACGCAGAATTGTACATATTTGCTAACATTAACCGACCAAAAAACGAGCAAATCTACGCTCGTTTTTTGGTGCGGAACCGCAGCCGCACTCGCTTTGTCCCTGATCCCTGAAAGGTTCCCTTAGAGGGTGATGAAAATGATGGGAAAAATCCTAAATTTACTTAATGATACAAAGAAGAGTGAATTTTTAGGGTAGAACAGTGTCCGTGAACCGGGTTTATGTCACGTTGAGGACGCATAATGAACCCGTAAGCGTTACCTAATTCTGCCGCACGCCTTAATTTTAGACGATCTTCTTCTGTAAGGTCGGGTAGCCATCCAAGTACGACACTATAGTTACCTGTCAGCAACGCCTTTTCCATTGCTTCAACCGTATCTAGCGAACTGATTTGGCTAAGCTGCACCACTTTTTCGACCGGCAGCCCAGACTGCTGTAACCATAATTTGCTCAGCTTTTGTTGCGGAGTCAGCCATAACAGCCAGCGAGATTGCAGACCTAGTTGCTGCAACAGGGGCAATAACAATTGTGCCACAGCGGGCTGATGCTCGTTGTAAACAAGTTCACTGATAAGGCCATTCTTTTTGCCGGCATCTGTGTTTTCTGCAGCATTGTTCACCGCAAAAGAGGTGTGGCTGAAATGGGGTTTGTAGAGTGATTGAGTACGCATAAAGTATCCCGCCCGTAGTGTCACTGTATGTTTATACAGTACATCCTGTTGTGAATAAGATCAACCCAAATATTCGTAGTAGGTCTCATAATTGCGATTGTTTTTTAGACGATGAACTTTAGTGATTGGCATCGCTGCGGATAGTGCGTATTTTTCTAATTACTTGTTCACGTTACCTTTATTTCATTGATGAGGGGAATGATAGGACGGTAACTCACACCAGGAGAACATTATGAAAGGGACATCATCGGGAATGGTCGCACAGGCCAAAGCCTGTTTTTACGCATTAGGGGTTATCACTACACGCTCGCAATTCGGTGGTTACGGGCTACTGGCCGACGGCGTCATGTTCGCCTTGATCGCTGAAGGAGAACTGTACCTTCGGGCGACGGATTCCTTGGAACCCGCCTTTCGTGCACGCGGGATGGTCAATATGGTTTACTCCAAGCGAGGGGTGCCAATTACCATGCGTTATTACTGGGTGGATGAGGCTTTGTGGCGGGATCGCGATGAACTCGTTGGGCTCGCCTGGCAGGCTATTCGCGAAGCTCGCAGAGAGCTCCAAGTCAAAACAGATAACCAGAGTCGGCTTAAAACCTTGCCAAACATCGATATCAATATGGAGCGTTTACTCTGGCGAGCGGGTATTCGTAATGTCTATGACTTGCGGTTGAACGGTGCTAAACGTAGTTATCTTCGCTTATTGCAGCAGCAACATAACCTGGGTCTACGGGTGCTGCTTTCCTTGGGTGGGGCTATTGCCGGTTATCACCATGCGGCTTTACCTTCTGAATTGCGTAGCGAGTTGACCTGTTGGTTTGAGCGAACCGTGTCGTTGCTTCGTCATGGGCATCATCCAGACGTTAGGGGCCTCATAAAAGACCCCGAATAATCATGCCGATTTGCCTATTTGTGCATTAAGCATCGTGAGTTCTGGCAACAGTTCAATTACCAGCCCAATTTGCTGCAATACCAATTGATCTTTGCTTTCCGGTTCTGGTGCCGCGTGTTGGATACGTTCAGCCAGGCTTTCCAAAGCCTGGGTAATGCGCAGATTGTCTTGTTCTTCCAGATGCAGCGCACCGTCGACATAACATACTGCGTCGTTCAGCAGATCCAGCGTTGCGGAATTATTCAGTCGTTCACGGTGTGCACCCAGCGCAGAGATATAGCTCAGTAATGTGTGGTTCAAACACAGCAGCCGGAAGGCTGCATCCTGAACCTCTTTATTGGCTTTGGGATCGGCAGACATATTCGAAATCACCGAGGCCAACTCTGCGTCACTGTTGTGCGCATCCCGGCGGGCGATCCGGTATGGAAGGCCGTTATCTTTACCCTGATGGTACTGCACCAAAATTGCGTCCAGATAACGGCAGTTTGCGTTCATTGTTTTACTGACGATTGCCGGTAATTGGCGGAATTTCCAGTCTGGCCAAATGAAACTGACCGCTGCCCAAGCGATAGCACACCCCAAAATGGTGTCGTAAACGCGGGGGGCGGCCACTTCAAAGCCTTCACCCAGCAGGTTAAAGCACAGCAACACCAGTAAGGTAATAAACATGGTGGCATGCGCATACTGCACGGTTCGAAAAGCGAAAAACAGGACGCCGCTAATAACAATCAGCACCATTTGTCCTTCAATCGAAGGCACGAAATAGAGAATTGGCAGGCCGATAAGAATACCGGCTAGCGTGCCGATAATACGCAGAGCAAGCCTGCGACGCGTGGCATTGTAATTGGGTTGGCAGACAAACAGGCTGGTGAGCAGGATCCAATAACCGTGCTGCATACCGGTAAACTGAATAAAGGCGTAACCGATGCACAGCACCACTGACATGCGAATGGCGTGGCGGAACAGGGCCGACTGAGGTGTCAAATGGCGACTAATACGTAAGCGAATATCGCTCCAGCCGGTGAGACGATCATCTGACAAGCTGTTTTCTTCCGCCTGGCCGTTGGCCAGTGCTTGTTCAGACTCGATATTCGCCAACTGCGCGTCAATCGCACGTAAATTTTTCAACAGGTGCGTCAATGCTTTCGTTAACTCACGGTTCTCTGGGGTAACGGTAATCTGCGCTAACGCTTCATCGATACGCCCAAATGCCGGTTCAAAACGTGGGTTATGTTGGTACTTTTGCCGCAGCAAAATCGATTGTGCCAACTGTTGGCATGCGCGCGCCTGCATACTGAGCAAACGCTGAAAACGAAACAGGATATCGCTATGACGGAATTGTCGACTGAGCTCCCGATACTGAACGTGGGCGGAACTGGCACGCTCATGTATGTCTTGTGCAACAAAATAGTAGTGCAATGTGCGGCGGGTCCCACGCTGGCCGCGGTCGCCTTTTAATCGGGTCAGTAATGAAACCTTGGCCTGGTTAAGCGTCGTCATCAGCGCACTGTTGGCCATGGCAACGTCCATCCACGGCAAGTCTGCATCATGTTCGACGTCGGGATCAAACAGGTTGGCCTTGGCATCCAGATAATTCGCCAACTGATTATAACAACGCGCCAAATTTTCCTGCAAAGGGCGGATGGGGAAAATCAGGTGACCAATCAATGTCAGCAGGTTGTACCAAAGAGCGCCAAGGATCAGCAACGTCGGTTGTTGATACCACGCGTCATACATCGAGGCGCCGAGCATGGTATACACTGCGATCAGTAAAGCTCCAAACGCAATGGTGGCGTAACGTTGCCCCAACGCGCCCAGCAATATAAAGCCGCAGGTTGACGTGGTCAGGCCAAGAGCAAACAACCAGGGATAAGGGAACAGCAGTTCAATGGAGGCGGACGCAACAAAGAAGCAGACCAGCGTGATCACCAGATTACGCAGTCTGCCAGTCAAACGGTCATCCAGATCGGTCAATGCCGCTGCCACGACACCCAGCGTCAGCGGAATGGTGAGCTTGGGGATGGCGAGCCACCAAGGTACGGCGGCTGCGCCGGCCAGCGCGATAAAAATGCGCAGGTCATAAAGCAGGTTGCTGTTGTAGGCATAACGGCGTATTGCTGGTGCAAAAGAAAGCACGAAAAACTCCTCAGACGGAGAAAAAATTAACGCTGTTGATACTGACGCCGTGCATTTTCAGTTCTGGCTTGTTGTGCCATTTCAACTGATACCACGCGACGACCCACTGGCCACAGGGCAATAGCGGCAATTTTGAAATTGGCAATTCCCACCGGAATACCAATAATTGTCACGCACTGCACAATACCTGCGGCGATATGTGACAGGCACAACCACCAGCCGAACAGGATCAGCCAGATGATATTAAGTAGCGAACCGCTGGCGGAAAGTAGCACGTTGCTTTTTTCCGGATACAGTTCATTTACGTGAATGGCTTCGTTGCCGAAAGGCACTAAAGACAGCTTGGTGATTTCCCAGCAGGAACGGGTCAGTGGCAGGGTGATGATCAGCACAACGCTAAATATCGTTGCGACCAGCCAGCCAAGGGTGGTGAAAAAACCGCCCAACACAAAATTAAGAATATTCAGTACAGTACGCATAGTCGTCATTCTGCTCTAATGATGGCCAAACCGCGATGCGGTTGCGCTTGGTATCAAAACGCAAATTCTATTCTACCCTTTTTTTAGCGCTAGAGTGCCACTGCTTATCACAGGTAAACTGGCAGGTATCCGTTATTTAAACTCAACATGGTTATGGCGCGACGATATGGAACTTAAAGCGACATCGCTGGGGAAACACCTGGCTCAGCATCCTTACAATCGTGTGCGGTTGTTGCACGCCGGTGTTGAGGTGAGCGGTGAAAAGCATGAATACCTTATTCCTTTCAATCAATTAATTCAGGTCAGATGCAAACGCGGTATCGTCTGGGGCGAGCTGGAGTTTGAGCTGCCAGATGAGAAAGTCGTGCGCTTGCATGGTACTGAATGGCAGGAAACTCAGCGCTTCTATCATTACTTGCAACAGGCCTGGCAGCAGTGGAGCGCGGAGATGAGCGAGGTCAGCTCGGGGGTGTTGCAAGAACAGGTTGAGCATATCCAACGTATCGAGCAACAGGATAAGTGGTTTAAAAAATCCGAACTGGGCAAATTACAGCAACAAATCCGTCAGTCATTTGGCGCCCTGCCAATGCCGGTGGCACGTCTTGAGGCGTTCGACAACTGTCGGGATGATTATCAGCTTTGCCAACAATGGTTGCAGCACGGCTTACGCAGCGTTGCACATCGCAATCAACAGTGGACAGAACGCATGTTGGAGACGCATCACGATTTCTTCCAAAACATCGAAAGTTCACCGCTGAATGATTCGCAAAGCCGCGCCGTGGTCAATGGAGAAGACTCCGTATTGGTACTGGCGGGGGCCGGGAGCGGCAAAACCTCGGTGCTGGTGGCTCGCGCAGGTTGGTTGCTGCGCCGTCAGGAGGCTGAGCCCGGGCAGATATTGCTGCTGGCGTTTGGTCGTCAGGCGGCAGAAGAGATGAACGAACGTATTCAGGCGCGTTTGGGTAAGGTGGCTATTCAGGCCAAAACGTTCCATGCCCTGGCGCTGCAGATCATCCAACAGGGTAATCGCAAAGTGCCGGCGATCAGTAAGCTGGAAACCGACAGCAAGGCTCGGCGCGCTTTGCTGATGACGCATTGGCAACAGCAATGTGCAGAGAAAAAAACGCAGGCCAAAGGGTGGCGTCAATGGTTAACGGAAGAACTTGAGTGGGAGGTGCCTGAAGGCGATTTTTGGCATGACAAACGCCTGGCTGAACGCCTGGCGGGGCGGCTCGAGCGCTGGTTGGGGCTGATGCGCATGCACGGGGGTAGCCAGGCAGAGATGATAGAGCAGGCAGATGAAGAGGTCCGTGACCTGTTTTCAAAACGCATCCGGTTGATGGCACCCTTGCTGAAAGCCTGGAAGGGGGCGTTAAAAGAGGAAGGTGCGGTCGACTTCTCTGGTCTGATCCATCAGGCGGTCAATGTTTTGGAAAAAGGGCGCTTTGTCAGCCCGTGGAAGCATATCCTGGTGGATGAATTCCAGGATATCTCACCACAACGTGCGCAATTATTGGCTGCACTGCGTAAACAGAATAAACAAACTTGTCTGTTTGCCGTGGGAGACGATTGGCAGGCGATTTACCGCTTCAGCGGTGCCGAACTGACGCTCACCACCGCATTTGCCGAGAACTTTGGCGAAGGTGCCCAGTGCGCACTTGATACCACTTATCGTTTTAATGAACGTATCGGTGAGGTGGCGAATCGCTTTGTGCAGCAGAACCCTCATCAGCTGAAAAAACCGTTGAACAGCCTGAGTAAAGGCAATAAGAAATCGGTAGCCCTTTTACCGCATGAACAGCTTGAGAACTTATTGGATAAGCTGAGTGGTTACGCTAAGCCTGAAGAGCGCATTTTGGTATTAGCCCGTTACCATCATTTGAAACCGCAAGTGCTGTCTAAAGCCGCAACCCGTTGGCCCAAACTGACTATTGAGTTTATGACTATCCATGCCAGTAAAGGACAGCAGGCTGAATATGTGATTATTGCCGGTTTGCACGACGGCAACGATGGCTTCCCTGCTGTCGCACGTGAGTCCGTTCTGGAAGATGTGTTGTTACCTCAACCGGAAGACTTCCCAGATGCGGAGGAGCGGCGGTTGCTGTATGTGGCGTTGACTCGCGCCAAACACCAAGTGTGGCTGTTGCAGGATCCTGAGCGTCCGTCAGTGTTTGTTGAACAACTGCAAGATCTCGGTGTGCCATCGCAGAAGAAACCTTAAGCCTAAGGCCTGGCGGTGGCCAGGCCTTCATCGTTACTTCAGACGATCCTGCAAATAGCGTTGATAGTCAGGGATCGCGATTCCAACTTCACTTTTGAACAGCGATGAGTCGATGAGGAAGTCGGCTGTAGAGCGGTTGGTCGCGACGGGGATATTCCAGACGGTGGCCAGGCGCAGCAGCGCTTTCACATCGGGATCATGTGGAACCGCATTCAACGGGTCCCAGAAGAAAATCAGCATATCAATTTTGCCTTCGGCAATCAGCGCACCGACCTGTTGATCACCGCCCATTGGCCCACTCAGCATGCTTTGTACAGGAATGCCGCTGGCACGTTGGATCAGGTTGCCCGTGGTGCCGGTGGCATACAGTTGATGCTGTTCTAGCACGGACTTATTGTCTTCAACCCATGCAAGCAGGGCTTGTTTACGGTGATCGTGTGCCACCAGCGCAATATGTTTGCGCGCGGCGATAGTGCGGGTAGTAAATTCCATCTTGGTGTCCTTCGCGAGTCAGGTGATGTGCGACAGATTACTGAAACTGCTTTTCACTGCCTAGCGTTTACACCTGAAAATGCGAAGAAAGCGCGCCTTTAGATAAAAGGCGCCAGAAGCTTAATGCACAGGCTGCTTGTTTGCCCAATGGAGAAAACGCTTCTGCGTCTCTTTGTCTGCTTGTAAGAACCAGTATTGCAGCATCTGTTCAGAAACGTTTTCACCTTTCAGCGTCACCGTCGGGGCGTTTAACGCTGCACTGGCCAGAGGGGAGGTTGGCGCGGTGGCGCGAACCTGTGAAAAGGCCGGCACTGAGGCTGGGCGATTCTGGCTATTGTAATCGGCCATCACTTTTTCCAGGTCGGCACTGAGCGTAGCGCCATCAGGGTGCAGTACGTCGTGCCTCATGGCCAGCGCGTTGCCATTTTTATCAATAACCTGATAGTTAAGTGTTTTATCGAATCTCTGGCCATCCCGAACATTTTCAATACGTGGCAGCTCAATGGCAACGGAACTCACATTCTGCGTATTGAAGGTCGCAATCAGCGGCAGAGAGGTGTAAGCCGTGCGATCGCTCTGCCCTGTACGTACTGACTTAGCCACTTTAAACAGCAACTGATGCTGCCCACCATCCAGTTCTAAACTGTCGGCACCTTTTAACAACGATCCTGTCATTTTCTTGCCGTCGACCACCAACAGGTCGATGTCGGGGGAGAGTTTCAGGGTCGTAGCTACGGCAGGCATGCTAATACTGATGCTGAGCAGCCCCGCAACCATCAGACCAAATTTCATCGTTATCTCCTTATAAGTGGCATCGCTATTAGTGTTGAACAGGCTACAGACTGTGTCAAAGTTTTTCAGCATTACCATTTAATTTACAAATGTACACATTTATATTTATTTTGACATTTATTGGGCGCAGCACATGCTGGCAGTGACAGCATCAGACCGCAAAAATGGCTGGGAGTTTCCATGCGTGTGCGTTTAGCCGATCCCAGATCAATGGGTTACACTCGAGGTAGGAAAATACCCGTGAATAATTGGGAGCGGAGAATGCAAGATCATGACATTGCCGGCCTGCTACAGCAGGTGAAAACCATTGCACTGGTTGGCGCCAGTGATAAACCCAACCGGCCTAGCTTTGGTGTGATGGCCTATCTACTTTCGCAGGGATATCAGGTTATACCGGTCAGCCCAAAGTTGGCGGGGCAAACACTGCTCGGTCAACAGGTCTATGCCACGCTAAATGATGTCCCACAGCCGGTAGATATGGTCGATGTATTCCGAAATTCAGAAGCGGCCTATGAGGTGGCGCAAGACGCCATTGCGATCGGTGCCAAGGCATTGTGGTTGCAAATAGGCGTCATTAATGAGCAGGCTGCGGCATTGGCGGCCGAGGCAGGGCTGAAAGTAGTGATGGATCGTTGCCCTAAAATCGAGATCCCGCGTTTGGGGCTAGAGCGCTAAATAAAATAAAAGGCCTGGCATCGTGCCAGGCCCTTATGGGTGTTTCTCAGGCCTGGCACATCAATTGCGCAGGCGGGGGGCTTGTAACTGGTGACGGATAGATTCCGCCAATTCATCCAGCGATGGCTGTTCAGGATGAGCGTCCTGCGCTTCCCCATCTAACTGTGCTTCCGCCAGATAGGTATGCACCGGTTGCCCTTCTTCGTCTTCCATCACCACGTGGTACCAAGGGGCAAAACGCAGGTCAGTATTCGCTGCTATTTCATCAGCTTTAGGCTGCTCCATAGAGTATTCAGGATCGATATCAATCACGACCCCCAAATACCCCAGCAGCTTATGCCGAACTTGTTGTCCGATACCGAATTTGCTGGCAATCATGATGACCTCCTGAGAAACAGTGCCTTACTCTCTATATGAGGGCAAAACAGCGTATTTCAAGTTACATCACCCGACACGCAAACCCTTTCAAATACAGCCCTTCAGGATAAGTCGCGATAACCGGGTGATCGGCAGCCTGACGATACTGCTCTATAAATTGTACATCACGCCCGGCGTCTACAGCGGCATCGGCCAAAATTTTCTGGAATAGTTCGGTTGGCATCAGACCGGAACACGAGAAGCTGAGCAAAATGCCGCCCGGATTCAGCAACTGCAGTGCCAACATGTTGATATCTTTGTATCCGCGGCATGCACTGGCCAATTGATTCTTGTTTTCGACGAACTTCGGCGGATCCATAATGATCAGATCGAATTTCTCACCCTGGGTACGGTAGGCGCGCAACAGCTGGAATACGTCATCACGCACAAATTCGGCTTTGCTCAGATCAAGCTGGTTCAGTTCGACGTTCTGTTTGGCAATATCCAGTGCCGCTTGCGATGTGTCGACACTGATCACCTGAGTACAACCGCCCATCAGTGCCGATACGGCGAAGGCGCCGGTATAGGAGAAGCAGTTAAGTACACGTCGGCCGGCAGAATAATTGCGGGCAGCCAGGCGACTGTCACGTTGGTCAAGGTAAAAACCGGTTTTATGGCCTTGCTGGATATCGACCAGCAGTTTCATGCCATGTTCGGTGATTGGCAGCAAATCAGGGGGCAGATCGCCCACAACCAAGCCTTGCGCCAACGGCAAACCTTCTTTTTTACGCACCGCGACATCTGAACGATCGTAGATGGCACACTCCGGGTAGCAGTGTTGCAAAGCGGTAATCAGCGGAGCACGCTGATATTCGGCCCCTGCGGACAGCAATTGCAGTACCAGGAAGTTCTGGAAGCGATCGATAGTGATACCCGGCATGCCGTCGGACTCACCGGCGATCAGGCGATAGCCATCTAGCCCGTCACGTTCTGCAACCCAGTCGCGCCAGCTTTGCGCCTGTTGTAAGCGGCGGATGAAGAATTCGATGTTAATCTCTTCATCATGCTGGAAAGTCCAGACACGGGCGCGGATTTGCGATTCTGGCGAGTAGGCGCCGCGCGCTAACCATTTTCCCTGGGCGTCATGAATATCAATGGTTTCACCGGAAAGGGCTTTACCTTCAATACGTTGAACAGCGCCAGAGAATACCCATGGGTGGCGACGGAGTAAGGACTTTTCACGTCCTTTGGCGAGAAACAGGCGTACGGTCATAATTAAGAATGCTGCCAGCTAGGTAAAAAGAGTGATATCGCCGTACGGAAACACAGGCAATACCATAAACGATAGTGATAAGGGGGTCGATTATGACACAAGTTTGCATTGCTGCGTATGTCTATGGCGTGGTGCAGGGCGTAGGGTTTCGCTATAACACTCAGCATCAGGCGACTGCGTTGGGATTAAGCGGTTATGCGCGTAATCTTGATGACGGCAGCGTTGAAGTGGTGGCCTGCGGTGCACAACCGCAGGTAGACAAGCTGGTGCAATGGCTGAAAAATGGCGGCCCGCGTAGCGCACGTGTCGATCGCGTACTGGTAGAGCCACGCGGCACGGCCGATTATCAAGGTTTCAGCATTCGCTATTAGTGCATCAGATGCATTTTACCGGTTTTGGCAGACCCGCTATTTTTGTTGCCTGCTTGGCTGGCCCTTTGGGGAATAAACGGTAGAGATAGCGGCTGTTGCCTTTCTCTTCACCGTACTTCTGCGCCATGGCTTTGACCAACATGCGGATTGCCGGTGAGGTATTAAACTCCAGGTAAAAGCCGCGTACGAAACGCACGACTTCCCAATGTGCCTCGGTAAGCGTTATTTCTTCCTGGGCGGCCAGCAAAGGCGCGAGGGCCTCATGCCAGTCGGCGCTATTTTTCAGGTAACCCTGTGCGTCGGTTTCAATAACCTGACCTTCATACTCCAACATACTGCCTCGGTAACGGGTAATTCAGAACGGTCGCCAGTTTAGCAAACTTTGCCGCTGCAAAAAATAAAGCCCCGCCGGAGCGGGGCTTTAGGTATTTATCACGTGCGATATCAGTTGCTGCGTGCGAAGCCTAAAATGCTCAACAGGCTGATGAACATGTTGTACAGCGACACATACAGGCTGACGGTGGCGCGGATATAGTTAGTCTCGCCGCCGTGAATAATGTTGCTGGTCTCCCACAGGATTGCGCCTGCGGAGAACAAGATAAACAGCGCGCTGATAGCCAGATGCAGGGCAGGGATCTGCAGGAACAGGTTAGCGATGACGGCAACCAGCAGTACCACAAACCCAGCCATCATCATCCCAGACAGGAATGACATATCCTTGCGCGTGGTCAGCACGTAGGCTGAACAGCAGAAGAACACGACGGCAGTGCCACCCAATGCAAGCATAATCAGGTCGCCAGCACCGGTATTAATGAATGAACTGAGGATTGGCCCCAGGGCATAACCCATAAAACCGGTCAGTGCGAATGCGGCCAGAATGCCCGCAGGGCTGTTTGCCAGCTTGTGGGTCAGGAACATTAACCCATAAAAACCGACCAGCATCAGCAACAGACCCGGTGCCGGCAGCCCCAACATGGTGCTGGCAGTGGCGGTAAGCGCCGAAAACGCCAGCGTCAAAGAAAGTAGAAAATACGTGTTACGCAAAACCTTATGTGTACTCAGCAACGAGTCACGCGAGGAGGATGAGACGACAATACGGTCCATAATGATCTCTCTTATCAGGTCATCACAAAATTAGTGACGATGATAGGCAGCGCAAGCGTTTGATTAAAGTTTGTTTACCAATCTTTACCCTTAGTTATCATTGTTGCAACCTTAAGCGGGAGTTGATGGTTTCTTCAACGCTTGCGTGTCAAATGCTGGTTTTTCGTTCGGTTGAACAGTAATGGGCTTTACAAGCGGATCAGCTCTGTTTATAGTTCGGCTCGTTGCGGAGGGGTGGCCGAGTGGCTGAAGGCAACGGTCTTGAAAACCGTCGACGGGAAACCGTTCCAGAGTTCGAATCTCTGCTCCTCCGCCATTATTTAGCTCATGTTATTTATTAACATGGGCTTTTTTGTTTTATGCCATCCAGTATGCCAATTCCGCCTGCCTTGCGCTGGTAGCCATGAGAATACATTGGACAGGTTATCATTCACCTCCGGTTTCATCTTGTTGCCAGCGCTCCCGGATAATGTCTGGCGATAATGTCATTCAACTTATCAACCCGTTCCAGTCACTTAAATGTGATACGCGCCATTCCCTTCTGAAATTCTTAATAGAAAACGACTCATCCTTATAGCGGGTGCTGTGGCGCTCCTCATGGATATGTTCGCCCAGATGATGGGTAACATCGGGGCGGTTGTCGTGAATAGGTTGGCCATCGAGTATCATCGCATGCGCTCAAGATCGGCTAACTTGCCACGTTGCCAGCCCCAGTTGAGTCCAAATCCCCATTCGTCGTGTTCTACGACACCTTCCACAATAATCTTTTTCCCGAATATGCAGGGACTATTCGATTTGTAGTCCCCACTAAGATTTTTGAACATGTTGATAACGCTCTGCTCAAACACCCCTCCCTTGCTCTGATGGAGTTGTTAAAAGAACTGGGATGTTGGCTTCGCTGACGGTTCGGTCTGCATGTTTTGTCTCCATAAATAAAAATACCCGCCGGTTTAAGGGCGGGCGCTATGCGATGTTGTTAAGAGTGTTACTCGGGGAAATGGCGGTGTTAGCGTCAGGGATTACCAATCGAATAGGGCAAAGCCCGGCAGGGGTACAGACTGACAGGGTTCGAACTACTGAGGCGGCGGGGGATGCATCGATGCGCATAGTACCTTTTCAGTCGAAAGCACCGCATGCCGTTATCCTGGGAGCGCAGAGAGTGTGAATAGGAGAGTAGAATCGATATTCTTAGCCGGGTTGCACAACCCATGATTTCCTCACCCCCGTATGTTACGAAATAAATAAATTTATCTTAAGTAAAAGATAGCGGCCTTGCCGCTAAGTCTGTTCGTTGCATTTTTGCTTGCCCAGTTATGCGTGGCCTCTCATTTTTTTAAATAAAGCCTTAAATGAGACTTTTCTTACAACGTTGTCGTAAGTTATCCCATCTTGAACTTAAGTCAAACCGATCACTTTCTGAATACCCTTGCCCCATGCGGTTTATAAAGTATCTTCTAAGAAATCTCTTATTAATCAATTTGATGATCTATTTTTGTTAAATTAACTTTCTGTAATATCATGTTACATTTATTTATTTCCAATGACCCAGCTAACATTTCTACACTCCGGCAATAGGTATTTATCCGAAATCTTCCGGCTTCAGAAAAATGCTTAAAAACATTGTGTCATGCTCGCTGGTGAATGGAATGTGCCTGCTTTTGACCCTGGCTTTATTGAAGTCGCTGGGTGACGTAAGGGAAGAATTGCTCTGGCATTATTAATATTTCTTATTAATTTCACGGTGGCATT
Source organism: Serratia sp. CoH_134_PS_4 (assembly GCF_058190535.1). NCBI lineage: Bacteria > Pseudomonadati > Pseudomonadota > Gammaproteobacteria > Enterobacterales > Yersiniaceae > Serratia > Serratia sp. CoH_134_PS_4. The sequence goes on from NZ_JBXWKI010000012.1 coordinate 180,022, forward strand.
GACCATTTCTATATATTTCATAGAACAGGGACAGCCATGTCTAACTCCTATCAGTCCGAGATCCCCAAAGCGCGCGTCAATATCAAACTCGACCTGCATGTCGGTGGGGCGCAGAAAAAATTCGAATTGCCTCTCAAATTAATGGTGGTAGGGGATTACAGCAACGGAGCCGAGCAACGTCCGTTATCGGAGCGTGAAAAGGTCAACGTTAATAAAAACAACTTCGACAGCGTGATGGCCGAGTTTTCCCCTTCTGTAAACCTTTCCGTTGTAAACACGCGGGCCGGCGATGGCAGTGAGGAAAACGTCAGCCTTTCCTTCAATGAAATGAAAGACTTCGAGCCTGAACAGGTTGCCCGCCAGATACCCCAGTTAAAGGCGATGCTCGCTATGCGCAACTTGCTCCGCGACCTCAAAGCCAATCTTTTAGACAACCAAACCTTCCGTAAAGAGCTGGAAAAAATTCTGCTCGAACCAGCGCTGAGCGCTGAATTGCGCAGCGAACTGTCTGCTCTGGCACCGAAGCAAGCCTAGCGGTCGTGATGTTTAACGGATTAACGAAGAGAAAATGCTGATGTCTGTAAAAAATGAGAACGCCACGGGTGGCGAAAGCACCGTGCTGGAGCGTCAGGACGCGGGCAGTGTGTATGCCTCCCTGTTTGAAAAAATCAACCTGAACCCGGTGTCAGAGCTGAGTGCGCTGGATATCTGGCAGGACAACCAGGCGATGTCGGATGCGACCGCCGATGAGCGTCTGACTGCCGGGATGCAGGTCTTTCTGGAGTGTCTGACGAAAGCGGGTTCAAAAATCGAGAAGCTGGACAAAACGCTGATTGACCACCATATCGCGGAATTGGACTTTCAGATTAGCCGCCAGTTGGACGCAGTCATGCATCATGAGGCATTTCAGCAAACAGAAAGCACCTGGCGTGGGCTGAAATCCCTGGTCGACAAAACCGATTTCCGCCAGAACGTCAAAATCGAGCTGCTGGACCTGTCGAAAGACGATTTGCGTCAGGATTTTGAAGATGCGCCGGAGATTATTCAGAGCGGATTATACCAGCACACCTATACCGCAGAATACGACAGCCCGGGTGGGGAACCGATTGCCGCACTGATTTCTGCGTATGAGTTTGATGCCTCTGCGCAGGACGTCGCGCTGTTGCGCAATATCTCTAAAGTCTCAGCTGCCGCGCATATGCCATTTATTGGTTCTGCGGGCCCGAAATTCTTCCTCAAGGACTCGATGGAAGAAGTCGCGGCGATTAAAGATATCGGCAACTACTTTGACCGCGCCGAGTACATTAAGTGGAAATCCTTCCGCGAGACGGACGACTCTCGTTATATCGGTCTGGTGATGCCTCGCGTGCTGGGTCGCCTGCCGTATGGCCCGGACACCGTGCCGGTGCGCAGCTTCAATTATGTCGAGGAAGTGAAAGGCCCGGATCACGACAAATACCTGTGGACCAACGCCTCCTTTGCGTTTGCCGCCAACATGGTGAAAAGCTTCATCAACAACGGCTGGTGTGTACAAATCCGTGGCCCGCAGGCCGGTGGCGCAGTGAAAGACCTGCCGATCCATCTGTACGACCTGGGTACCGGTAATCAGGTGAAAATCCCGTCAGAGGTGATGATCCCGGAAACCCGCGAGTTTGAATTTGCGAATCTGGGCTTCATCCCGCTGTCCTACTACAAGAATCGCGACTACAGCTGCTTTTTCTCGGCGAACTCGACCCAGAAACCGGCGCTGTATGACACCGCGGATGCGACGGCTAACAGCCGCATCAATTCGCGTCTGCCATATATCTTCCTGCTGTCGCGCATCGCGCACTACCTGAAGCTTATCCAGCGCGAAAATATCGGTACCACCAAAGACCGCCGTCTACTGGAGCTTGAGCTCAACACCTGGGTGCGTGGTTTGGTCACCGAAATGACCGATCCGGGCGACGAGTTGCAAGCCTCTCACCCGCTGCGTGACGCGAAAGTGGTGGTGGAAGACATCGAGGATAACCCGGGCTTCTTCCGCGTGAAACTCTATGCCGTGCCGCACTTCCAGGTAGAAGGCATGGACGTCAATCTGTCACTGGTTTCCCAGATGCCGAAGGCAAAAGCGTAACGTAAGGCAGGAAGCCGATGAAAACGGAACAACCGTTATGGGGCAGGGGCATTATGGTCTCTCCCCAGCACTTCCAGCAACAGGCTGCGTATGCGGCCTGGTCTGCGGAAGGCATTGTCCGACTGGGATTATCACAGCCCTGGGGAGTGATTGATGCCACTTTTGAACCGGATGCACTGAAACTGGGCCGCCTGCAGGCCCGCCATCTGCACATCCGTTTCCCTGATGGCACGCTTATCGACACGGATAATGCTGACGACTTGCCACCGGTGCTGGCGCTTGAGGCGGAATCACAGGATGTGGTGGTGGTTCTGGTACTTCCGCTGCTGCGGGCAAATGGCGACAACTGCCTTAAACCCGATGAGGTGGCCGGGCGTCCTGTTCGCTATCGCCAGCGCTGGCGGGATGTCCGTAACATGTTCGGAGATGATACCCGCCAGATTGCGGTGATGCAGCCAGAGCTGATGCTGCGTTTCACCCATCAGAACAACAGCGATTACCTGACCTGCCCAGTCGCCCGTTTGCAGCAGGATTCACAGGGGGCGTGGCAACTCGATGAGACGTTTCTCCCCCCGCTCCTGACCATCCAGGGCAGCCGCTGGCTAGTGACCCAGTTGGAACAGCTGATGACGCAACTGCGTGCCCGTCTAAGTCGCCTGATGGCAATGCGCCGGGAAAGTAACGAGCGCATGGCAGATTTTGCCGTAGCCGACGTGTCCCTGTTTTGGCTGCTCAATGCCCTGAACAGTGCCGAACCCGTGCTTGGGCAGTTTCACCGTAATCTACAAACTCAGCCGGAGCGTCTGTATCCGGAACTGGCGCGCCTTGCCGGCAGCCTGCTGACGTTCTCATTGGAACATCAGGTGAACGCCATTCCTGCGTACCAGCATGAACAGTTGAATGCCGCTTTCCCACCGCTGTTTGATTTATTGGGCGACCTGCTGGAGGCCAGCCTGCCGTCGCGGGTGGTGGCGATTGAGCTTGAGCATGATACACGGCTTCACTTCTGGCAGGCCCGTCTGCATGACCCGCGGTTACGCGAGGGGGCAGATTACTACCTCTCCGTGCGTTCACCGATGCCGGTGGCACAGCTACAGGAACAGTTCCCGCGCCAGTGCAAGGTGGGCAGTCCGGATCATGTCAGGGGGATTGTTAACTCATCTAGAGTGGGGGTTCCGCTGACACCGCTTCGCCATGTACCAGCCGCCATTCCGCTGCGTCTGGAAAACCAGTATTTCAGCCTTGATGTGTCCCATCCGCTGGCCACCGACATGCTCCAGAGCGGCACCTGTATGTTTTATGTCCCGGGTATGCTCGGTGAGCCTGAACTTGAACTCTTTGCGGTACTGAGAACATGAGTGAGCGTAAGCGCGGCGCGGCCGCGTCCATTGATATTGATGCCCTGCTGCAGGACACCTGGCTGCAGGTGATCAGCCTGCGCCACGGCCCGCAGTTCCAGGAGGGGGAAGGGCGCGCGTTGTGGGAGCGCTGCATTGCTGATGTCGAACATGTGCAGCGTGAGCTGAAAGCGTGCGGACTCGATGAAGCCGGCTGCCAGCATATCCTCACCGCACAGTGCGCACTGCTCGATGAGGCGGTTAAAGGCCGCGGCGTGGAGGATGACGCCTGCGTACAGTGGTATGGCATTCCGTTGCAGGGACATTTCCTCGGCACCATGGACGCCGGTGACACCCTGTGTGACCGGATGCGTGATGTGCTGCGGGAACCGGCACTGGACAATGCCGTGCTGATCTGCTTCCAGCGGGTCATGATGCTCGGATTCCTAGGGAACTTCCGCTCCCTGAAAGATCCGGATCGCCAGAAGCTCGTCAACGCGCTCAGTGAACATGTCACGCCGTTCAGCTATCCACAAACCCATCCGGTACTGGCGGAAAGCCGTACCGGACGAGGAATGGTCGGCTGGCTAGCGTCATGGCCCGTACGTATTGGCCTGAGCGTGATTGTGATTGCCGCACTCTGGTGGGGCCTGGATCACTGGCTGACGCAGATGCTGCTGACCCTGCTGCCAGGAGCCGTGAAATGAGTCCTGCACAACAGCGCGGGCTTGCGCTGTGGGCAGGCCTGCTGAGTGTCGTGGTCTGCCTGGGTTTCCTGCAGGTCACCCGACTGGATTCTGTGCTCGTTCTGCTGGCGATACTGGGGCTTATCCTGGCGCTCTGGACTGTCGCCAGTCGTCGTGCGGAGCATCACGTCACCCTGTGTCTGGATGACCTCCCGGAAGCCACTTACCGCCAGCCTGTGGTGCTGGTCTGTGGCGATCTGCCGCTGACCTGGCCGCAGCAGTCACCGGTGCTCACGGTCACACAGGGATGCTGGATCCGCGTGGTGGATCATCAGGATCTGGAGCTGGCAGCCCGCCAGGTACTGTGGCTGCGACCTGACTGGGGGCGCCAGCTGTCGGTGATGGCCAGCGTCTGTCCGCAGAAACACGCCGACAGCGAAGCGCTTACCCGTCGCCTGCTGGCCTTGCGCTGGCAAATCAGCCAGTTGCGTAAAGAAACCGGTCATTCTGTGCCGCTGGTTCTGAATGGTCAGGTTGGCAGCGCAATGATGAATGACATGCTCTGGCAGGCAGCTATACAGGGAGAAGGGGTGAGGGGCTGGCGTGAGTCTTCAGCGCCGAGCTCAATCGCTGCATGGGTCACTACCGGTGGGTCGCCTGCGATGCAGCAACAGGTGCTGATGAATAGCCTGATGAGCTGGTTCCATCAGCACGTCAAAGCTGTCTTTATGGATGAGAACCCCGATGTTCCTGTTATTGCACCTACCGCGGTTCTGTGGGGAATGGGACCGATCCTTGCCGGAAGTCTGGCCACATCGGCCTGGACGGCGTGGCTTTCCCGCCACACTGCGATGCAGCAGGTGGCAGGCTGGCAGCCGTTGGGAACGGACAGTACCGTTATATCCCGCTTCCCGGATTTTATCCTGCCGCTGCTGCCCGAAGGACGGGGCCTGACGCCGTGTGGGCGTACCTGGCGTTGTGCGTTCGGGATTTTCACGCTGGCGGCCATTGCTGCGCTGGTCAGTACTGGCTGGAACAATCACCAGCTGCTGCAGCGTGTGAGCTTCGATATTGCCCGCTATGACCGTATCCCGATGCATGATTTCGGACCCAAAGCCGACGCCGTTGCCATCCTGCGTGACGATGCGGAGCAGTTGGATGGCTGGGCACGCAATGGCATACCGGTCCGGATGAGCCTCGGTTTATATCAGGGTGAGCGTCTGCGCATGCCAGTGCTGGATGCCATCCGCTCGTATGTTCCACCACCGCTACCACCTAAACCGCAGCCGAAGCCAGAACCGGTACCGAAAATTGTCCGCCTCGACAGCCTGTCGCTGTTCGACTCAGGCAAATCCGTGCTGAAAGCAGGCTCCACCAAAATGCTGGTGAACTCACTTGTTGGCATTAAGGCCAAAGCGGGTTGGCTGATTGTGGTGGCGGGTCACACCGACAACACCGGTAATCCGGCGCTCAATCAGGCGCTGTCCCTGAAGCGCGCCGAATCGGTGCGTAACTGGATGCGCGATACCGGCGATGTACCGGAAAGCTGTTTTGCGGTGCAGGGTTATGGCGAAAGCCGCCCTGTCGCAACCAACGACACCACGGAGGGCCGTGCGCTCAACCGCCGTGTCGAAATCAGTCTGGTACCGCAGGCCAATGCCTGCCAGATACCCGGCAAACACCCGGCGCCATCTCAGGATGATGGCGCATTACAACACAATGGAGAGTAACCCCATGGCAATTCCTGTTTATCTTTGGCTGAAAGACGACGGTGGCGCGGACATTAAAGGGTCGGTGGACGTTCAGGATCGTGAAGGCAGCATCGAAGTGGTGGCGCAGGAGCATAACCTGTACATCCCGACCGACAACAACACCGGCAAGCTGACCGGTACACGTATCCATACGCCATTCCTGTTTACCAAGGAAATCGACTCGTCCAGCCCGTATCTGTACAAGGCGGTGACCACCGGCCAGACCCTCAAGTCTGCGGAATTCAAGTGGTACAAAATCAACGACGCGGGCCAGGAAGTGGAGTACTTCAACACCAAACTGGAAAACGTGAAAGTGGTGAAAGTGAATCCTGAAATGTATGACATCAAGGATCCTTCTAAAGAGAAGCACAACCACCTAGAGCGCATTGAATTGCGTTACGAAAAAATCACCTGGACCTACAAAGACGGCAACATCATTCATTCCGATTCGTGGAACGAACGCGCTACTGCCTAAGTTACTCGTCATATTGCGCGCGGTAACGGCGTTGGCTGCGTTCGCTCACCCCGGTCACTTACCGCTGTAAGCTCCCGGGGATTCGCGAACTTGCCGCCTTGTTACCGCACAAACTTTTTAGAGTAACCACTCAGACGGGCAGTTCGCTCTGCCCGCTTTTTTCTTTGCTGAACGGCTGCGTGACGGACGTTGAGCAAAGAAACCCACAAACTGCCAGCCTGACCGTATGCGCTTTGGTCCCCTTCACGGGAAACAGCGATAGGCGGTAGCGTGTCCAGGAACCGACAAAGAGAGAAATTCATGGAAAATCCAGCCATCCTGTTGCGACGTCTGAACCCTTACTGTGCCCGTGCGATGGAAGGTGCGGCGTCGCTCTGCCAGACCCGCGCCCATGCGGAAATTTTGCCAGAGCACTGGCTGCTGAAGCTGTTAGAACAGGGGGAAGGTGACCTGACGGTGCTGGCACGCCGCTACGAATGGGATATGGATGCGCTGTGGCAGGATTTGCTGGGCTGGCTGGATTCACTTCCCCGCTCTGTTCGCAGTCGCCCGCAGCTTTCAGACAGTATTCAGACGCTGATGCAGGAAGCCTGGCTGATTGCCTCCCTTAACGACGAAGAGCACATCCGCAGTGTGCATCTGCTGATGGCGCTGGTCGATAAGCCTAAACTGGCGCGATGCGACGGGCTGTGGCCGCTGATGACGCTCGGGCAGAGCCAGCTTGAGCGTCTTCGCCCGCTGCTGGACGCGCAGTCAGATGAACGCCTGGATGTGCAACAGGAAGCTGAACTGGCACAAAACCACGGTGGTGAAGTGGAATTTATCGGACGTCCGGTTGGCGCTGAGATAATAGAGGGCGAACTAAGCCCGGCGCTGCAGAACGCGTTGGATAAATTCACCCTTGACGTTACCACCAAAGCGAAAGAGGGCAAGATCGACCCGGTCTTTGGTCGTGATACCGAAATTCGCCAGATGGTCGATATTCTCTCCCGCCGTCGTAAAAACAATCCGATCCTGGTCGGTGAGCCGGGTGTCGGCAAAACGGCACTGGTCGAAGGCCTGGCGCTGCGTATTGCCGAGGGCAACGTACCGGAATCCCTCAAACCGGTCAGCCTGCGCACCCTCGACCTCGGCCTGTTGCAGGCAGGTGCAGGCGTGAAAGGTGAATTTGAACAGCGTCTGAAAAACGTCATCGATGCAGTGCAGCAGTCGCCAGTGCCGATTCTGCTGTTTATCGACGAAGCCCACACCATTATCGGTGCCGGTAGCCAGGCGGGTGGCGCGGATGCCGCGAACCTGCTGAAACCGGCTCTCGCCCGTGGTGAACTGCGCACTATTGCCGCGACAACCTGGAGCGAATACAAACAGTATTTCGAGCGCGATGCAGCGCTGGAGCGTCGCTTCCAGATGGTGAAGGTGGATGAGCCGGATGACGACACGGCGTGTCTGATGCTCAGAGGCCTGAAATCCCGCTATGCGGAACACCACGGTGTACACATTAATGATGATGCCGTAAAAGCTGCTGTCACGCTGTCCCGTCGCTATCTCACCGGTCGCCAGTTACCGGATAAAGCCGTTGACCTGCTGGACACTGCCGCTGCACGTGTGCGTATGAGCCTCGATACGGTGCCTGAACACATTGTGCGCCTGAAAGCACAGCTGGCTGCACTGGCGCTGGAAGAGCAGGCACTGCTGGAGGATATTGCCGCCGGCAGTCACCGCCATGGTGACCGCCTGAGCGTCATTGAGCAACTGCGGACTGAATTGGATGCGCGAATTCAGGAGCAGGAAGGCCGTTTCACCAACGAAAAGGCGCTGGCGCAGCAACTGATGGCCAGCCGGCAGGACATCAGCCAGCAGGCTGAGATTACCGACCTGCAACAGCAGCTGGAGCAAGCGCAGCAGGGCGATGTGCTGGTTCAGGTGGATGTGGACACCCGTACCGTGGCCAACGTGATTGCCGACTGGACTGGCGTACCGCTCTCTTCATTAATGAAGGACGAGCAGACCGAACTGCTGGCTCTGGAAGATGAAATCGGCAAACGCGTGGTCGGGCAAGACGTGGCGCTCAACGCCATTGCGCAGCGCCTGCGCGCCGCCAAAACCGGCCTTACTTCGGAGAATGGCCCGCAGGGGGTGTTCCTGCTGGTCGGCCCGAGTGGCACGGGTAAAACCGAAACCGCACTCACGCTGGCCGATGTACTGTACGGTGGCGAGAAGTCGCTTATCACCATCAACCTATCGGAATATCAAGAACCACATACCGTTAGTCAGCTCAAAGGCTCACCGCCGGGCTACGTCGGTTACGGTCAGGGCGGCATTCTGACCGAAGCGGTGCGCAAGCGCCCGTACAGCGTGGTACTGCTCGATGAGGTGGAAAAAGCCCACCGCGACGTGATGAACCTGTTCTATCAGGTCTTCGATCGCGGCTTTATGCGCGACGGCGAAGGCCGCGAAATTGACTTCCGTAACACGGTCATCCTGATGACCTCCAACCTCGGCAGTGATCACATCATGCAACGGTTGGACAAACGGCCGGACGCCAGTGAAGGGGATTTGCACGAACTGCTGCGCCCGATATTGCGTGACCACTTCCAGCCTGCACTGCTGGCCCGCTTCCAGACGGTGATTTACCGTCCGCTGAATGAGCCCGCGATGCGCATCATTGTTGAAATGAAACTCGGACAGGTCAGCAAACGCCTGCACCGTCACTACGGCCTGACTACGCATATCGAAGAGAACTTGTACGACACCCTCACCGCCGCTTGCCTGCTTCTGGATACCGGTGCACGTAACGTTGACCGTCTGCTAAATCAGCAAATCTTGCCGGTACTCAGCCAGCAACTGCTGACTCACATGGCCGCGAAACAGAAACTACAGTCGCTATGCCTTAGCTGGAGTGAGGAAGAGGGTATCGGGCTGGAGTTTGACCGTACACAAGGAGTGCACGCATGAGCAGTAGTCCCCCGATCAGATTCAGCCACAACCATCATCAGTTGTCGGTGAAAGGATGTGAAGCAGAACTCGATGTGCTGGCGTTTGAAAGTGACGAAGCCCTGAGCAAGCCGTTCAGTTACCGTATTGAATTCACAAGCTCTAACCATGCCATCAGCAAAGAAATGATGCTGATGAAAGCCGCCTCCCTGACGCTACTGGCCCCGGTTGATCAGGGTTACGGCATCAAAATGCAGCAGGCCGTGCGAACCCTTCAGGGGGTGGTGAGCGGCTTTGAACGTCTCAATACCTCAAAAGATGAAACCCACTATGCCCTGACGCTCCAGCCACGCCTGGCGCTGCTTGACCGTTCGCATCAGAACGCCATTTATCAGGACATGTCGGTCCCGCAAATCGTGGAAAAAATCCTGCGCGGGCGTCACAACATGCGCGGCCAGGATTTCCTGTTCTCGCTTTCAAAAGAGTACCCGCGCCGTGAGCAGGTGATGCAGTATGGCGAGGACGACCTGCACTTTATCACCCGCCTGCTGGGCGAAATCGGTATCTGGTTCCGTTTTACCACCGACACGCGCCTGAACATCGACGTGGTGGAGTTTTACGACAGCCAGCAGGGTTACGAGAAAGGCCTGACTCTGCCGTCAGTACCGCCCTCGGGCCAGCACTCAAAAGGTGTTGACTCGGTGTGGGGGATGGAGAGCCATCACAACGTGGTGCAGAAGCAGGTCAGCACCCGTGATTACAACTACCGCCAGGCTACGGAAGACATGAACACCCAGGTGGACGCGACCCGTGGAGACACCACCACCTACGGCGATGCCTATCACTATGCGGACAACTACCTGACGCAGGGCAGTACCTGGGACCACAATCCGGCCCCGGAGTCCGGGGCGTTTTATGCCCGCGTGCGTCACGAACGCTACCTGAACGGCCAGACGCAGACTCGCGCCATCACCAGTTGCCCGACACTGGCGCCCGGGCAGGTGCTGAACGTCACCGGCGGAAATAAAGTAGCCGAAGTATTCAGTCAGGGTGTGGTCATCACGGCGATGCGCAGTCATGCGCGGCGGGATGAAGATTTTGGTGTCAGCTTCGACGGTATCCCGGACAGCGCGGATATTAGCTTCCGTCCCGAGCCGGGCAAACGCCCGCAGATGGCGGGGACCTTACCGGCCCGCGTCACCAGCACCACCGAGAACGACACCTACGGGCATATCGATAAAGACGGCCGTTATCGCGTCAACATGCTGTTTGACCGAGATAACTGGGAGACCGGGTTCGAGAGTCTGTGGGTCCGTCAGTCACGCCCCTATGCCGGGGATACCTACGGCCTGCACCTGCCGCTGCTGGCAGGCACTGAGGTGGCGATTGGCTTTGAGGACGGTAACCCGGACCGGCCGTACATCTCCGGCGTGCTGCACGATTCGGCCCACGGCGACCACGTCACCATCCGCAACTACAAACGTAACGTCCTGCGCACCCCGAGCAACAACAAAATTCGCCTCGATGATGAGCGCGGGAAAGAGCATATCAAAGTGTCCACCGAGTATGGCGGCAAAAGCCAGCTGAATCTTGGTCACCTTGTCGACAGTGAAAAGCAGAAGCGCGGTGAGGGTTTTGAGCTCAGAACCGACAGTTGGGGGGCGATTCGGGCGCAGAAGGGAATATTCATCAGTGCGGACGGCCAGGCGAAGGCGCAGGGGCAGGTACTGGAGATGCAGCCGGTAGTCAGCAATCTGGGTAATGCCCGGGAGCAGATGACATCCCTCTCCGATGACGCGCAGAGGGCGACCGCAAACCCGGCCAATCTCCAGGCGCAGATCAAACTGCTGGAACAGCAACTGACAGACCTCAAAAAATCGGTGCTGCTGCTCAGCGCGCCGGATGGTATAGCGATGACCAGCGGACAACATCTGCAGGTGTCTGCCGGCCAAAACCTGATTGCCACAGCCGGTAAAAATGCGGACGTCAGCGTGGTTAAAAATCTGTTCATCGGGGTGGGCAATGCCTTGAGCGTATTTGTGCGCAAGCTTGGCATCAAGCTGATTGCCAATCAGGGGGCGGTAAAAATACAGGCGCAGAACGGCCTGATGGAACTGCTCGCGCGCGGCGAGCTCAGCTTCACCAGTACCGAAGATGAAATCCATATTACTGCGAAGAAAAAAGTCACGATTAACGGGGGCGGAAGTTATATCACCCTTGATGCCAATGGTATTGAGTCTGCCACTCAGGGGGAGTACCGGACAAAAGCCGGGCATTACGGGCGAAAAGATAAGGCCAATGAGCCAAAAGACTTCCCGAATGTGGCACCTGAAACCACAGAACCTTCCAGTAACTTCAGCTTTTCCTGACAAGGAGTCACAACATGATTATCAGTCCTCCATTTCTGAGAGAGAAAGATGCCACACAGTCTGACGCAGACTGGATTGAAGCGATGATGCCTGTCAACTCTCGCCGGGGATATCCTCTCAATGCATCAGAGTCCTGGCATGGGGGCATCCATATATCACATACGGATGCAGGCACAACGTCGGAGAAAGTGAGGGCAATCGCTGACGGGACCGTGGTGTCGTTCCGCAAGCCCTCTCCGCCAGAGAAAAGAGATCAGTTCCCACTGAAGTATGCCCCTATCAGGGGAACGGATGATGGCTATGTTTTATTGAAACATGAGACAGAAATAGGTTCCGGAGAGGAGAGTAAGGTAGTTTTTTACTCTCTGTATATGCATCTGAAGTTTCTGGAAGCAGAGATAAAAACTGACGCCAAAATCTACCGTAAAGATCCGCTAGGCTCCTCCGGAATGACTGACGGCCAGAATGAATTTCACTTCCAGGTTTTCTGCGATGATGACAACATCAGTAAACTGACGGGACGAAAAACGAAGGAACTGGATATTTCGAAAGACGGTCGCACCGATGCGGTTTACGGTGATATCCATTTTTATCTGCCAGCAGGAACAAAATTTTATGACAAGCCTCCGGCAGATAACAGTACTTCCATCACCGGACTTTGTGAACGCTATACCAGCAATGCGCCTCTGTATGCCAGCATGACTCTGGCACAAGGCAACTGTACGATGGTGACCCGGAAAAAAAATACGCAAATTGACGGTAAGTATGATCTGCTGGGTGAGCCGCTGGTTAACGTCGATGGTGAAGACTACGAATACAATCTTTATAAAACTGCTATGCGGAATTATAAGGAGAGCCCCAGCGCCGGGTTTGAATTGCTTCGTTTTGGCCGGGTTATCAATACGGATAATGAAACACTGGTGCCAGCAGACGCGCCATTATGGATGACGATCAGTTATCCGGGGGGAACTGGGGTGGTAAATCTTGCCGATCCCAGCATTAAAAAGTTTAGCGATGCCGATTTTCCTCACTGGACGGGATGGCTGCTGGTTGATGATGACAAAGATACCCACAGCCAGTGTAATTCGACGATCATCAGAAAGTTACAGGAAGAGGGCAGGTACGAGGCTCAAAGTGACAGACTTATTTGCTGTTTACCGTTCGAATGGGAAAAAAGCACTATTGATGACAGGTATAAATGGTTGATGACCGGTCTGCCCTGGGAGAAGTGCACATCGGAAAATACGGCAACGTGGAAGATGCCAGGCACGCAGGAATCTAAGGATCGGGTACTCATGAGTGAAGAGGATTATGGCAAGTTTAAACAGCACGCAGAAGCGCTATGTTTTGATTCCGGAACTCTCGGGAGCGGAAAACTGTGGCATTTTGAGTCAAAGGTGTTTATTTCCCATTTTCGTAAATGTAACTGGCTCAGTCGAGAAGAATTTAAACAAGTTGTACCTCGTAATATAATCAGGCCTTCGGGTTCTCGCTATAGTTGGGAGCCAGTCACGTTTCATGAAGGTGACACATCTGTTTTCTCAAGGCATTATCCAATGCTGAATAAGATGTTTAGAAAATATTGTATAAACACACCTTCCCGGTTGGTGAGTTTTTTAGGGAATTCAGTACAGGAAACTAAATGGCTGAGTGTAACTAGAGAAGATTATCGTTATTCTGCTACAGACGAAAATGGGCATAGATACCATTATAACATTTGGTATTTTCCTTGGTACGGCAGGGGGTTCTTACAGTTAACTAACCCTGATAATTTTTATAAATATTTTACATATCGTGGAAGAACATTTAATAAAGATGTTCGGGACGAATTGGTCAGTGACTACAGAAAGGTCCAAGGAGATCGTGCTCTCAGGGAACGGGAAAAAAGATTAGATAACAGGGTTTTATATGATAGACAACATCCTGGACTTGAGCCAGAAGTGGTGTCTTGGCGTGAAGATGTCGATATTGGAGTATTCGACCCGGCCGATAGCGCAGGATTTTATTGGTCATTAGCTGGTATGGCAAAATATGCCGATGAGACTCATGAACTACAGCGACAGGCTGTGACTGCAGGGCATGGTATTAGGATCTATTATCGTAGCCCAGCATTCTGGCGGGCGAGTGCAACAGTGAACTTGCCAGGAGCTATCAGCAGACGAAATTATCAAGGGATAAATGGATTTATAGAACGTTGCTGTGCATATACTTGTGCTTTGGCTGTGTTGACAGAAATAAAATTCCCAGACGAAAACAATGCGTTTACTTTAGATAAACCTGAAGGGATTGTGTTAAGGAGATAAGAGATGAAAATTAAATATTTTGCTTTTTTTATATTTTTTATTTGTAAGTTCGCTTTTTCAGATATTAATCCTGAAATAAACATACCCTCTGATTTTAATAGTGATAAATTCATAGTAAGAGAAATTAATGACAATTCGTCAGTTTCCTACAATACTGTAGAGTCTAGCGGTTGTAGTAATATAAAATTTAAAGAATATGAGTCTTCCTCTAAAAATAAAGTAAACACAGAAAGTGATAATTCCGCGGACACATTCCCGGTCAATACTTGGGTCTGTTTATCGTCCGATACTATCTACGGTAACGGGTATGACAGAAGTATGAATGAAAGAATTGTTTATTCGAGAAGTAAATCTTTATGGGTTAAAGGGTAATGACTCCAACTTATTGATAGTGTTTTATGTTCAGATAATGCCCGATGACTTTGTCATGCAGCTCCACCGAT